>JAXFZD010000044.1:0-9600 GCA_034185265.1 Bacilli bacterium | reverse complement strand
TCCCTTCTTTTCATGCATAGTTACCTAGAGGCACTTTGGGATTCGCTATCGGGTTGGTCGGCAAATACCTCCCTTCGGACTTTCACCGTAGATATATGACATGCCCGTCATACAGAAAAACGACCAACAATTATGCTTTGGTCGTATATCATCATGATGTCCTTGATGTACGCCTTAAATGCGTCATTTTTTTAATTTTGTACGCGATAAATGCCTAATAAATATCATTAATTGCACCTTTTTGCGTAAAATCACTCTTCAATAATTGCACCTTTTTGCAAATCATCTAGCAAAAATGATACGTAATAAAACGGGACTGTTAATAATTTTTGCTGCTTATCATAACCATATTGATTGGAGGATATTTTGATAGCAATATCTTTTTTGTTGTGTTGTCTGAATTCTTCAAGTGAACTCATTTTATCTTTGCCTTTTTTGACATCGATTGGAATTATTCTAGTTCCAACATTCACTACGAACTCTAATTCACTGTCCCTTTTTCCTTTCCAATAAAATAATTCAAACCCTCTAGAGATTAGTTCCGTTGAAACAAATGTTTCATAGAAAATACCCGATAAAGCATTATCTTTATTAGAAAGGAAAGTTTTAGCATTTAAACCACTTTGGTATGTAAACATGCCAATATCTGACAAATATAATCTCATTAGTGAATCTTCGTCTTTAATTAACGGAGAAGTAACTTTTTCTTTTAACAAGAATGATTGATTAACTACTTTAGCGGTCACTAACCACCCAATTGGATTAGCCATATCTCTACTTTTAGCGCCATTTTCAGTAAGTGAAAATTTGAAATTTTTATTCTCCTTGTTCAGTTGTTTATATATATCTTTGTAAATGGATCTACTCCTTATAATTGATTCTGGTGATGCCTGATATAAATCCATATCAGCAAGATAGTCATCATAAATTTCTTTTGTTTTCGCAACAACTTTTTCAAAAGCTTCTGGTCGATTTTGTTGATTATTTAAGAAGGTATCTACCACTTCAGGCATGCCACCAACAAAGAGGTAGTCGTTAAACATATCTATTAAATCTTTGTGCATTAAAAAGTCGATTTGTTCATTATTTTTATATGTTCTCTTTAAATACTCATAAGCTTTGTTATTAAAATTCATTAAGAATTCATCAAAACTTAATGGATACATGTAAAGTTGATTTATTTTTCCAACAGGAAACAAAAATTTTGTATTGTTTGCATATCCACCACGTTTATGCGCATCTCTTAGAATCTTCAATCTAACCAAAGATCCTGTAACAATAACAGGTATATCTCTTCTTTGCTCACAAAAATGTTTCATCATCTTTACAATTGGTAAACATTCTTGCGCTTCATCGAATATTAAAAGATGATTTTTGTCGGGTTTAAAATCATATTTTATTTCGATATATTCTAGTACTTTAGATAGTTTGTCGTTATTAAAAACATAATCAACAAAATCCGAATCGTCGGAACAATCAATTCTTTTATATCTATCTTTGTAATAAACTTTTGCAAAAAGTTCTTCAATTAAATAGCTTTTCCCTACTTGTCGAGCTCCCCACACCATTAAAGGCTTTCTTTGTGGGTCAGCATTCCACTTAATTAAATCATCTAAATATTTTCTTTTCATGGCTTAAGTTTATCATTAATTGCACCTTTTTGCAAGATAAAGTGATTCATTAATTGCACCTTTTTGCATCAAATTGTTCATATAATAAAAGCTCCCTAGTTTGAAACTTAAGGAGCATTTTTAACAAGTTTGGGGCGCAATATGGGAGTCGAACCCACTCGTCACCGGTTCACAGCCGGTTGTGTTAACCGTTTCACCAATTGCGCCAGCCGCATTATATTATTGAAAGATAGCAATAAATTCAAGTATAAACTTGAAAAAATACCTATTATTTGAGTTTATTCTTAACTAATTTTAAAAAAGGTAACTCTCTATTTTTAACTAGAAGGGAAACTCCAAAGTCTTCTTGGGTCTCCATAAGTCTAATTGCTTCATCAATTTCATAAAACTTTGTATCTTGAATAAATAAATCTCCTTCAGAAACAAAATGTTTAGAAGAAAAAGACTTAACCCTAGCTAAAAAGAAATGATTGATGTTTTTACGATTAATTTTGTTATAGAAATCAATTACTTGGCCTAAATATTCTATTATTTCAATTTCGCAGCCTACTTCTTCTCTAATTTCTCTTTTTAGTGCTTGTTTAAAACTTTCTCCTTCATCAACTCCTCCTCCAGGAGTCTCAAAATAATATTGATTACCAAAAGCATCATCTCTATGGATCGAATGTAAACAAACTTTATTATCTTGATCAATTAAGATGGCTCTAGCTATTTTTCTAGTGTGTTTAGTTCCACCAACTTCATATTGATCATCTTTTAATTTTAAATAAATTGGCATGTAAAAAGTTTACTCTAATTGCTAATGAAAATAAAAGTGATAAGATTATATGGATATGGTAGTGCGTAGTAGATATTTTGGATTAGCTTATAGAACAGTTGCATTTACACTTCTTTTAGTTGCTTTTATCTACACATTTAAAACAAACTACAATTCTTGGGAAATATTGCTTCATTTCTCAATTTTAAGCGCTATTTTTGAAATATTTATCCTAGGAATAGAAACTCTTTGTAACGCATATGACTTAACTAGAGGAAATAAAGGAATCCCTGCTGGATTTTATATGCCAGTAAGATTCCTCTCTACTATTTATTCTGTAATTTCTTTATTAGGATTCCTATTTCTAGTTCTTCCTTATGACTATGAATTTGTATCTCTTCCTATGGGATTATTAATAAGCGGGTGCGCTATTTTCTCTATTTTAGATTGGCTTTTATTCTGTATAAAAGGAACTGTTAGAAAACATAGAAGTTATCTAGCAATCATTTTCCCATTCTTCTACTGCGCTTTTATTTACTGCAGAGTCCTAATTTGGAAAAATGTTTATTTTACTAACGGAGGAAAATATCCTTACGTTATCTTAAATCAAAACTACAATCTTTCTATTGTCTACTTTCTTCTTTTCTTAGTTTTAACTTTCCTAATTGCTTGGTTTATGGCGTTCATTAATCAGCTTATTGCAGGTAAATTTAAAAAGAGAATTTATCTTGAAGATTAGTTAAAATCCCCGCAAAACCAACTTAAAAACTATTTTTTATTCATAAATATAAGGAATGAAGGAAGTAAAAATCCTGCATAATTTAATATTACATCATTAAGAGAAGAGACTCTTTCAGAAGCAAATATTTCTAAAATCTCTCCTAAAGAGGCTAAACATAATCCTAAGATAGTTCCACTAATTATTATTTTTATCTTAGATACATTTAAACTTCTTAAAAATAAAATGAAGAATAAAGAGTCTAGAGCAAACAAAGAGAAGTGACCTAAAAATTTTGCTAAGAAAGAGTTAACTATATTTTCTAGTTCAGGTTTACTTAGTCTTTCTCCAAAGAAAATTATGTTTATTAAGTTAGAGATAAATCCGCCTTCGTCAATATGAGTTTGTTGGCTTCTAGTCGCAGAAAAAACAATTAAAAATGCGCAAACAAGAAATAAGCAGCCAAATACAATTGTTCTTATCCTAACTTTCTTCATATGAATATATTCTACACTATCCTATCAAACTGCGATAAAAAAGAGTAAAATCACTTTATGTTAAAGTACGAAAAAACCTCTGATATATCATATGCATTAGGAACTACTTTAGTTTTTGAGCTCATAAATAAATCACCTTCTTTACTTCAAAGAATCTATATTCATCCTAAACAAGTAGAAAATGAAGCTTTCTTTAAAGTTAAATCATTTTGTCTAGAGAAGAAAATCCCATTAATTAGAAATAACGAAAAGATTTTTTCTGCTTTAGCAAATAAAGAATCTTGTATGATGATCGGAGAGTTTAAAAAAGAGTATAAGAACCTCGAAAAAAATTCTTCTCACTTGGTTTTAGTTAACCCTTCAAATATGGGGAATTTGGGTACCATCCTCCGCTCTTCTTTAGGATTCGGCATTAAAAACGTTGCGATAATTAAACCATGTCCAGATATATTTGATCCTAAAGTAGTTAGAGCTTCCATGGGAGCGATCTTCTCTTTAAATGTTGAATTATTTGCTTCTTTTGAAGATTATGAAAAGAATTTTAAAGAAAACAATCTTTATCCATTTATGCTAAAAGCTACTGCTTCTCTTTCAGAAGTTAACTTTAAGAAACCTTTCTCTTTAATTTTTGGAAACGAAGCGACAGGTTTAGATGATTCTTATTTAAATAAAGGAACTCCAGTAATTATAAAAATATCAAAAGAAATTGATTCTCTTAACCTAGATAATGCTGTATCTATCGGATTATTTGAAGCGACAAAATAAAAAGCAAATCGCTTATTAGACTATGCAGATACACTACATTTACCTAGAAGATGGAGTCAAATAAGTCTTACTCTTTGCTCATGGTTATCTTACTTAGAGTATAAAAAATATTCAATACATAAAATTTAGATTTTTTGTCATTGTCTATCTTTTTTGATTGGAAAATTAAAAACTGATTTAATCACGCCTTCCCTAACTAGACGTTTAAATTTTGCTTGATAGAAGGAAGGATTATAAAGGTAGCAATAATAAAAATTTGAGAAGAAATCTGCTATTTGAACGAAAGGAACATTAGCTGAATCAACATAATTAACTAAAAAGTTTTTCGCTAATCTTCTTTCTAATTTAAGAGATACATTAAGATAATCTTCTAAAGATTTAAGCGATTGCACCGCTACATTTCTATTATCTATAAATAAAGTATGATTAGAATTTGCTGGGATATTATCTTTAGCTATTTGATATCTAAAGAATATGTCTAATAAATAATTGAAAGCTCTTGCTTTATTAGAATAGAAATCATTTTCAATAATTAGATCATTTGAGACTTTTATAAAGAAAACTTCTATTAGTCCTGCTCTACAAAAATAGTCGGCCAGCGCTAGCTTTTTATTCCTATGAAGCTTATTTGTATGGATTTCAAATTTGTTATTGGATGACTTTACAAAATAATCATTTTTATGCTGTACATAAAGTCTATCAAAGATCTTTTTTACTTTTTTCTTATCTCTAATTTTTACTACAGCAATAATAAAATTCTCAAGTCCTTTATGATCTAAAACCATAGAACCTGATTCATCAACATAGTAAAAACAATTTTCTTCCATTCTTGAGGAAATATTAATGAGATTTTCCCCAAAGACAATACATGACTTTTTGTTTTTATAACTCATTACAAGAAAAGCAAAAAAGTCACGATTAATTCGTGACTCTCTTTCCTATTGTTTTTGGCTCTATTTAGTATAGAAGAATTGAATACCAATGATGTTTGGACCTGCGTGATATGCAGCAATTGGAGAGCATTCTCCTAGCAAAATCTCCTTAAATCCCGCTTCTTTTACTTTATTTATGGATTCCTCATAGAGTTTCTTGCCTTCTTCATCAAGAGTTGAATATTCCATAACACAGAATGAATAATCAATATTTGGTTTAGAAAGAGTTTCTTCAAAATATTCATTAACGCATTTGCTCATTTTACCTCTATGAAGTTTTCCTAAATGAAGTTTTCCATCTTCTTCACAAACTATAACAGGTTTGATTTTAAGTAAATTAGTTCCAAATCTAGTTACTTTAGAGCATCTTCCACCTCTATAAATGTAATCAAGTGTGTTTATTTGGAATGTACATTCTCTTTTTCCAATTCTTGAAGTTACTTCGCTTATAATTTCATCAACGCTTTTTCCTTCACTAACAAGTTTAGAAGCTAAAACAGCATATAAAGCACTTCCTCCACTTGAAGCTAGAGTATCAATTACATGTATGCGTGGATTATCATTTCTAGCAATCAAAGCATTTTGATATCCACATGATAATCCTGAAGAAATCGCAAGGTGAATTACTTCGTCATATTCCTTTAATAAAGAATTGAAATGATCTTCATAATCTCCAACATTAGTAGCAGATGTATGGCAGAATTCATCAGTTTTTTCAGTGTATTCAAATAATTCGGCTAAAGAAAATTCATTATCCAAATACGTTTTATCTCCTTTTGTAATATACATATGAACTATTTGAATTTTGTATTTTTTAATATCAGCTTGGCTTAAATCTATTTGAGATTCAGCGGAAATTGCAATTTTCATAAGTCCTCCTTTTTGTTAAAAAAACTAACTAATCTAGTTTACTATACTATATCAGTTAGTTAAGTCAACAATAATTATAATTATTTATCCTAAAATAGTTGCATCTGAGAGGTAATCATCTTTACTTGCTTCTGTGAATTTATCGAGAAGTTCTTTGACAGTTAGTTTAGATTTTTCTTCGCCTCTTACATCATAAATTACTTTCCCTTTAGAAAGCATAATAAGTCGATTTCCATACTTAATAGCATCTTTCATATTATGTGTAATCATAATTGTAGTGAGTTGTTTCTCCTCAACTACTTTCTTAGTAAGGTCTAGAACTTTAGCAGCAGTTTTAGGATCAAGAGCAGCTGTATGTTCATCTAAGAGAAGAATTTGTTTAGTTAAATCATACTTTTCAATAGCTTTTCTAAATTCTTGTTTAGCTTCAGCTATAGCAGTTCTTTTCTCTTTTGGAGATTCTTTAAGATTAAGTAAAATCTCGCGTTTTTTAGAAAGATAAGTGGTTTTTGCAGCTTTTACGGCTTCTATTACTTCGATTTTTGCTTCTTTTTTATTAGAAGAAACAAAGCGTACATAATCTCTTTTAATTACTCTAGGAGATGGCTCATGTCTTAAAGTTGCCATAAGCAAAGTAATAGCTTGTCTTTGTCCGCCAGAGAGAAGTCCAACCTTTTGATTTAGTTTATTTTCTAATCCAAGACCAAGGCTCTTAACTTGTTCAGTAAGATATTCTTTTTCTCTTCTAGAAGTTGACCATAAGAAAGGAGAATGAATCTTACCTCTTCTATAAGCTAGAGATAAATTCTCCATAATTGTCATATCAGGTGCAGTTCCCATCATAGGATCTTGGAAGACTCTTCCAAAATATGGAGCTCTTTTATGTTCAGAAAAGAAAGAAATGTCGTTTCCGTTTAATGACACAATACCTTCATCATAATCTATAGAACCACTGATAATGTTAAGCATGGTTGATTTACCAGCTCCATTACCACCAATTACAGTGATAAAATCACCTTGTTCAATAGATAAAGAAAGATTCTCTATAGCAACAGTTTCGGCGGCACTGCCCTTGTTAAAAATTTTCTTAATATTTATCAAATCAAGCATACGTGTCGTCCCTTTTCCTTAATTTCCTGTTTTTTATTCGCTTAGAAATCGCCGTTCCATAATGCTTCCTGATATAAGGAATTCCTAAAACTAGAGCAACTGCGACAGCAGAAATAAGTTTAAGCAAATCTGTATCGAATCTTAAGAAGATGACTGTTTGATAGACGAAGAAGTAAACCATTGCACCAACAGCAACTCCAAATAATCTAACAGCAAAATTCTTTCCGATTTTTGAGAATATTGCTCCACCAATAATAATTGCACATAGACCAGTAACAATAGAGCCAATTCCCATCTTAATATCGAAATTACCGTTATATTGAGTCAATAGTCCGCCAGCAAAAGCGACTAATCCGTTAGAAATCATTAATCCTAAAACAGTAGCAAATTTAGTATTTATTCCTTGAGATCTAGCCATCTTTTCATTGTTTCCTGTTGCTCTAATAGAAGCGCCAAGTTCTGTTCCAAAGAAAATGTATAAAACAGCTATTATCACAACTAGAATAATTGCCACTTTCCAGGCAGCATCCCAAATATTAGAAGAAGTAATTAAGGATGCGTTCTTCATTACTCTATTAAAAGCAGCATTAGGTCCCATTAGTTTTAGGTTTATACTCCAAAGAGCAATCTGCGTTAAAATTCCAGACAAAATAGCTGGAATTCCTAACAATGTATGTAATAAACCTGTAACCAAACCTGCTCCCATGCCCATTAAAAATCCCGTAAACAAGGCAAGCATAGGATTTCCTGTGGCTTTTAATACAATGAAAGTTACAGCGGCTCCAGAAACAAAAGAGCCATCAACAGTTAAATCAGCAATCTTTAAAATCTTATAGGTAATGTATACTCCAATACCCATAATTCCCCAGATACAGCCTAGAACTAAAACTGCTCTAAGAGAAGTTGCATATCCTAACCAGGTAAACATGTTATTCTAATTCAATGTAACCTTCTGGAATATCTGTAATTCCTAAGGCATCACACATTTCCTTATTATATTTTTTAACTGATGAATCATCATATCTGATAGCCATTTCTGAAATATCAGCACCATCTCTTAAGATTTCAACAGCCATTTCACCTGTGATAGTTCCAATTTTTTCATAAGAAATTGATAAGGTTGCAATTCCACAACCTTTACAAATATTTTCTTCACCAGCAAAAACTGGTTTTCCTGCATCTATAGCATAAGATCCAATAAGTTCAGCGTTATCAGCACATGTATTATCTGTTGGAATGTATAAAGCATCACAAGCAGATAAAGCACCGCTAAGAACCATAGAAATATCGTTACTATCAGAGAAAGTAAATACTTCTGTTTGGATATTCATTTCATGTAAATAAGAAGCCACACTATTTACTTGGAAAACTGAGTTTGCTTCAGCAGAACAATAGAATAAACCTACCTTTTGGATGTCAGGGAAGAATTCCTTAATCATAGCGGCTTGTTCATCTAATGGAGCTAAGTCGCTTGTTCCGGAAATATTTCCTCCGACAACTCCTTCAGTTACTGGCATATCTAAAGCTACGCCATAATCAGTAATAGAAGTTCCTAAAACTGGAATTGTTTCTGTTGCATAAGAAGCAATTTGTAAACAAGGTGTTGCATTTGCAAGAATTAAATCAACATTATTTGAAATAAAATTGTTAACAATTAATTGAGCAACAGAAATATCTCCATTAGCAACTCCATCAATAAATGTAACATGGCTTCCTAATTCTTCAATTAATTTTGCTTTAAAAGCATTTGTTGCAGCATCTAATGCTGGATGTCTCGCCCATTGACTAACTCCAACTACGAAATCTTTTTCAGCAGAACTTGCACTTGAAGCTTCTGACGAGACTTCACTACTTGCTGAACTACTTGCTGCACTACTTGCTGAACTACTTGCTGCACTACTTGCTGAACTACTTGCTGCTGGGGTTCCTCCGTTTCCTCCGCATGAAGCTAAGGCTAACATGCTAGTCCCCATAAGAATTAATCTGGCTTTTTTCATATTCCTCTCCTTCCGTCTCTTGGCAAAAAAATAGATGCCTTCGTTTCGGCACCGCGTATTGTATCATATTCTGTGGCGCCTATCTATCTTTTATAATCAAGAGCACCACAAGCAAAACGCCTTAGAGCTATTGATTACCTCTAGGGTAAAAATAATAATAGAAATAGACGTAACTTTGCTTAACCATATTTTTCTATGGGCATAATTTAAAACCGCTTTAATAATTTGCAACTATTTTTTTAACTTTTTTATTTTCTTATACTTAATCCATATATTTAGAAAGAAAACCCCGTAAATCACCGGTGAATTAACGGGGAAATGTG
>JAXFZD010000043.1:0-18047 GCA_034185265.1 Bacilli bacterium | reverse complement strand
GATAGCGATAAAACTTTAATTGTTGCAACTACTAGACCAGAAACAATGTTTGGAGATACAGCAGTATTTGTTAATCCTAAAGATCCTAGATATGTAGATTTAATCGGAAAATATGCAATTAACCCAGCTAATGGAGAAGCTCTTCCAATCATGGGGGATTCTTATGTGGATATTTCTTTTGGAACTGGTGTTATGAAATGTACTCCAGCTCATGATCCTAACGACTTCCTATTAGGAAAGAAATACGGCTTTAAGTTCATTAAATGTATGGATGAAGAAGCTAAGATGAATTCTCTAGCTGGAAAATATAAAGGTCTAGATAGATATGAATGTAGAGAAAAATTAGTTGAAGAAATTAAAAATAATGGACATCTAGATCATATTGAGAAAATTATTCATAACGTAGGACATTCTGAAAGAAGCGATGTTGTAGTTGAACCTATGCTTTCTAAACAGTGGTTTGTAAAAATGAAGCCACTTGCTGAAGCAGTTTTAGCTAATCAAAATGGACCAGATAAAGTTAGTTTCATTCCAAAAAGATTTGAGAAAATCTTAAAGAATTGGATGAAAAACTGCGAAGATTGGTGTATTTCTAGACAGTTATGGTGGGGACATAGAATTCCTGCTTATTATCATAAAGAAACTGGAGAAATCTTAGTTAGTGAGACCGAGCCAGATCTAAATATTTATAGACAAGATGAAGATGTTTTAGATACTTGGTTCTCTTCAGGTTTATGGCCTTTTGCTGGACTAGGATGGATAGATAATACAGAAGACTTTAAGAGATATTTCCCAACTTCTGTTTTAGTTACTGGATATGACATTATTTTCTTCTGGGTTTCTAGAATGATTTTCCAATCTCTTCATTTCACAGGTAAAGCTCCATTTAAAGAAGTTTTAATCCATGGTTTAGTTAGAGATGAACAAGGAAGAAAGATGTCTAAATCTTCAGGAAATGGTGTTGATCCTCTTGATGTAATCGAGAAATACGGAATTGATGCCTTAAGATATTTCATCACGACTAGTTCAACTCCAGGACTAGATATGAGATATAGCGAAACTAAACTTACTTCAGCTGAAAATTATCTAAATAAAATCTGGAATGCAACTAGATATGTTGAAGGCGTTCTTGGAGAAGGTTTCACTCCTAGAAAAGTAGATAAAAAAGAGCTTGGACCGCTAGAAAAATACATTCTTTCTAGACTTCAATACACGATTAAAGAAGTTACTTTAAATATGGAAAGATATCATTTTGGAGCTGCTTCAACTTATCTATATAACTTTGTTTATGATGATTTCTGTTCTTTCTATCTAGAGATGTCTAAAGTCTCTTTAAAAGAAGAAAATGAAGAAGTCGTCAAGCAAGTTTTATATAAAGTTATCAAATCAATTATTCTTCTTATTTATCCTTACACCCCATTTATTGGGGAAGAAATGTATCTTTCTCTTCCTGGAGCTAAAAAATCTATCATGCTTGAATCTTATCCTGAGTATGAAAAAGAACTCTATTCAAGAACTTATGAAGAAAAAGGTAAGCTCCTTTTAGAGATGATAAAAGATGTAAGAAGCTTTAAGTCAGAAGCTAAATTAGCTCCTAATGCTTTAGTTAATCTCTATATCTCTCCAAAAGCTCCTTTTAAAGGAATAGAGAAATATTTAGAGAAGTTTGTTTTTGCTAAAAAAGTTGAGTTTACATCGGAGAAAGTTGTCGGAGTAACTCTTTCATATAAAGGCTATTCTTTAGTTATTGAAGAAGATATTTCAATTGAAGAATTATTTGCTAAATTAGATGCAGAAAAATCTAAAGTCGAGTTTGAAATCTCTCGTTCTTCTAAGATGCTTTCGAACCCAGGATTTTTAGCAAACGCTAAAGAAGAAAAGATTAAATTAGAAAAAGAAAAACTTGCTGCAAATCAAGAAATTCTTAACTCGATATTAGAAAAATTAGCATCTTTAAAAAAATAAATTAAACTTTCTTTCTTTTTCTCCTAACTAAATAGTGGGAGGGGAAAAATGAAAGAAGTTAAATTAAGTCAAAATGAATTAAGTTCTATTAAAGTAGGTGAGCTAACTCTTGCTACTGTAATGCTAGTTTTTACTGCGGTCATTATGGCTGTAGTTGCTTATAAATATTTCGTATCTAAAGAAGGTAAGGCAGCTCTTCCTGGTGGATACAAGTTTGAGTGGAAGTAAAAAGATTCGATATAATCTATGTTTTCTAGCTATATTTGATTCGAAATATTGATTAGATAAAATTAGTAAAATTTTTACTTCTCTTAAGAGAGAAGAAAGAGTATATTATAAGCGTTGTCGCCTTTGCTTTTGGGCTTCAACCGCATTAAAAAGGTTCCTAAATGAGTTATCTCTACCTTCAAAGCGAGTCAAAAAAGCTTAAAAAAGGAAAGGAGAACAAATTATGTACGCCATTATTGAAACTGGTGGAAAACAACTTAAAGTTTCCGTTGGAGATAGAATCTTTGTTGAAAAACTCGAAGTTGAAGCAGGAAAAGATGTAAAAATCGAAAAAGTCCTTTTTATAGGTGGAGAAAAAACAGCTGTTGGAAATCCACTTGTCAAAGGTGCTTCTGTTGACTGCAAAGTTGAAAAACACGGATTAGGCAAGAAGATCTACGTCTATAAGTACAAGGCAAAAGCCAATGAAAGAAAGAAAATTGGTCATCGTCAACCTTATACATGTCTTGTTGTCAAAGCAATTAACGCTTAATTAATTATGGTTAAAGTTGACATCGAATATTCATGTGAGGGCAAATATCTTGAATCAATAGATATCTCTGGCCACGCTAACTCAGCTCCATATCCACATGATTTAGTTTGTGCGGCAGTCTCAGCAATATCTGTTGGGGCACTAAATGCTCTAGAAAATGATGAAAATTATGATGTCTTAGTCGAAGACGGTCATGTCTACTTGAAGGCAAATAAGAACTTAAGCGAACATGATGAAATCGTCTTAGAAACCTTGATAATTCAGTTAAAAACAATCGAATTATCTTACAAAAACACAATTAAAATTAAAGAAAGGAAGTAACTATGATGAAATACATTCTTGATCTTCAACTCTTCGCTTCTAAAAAAGGTGTAGGTTCCACAAAGAACGGAAGAGATTCCGCTGGTAGAAGACTTGGAGCTAAAGCTGCTGATGGTGAAACTGTTACTGCTGGTTCAATTCTTTATAGACAAAGAGGAACAAAAATAATGCCAGGGCATAACGTCAAAAAAGGTGGAGATGATACTCTCTTTGCTACCGTTTCTGGTGTTGTTAAATTCGAAAGAGTCGGCAAAAAAGGAAAACAAGTTTCCGTTTATCCAGCTGCCTAAGCTATTAAAAATTGAAAAATTTATAATTCCTTCGTAAGAGGGAATTTTTATTATTTTTTATTGAAATTTTAAGGGCCTTTATTAATTGATAAAATCAATAAATAAGGGAATTTTGATTGTTTTTAGTCAAAAAATGGACAAAAATGAGCAAATTTTAGTGTCAAAAAGTTTCGATTGAATCGGAATGTAAACCCTTACATTTTCTCTTTACATATTGTAAAACCGCCGTTAAAATATTGTTATGTTAATTAATAATTACATTTGCAGAGGCAATTTGTGATTTGTATCAAACACATTTTTCCTTTGCAGTAATTTATTTTTTGAAAGGAGAGTAATTAAATGATTAACAAAAAAAGTTTATTAGTCCTTGCTCTTACAGCAATGGGACTAGCTGCTTGCGGCGGCGGTGGAGCAACCTCCCAAGGTACATCTGCTGGAACATCTGCTACAAGTGAAGCAACATCTCAAGCTACTTCTGAAGCTACAAGCGAAGAACCTGTAGTTACAAGCGAAGAAGAAAGTGAATCTGAACCAGTTGTTTCTGAATCCGAAGAAGAAAGTGAATCTCACCATACTGGATTATTAACTTCTGATATCCCAGCTGGTGCAGTCTCATTATCAATGTGGTGCCCAACTGACGATACTGAAGTTTATACTTCTCGAATCGAAGAATTCCACAATGCTAACCCAGATATCTTCATCAACATTACTGGAAACTATGGTGAAGGTGACGTTGGTGCTGAATTAGCTAAAGATATCACTCAAGCTGCTGATATATTCGCCATCGCTGACGATAACATCCCAACAGCTGCCAAGAATGGTTATTTAACCGCTTTAACTGACGCCGAAAAAGAAGCTGTCAGAGAAACTGATGGTGACATGGGCGTTAAAGCTGGTCAATATGCCGACAATCTCTACGGATTCCCATTCCGTGCTGACAACGGTTACATTCTCTACTACAACCCAGAATTCATTACTGCTTCTGATGCAAGATCAATGGATTCCATCATGGCAAAAGCCAAAGCCCAAGGTAAGCAAGTTTACTGGGATATGGGTAATGGTTGGTATGGACCATCTCCATTCTTAGCCAATGGTGTTACCTTCGGATTAGACAATGATGGCAAAATGGTTACCACATTTGCTTCCGAAGAATCTGCATATGCTGCTGATGCCTTAATGGATATGTACTATGAATATGGTGGAGATACATGGATCATCTCCTCAGACGCTGGTGATATCGATGCTGGCTGGGCCGCTGAAGAAGTCGTTGCTTGTGTCTTATGGAACCACTATGCTGACTTAGTCGCCACCGTTGGTGAAGACGCAGTCGCTATCTCAAAATTACCAACAATGAGAATTAATAATGCTGCCAAACAATTATGGACATTCAACGGATATAAATATTTATCCATCAAAGCCGGTATCGGTGATGCTAAAGTTGTTGCTGCCAAGAAATTCTTAAAGTGGATGACCACCGAAGAAAATCAATTAAAATTAGCTGAAGAAAAAGGCTATGGTCCATCTAACTTAGCAGCTGCTGCTGATGAAGACGTCTTAGCAATGCCATTCATTGGACAAATTGCTGACATGGTCTCCAGAGGCTGCACAATTGCTCAAGGTCCATCCGTTAACGATAACTTCTGGACACCAATGGGTTCTGTCGGAACCGCCATCAAGGCTGGTAAAGAAAGCGGCAAATCCTGGGGTACCGGATATGGTGTCGGACATGAAGGCGCATTAGCATTCATGGCAGACGTCGCTGATGAAATGGAAAAATAATTAATTTTCTACTCATCTTATTAATTTATTAAATAATTTGTATTTGTCGGACTTTCGGGGGGTATGAATTACCCCCTGGAAGTTCTTACTAAAAAAGAAAGGGAGTTCAAATGGGAAAAGACAAAAAAGAACAAATAAACTCCGTTGAACCTGAAAAAAAGGTCGATGCAACAGTATCAGTAGATCCTAATGAGGATGCTGCTATTGATTTTGCTGGGATCAAAGCCCTTAGAAATAATGATGTTAAAAAAGAACCATGGATTAAATCTATCTCTTGGTCTTTATTAGAAGGTTTAGTTGGTATCATATTATTCCTTCTAAGTTTCGTCTTAGACGTTCTAAAAGTTATATGCCAAATCATAATTGGTGTATTTAAGTACTCCTATGTTCTATGCATGGGAATTTTTCATTTTATTAGAAGAAAAGTTAGAATCTTCAAGGAAACTGATTTACCTAGACGACTTAACTTCATATTTAACGGTGTAGGTTATGCTCCTTCTAAACAATGGGGAAATATGATTATATTCCTCGTCGTTGAAGTAGCATTTATTCTTTATATGATCCTCGTCGGAGGCACTGCAATTAGTCGCTTCATCCATCTTGATTACGGTGCAGCTGCATACGCAGCAGGTGATGTTTCATATCAGAATTCTTCGGTCAGAGCTTTAGTTTTAGGCTTTATGACAATGTTTATCATCATTGCTTACTTCATAGTCTGGAATAAAGGTGTCCAAGGCGGATACGATATGTACCAAATCGAACATCTTTATGAGTTTAGAACAGCTCATCTCGATGCAATGGATGCCGTCCAACACAGAGAAAAATTTGATGAAGATTTAACAAAATTAGGTCATGTAGCAGTCCATAAATTAATGGCCAACAAATATGGATATTCTAAGCTAAGTGCTTACTATATCTCTTATGTTGACTTCAAGAAGATTCCAAGTAGAAATAACTTTGTTCTCGTTAGAGCATGGAGAGCTTTCTATAATGGATTCTATGCTGGATTTGCTAAAGTAAAAGCTAAGATTGAAAAATCCACATGGCATACAGTTTTTGCGAAATATCTTGAATGGAAACCAAAAGCATTCAACAATCATTTCGGATTCGAATATGTTTACAATGTAACAAGTGGAAAGTTCTATAAATTTATTCATACATATGATAAATATAATGACTATCTCCGCGTTGTTAGAGATCAACATGCTCTTCTTAGAGTATTAGCAAAAGAAAAAGATCTCGTTAGATGTATTACTGCAGAAGATGATGTTTCCGTTGCTAACGGATTAACTCCTCTTCCATTAAATAACAAATTTAAATCAAAAGCTGCTGCTAGTAGAGTAGTTGGTTTCTTTGATTGCAGCTTCGATGCAGCTGTTAAAGCCGCAGCAATCGCAATCAAAGGTATTAGAGGCCAACTCGATGCTCAAAAAGCAGGCAAAGAAATTGTTACCGCAGAAGAATATATCATTTCTGTTAGAAATAATTATCAAAAGAAGAACGATGAGTTCATCAAAGTAAATAAAGAAGACAGAGAATCTTCTTTAGCAGGATGTTTAAAAGTCTTAGAAGACTATGACACAAATGCTGATAGAGTAGCATTAGGGGAAAAAGGTTTCGTTAGAGAAATTGCTGATACATATGCAATCTCTGATCACGATGCTTCCTTACTATTCTATTTATTTAAGAACGCGCAATGCGCGCAAGACCCAGTCGTCTTCGTTGAATGGGCAAAGAAAAACTTCAATGGATATCGTGATCAATTCCTTATCACTCCATTCCATCCATGCCCAACTTCATTTAAGAAACAAGTTAAAGAATTTGCAGATGAAAAATTCGCTGTATCAGTTCTTGCTCTTCCAACAATCGGCTGTTTATTAACAGTTATCATTCCATTATTATTCTCTATCGCATTAGCATTTACTAACTGGGATACAAGAAATCATGGTAATGGTATCTTTGCTTGGGAAGCATTAGGATTCCAATCCTTATTTGATTTCGGTGCTGGTTCAGGATCAATGCCTAAGACATTCATGACCTTATTGGTCTGGACTCTTATATGGGCATTATTCTCAACCTTCTTAAACTACATATTCGGTATTATTCTTGCACTTTTAATTCAAAGAAAGACAATTAAAGCTAAGGCATTCTGGAGAACAATGTTTGTTATCTCAATCGCTGTTCCTCAATTCATTACCTTGCTTGTAATTTCAAAATTCTTCTCCGATCAAGGTGCAATTAACTCTCTATTAGGTTCTGGAACAAGCGGAATTATGGTTCCTGGACCAGATGGAGCTCTAGTAGAAACCTATTATCTAGGTTCTGGAACTATTGATGATCCTTATAGAATCGTAGGTAATCAAGGTATTCTTGGTGTTTTGAAGAATTGGACAGACGCTCAAGGTAGAAGTATTGTTTCCGGTACATCTACATTAGTCAACGTAATTGGCTATAATGCTGATGGTACTCCAATTACTCAAACCATTACTTATGTTACAAAGACTTCCTATATCGGATTCTTCTCCGATGCTTCCTGGGGATCAGCAACTTGGGGTTCCTTAGTTGAAGTTAAAGCAGTCTTACCAAAGATTAACATTATTGTTATTAACTGCTGGATCGGTATTCCATTTACCATGTTGTCCACAGCTGGTATCTTAATGAATATTCCTGGTGACTTATACGAATCAAGCTATATCGATGGTGCTTCTCCATGGACTCAATTCTGGAAAATCACAATGCCTTACGTCTTATTCGTTACTGGACCAAGCTTATTAACACAATTTATCGGTAATATTAATAACTTTAACGTTATCTACTTCCTTACAGGCGGTGGACCAGACGCAGCAGGAGGACTTGCATCTCCAGCAGGTTACACTGACTTATTAATTACTTGGATTTATAAGATTACAGTCTCCGGCGGAGCTAACCATCAATACTACTTAGCATCTGCTATCGGTTGTGTAATCTTCATAATCTGTGCATTCTTCTCACTCATCATGTACGGAAGAATGGGATCTACAAAGAATGAGGAGGCTTTCCAATAATGGCTACTGAAGTTATTAAATCTGAAAAAGTCGTTGGTGAAGTAAAAACCGAGAAAAAGAAACATAAAGCTAGTCAGAAGACTAGAAGAATTACTGCTGACATCATTGTCTACTTAATTCTTGCTATTATGGTCGTTATCTGGATTGCACCAATCGTCTGGTTAGTTCTCCAATCATTCTCTGGTGAATATGGTTTAGCATCTCAATCTAAACTTGTTCCATCAGCTTGGGGTTTTGATAACTATATCAACCTCGCAACAAATAAAGTCTTAAGAGCATCTTCTTCAGGCGATTTAGCTAAAGAAGATTCCGCATTTAACTTCTTCTATTCCACAGCTAGTGGTAAAGGAGTTCTCGGTGGCTTCTTAAATACTCTTGTTATTGCTGCATTTGCATCAGTAATCTCAACATTATTTACATTAGCTACTGCTTATGCATTCTCAAGACTTCGCTTCAAAGCAAGACAACCAATGATGAGAGTCATCCTTATCCTTGGTATGTTCCCTGGATTCGTTGGTTTAATCATTCTCTATCAAATCTTTAAGATCTTGAATATGGGTAATACAATCTGGACGCTTATCATCATTTATTCTGGTGGTGCAGGTATGGGTTACTATATCTCTAAAGGTTTCTTCGATACAATCTCTAAACAAATCGATGAAGCTGCCATGATTGATGGTGCTACAAAGTTCCAAATCTTCTATAAGATTACATTACCTTTAGCTAAACCAATCGTTGTCTACACATTATTAACATCATTCATGGCTCCATGGGCTGAGTATATCACTGCATCCTACATGTTAACTGGTGGTGCCCAAAATAACAAATCTGGTACTACAACAACTGTAGCAGTCATGCTTTATGAAATGATCAATGCTAGTGAAAAATCTCTTCCAGCTAGATATTGGGGTCAATTCTGTGCTGGTGCTGTCTTAGTCGCAATACCAACATCAATTCTTTTCATCGCAATGCAAAGGAACTACGTCGGTGGTGTCTCTAGCGGTGCTGTTAAGGGATAAAAAAATACAAATACAAATAAATTAAATTAGGTTAAACAGGAGGAAAGTATATGGAGTCTAGAAAAATTGCATTAGTGTTAGGTTTCGCTTCTTTACTTTTCTCTTGTTCACCTTCTTCTGGAGAGGCTTCTACTTCTTCTAAAATAGAAACAAGCCAAGAAATTTCTTCAGAGGTGACAAGCGAATCTATTCAAGAAAGCTCATCAATTATTGAATCTAGCGAAGAAAGTAGCGAAATTTCTAGTGAGATTTCTTCTGAAGCAACTAGTGAAGCAACTAGTGAAGAAGAATCTACTTCTATTCCAGCAAAAGAGAGATTTGTTGATGATTTTGATTATGAAATAGATAAGAGCGTCGCTATTGCTAGCGGAGTTGGATATGAAATATTCGTAGAAAGCTTTGCTGATAGCAATAATGATGGAATCGGAGATCTTAACGGAATTAAAGAAAACCTAGATTATTTAAAGAATTTAGGAGTTGAATATATTTGGTTAACCCCAATTCATCCTTCTTCAACTTATCATCATTATGATGTAGAAAATTATTATGATGTTTCTTCTAGAATTGGAAGCGTAGATGATTTCGTCTCCTTATGCAATGAAGCTTCTAAATATAATATAAAGATAGTAATGGATATGGTATTTAACCATGCTTCAGCTAAAGGAAGTTGGTTTAATACAGCAGCAGATCATTATTCTAGAAATTATAAAGGAGATGATAGCTGCAAAGATGATTTCGTTTTCTTAGATGAAATTCCTTCTCCAAATACATATGGAAGAACATATAGATCTATTTCTAGAAACGGAAAGACTTTCTATTATGAATGTAATTTCGATGCTAATATGGCGGAATTCAATATAGATAGTCAACAATTAAGAGATAAACAAAAAGATATTATGTCCTTCTGGATTTCTAAAGGAGCCAAAGGATTTAGATTTGATGGAGCTTGCTATCTTTATTATGGAGATAAACCAAGCAATCTTGAATATTTAAAATATCTTAAAGCTGAAGCTCTAGAGATGGATCCAAGTTTATATTTAGTAGCAGAAGCTTGGGAAAAGAATATGTCTGATACTGCTTTAGCTCAATATTATGCAGATAATGGAATGCAAGCTTTTGCTTTCCAATTTTCTAATGCAGGAAGTAATTATTTCCTTAATATGTCAATTAACCAAAGAGGAGATGATTTAGCTTCTAATATTGCTTTTATTGAAAAGAAGATTGCTAGACAAGACCCAGAAGGAAAACCAGTATTCTTCCTATCTAATCACGATACAGATAGAATGCATGGATATTATGCAATTGTTGAAAAAGATCTACGTGATTATAAGAAAAAATTAGTTGCTTCTACCTATATATTAAATAGAGGAACTCCTTGGATTTATTATGGAGAAGAAGTTGATATGGCTGGAACTAGAGGAAGTTCTTCTTCTGATGCAAATAGAAGATTAGCTTTCCCTTGGAGCGTAGATGATTCTTCGATCTATAAATGTGATGATCCTAGAGGAACTACTTATAAAGGAGAAAGACCATCTGTAGGAGCTTATGATTGCGCAGCAAATAGAACCTCAATTTATACTCACTACGCAAAATTACTTAATATAAGAAGTAAATATCCTGCAATTTGTAACGGAACATATACTCAATATAGCTCTTTAAAGAACTCTAAATTATGTGCTTTAAAGATTGAATATAACGATGAAGTTTATTACTTAATCCACAATACATCTAATGAATTTGAAACATTTAATATCGAAGATGCTTCTATTAAAGAAGAAGTAACTACTGTTGGAGTTAAAGCTTCTATCAAAAAAGATGGCATCGAGATAGCACCATATTCATCAATTTTAATGAAAGCTGATGAGAAAGGAGTCTTATGAAAAAGAAATTATTGTTCTTATCTGCAACATTGCTCGCCATGACTCTTACGTCATGCGGAGGAGGAGGGACAGTCGTTAGTACGTCTTCTTCTAAAGATCAACCAATTGATTCTTCTTCCTTAGATATTTCTAGCGAATCTAGCACTAATCCATGGCCATTTATTACTAGCCAAGGAACTAGCGAAGAACCTGTAGGGACTTCTGTTTTAACTAGCGAAGAACCTGTAATTAGCGAATCTGAAGAAGAAAGTGAATCTGAACCAGTTATTTCTGAATCTGAAAAAGAAAGTGAAACTCACGAAACTGGATTATCTACTGAAGAAAGTGGAGAAGAAAGCAAAACAGAACAACATTCTGAATCCGCTGCTTCTAGCGAAGTATCTAGTGAAACTGAACACCATTCAGAAAGTGAACAATCTAGTGAATCCGCTGCTTCTAGTGAAGTATCTAGTGAAACTCAAACAACAGCTGAAAGTGGTGAACCTGAATTTGATCCAGATTTACCAAGTTATTTAGTTGATGAAAGCACTGGAGATATCTATTTCAACGGAAAACTTAGAATTTGGTATCATAGAGATGACTTAACCTATACAGATTTAGTTATATATTTATGGAATGCTTCTGTTGATGGTGAACAATATGAATTCAACGGAACTGATGCTGAATATGGTAAATATTTTGAAATGAATTTGTGGGAAAATGAACAATTCCACGGTCATGTTTCTAACGATATCAGGATGATTATCAAGAAAAGAGACAGTTGGAGTGGTCAATCCGCGGATACATTCTTAGAATTTAAAGACTTTGTAATTACAATGGATGGAAATATTCCAACCATGAATATCTATACTGCAGCAGGAGAAAATGCTTCTATTGACTTCTACGCAGTTAAATCTGATGCACTAGGCGATCATATTGATTCTTGTTATTTCAAAAACTGGAAACAATTAGTCGTCACTGGAACTGGCGTTCCTACTGGAAGAAGTGCATCTGATGTAGGAAGAATTTCTAGATATGAAGTTTATAAATTTGATGCTTCTTGGTATCAAATGAATGCTGATGATCAAGCAAGAAATAAATCTAAATATTTATTCCTTTCTGGAACACCAAATTCAAATAGTGTCACAATTAATTTCCCAGATAATACTACGATGAATCCTAATATTATCTATTCTGTTGACGCATATTTCGCATTAAATCCAGAAAAACGCACATTTAAAGCTGCTTCTTGCAAAGCTTTATATGATACAGCTGACTTTAAGAATAATTACACATATAATGGTACTGATTTAGGTGTTACATTTGATGAAAATGGTTATAGAACATTCAAATTATGGGCACCAACAGCTGCTAGAGTCGTCTTAAGACTTTATAGAACTGGAACTCCTTCTTCTTTACTTGACCATATCGAAGCCGGTGCAAACTTCAACACTGAAATTGAAATGAATTTAGGAGCTAACGGAGTTTGGGAAAAATATGTTGCTCCAGGAGAACCAGGAGTTAAGAGCAGTGCTTTGACTAGAAAATACTACACATTCTTAGTTACTAACTCTAACGGAACAGCTGAAGTTGTCGATCCATATGCTATTGCAACTGGCGTCAACGCAGCTAGAGGTTATACATATAATAGAGCAACCCATGAAGCTGATCCTGAAGGATGGAATGAAGGAAAAGGCGTCGATGAAGCTCTTCCAACAATTAAATCCGCTAACAATTTAAGCGTTTATGAGGCTCATATTAGAGATTTAACCGCTGATAAGACTTGGAAATCTAATAAAGGAAATAGAAGAGGCGGATATAATGCTTTTGCTGAAGAAGGTACAACTTATACTGGTAACGGCAAAACCGTAAAGACCGGATTTGATCATATTAAAGAACTTGGAGTTAACGCAATTCAACTTCTCCCAGTCTATGATCAAGATAATGATGAAAGAATTGCTTCTGTTTATTCTTCAACCGAAGGAGAAGGAACATTAATCGAAAAGAGCTATAACTGGGGCTATAACCCAGCTACATATAACGTAGTCGAAGGTGCTTATGCTTCTGATCCAAGTGATCCACTTTGCAGAATTAGAGAATACAAGAACTTAATTCTTACCGCTGCAAAATCTGGAATTAGAATCATCATGGACGTCGTTTATAATCACATGGCAAGTGCTGCAAATAGTGCATTTACCAAGATTATTCCTGGATATTTCTTCAGAACTGACGCAAATGGTAACCTTACTGATGGATCTGGAGTTGGTAACGAAGTTGCTACAGAAAGACCAATGGCTTCTAAATTTATCGCTCAATCAGTAGCTTTCTGGGCAGAAGAATATAGAATCAAAGGATTTAGATTCGACTTAATGGGTGTTATCGATATTAACACTATGAAAGCTGTTAGAACTGCTGTAAATAAAGTTGATGCTACTACAGTTTTATATGGTGAAGGTTGGCTTGGTGGTGGAAGTGCTCTTCCAGGAGATCAACAATCTACAACTGGAAACATCTATGCTAAATTAAATACAAGTTCCGCATTCCCAGTCGGAGCATTTAACGATGCAGGTAGAGATGGAACTAAAGGAAATACTAAATACGGAGATGTCACTCCAGAAACGGCTGGCGAATCTAGCGAAAAGTGCTTCCTTACTCAAGGTTCCCCATCTACAGATGCAATTTATAACACCTTAACTCAAATCTTAGGTGAAAATAGATGGGCTAATAGTAATGGATGTAATCCAAATCAAACTGTCAACTATGTTGCGTGTCATGATAATTACACCCTTTACGATCAATTAGCATATCAATTTTCCGATACAATGAACGACAACAATTCTTATGTTAAAGATGCTGTCTTAGCTGCTCAATCTATCGCAACATTCGGACAAGGAATCGCCTTCATTAATGGTGGAGATGAAATCTTTAGAAGAAAACTCATCGAAAAAGGTAATCCATTATTTGATGACTTAGTTGCTTCCTATAAACATGCAACTAACGGTAAAGATAGTTGGATTGAAGGTGATGGAATTAAATTAACTGAAAATAAATGGTTAGTTAGAAATTCATATAAATATGGCGATGCTGTTAATTCCTTTAAGTGGGATAGAAAAGCTGCTAACGTTGATTACTTCAATAGATTCAAAGCTTTATTTGAACTTAGAAATAAAGAAATGGGAAATACTCTAGGTCAATCTAAGACCCAAGTAGATAACGGAAAAACTTGGTGCTGGGATCATACAGATCTTCAACCAGGAACAAGAATTCTTGCTGGTGGATTCATCGGACAAAAGGATTCTAAAGGTGTCTATCTCTTCTTAGCTAATGACTTAGGAGCAGTTAGTGGAACTACTGGAATTGGAAATGGTAGCTTCCAAGTTCTCTATTCATCTAACGGAAAACATAGCGCAGGTAGCTCATTCTCAGTTAGCGATAACAGAATTACAGTCTACAAATATGAATGTTTAATCGTTAGAAGAACTAGCGGACAAATCAAATAACTTTAGGTAATAATATAGGAGTATATATTTATGAAAAATTCAATCAAATTAGGTTGCTTAGCATTAGTTGCAGGATCTCTAATTGCTTGTTCATCTTCAGGTGGAATTTCTTATGATCAAGCTAAAGAAAGAGCAAAATCAATTGCTAGCGGCTATGAAACAGGAGCTAAGTTAACCCAAAAGAAGCAGTTCCAAATGTCTATTAGAACTGAATCTAGCTCATCTAAAACTAGCAGCAAAGGTAAAGTCACTAATTACTATGCTAGACTTGCTAAGGATTTAAGATTTGCTTCAATAGAAAAAGATGGTACCAATAAGCCAATTTATGCTTATTTCACTGAAGACATTAGACATCTTAAAGGTGCAAACCCAGATGATGCTTATGCAAAAGTCGATGGAACTTATACACACATTCTTCAAGAATTAAATACAGAAGAAGGAAGAAAATTCTATCATTTCTTCGTCTGTGACCATAACCCAGATAATGACTGGCATTATGAAGAAGGTCTTAAGCTTTATATTGAATTAACCGAAGCAGAATTCCACAATGAACTCGTTACTGCAAGAACATTCTTAGAATCTTACGCAGAAAATAATGTAATCGAAGAATCTATTTCTTATTTAAATAGATTTGGTGAAGGCAAACAACCTTTCCCATTCACTCCAGAAGGAGTCGCATATAATTTTGCTTCTGCAGCTGCTGATTATTTAACAATTATTGGTAGTGCAAGTACTAAGAAAGCAGACGAAACATATAATAATTATTCTGAAAAGATGGTTTATGAAGCTGGATTACCATCAAATTATGAAATTAAAGATGATAATAACGTTAGAAGAGGAAGCTTCAGATATCAAGATATCGCCAAATTAACTGTTAGTGTTAATGGTCTTTCTGACTATAGAAAGATCGATGCATTTGCTCCAGGAGCATCATTTGCTGAATTTAAAGCATATAATGATGACGATATGAGAGCTTACTTACAAGCTTATTACATTGAAGGATAATTTAAGGAGGTCTTATGACAGCTAAAAAATTATTATTATTAGTTTGTTCTAGCTTCCTTCTCGCAGCTTGCGGAGGAGGCGGAGGCGGAAGTGTAGTTACCAGTAGTGCTGGAACTAGCCAAGGAACAAGCGAAGCCTCTTCTATAGTTACTTCTGAAGCCACTAGTCAATCTACTCCTATTGTTACTAGTGAATCTACTCCTATTGTTACTAGTGAATCTACTCCAGTTGTTACAAGCGAAAGTGAGCCAGTAATTAGTGAATCTACTCCTATAGTCACTACTGAAAGCGAACCTGTAGTTAGCGAATCCGAGTCTGAAAGTAAAACCGAAGAAACTAGCGAAGATTTAGAATATTACACAATTACATTTGAAACATTTGGCGGAAGCGAAGTTGCTCCTATTAAAGTTTTATTTGGAGAATACGCAACCGCTCCAGAAGCCCCAACTAGAGGAGCAGACATCTTCTTAGGCTGGTTTAAAGACGTTTACGCATATACTCCATTTGATTTCGAGAAGACTGAAATTACAGCTGATTGGAAGCTTTATGCTGGTTGGGAAGAAGTAGAAGTAAGCTCTTCTGAAGAATCTCATTCAACTGGATTATCTTCTTCTGAAGAACCAGTTTCTAATAAGACATTCCACCTTAAACCTGGTATCTGGGATAAAGATGGAGCAAGATTTGCTGTTTATCTATTTAAAGGTAGCGAAAATACATGGAAAGATATGACAAAGAATGGATCTATGTATGATGTCACTTTAACTGATGCAGACTTTGCTGCTTATACAAGCATTATCTTCTGCAGAATGAACGGTGCTAAGAGTGAAAACACTTGGGATAACAAGTGGAATCAAAGTGACGATTTAACAATTGGAACTTCTAGAACATTTGAAGTTACTGATTGGAACGCAGGAAATTGGATTGACTAAGGAGGAAAGAATATGAAAGTAAGAAAATATTTACCATATGCATTAATGATTTCCTCTTTAGCTGCTTTAGCTTCTTGTAGCACAATCAAAGCAAACGCAGATGGAACTATTAATGAACATTTAGAGACTCTTCAAGTTGCTACCGGAACTGTAACTAGACAAGGACCAATCTATACTTTAACTCTTAATCCATGCGTTGAAGGACTTAAGATCCAAACTAGAAAAGGTAAAACAGGTGCTTCAATCACTCTTCCAACTACTCCAGGAAAGCGTGATGGGTACTCCTTTGTTGGTTGGAGCCCAAAATTTGATGGAAAAATGGGCACCAAAGCAGATTTAATCGAAGAAGCTGCCTATGTAATGGGCGAAGACAACGTAGTTTTATATGCTGTCTGGCAAAAACAAGAAGCTGGACATCATACTCAAGAAGAAATCGATGAATATGTAAGAAAGATTACTGAAGAGAGTGAAACTAACCACGTCTATTTCCATTATTATAGATTTGATAACCAATCTGCAGAATATGATGATTGGGATGTCTGGGCATGGCCATATAGACCAACTGAAGGTCAAGGAACTATCTTTGATTTCAAAGGTAAAAAGACAACTTTAGCTGATCTTTCTGTAACTGGACATGCTGTAATCGATGATTTTGGCGGAGCAGTCGCCGATATCGATTTAACTAAAGAATATGATGGCGGAACTAGTGATAGTGGACATAAAGTCGGTGGAACTACTGTTAGCTTCGTTGATACTAAGAGTGGTGATGGCTCATATGACTCAGTCATTGGTATTCAAGTCGTAAAATCTTCTACTAGAAAGAATCCTAAAGGTAAATTCTGGACTAATGATGGAGGTGACCTCCACGTAGATTTAACTGATCCAGAAAGAGTTATGACTGTTGATACTAAAGATGGTGGAAAAGCATGGCACATCTTTGCTCTTCAAGATAAAGTTGCTTCCTATCAAGGAACAGTAGTTAACGATTTATCTGATCCATTTGAAGATGACGACGGAAGTAACATAACTATTGGTAACTCTAAATATAATGATGTTTGGAGTCAAAGCGCTGCCGCAATTCAAAAAACTGCTCCAGACTTTGCTTCTAATGCTGGTGTAGGTTACCAAGTTCAAATCTCTTCATTTGCTGACTCTGATAAAGACGGATTCGGAGATATCTATGGTATAACTCAAAAACTTGATTACTTAAAAGATTTAGGTATCAAAGCCTTATGGTTAACTCCAGTTCAAAAATCAGATTCTTATCACGGATATGATATTTCTGATTATTATAAAGTTGATACTAAGTTTGGTAGTGCTTCTTCTCCAAATGCTAAAGATGGCATTGTTACTGAAGAAAGTGCTATGAAAGACTATGAAGACTTAATTGAAGAAGCAGGAAAACGCGATATTAGAATCGTTATGGACTTAGTCCTCAACCATTCTTCTACAGGTAATAACTGGTTCATTAAGTCAGCTCAACTTGATGAGAACTATAGAGGTTACTATCAATGGGGTAACCACAACTCTAAATCTAAATATTATGATAAGAAGGTAACTGAAGAGAATTGTTGGT
>JAXFZD010000042.1:0-36518 GCA_034185265.1 Bacilli bacterium | reverse complement strand
TTCTCATTTCTGGTTCGTACATTGTTAAAAGGAATGAGACAGCCATCATTAAAGTAATCAAACCAAATAAAATCTCTACAGCATACGTTTTGAAAATAATTTTAAACAATACTTTCATTTGCAAAGACTTTAAAGAAAGCGCGATGACTTGAATAAACGCAGTAAATGTAATTAATAAACTCTCCAATAAAACAACGTTTTGGATTGGCTCATGACTATACATATCAAATAAAATAAAGATTATGAAAGAGTTAAATGCAATAACTAATAAGCCAAAAACGCAATCTCTTACTGTGTGTTTCTCTAGAAGCATGATTATTCTAGAAACTATTAACGCCCCGCAATAAATTACACCTAAATAAACAAAAAATAAGTTATTTCTATATGCAAAAGCCGACAATATCGCTAGAGTGACATCAGCAGCCATCAAAATGCTGGAACGAATTAAATTTAATCTGGTCGTATTTCTAAAAAAGTTAATGACTCTAGTACAAGCCGTTAAAATAAAAATCAAAATTAAATAGAAGCTTGCATGAACAACATCCATAGCATTCAAATAACCAACAGCAAATGTAGAACAAGCTAAAACACCCACAACTAAACCGCAACCTAAAGCTAGAGTTAAGACTCTAAACCAGCCTGCTTCAGCAAATGAAAATTCATACTCTCTATTTTTCATAAAAGGCATTTTAGTGGAAACTATATAAAATATAAAGATTAAACTACTTAAAAGCATGTTCTTTCTTGATAGATGCTTAATAACAAGTAAAATTTATTATATAGAAAGGAATTCTTCCTATGAGATACAACTTAGAAAACGAAAGATTTACCCTATTTTTTGAAGGCGAATTGAATTCTTATAACGCCGAAAACATTGAAAAAGACATTGAAGCCTGCCTCAATAAGCAGAAATTTAAAACATTAGTATTGGATTTCTCTGCCTTAAGTTACGTTTCTTCCGCAGGTTTACGCATCATCTTAAAGCTTAAACAAAAATACGGGGATGTAAAAATTGTTGAAGCATCTCTAGAAGTCTATGATGTTTTGTCCATGACTGGTTTTATAAATATCATGGAAGTTAAAAAAGCATTGAAAAGAGTTTATATTTCAGGTGCCGAAGTTGTTGGAACAGGATTCTTCTCAACAGTTTATAGAATAGATAAAGATACAATCATCAAAGTATTCAATAGAACTAGTGACCCTGAACAAATTGAAAGAGAACTTAGACTCGCTAAGCAAGCTTTTATCCTAGGAATTCCTACAGCAATCTCGTTTGATATAGTCAAAGTAGATGACAAACTTGGAGTAAGATTTGAGATGCTCGACTGCGATTCTTTAAAGAACGTGTTTGTAAATAATCCAGATAGATATGAAGAACTCAAAGACAAATACGTAAAGCTTCTTAAGATTATAAATACAACTAAATGCGCAGATGATTCTATTCCAAATATGAAAGAAGCTTACATCAAAAGAATGGAACTTCTTAAACCTTATTTAGAAGATAAATATTATCAAAAAGCCTGCAAACTCCTCCTATCTTTGCCAGAATCTAAGACTTTTATCCATGGAGATTGCCACTTTAAGAACATCATGGTTCAAAAAGATGAACTCCTTTTAATTGATATGGATACTCTTTCATATGGAGATCCTATTTTCGAATTAGCTTTAATTAGAGCACCTTATGTTGCTTTTGAAGAAGATGATCCAGGAAATAGTGAGCGCTTCCTTGGAGTTCCTGCTGAATTTGTTAGAAAACTATTTGATGATCTTGTTGATGGATGTTTAGGAAGAAAAGATGAAGCAGCAAAAGATAAAATTGCACTTCTTTGTTACATCCATATGGTTTGGTGGACTTTAGTTAATCAGAAGGAAAATACAACTAGACTTAATGGATGTATTTCTAGACTTCTTCCTCTATTAGATAAATATGATGATTTATTAATCCACGAATAAGATGGCGAAAAAGAATAAATATAGACGAGTTACAGATGAAGCTTACCTAAAAGCTTATTACGACAACGAAGAAAATGCTAATAAGCATATGTCTTTTGCTAATGCTTTTGGCGGAGTCATCATGCTTGTTATTTGGATATGTTATCTTACAGGAACTTTTGAAATCCACGATAACATGAGAGTTTTAATAAATATCGTTTTTCCTATAGGAATTGCGATTTTATTTTCTCCTCTTCTTTATGCATTAAAATTTCAAAGTAAACTTAGAAAAAAACATTATAAATACTTTGTAGTTTTCTCATTCGTATTTGTTATAGCCGTTTTAAATGTAGTTATTCCTAAACATACGATGATTGCTTGGGCATTATGCATCATAATGACCAACCACTACTACAATCCTAGATTAGGAAAAGTAACTTTTATTCTCGTATTATGTTTACTTCCAGCTTGTATGTACGCTGGGATGTTCCTAGGAGAATACGATCCTAATTTAATAGGAAATGGTGTAATTTTAGGAGATAAAATCGTTTATGTAGATGGTCCGGTGGCTAGATATAACTTACTTCAAGATTATTTAGCTCAAGGAGAAAATCGTTATCTAAAAGTATTCATTTATTATGCATTGCCTAGAGCAGCAATCCTTCTTTTGATATTCTTCATCTCAAACGCATTAAATAAACGTACTTTCAAGCTTTTTGTTAGTGAAATTAAAGTAAATAGTGAACAACAAAAGACAAAAACCGAGCTTGAAGTTGCTAAAGACATACAGCTCAAAACTCTCCCAAAAGAGTTTGTAACTAATTCGGATGTTGAAATTCAAGCTGAACTAAAAGCAGCTAAAGAAATCGGTGGAGATTTCTATGACTATTTTGTTTTAGATGATAATCATACCGCAATTGTAATTGGTGATGTTTCCGGAAAAGGAATTCCTGCAGCAATGTTTATGATGAAAACCATCACATGCTTTAAGAATTTTGTTTCCTTAGACAAAAAACCTTCGGAAATCTTAAATCTAGTTAATAAGACGATTTATGAAGGAAATGACTCCCAAATGTTTGTTACTTGTTTCCTAGCAATTATAAATACGAGGACAGGTCACGTAGATTTTGCTAACGCTGGACATAATCCTCCAATTGTAGGAAGTGCTAAGAACTACCACTATTTAGACTGCAAATCAGGATTTATTCTAGGAGGAATGCCTACAGCTTTTGTAACTGATGAGCAAACAACTCTAGAAAAAGGAGAAACAATTACTTTATATACAGACGGAATTACTGAAGCTAGAAATAGAAATGGAGAATTCTTTGGAGAGAAACGTCTAATAAACTTATTTAATAAAAAAGAATATTCATGCCTAATTGAGCTTCATCACGAGCTTAAAGAATCCATTTTAGAGTTCGCTAGACATGCTGAACAAAGCGATGATATGACTTATCTAACCTTAAAATATCACGGAGATAAATGCATTTATACAGATAATCTTTTCCCAGGAAAGCAAGAAAACATCCCTGAAATGTTAAATTTCTTAAAAACCTTCGCAGAAGAAGAAAATATTGATAAGAAGTTTATCTCTAACCTTTTGATTGTCGGAGATGAACTATTCTCTAACATAATAAAATATGGTTACGCAGAAAAAGAAGGCGATGTCTATATAAGAATTCTTTATAACTTAGACAAAAAAGAATTAAACCTTACCATCGTTGATGAAGGAACTAGATTTAACCCATTTATTAACGAAGGAAAACCCCTTGAAGGAGACATAGAAAACCGAAAAGAAGGGGGACTGGGTATCTTAATTGTTAAAAAACTCATGAGCGAATATGCTTACGATAGAATAAATCATAAGAACATAATCAACTTAAAAAAATGTCTGTAGTTAACTTAACAAACATTTATTGTTAATTTAGGTTTTCTTTATCTATAAGAGTTATTGAGATAATTGATTTATTATTTTTATATTCGTAAGTAAGTTCGTCAGCGAATTCTTTTATCAACATTATGCCAAAACCTCCAAGTTCGAGGTTCTCACTCTCTGTTGCGTATTTATCTTCCCCTTTTTCGATTAAATTATAGTCAGATCCGTTATCACTAATCACCATTAATAATTTATTCTCTTTAAACTTAAATTCAATATCAATAACAAGGTTCTCAATAGCTTCATAAGAGATTCTATTGTTTAGAATTTCATCAAGAATAATACCTACTTTTGATTTAATTTTTGGAGAAATAGATGGGAATTGCGAAGAAAATGCATTTGCAGCATCTTCTATTATAGAATAATCCTTCTCTTCATAATGAAGATGTAGTTCACTAGAGACAGCATTAGCAAAAATCATTGAAATGTCGTCAAATTGTTCTTTGTCGCCTACAAATTCAAGTAACTTATTATTCATATATTTAATCTTATCTTCTAATGAATAATCCATTGATTCTTCTAAGGTTTCTGCGATTCGTTTATAACCAAATTCTTCTTCTTTATCGTTAATGGATTCATTGAGTCCATCAGTAAATAAGAAGATTGAATCACCTTCATTAAATGGATGTGCTTCTTCTTCAAATACAAAATTATCAATTCCTCCGAGAACAAAATTACTCTTGCCTTCTAATCTGGAAATCTTTCCCTTAGAAATAATATATGGCTTCTCGTGACCTGCATTAACATATTTAATTACATGTTTCTTGAAATCAATTTCTCCAACAAATGAAGTAACAAATAAGTTCTCTTTATTTCCTTTAACCAACTCATTATTTGCATCATATAAGGCATCTTTAATTGATAAACCACTAAATAATTTGGATTTGATGAGGGCTTTACTTCTCATCATAAATAATGAAGCAGGAATTCCTTTTCCGGAAACATCAGAAATAATTAAAACTAGCTTATCTCCTGCGTAGAAATAATCATAGAAATCTCCACCAACTTCTTTTGCTGTTTTAATAAACGCCTTAATATTGATGTTTTGATCAACAAAAGATGTGTTAGGAAGGGCTTCGAGTTGGATTCTACTAGCAACTTCAAGTTCAGCTAGAGTTTTCTCTCTAGTTGCGGCATCTTTCTTAATAATATCAATATAATTTACAAGCTGATTTTCCATTTCGACGAAAGTATCGCTCAAAGTTTTCATCTCGTCGTGAGAATTTATATTAATATCTATAACATTAAAATCTTGGTTATTAGAAAGCTGGCTAGAAATATTTTGAGCTCCCTTTTTCAATTTATTTATGTTTCTGGAGAACATGAAATAAGAAGCTAAAATAATTGTTAAGATAACGACTGCGCTTGTAACAATAAAAATAATCAGATTTCTAGTAAATTCTTTTTGATTCTCCTGATTTATTGCAACATAATCATATTCGACAAAGAATCTTGCTAAAATAACTTCAGTGCCGGTTTCATCAAAACGCTTTATATCAACTGCTTTCGTTAAATAACCGTCGATTAAATATTGATCATAATGCTCACTTCCACCATCAACAACATGATCTGTTGATTTAATAGAGTAATGAGAGCCTGTTATATGGAAAAATGGAACACTTTTATATTGGTTATAACGCGAATCTCCAAAAAAGACCAAATCTCCATTATCTGCTATAAAAGTAGCATACACTGCCCTAGCGCCACTTGAATATTGTCCAATTCCAAGTAAACCGATAAGCTGAGTATAAATGCCCTTAAATACTAAATAAGGATAAGAAATGCTTGCTCCCGAATCTGGATCAGGATAGAACCAAGGAAATTTATTCAATACTCCTTTTTCTGAAGCTTGAGCTGCTGCTGTTTCCTTACATCTTACAAAATACTCAGTAAAAGATTCACTTTTAGGATTATATACAACGTTTTTGATTAAATCATAAACCTCTTTTGCGTTTGCAATTATACTTTCTAATTGTTGAGTTTCTTGAGATTCGTAATCAGTTGTATTATATCCGTAATTAACTTCGATAGCTTCCAATGTATTCTCAATTGCTTTATCTAGGTTCTTTTCAGAAGCTTGTATCTGATTAGTTGTATTTATCCATAAGGAAACCCCTGAAGCAACTATAGAAGTAATTGCTCCGATAATTGCAATCTTCGCGAGAATTGGAAACTTAAATTTCATTTTTATTTAACTGCTAAAATGTTAACAAAGCCAGTGACGTTAAAAACTTCTTGACAGACATCATTTAAGTTATGAATTTCAAGATCTTTACCTTCAGCGGCTAAATTCTTTTTTAATGTAAGAAGGAGACGAAGTCCTGCTGAAGAGATATATTCGAGTTCCTTCATGTCAACTATAACTAATTGTTCTTCAATTTTTTCTTCTGCTAATCTTTGAGAAACTTCAGCTGAAGTAACAGTATCTAGTCTTCCTTTAAGAGCTATAACCATCTTCTCACCATGACTAATATTAATTTCCATATTTGTCTACTCCTTTTTCTTGAGTTAAAAATTTATTACTTAATAGTATACATTAAGTAAAATAATTTTCATCATATTCAATTTTTGTGGAGACAAAAAACCACTAAATTTGTATTAAATTCAGTGGGGTTTTGCAAAAAATAACTGGGTTTTGCGGATTTATCGCTCTTCAAATTGTAGTTTATAAAGTTTGTAATAATGTCCGTGTTGTTTTAATAAACTTTGGTGATTTCCTTTTTCAATAACTTCACCTTTTTGCAAGACAATAATCTGATCAGCCTTTTGAATAGTTGATAATCTATGCGCAACAATTAACATAGTTCCAATATTCTTTATCTTATCTAAAGACTTTTGAATAAGTACTTCAGTTTCCGTGTCAATGTTAGCTGTTGCTTCATCAAGAATAAGAATTTGAGGCTTATGTAAAACAGTTCTAGCAAATGAAAGAAGTTGACGTTGACCTTGAGAGAAGTTTTCTCCTCTTTCAATAACTTCTTCTTCATATTTCTTATCCAGTTTATTTATAAATGAGTCAGCATTAACGTATTCACAAGTCTCTTCAATCTCTTCCATAGAGAAAGAATCATCATATAAAGTAATGTTGTCTTTTATTGTTCCTGAGAAGAGGAAAACGTCTTGTAACATTTGTCCAATTGCTCTTCTTAATGATTGAATCTTAACATCTTTAATATCGATTCCATCAATTAAAATTTGACCTTTTTGAATCTCGTAGTTTCTAACAATTAAACTTAATATTGTTGTCTTTCCTGCTCCAGTAGCTCCTACAAAAGCACAAGTTTCTCCAGGTTCTATAACAAAGGAAACATCTCTAAGAATCCATTCATCTTCTTTATAAGCAAACCAAACATTCTTAAATTCGATCTTTCCTTCAACTTTTCCTAATTCAATTGCATTTTCTTTATCAAGAACTTCAGGTTTAACATCAAGAAGATTAAATAATCTTTCACTTGCAGTAACAGCCTTTTGAATTCCATTAATTTGATCGGCAATTGCTTCGATTGGGTTGAAGAATCTAGATAAATATAGGTAGAAAGCGACGATAATTCCTGCTGTAGCAATGTTATTTAAAGCAAATGCAAACGTTACAGCAACCGCTACAAAGTAGATAAATCTAACAAATGGTCTATATAAGGAGAAGGCTAAAAGAACTTTATATCTAACTTTTCTTAACTGTTCGTTTTTCTCTTCAAATTCATCTTCTTTACGCTTTTCTTGATTGAAGATTTGAATAATCTTCATACCAGAAAGATTTTCATTTAAGAATGTATTTAGATCAGATACATAGCCTCTCTCTTGTTTAAATATCTTATGAACGGTCTTTCTAAAGAAATAAGAAACTACGAATACTATAACTACGAAAACTAACATCATCAACGATAGTTTCCACGAAATAATAAACATAATGATGTATACGCCCACGATAGTTAAAACATTCTTAATTAAGTTAACTAAGATAGAAGTAAATAACTCAGACAACGAGGCCGTATAGGAAACCGCTCTAGTAACTAAAGATCCAACTGGCATGTCATTAAATTGATTTAAAGACATGTTTTCAATGTGTTCGAAAACTTCCATACGTAAGCCGTAAACTATCTTTTGCCCTGCTTTTTGAAGGATCATGGCTTCAAAATAAGTAAATGTTTGAGCAATTATTGTTAACCCTAAACACCCTATAGAAAGCATTAAAATGATTTTTAAGGAAATATTTACAGATTGAAGGTTATCAGTAAGTTTAGACATCATTAAAGGAGTAACGATATCTAGTCCAATATTAATAAAGATTAATAGGAGGGCTAAAAGAATCTTCCATATTTCAGGCTTAACATAGCGGAACATTCTCCTAATCATTATTTTGTGGGGGATGTGTTTATCACCTATAAGTTTTTCTTTATCATCACTCATAGTTAATTACCTCCTTCCACTTCTCTTTCTAATTCTTGGAGAATGACCATCTTTTTGTAGGTTGGAGAGTTCTTTAAAAGATAGGAATGACTTCCAAAACCCTCTAATTCCCCGTTATTTAAGACGATAATCTTATCTAAATGAGAAACTGTAGAAACTCTACTGGCGACAACAATTGTTGTTTTGCCTTTTCTAGATTCTCTTAAATTAGCCAAAATCATTTCTTCAGTTTTAACATCAACCGCGCTTACTGAATCATCTAAAATCATAATTGGAGAGTCCTTAACAAAAGCCCTTGCAATAGATATTCTTTGTTTTTGTCCTCCAGAAAGAGTGACTCCTCTTTCTCCTGTAATTGTGTCATAACCAGCTTTAAAGTCTGAAATATCTTTGTGTACATCGGAGAACTTAGCTCCAGCAATTATCTTTTCTTTAGATAAAGATTTATCCGAGAAAGCAATGTTATTTGCAACAGTATCAGAGAAAAGGAAATTGTCTTGAGGAACATAAGAAATAGAATCTCTAACAGATTTAATAGTTGCATCCATTAAATCAGTACCATCAATGAAAACTTGACCTTTTTCTAAGTTATATAGCCTTAATAGAGAATTAACTAAAGTTGTTTTTCCTGAACCAATTCTTCCGACAACACCAACAGTTTCTCCTGCTTTTATTTCCAATGAAATATTCTTTAAATTTGATTCTAAGTTAGTTGGATAAGCGAATGAAAAATTCTTAAATGTGATATTTCCTTGAACATTATTAAGTTCAATAGAGCCTTCTATATCCGCAATTTCTTCAGGTTCATCGAGGAATTTACTAATTCTTCCTAAAGAAGTTTTACTTCTAGAATGCATAGAAACAATTTGACCCATGGCAATCATTGGCCAAATTAGAAGATCGAAGTAACCTATGAAAGTAACTAAAGAACCAGCACTTAAGTAAATGACGTGTCCAAAAACCATGAAAGGTTCCCTGGTCATATAACAATAAACGAAATATCCGCCAACTCCCATGAGCAAGCAGAGAATTATTCCAATAATAATCTCAATCGAAACATCAAAAAGAACTGAGATTCTAGCAAATCCAACGTTAACTTCTTTATCGTGTCTAGCTAATTTAGCGTAGGCATGTAGTTGTTTATTCTCTTTTACGAATGCTTTGATAACTCTAATTCCTGTAAAAGTTTCTTGAGAGAAATCATAAAGTTTATCAAAACTATTTTGTCTTTCTTCCCATTTAGCAGACATGAATTTCTCTACTAAAAGTCCCCAAACGATAATCAAAAGAAGTGGGATAATAGCTAATAAGGAAAGAATTGGTTCAAGAATAAACATCTGAGAAATAACTAATCCAGCCAAGAAAATGCCATCAACTAGCATGACGGTTCCCCAACCAAAATATTCTTGAATAGTTTCTATATCATTAGTAAACCACGCCATGATAGTTCCGACCTTATTTGCGTGATAGTAGCGTTGAGATAACTTTTCTGCTTTTAAGAACATTTCTTTTCTAAGCTCGGACTCAATTTTAAAAGCAGCATGGAATAGAGTAAGTCTAAATATAACTCTTCCAAGCATCATTCCCAAAGCTAGTGATAAAGTATAGATAATTATTCGAACAATATCTTGTTTATCTTTTTCAGACACTACACCATCTTGGAAAAGATCAACCATGTTTCCTAAAAATTTAGGAGCATAAATCTGGGCAATATCGACGGCAATTAAAAACAAAACACCAACGATAAAAAAGAAGGCATATTTTCGATAATACTTGTTAATATACTTTCCTAATAACATGCTTTGACTCCGTCAAGGCACTATTTTACTCTTTAAAAAATATTTTCCATCTAAAATGCATAAATAATTTGAAAATTTTTAATTTCCAAATTCTTGTAATATTTCGAAGATAATAAAAGTATTTTCTCAATTACAGAAAAAATAACTAGAAAAACAATAAAATCTCCGCAAAACCCGCTTATTTTGAAAAAATTATGCATAATATTAGCTTATAGAAATTTTTTCTCTATCATATATAATGTTTTTGGAGGCAAATGAAAATGAATGTTTACGATTTTAAAGTCTTAGCTCAAAATGGTGAAGAGGTCGCCTTGGAAAAGTATAAAGGAAAAGTTCTTCTTATTGTTAACACGGCAACTAAATGTGGTTTCACAAAGCAATATGACGCTCTTGAAGCTATGTATGAAGAATTAAAAGACAAAGGATTTGAAATACTTGATTTCCCTTGCAATCAATTCTTCTCTCAAGCTCCTGGAAGTGATGAAGAAATTAATGCTTTCTGCACACTTAAATTTAATACGAAATTCACTAGATTTAAAAAGATAGAAGTTAAAGGAGACAAAGCTGATCCTTTATATAAATGGTTAATTACACAAAATGAAAAGGGCAAAGCTCAAGCCATTAAATGGAATTTCACCAAATTCTTAATTAATAAAGAAGGAAAAGTTGTCGCTAGATTCGCTCCTACTGATAAGCCAGAAAAATTTATTGAAAGAGTTAAAGAAGAATTAGCAAAATAAACCCTCACAAGGAGGGAATCAACTATTACTAATTTATTTTAAATAAGTAGGTAAGTTAGCATTTGAAGTTGGAACTCTTACACATTTTGTTCCACCAACTTTACAAGTTCCGCCGCCATTACCTGAGGAGGAACTTTTTTTATTGCAACTACAAAGAAGGGTTAAACTCGCCCCTAATAGTAACATTTTTAATCCAATCTTCTTCATAATTGCAACTAGTCTAACCAATTCTTTGCTAAAAGCCAACCTAAAAAGTATAAGAAGCAAGGTACTACAATAGTGAAAAACCTTATAGTAAACTCAAGTCCATTCTTTGTATTAATTGCAATAAAGGTAGTGATTACCAAGTCAACAAAACAAATAACTGCACATAAAATCGCTGATAATGCGGCGAATGAAAGAAATGGTCCTTCATCTCTTACATAGGAAATAGCTGCGATACCGGCAAAGATCATAAAAACAGCTAAAGGAATGATAGCAACTCCAATAAAACAATGAAGAGGATCAGTCCACCTAATAGTCTTATTTAAATTATCTATAATAAAATCTATTGGTAGATAAATCGCCATTAAAAAGAAACCTACCGCCGCAAAAATCAGTAAAACTCTTCCAAAAATGATCGATTTTGGAACACTTACTTGTTTAGATTGCTTTACTTGGGTAGGTATTTTATTCATTTTACAAAGACTAATAGATCAACTAGCTCCCAAATAATAAAACCGAATGTAACAAGACATAAGAACAATATAACAAGGAAAATTCTCTTATTCGCTACGTTTCTAGAAACAGCAGTAAAATCAGTAACATCCGTTGTGTAGAATGTATTTCCTTCGTTTAAATTGTTATCGTATGAGTTGTTAGGCATAAATAATTAGTATTTTAAGTTAGAAGATGTACGTGGATATGGTTCAGTATCTCTAATATTTGTTATTCCTGTTAAGTACATTAAAAGTCTATCGAAGCCAATTCCAAATCCAGAATGGATGCAACCACCGAATTTTCTTAAGTTGAGATACCACTCAAGTCCTTCAATGTTTCCGGCTTTTTCCATTTTTGCTTTTAATATTTCATATCTTTCTTCTCTTTGAGATCCGCCAATGATTTCTCCTTCTCCAGGAACTAAGCAATCACAAGCTGCAACAGTTTTTCCATCATCGTTTTCTCTCATATAGAAAGCTTTGATATCTTTTGGATAGTTCATTAAGAATACTGGACCTTTAACGATTTCTTCAGTAATAAATTTCTCATGTTCAGATTGAAGGTCCATTCCCCAATAAATATTTGAATTTTCAAACTTTTTACCATTTTTAACAGATTCTTGCAAAATTTGAATTGCTTCTGTGTATTCCATTCTTCTAAAACTGCTATTTAAAACAGCTTGTAATCTTTCAATTAAACCTTTTGAAATCATGGAATCAAAGAAGGCCATCTCATCAGGACATTTCTCTAGAACCCACTTAATAGCAAACTTGATTGTTTCTTCCATTAAGTTCATATCATCTTCTAAGTCAGAAAAACAAATTTCAGGTTCAATCATCCAGAATTCAGAAGCATGTCTAGGAGTGTTAGATTTTTCAGCTCTAAAAGTTGGACCAAATGTATAGACATCTCTAAAAGCTAAAGCAAAAGCTTCGACATGAAGTTGTCCTGAGACAGTTAAAGAGGCTTTCTTTCCGTAGAATTCTGTATCTGAATATTTTCCCTTTTCATCGTTAGTTACAACAGTAAATACTTGTCCCGCTCCTTCAGCATCGTTTCCTGTGATCTCGGGAGTATGAACATAAATAAAGCCTTTATCTTGGAAGAAAGTATGAATTCCATGAGCTAAAACAGATCTAACTCTATAAAGTGCAGTAAATGTATTTGTTCTTGGCCTAAGATGGGCAATTTCTCTTAAATATTCAAAAGAATGTCTCTTCTTTTGGAGAGGATAATCTTCACTGCAACTTCCTAAAATCTCAACTTCTTCAGCAACTAATTCAAATGGTTGCTGATTCTCAGGAGTATAAACTAATTTTCCATAGATACCTAAAGTAGTTCCTGTTAAAGCATGAGAAACTTCTTCATGGTTAACTAAAGAATCGTTATAGACAATTTGAATATTCTTAAAGCATGTTCCATCATTAAGGGCGATAAAACCAATAGATCCGTTATCTCTATTGCTTCTAACCCAGCCTGAAACATAAATTTTTTCATCTGCTAGTTTTTCTTTTCTACTAGCGAGTTCGTACAAATCACGAACTAAATAACTCTTTTTTTGCATAAGGAAAGTATATTCTTAATGAATATAAAAAAGTAGAGAATTCATAACAATCTCTCACTTTTTTGCATTTTTATTTGTAAATCTAGATTTTCAAATACTTTTTTAAATGGTTAAGAATTGAATTCATTCCATTTATCTATTTTCCAGTTAGGGTCAACTCCTATAGATAAAGGAGCAAAAATTTTCCTCTTATATAGTTCCTCAGCAACTTTACAAATCATTGCTGCGTTATCAGTTGTACACCATAAAGGTGGAATAATTAATTCGATTTTTGCTTTCTCGCACTCCTGGCTCATTCTTTCTCTAAAATATGAATTAGCTGAAACTCCTCCGCCAAGAATTATCTGTTTAACGTTATATTTTGAAGCAGCTAGCATTGCTTTTTTGACAATCATTCCTATAGCAACATCTTGGAAAGATTTAGCCAAATCTTCTTTTCTTAAAGGTTCATTCTCCATTTTTAGAGAATTCACGAGATTTATGACTTGAGTTTTTAGTCCAGAATAACTGAAGTCTAGTGGATTTTCTCCTGAATAAGGTTCAGTAAGATTGTAGGTATGTTCGCCCTTTTTACTTGCTAAATCAATTGGCAAGCCGCCTGGATAAGGATATCCAAGAACCCTAGCAACTTTATCGTAACACTCACCAACAGCATCATCTTTTGTATCACCAACTATTTCAAAAACTAGCTCATCTCTCATGATAACTAGCTCTGTATTTGAACCTGAAGTCACAACGCTTAAAAGAGGATATTTAAATTCACCAACATATTTATTTGCATAGATGTGTCCGGCTAAATGATGAACAGGAATTAATGGCTTATTGTAGATAAGAGCTAAAGATTTAGCCGCTTGAAGCCCAATATGAAGACATCCAATTAATCCTGGACCTCTAGTAACAGCAAAAGCATCGATATCTTCTAGAGAACATTTTGCTTCTTTCAAAGCGCTATCTAAACAAATGGTTATATTTTCAGTATGAAGTCTAGAAGCAATTTCAGGCATTACTCCGCCATATTTTTCGTGAACTTCAATCTGAGTTGCAACGACATTAGCTAAAAGATTGCCGTCTTCAGTAATAGCAACAGCAGTTTCGTCACAGCTACTTTCAATCGCTAAAATTTTCATATTACTTAATTAAAGTCCTCACAAAATATAAGGCATTTTCGCCATCGTCATAATAATTCTTCTTAGTTGTTATAAGTTGGAATTTATGCTTTTTATAGAAAGAAATTGCTTTTTCATTACTTTCTCTAACTTCTAAAGTTATATATTCAACAAAATCTTCTTGAGACTCAAGATCTTTAAGCATTTGTCCTAAAAGAAGATTTCCAATTCCTTTCTTTCTAAATTCTTCTTTAACAGCAATTTGAACAATCGAGGAAGAATTGAAAGTTATTTGAAAATTAATAAATCCAACAATTTGATTATCTACGATTGCAGTATATAAATGAGTGATTGGATTCTCAAATAATTCATACTCTAGATCTTTTCTAGAATAAGGATGTTTGAAACAAGAATTCTCGATTTTTTCAATCTCATCTAAATCGTAAGACTGCATTTTTCTCACAAGAGTTTTAAAGTTTCCCGCCTCATAATTATCTTTAAGATAGACTGGTTTTGCAGAAAATATGTCAGATATGCGGTGTTTTTCATTAATTGCTTCTAATAAAGCAGAAAGTAAATCTGTCTCTTTATTTTCTAATCCTAAATAGGAAACATCTCCGCAGATTTCAAAATCTTTATATCTCTCAATAAGATCAAAAACTTCAGTATTATCTTTAATACAATCTTCTAAGATAGGATCTCCTTTTTGATCATAGATTCCAATATAAGAGCGTTTGCTTCTGGCATTAATTAAACAGATTGAATTCGATCCAACTTTTCTTAAAGCTTCTAGAGAAGAAACTAAATAAAGTTTCGCATTTAATGCATATGCAAATGTCTTAGCTATTGTTAAAGCTATTCTTATTCCTGTATAGCTTCCTGGACCTTTGCTAGAAACGACTGTGTCTATACTTTTAGGATCTATTTCACTTTCTTTAAGAAGTTTTTCTATTTCAACGATCATTAATTCGCTTTGTCTTTGCCAAGCTTCATAATGAGAAAAAGCGATTATCTTGTTATCTTTAGATAATCCAACAGTTAAGTACTTATCAGAAGAATCTAATAGTAGACAATTCATTTTCTTTCCTCTAAAAATTGAAATAAATCTTTATAGTTTTCACCTTGAGAAATAAAAGTTAGCTTTCTTTGATTTTCACCTAGATTAAGAATTTCTATTTCTAAATGTTCTTCAGGTATTAGCGAAGCGATGTAAACCGGCCACTCAATAAAACAAATTCCATCTCCTTCGATAAATTCATCTAGACCAATTTCGATATTTTGGTCTTCAAGTCTATATGCATCTATATGATAAAGAGGAATTCTTCCATTAAAATAACATTTAAGAATATTAAAAGTTGGGGATAAAACATTATCATGAATGTCTAATCCTTTTGCTACTCCTCCCACAAAAGTTGTCTTTCCAGCCCCTAAATCTCCTGAAAGTAAACATACGTCTCCTCTATTTAGAAATTTAGATAGCTCTTTTCCTAGAGCAATAGTTTCTTCTTTACTATTTGTAATAACACTAAATTTCATTATTAAATTGATGGCTTTGTATTAGAGATAAACATGTTATATAAGTCTTCAATCTCTTTATCTTTAAACGGGAAAGATTTAGTTTCGATAAGAGATAAAACTCTTTTCATAGAAGCATCTATAGCTTCTTTAAGTTTATCTGGATAGTTATAAAGTTTTATATTTCTTTGATATTCTTTTTCATCAAGGATTTCACAACGATCAGGATATTTCTTAATATCTAAGTCGTAATCAATATATTTTAGATATTCTCCGTCTAAAATAGTTGGAGTTGCTATGTTAACGTAATAAGTAATTCCAATGTCTTTTTTAAACATGGCGATTACGTTCATCCACTCTTTTTTAAACAATAAGAAAATAGCATTCTCTTTGGTTATCCATTTTCTTCCGTTTGATTCAACAACAGAACTAGCTCTAGATGCTAAAGCCCAATAATCTTCTGTCTCTTCAACTAAATAAGCTGGGGACCATTGTCTATGCAAGCTGCCGTCATGTTTATAGGCCTGAACCTGCATCCATTTTTTAAAATAGTAATTGTCTAACTTCATAATAAAACGCGCCTAACGGAAATACTTAGTATTTCCTTTGGTCGTATTATACATTTAAAAATATTTCTAATAAATATCCAAAGTTTAAAATAGTTTTAATCTGTTAATTTGAATATAAACAAAAAAGAGGATTTCCTAGTAAAACACTGCAAATCCCCGTTTAAATACTTATTTTTGGATAGATTAATTATTGATTGAGCATCAAAGCAAAATTGATATATTGCTTGAACTCTTCCTTAAACTCCATTGAATATTTTGGATTGAATGGCTTTTGGGAAGGAAGGATCATTAATGGATCATCATATCCTAAACCAATGAAAGTTCTTCCGCTTCTAATAACGATTGTTACATCGCAAAGAAGAGCTGTCATCTTGAATTTGCCAAGTTCATCTTTAACCACTTTAGTTAAGACTTTTCTATCAGCAGTAACTCCATAAACAGAATAATTTTTCTTTTCTTCAATTCTTGCAACATTCTTTAATCCTTCTGGAGGTAAAGCTTTTTTATTACCTTTGAAATAGATAACTAATCCATTTTCATCGTTTAATTGAATTTTATTTTCGCAGCGTAGAAATTTGCCAACATAAATTGTTTGTAAACCTTTCCCGACATCTTTTTCGGCCGCAACATCAGCTAAAGCACATCCCATTCCTTTATATGTAAAGTTAATGTTATTTCTACTTCCAACTTGAGCAACAGGAGAATAGACATACATATTTTGGAATTCTTCGATTGTAATCTTGCAGTCGATATCGCCTTCGATGTTTTGGATTTCTAATCCATCAAAAACATAATCATCTAATAAGGAATAATAGCTATTGAAATATTCATTCATTGAAGCCATCTGACTTCTTCTAAAAATAGTAGAAACCAAAGCAAGAATAACAAGCAAGATAGCACACATTCCTAAGGCAATATATAAAGGAAGCATTCCCATATCTCTTACTAAAGTCGTTGGTAAAATCCATCCGGCTAACATAAGTAATAAGATTCCAACAAATATAGAGATTTTGACTCTATTTTTCTTTTTATAAGTGTCATACCAGGCAATACGTGCTTCTTCAATTGCTTCTAATCTTTGATCAGGATATTCATAAGAATCCTGTTCTTCATCAGGAGTTTCTTCTTCCTCAGCCGGTTCTTCTTCTTTTTCCTCTTCTTTATTTTCTTTAGCAGATTCAACTACAGGTTCTTCTTTTTTAAAATCAGAAAAACCCTCGTCTTCCTCTTCAACTACTTCGTTTTCAGTGTTTTTTAATTCTTCATTTTCCATAAATTCGTCTCGCTTTTTGTGTGAGTTATCTTATATAAAAATCAAGATTTTTAAAAGATTATTTTGTTTCAATTTCTTGTTTCTTTCTTTTTTCTAGATATAGATAGCAGATAAAAACACAGGAAATAACTGAAGAAAGAGCAAACCAGCACCAGTAATATCCGACAATTTCAGAACTTTTATGCTTATAGTAAGATTTTCCTAATAAAGCTATAGCATAAATCAAACTGATTAAAGAAATTCCAATTAAAGAATAAATTAAAACCTTATCGTTATTTAATTTTTTAGTTACTAGATACATATGAACTAATCCAATAATTACTAAAAGGATTCCTAAACACATTAAGAATAAAGCATCTTGATTAAAATCTAAGCTATGACCATATTGATCAGAATATGAACTAAAAGACTTGATATACTCAAACCCATAATAACCACCAAATCCAATTCCTAAACAAGATAACACTAAGCCAATTAACATAATTATTTCTCCTCTTTTTTCTCTTCTTTACTTTTATAAATTCTATTTGGTTCCAAAATAAGAAATGGAACTTTCTTAAATAAAGCAACCATAACCAGGGTGCAAATTACAATTGATGGACCCGTATAGGCAAAGTTATATAAGAAGCAATATAAATAAGGAACCGAGTCAAATTGATGCCAAGCAAAGTTGGCTGGATCTGCCCAGAATATGCATCCTCCAATGAATTGAGATAAGAACTTTAAAAGTCCTCCAACCACGCATCCAATTATCAAAAACACGGTAGAACCCTTCTGGTTTTTTAAAACTTGAGGCCTAAATAGCGCCGCAAATGCTACTAAAGGATAAGTGAACACATAATCAAAAAGGACTTGAATTACCATCTTCCATCCTGGAGCAGGTAAAACATAAATCCCTGTAGCCATTCCTAGCAAAGATATGACAATTCCGCAACTTAAAGCGCAAAAGAGTCCTCTTCTAAAAGCAAGAAGAAGAACAGGAAGCATCGCAAAAGAAATTGATCCTCCTACAGGAAAAATTGGTCTAGAAATTGTTCCTCCAAGTAAATCAAGAACAAATCCTAAAGCAGCCATAATCGCTATTTCGCAAATCAGTTTTGCTAGATTTTCTTTATTTTTCATAAAAAATCCTTTCTACTGGCAGAAAGGAAACGGATAAATGAAATATTTTATTCCAATTCCCTACGCTAGCATTATCTAGGTCAGGTCCAGAGTCGTTAATTTAATAACCTCTCAGCCTAAGCTCCTCTATTGGACAGAAAAATAATAGATTTATTCGAGAAAAAATTCAACTAAATATTAGTCCATTTGATTGGATGTTTATTTAATTTTCCTAGATGTTCATTAGCTTTATTAAATTGATTAGAACCAAAGAAGTTTCCATTACGCATTGCTAAAGGTGAAGGATGCGATGTTTTAATAACTAAACTATCTTTTTGATAAATTAAATCGGCAAATTGATGAGAAAAATTTCCCCAAAGTAAATATACGTATCCTCTATTTTTCTTCTCTAAGTAAGAAATTAGGTGTTTTAAAAAATCTATATAAAAATCTTTTTTGTGAGATAAGGGTTTTCCTTTTTCAACTGTTAAATATGAATTAATTAAGAATACTCCTTGTTCAGCTAGATAAGTTAAATCTCCAGAATAAAAATTCATCATTTCTCCAGTCTCGTTTTCTATTTCTTTATAGATATTTTTTAATGAAGGAGGCAGTTTAACCCCGTCAGGAACAGAGAAAGCCAAGCCCATAGCTTGATTAGGTTCGTGATACGGATCTTGACCAATAATGATTACTTTAACATTCTCTAAAGGACATAATCTAAATGAATTAAAAACATCTTCTTTTTTAGGATAAACAATCGAATTCGAATATACGTCCTCGATGAATTTGTTCATCTCAACATAAAAAGGTTCATTTTGTATTTCTTTAAAAAATTCTTCCCAAGTAGCTTTCACACAATAATTATAGAGAAATAAATATAAATAAGTGCATAATATTGCCATGAACGTTTTATGGATATTTAATCATCCTGCCCCTTACAAAGTTAAATTCTTCAATGAACTTGGTAAAAAATGTAACCTCCAAGTCATTTTTGAACGAGATAGAGAAGGAGATAGAAACGACATTTTCTATTCAGAAAAACCATATAACTTTAAATCTCATATATGTAAATCACTTAAATTAGGAAAAGTAAATAATTACACAAGTGATCCAGTGAAATTCTTAAAAAAAAATAAGTACGATTTAGTTGTAATTAACGGTTGGTATACTCTTGGAGAAAGAAAAGTTATTTCTTACTGCAAAAGACATAAGATCGAATACATCTTTGCTATCAATGGCGGAATAGTTCCTAAGAAAGAACTCGCTATCAAAAGAAAAATAAAAACTAAGTACATTTCTGGTGCTTCTTTATATCTCTCCCCTGATTTATCTTCTAATAAATATTTATGTCACTATGGAGCCGATGAAGAAAAAATCAGGATTTTTCCTTACTCAAATATAAATGAAAGAGTTATTTTAAAAAATCCTTTAACTAAAGAAGAAAAACAAAGATTAAGAAAAAAATATGATCTTGAAGGAGATGAAATTTTTGTTACTTGTGGTCAATTTATCGAAAGAAAGAATTTCCTTAAACTAATAGAAATTTGGGCTCAAGTTCCTCCTAATTTATCTTTATATATAATTGGAGAAGGGCCCCTTAAACAACAATATTTAGATAAAATTAAGTCACTAGAACTAAAGAACGTTCACATTCTTCCCTTCCAAGAGTCTGCTAAATTATTTTCTATTTTCTCTGCTTGTGACAAATTTATCTTTATTTCAAAAGAAGATATTTATGGTCAAGTAGTTATCGAGGCTCTTTCTCAGGGTCTACCTGTTATAGGATCTAATAATGCGAATGCTCTAGTGAAAACAATCACCCACAACCTAAACGGAGTTATCGTAAATATAAATTCGGATGAGTCTATTTTGGAAGGAATTAAAAAGAAACTTCCTGAAGAAGCTTCAGAAATTTGTTTAGAAGAAGCTAGAAAAAATACAATAGAAAACTCCTCTGCCTTCCATATCGAATTATTTAAAGAGTTTATAAAAGAAAATGAATCCAAATAAAATCATATTTTTAACTACCGCAATAGATGAAAAATCCTTTGATTTTTATAAGGATGCTTTTGAATCTCTTCCAAATCCTGCAAATCAAAACTTCGGATTACGTTTTATAAATTCTTTACTCACTTTAAATAAACCTGTTGAAGTAATTTCTTTATATTCTTTAAAACATAAAAATAAAAAAATAAGCGATACGTCTATTCAAAATTGCTCTTTTTCATACGTAAAAAGATGTAATAATTTCCTATCTACTTCTAAAGTTTTAATTAATTTAATTTCTAAGAATAATAAGAAAGAAGAAGTTGTTGTTATTTATGATTCTTTAAATCTTGCTCTTTCTAGAGCTGCAGATAAACTTTCTAAAAAAGGATACAAAACTGTTTCCATTCTTACCGACAATCCTAAGAACATTTCTTTTGTTTCCTCTACCTACATTAGATTAACTTATAAATATAATAAAAATGCTTCAGCTTATTATGCTTTGACAAATAAACTTAATTCTTTATTTAACAAAAAAGAAAGACCTTTTATTATTTGCGAAGCTATCGCTGATACCATTAAAAAGTCTGCAAATCCCCATCAAAAACCTTATATTTACTTTGCTGGAGCTCTTTTTGAGCGGTATGGACTATTAGATTTAATTAATGCTTTTTTATCTGTTAAACCAGATTATGATTTGATAATAGCTGGCCATGGACCTTTAGATTCCTATATTAAAGAACTAAGCCTTAAACTACAAAATATTATTTTCTTAGGACAGATTTCCAGAGAAAAAAATCTTCAATATGAACAGCACGCTTTCTTAAATATCAATCCTAGATTATTCAATCCTGCTCTTGATGAATATTCAGTTCCATCAAAAGTAATTGAGTATCTATCTTCTCCAGGCTATGTGGCCTCTACTTTATCAACTCCTGTATTTAAAATTTTTAAAGGTTCCTTGAATCTAATAGAAAACTGTGAATCTTTCTTTAAAGAACATTTAGATGACTCTAAACAATTTAAAAATCTAGTTCCTAATAAAGCTATAGAAGAAGTTAAAGAAAGATATTCTTTCGATGCCGTCGGAAGAAAAATCAACTCTATAATAATAAAATTATAATTTCTAATTGATTAGAAATTTTAATGCTATAATTATGCTCCGTATGGAGAACATTAAGAAACTTAATAGCTCTACAATTAACAGTTCTGTTAAGACAAACGTCATTATTAACTTAATTCGTACGTTAACATTAACTGTCCTTTCTTTTATTACATTCCCTTACGTAACTAGAGCTTTAGGAGAAAATGTTTTCGGTCTATATACTTGGGCAAATACTTTTGTTTATTACTTTTTGATTTTGGCAAAAATCTCTATTCCAAATATTGCAATTAGAGAATGTTCTAAAGTAAAAAACGATAAACAAAAACTATCTAATTTAGCCCAACAGTTCTTTATTTTGCAATCCATCACTACCTTAGCAAGTTTCATGTTAATGACTTCATTAATATGTTCGGTTCCTTCTCTAATGGAGTCAAGAGAACTAATCTTCTTGCTATCTATTAACTTCCTATCTGGAGTCTTTTCTTTTGAATGGATTTATATCGTTTTAGAAAAACATTTCTATATAAGCGTAAGATCTATTCTTCTAATTGCTTTTGGTTCAGCCTGTACTTTCTTCTTTATTAGGAAAACCGAAAACGCTCAAAACGAAATCTTTATTTATGCTCTAATTACAATCTCTTATACAGCCCTGACTTCAATATTTAACTGCCTATTTATTTCAAAATTCATTACGTTTAAAAAATGTGGAGAATATAACTTTAAAGTATTTATTCGACCTTTATTAACACTGTTTTTTATATCATTTGCTTTAACTTTATATAACCAAACTGATGAATTCTTGCTTGGATTCTTTGATGAAAGTAAAGCTGCGGTTGGAGCTTACGGAGTTGGGGTTAAAGGAGTTGACATCATTATCACAATCATCACTTCTTTATATGCTGTATTTATGCCTAGAGCTACTTATTATTACGGGAAAAAGAATAAATTTTTCTATCAAAATCTCCTTAATTATTCATTCTCTTTAACAATATTTATCGCTCTTCCTGCGGTTATTACGATGGCCTCTTTAGCTCCTCAAATTACATCTTTAATTTCAGGAAACTACATTTCAAATGAATATGCTGATGCTAAATGGATTCTAGTTGGACTAGCCTCCATGATGCTCACTTATTCAATTGCAGATAATATTTATACTCAAATTCTTCTCCCTCAAAAGAAAGAAAAAATATATCTTTATTCAATGCTTTTTGGTGTACTTCTTAATATTTCTCTGTCTTTCTTATTTGGGCTAGTTATTTTAAAAGATCATCCTGGAATAGGAGTTGCTATAGCTACAGGACTTTCTGACCTTCTAGTCTTAATATTCATCCTTTATAAATCTTGGAATTATTCAAGCAAAGCAATCTTTAATAAGAATACTTTGAAGCTGCTTATTGGTGGAATCATTATCGCTTTAGTTTCAATTTTCTTACCTCCTGTTATAGAAAAAATGCTCCCTTATACAGGAAACGAAGTATGGCTTAATTATCTATTTACTATGATAATCATTGTCGCAATTGATGCGGTTATTTACATCGGATTCTTGTATTTTTCAAAAGAGAAAATTGTTTCTTCAATCTTAAGGAGAAAAGATAACAATGCCTAATCCAAATCTAAAAGAAAACAAATTTAAAAGAGCTCTAGTAGTTCCTTTTAGAGGTATTATTAAAAAACTTAATCCTGTTTTATACGTAAAACTTCAGTATAAATACATAACTCATCATAAGCTCAATTTAAAAAATCCTACTAGATATACAGAAAAACTTCAGTATCTTAGACTATTTGTTTACCCAAAAAATGATGAGGTTTCGCGCTGTGCAGGAAGAGTTGGAGTTAGAGATTTTGTAAAAGAAAATGGCTTTGAAGATATTCTAGTTCCTTGCTTAGGAGTTTACGATTCTTTCGATAAAATTGATTTTTCTACTTTACCCAATAGATTTGTAATGAAAGCATCTCATGCTTCTGGATGGAATATTTTAGTTAGAGATAAATCAAAACTTGATATCGAAGATGCTAGAAAAAAATTTAACAAGTGGCTTAAAAGCGATTACGGAAAAATGACTGTTGAGCCCCACTACTCAAAAATCAAACCTCAAATTATTATCGAAGAATTTTTAGGAGATGGAAAAACTCTTCCTGTCGAATATAAACTTCATGTGTTTAACGGGCAAAGTAAGAATCTCTATGTAGTTTCTAATAGAGGCGTTGATATCCGCTATGACCAACTTTTAATTGACTGGACTCCTTTTGATGGAAGTCAGTTTAATGGCTGGAAAAAATCAGATATTACGCCAAAAAGGCCGCAAAACTTTGATGAAATTGTTAAAATAGCAAATAAACTATGCCAAAAATTCCCATTTGTTAGGGCAGACTTTTATGATGTTGATGGAAAAATATATTTCTCAGAAATGACGTTTACTCCAGCAAAAGGAACTCTAATTTTAGACGATGATAAAGTGGACTTCCAAATGGGAGAATGGCTTGATATAAGTAAATATTTAACTAATTCCAAGTAGAATCTGGGAAAAGAACTTCAAGTAACATGATGCCATTATGATATTTAACGTTATCATCGAAATTGTCGCTCACATCTTCTCCTAAAACATAAGCTCCATCCTTAACTAATTCATATGTCATAGACATTCCAATAACTCCTTTAGGATCGAAATTAACATCTTCAAAATAGAATCCTGTTAAGGCTGTATATTCAGCAGAATAATTTGTTTGTAAATCCACATTCTTCATTGTGAATGGATATCCGACATATTTATTATCTTTATATTTATAGAAAGTAACAGTAATCGAATAAGTAGATATTCTTCCTCCATCTGCAGCTGGAGTATCAGAACCTCCTCTAGCCGAGAATGCAAAGTATTTAGCATATTCAATCTCAGCTGGGAACATAGTTCCATAGCCGCTTTTATCAATTTCTACTAAAGAATAAGAACTCCATCCATCACATTGAATTTGTCCATTATAAAGTTTAGAAAGATAGCCTTTTCCAAATTTATTATTTACTAAAGACATCTTTTTAGTTTGTCCGTAAACAATATCAATTAATGGGGATTGATCATACCAAACTCCTGCACCTTTATTAATAATATCTGTAGCAAAAGAATCGCCTACATAGGCATTAGCTTCCCATTTTAAATATTCGCCTTTACTATTCTTAAAGTCGTTCAGTCTTTTTGGATTTTGTTGGCTCCAACTGACAGCTTGAGACATGCCTTTATATTTATCAGCAATTCCACCAGTAGATTTATCTCCACCGCTAAAATACCCTTTTTCTCCGCGAACATTAGTTAATTCTACAGCAGCTTCTTTACTTGCGTTTTTAATTCTGGAATCCCAAATGTTATAACGATTAGCAATAAAGTTGCTAGAAATATAAGCATCCCCTTTGTAAAGCTCATCAGTATCTTCACAAGAAACCAAGCTAGCAAGAGCAATAGGAATTAATAACAATATCTTTTTATTCATTTGTTTCTTCCTCCATTAAAGCTTTTAATGAGTCGAAATTATCAGGCTCTTTTTCTTTAAATTCAGCTACATGTGTCGCCTCTTTTTCAATTTTCGCCTCTTTTTTAGGAGTCCTAGATGACTTAGGTTTCTCTACGTTAATTTCTTTTTCAGGTAAAGCTTCTTCATCCTTAACTATTTGTTCTGCAAGAGCTTCATGGGCATCTTGAAGAGGTTCTTCTTCGACGGCTAACTCTTTTTTCTTTTTGCCGCCAAAATAAGCATAACCAAAGATAAAGAATAAGAGATATAAATATGAGCTTCTAGTGAATCCAACGAATGTATTGTTGTGTTTATATGGATGTTCATTAGCTGAAATAGATTGATAAATAATAATTCCAACAATTAAAGCAACGAGGATAATTTTTAAGTATTTTTCATCATTATCTTTAACAAAATAGTGTCTTGCTTTCTTAATTAATAAGAAAATGAAACCAATAAGCAAACAGAAAGCAACGAATCCATTTTCAATTAGAACATTAAACATAAAGTTCCACTCAGTTGTAAATCTTGTTGATGTTGCATTTACGCCAAACAAAATGCTCATAAAATCAAGAGATCTTGCATCGGCATTATTCTTTTGGAAGAATGTGTTAAAAATTTGAGTAGAAACTTTTCCAAAGAAACCTTCAGAACCAAATTTAGAAGAAATCTTAGCAAGAGGATTGCTTGTTTGAAGTGAGCAAATGATAAATACTCCGACTCCAAGACAAAATACAGTAACGATAACACCGAAAATATATTTCCAGTAGCGGTCAAGTTGCTCCACTGTTTTATTTCTCATTAAGTGATGATATAAAGCAAATAAACCAACTATAGCATAAGTTCCTAAAAGAAGATAAATAGCTCTCATATAAGGAACCAAAACTAAGTAAAGTAACCCAATTAAAGTGAAAATCGCTGCAATAACGAACTCTTTTTTATGAGTTTTTGGTCTAAGATAGAATAAAGAAGTTCCAAATAAACTTAAAAGGAATGCTGGGAACATAGCAAATTCAAGCATTGCTTCTTTAATTGAAAATCCATCAAGAACTTTGGCTTCATCAAAGACTTTAAACAAAACTCCATCGTAATAATAAACCATGCCTTTAAATTTGTAGGCATAGAAGAATCCGTATTTTACAAATGTTGTGATTCCAACAATTATAACTAATAAAGCAAGTGCACTTCCTAATCCAAGTAAGACATATTTTTTATGCACACCAGGAATATGTTTTATCCCTGCTCCAAGTAAACTTGCTCCACATAACCCTAGACATACGCTTAGAGAAATAACAATTCCTGTTAATTTAGATGAGTATGAAGTAATCCAAAATTTTGAGAATGCTATTAAAACGATTAACACCGCAATAGGTATTAACCAAAGAGCACTTTTCTTAAGCTCTTCTTTCCCAAAGTTTAATTTGACATATGGGAAAATTAGTAAACTTAGGAAGAATCCTAATAAAGAGAAAATTGTAATTCCTGTTGCCCCACCTAATCCAAATAAAGTTAAACTAACTATTTCGATACCTAGGAATGCAAAAACAGTATTATATTTTTCCAAGAACTTATCGTTCTTAAGATTGGTTTTTTCTTTCTCCATTACCAATATGCTCCTTTCTCTACTTTTGTAAATCCTTTAGGTTTTAAACTTGGTTTTATCCAATATTCATTAACATATTTACTTACATGTGGTCTATTTTCCCACCTTTTTCCTATAATTCCAAACATAGTTTGAGTCGCCCCACCAGTTTGAATAGCCATCTTACCCATTTTCTTTATTTCTAAGCAAAGGGGGCTTCCATAAGCACCAGCGCCAACTAAAGCTATATCAAAATCTATTGTCTTTATTGTATCAATCATTTTTTCTAGCCCGTCAAAGAAGGTTGGCTGATCTCCTTCTTGATCTCCTAAAGTTAATGGGGCTTGTAATAATTTAAGTTCAAATATTGGAAGAAAACCTTTTGGGAAAATTAAATCTTTCTTTGCATATTGATGTTCAATATCATCTACAAATGGCGAAATAACAAGCACCTTTTTCCCAGAAAGATTTTGGATCCAATCGCCTCTAAGAGGCTCCATCCCTTCATAAAGAATGTACTTAGCGTTCTTGGTGTAATACTTTGCAAAATAGTCTTCTAGATGAACTCCTGAAATTCCTAATAAATCTGTTTCTGCTAAAAGTGGTAAGAAATAATCACCATATTCTTTTAAATGTTCATCGTCAATAGGATAAAAACCCGCATTATTTTTCATTGAAAATTTAACTAGATATTTATATTTTCTTTTTAGCCCTAGTTCGATTTTCTCATGATTATTTAGACATGAAAGTTCTACTGCTCCAAATCTAATAGCAGCAAACGCTTCACCTTTATTTATGTATTCTTTTAGAGTGCTGTTAGTTAACTCTAAATCAATATGCCTAACACCTCTGAATCTAGATGTATTCTTCTTTCTCTTAAATAATTTCCATCCTAAAACGCTTGGAGTATTCTTAAGGAAATATCCAAAATAAGAAAAACGCCTAAGAAATTTCATAGACGTATTTTAAAATATTTTTTAATTTAAAAAAATGAAAAAATATAGCTACTCGATTGTTCCTGCGACTATCGCGTTACTTTCATCATTAATATCAATGTTGATAAACTCCAAGAAGTCATCAATTTCTAAGCAGACTTCTTCAAAAATCTCCGCAGAACCCCCGTATTTTTTATTATTTAGGTATATAGATACAAGTGAAATCTCTTCATTATGGTCTTTACCAAATTCAATTATTTTTCTAAAAGACTGATTTAAATCGCTGTCGGCATAAATTAATTCGCCATTTATAATTGCTAAATAATCATTCTCTTTGACCTTAATATCTTTATAAGATGTTGTCTTACTTGCTTTGACAATTTTAAATGTCATAACCTTTTCTAATTCATTATTACCTCTAACAAGATTTTCTTCTATACTTAAATCAGCACTATCTAAGATAGATGCTACTGCTAACCCAGAATAAATATCAAAAGTTGGAATAATATAAACCTGCTTATTTGGGCATAATTTTATGGCTTGCTCTACAGCTAGAATTTCATTTTTATTATTTGGTAAAACTAAATACGATCCTGCATTAAAACTATTAAAGAAATTTAAGAAGTCTTCAGCTTTTGGATTCATTAAATCATTAGATTCTATAATGTGAGTAATGTTGTAATTTTTAAACAAAGAGGCAAAAGACTTGGTAGAAACTGCACAAGTGGCAATTTCGTAATATTTAGTATTTTTCTTATCTTTTGATTCTTTATTCAAGAGAGTGGAATTATGTTGAAGAGCCATATTTTCTAATTTAAATTTGATAAACTCTCCGTATTGTTGAGCATAATCTATTACTTTAGATGGGCTCTTTGTGTGAACATGTACCTTAACGATATTCTTTTCTCTAAAGCAAACTAAAGAATCTCCGTAAGAAGAGAAAAAGCGAATTGCCTCATCTAAATTAAATAATTCAGGGCCTTTTTTGGCTTCAAGAAGTTGTAAGATAAACTCTGTGCAATATCCGTAATCCAGTTCTGAATATTCGTTGAACGCATCATAATTTATATTCATATTAGCATGATCTTCTAGGGAAAGATCTTCTAATATAACATCTCCTCCAAGAGATTTGCTCATTCCTTCAATAATATAAACTAGCCCTGCTCCGCCAGAATCGATTACTCCAGCTTCTTTTAAAATAGGAAGTAATTCAGGGGTATTTTTTAAAGAACGTCTAGTTTCAATTACAAGTTTTTCAAAATAATCTTTAAAGTCACTTGCAGAAGATAAACCCAAGCTAGCTTTAATAGAGCCTTCTCTCATAACGGTTAATATAGTTCCTTCTACAGGTTTATCTACAACCTTATATGCTTTTTCTACTCCTTGTTCTAAAGCTTTAGAAAATTGAATTGGATTAACTTCTTCTAAAGAATCTAGCCCTAGAGCAATTCCAGCAAAAAACTGAGATAAAATAACTCCAGAATTTCCTCTAGCAGAGAAAAGCATTCCACTACTAGCCAAATTTGCTACTTTAGAAATAGAATTTTCTTCAATGTTTTCAATTGCTCTAACTCCACCTTTAATAGTCTCAACCATGTTAATTCCAGTATCTCCATCAGGAACAGGAAAAACATTGAGGTCGTTAACCTCTTTAACATGATTATTTATTTCTAGATAACCATGCTTAAGCATGGCTCCAAATAATGGACCATTAATTAAATTCATTTTAAAAGGCCTGACATGATTTTCTTTTCTTCAACTAAATCAGCAGAAATTGGTTTACCAAAATAGAACATTGCTGCTAATCCTGGACCAATATTTGCTCCGCAAGTTTGATCTACCGTTGAGATGATAATCTCTTTTGGACCAACTTCTTTCTCTAACATTTCTTTAAATAAAAGTGCTTCTTTTTCTCTTAAGGAATGGCAGATAAAAACTGTTTGTTCTTTAGCATCTACAATTGTTTCTTTTAAATAATTAAGGCAGATTTGCATGGATTTTCTCTTACCTTTGCCTTTTCCAATGACTTCTGCGAGACCTTTGTCTGAGAAGTCTGCCATAGGTTCAACGCCTATTAAATTACCCATAAAAGCAGCTGCCTTAGAAATTCTTCCGTTTCTTGAAAGCCAGAATAAATCATCCATAATTCCTATTTGATGGAAGCAATTTCTATTCTCTTTAATCCAGGAAGCAACTTCTTCTAAAGATTTTCCTTCTTCTTTCAATTTAGAAGCATACATTAGTTCCATTCCATAAGAAGTTGAATATCTTAAAGAATCAATTACTTCAATCTTTATATCTTTATATTCTGCTTTGACTTCTTCAGCAGCTTTTAAAGCAAATCCATAAATCGCAGAAACTCCAGTAGAAAGAGTAATCATTAAAATATCGGTACCTTGTTTTGCATATTTAATGAACATGTTCTTGATTTCATCAATGTTTGGACAAGATGTTTTATAAATAACTTTTTTATCGACCATAGATCCAAAATATTCTTCTGGAGTAGATCTTTCCCAGTCTAGATCGGCTTTTTCTGAATGTCCATCTGGATAAAAAACATTTCCCAATACAACATCTTCAATGTGAAATCTTTCTCTTAAATTTTTTTCTAATGCGCAGCCATTATCGGCTAAAATTACAAAATCTCTCATGCTTATAACCTCGCCTGTCCTATCATACCCTTTTTTACTCTATTTTTATATTTTTATATAAAAAACTTTCTAAGTAGTTAAGAATAAGGTTAAATATAATGTATGGAAACATGGCTTTTAATTCTAATTATTGTTTTATCCTTATTTGTAGGTTTACTTTTACTACCATTCTTGATTGTTGCAATCTTTATTCCTCCTGTACTTTATAAATCTTTATTTACAAGGAATAAGCCATCTAAATGGAGTAGAGAAGGACCTTCCGATATTAACAATCCTCAAATGTTAGAAATGTGGGATCAAGGTTTAAAATTCATAGAAGACAATAAAAACGTTAGAGAAGATATCTATGTAAAAACAAGAGATAACTTTTCTATCTTTGGTCAATATTTTGATTTTGGAGGGGATTTTGCAGTGATTATCTCTTCTGGAAGACCTGAAACCGGAGTTTATAGTTCCTTCTATGCATCTAGTTATAAGAAGGCAAAAGTGAACGTTATGGTTTACGATTCGAGAGCTCATGGAAACTCTGACGGAACTATTTCGGGAATGGGATTTCAAGAAAAAGAAGATATATTTGCTTTAGCTAAATGGATTCATGAAGAAAAGAAAATTAATAAGATAATTCTCCACGGCATTTGTGTAGGAGCCTCAAGTTCTTGCTTTGCTTTAGTAGACAAAGATTGCCCTTCTTATATTGTTGGATTTGTTTCAGACGGAATGTATACCTCTTATTATGAAACTTTAATTCATAGAGTTAGACATTGCCACGGATCTCCTTTCCTTTGTCTCCCTTATTTTAGAAGAAGGATAAAGAGAGAACTTAATTACGATATTAAAAATGAAGGACCATTTGTTAATGTTAGTAAAATTTCTGTTCCTACTTTAATGATGGCTTCTAAAGAAGATATCTATTCTCTGCCACAAAAAACTCAATACTTATTTGATAATTTAGCTTCTAAAAATAAAACAATGGTTTGGTGGGAGCACGGCCGTCATTCACATTTAAAAATTGTAGATGAGGAACTCTACGATTCTTCAATCTACAATTTTGTTAAGTCTTTATAAATTATTTATTAGATATAAATCTTTTCAAAGTCATCTGGACCATGCTTACAAAGTGGGCAAACATAATCTGGAGGTAATGTTTCACCTACATAGGTATAACCACAGATTTTGCATCTCCAAGCAACTTTCTTTGGAGCGTTTGGATTTGTGGCGGCTGGAGAAGGCATTGCTTTTGGTTTTACATTAGCAAAGTAATATTCATAGGTCATTGATCGTTCGTTATTAAGAATTCTTGCTTCAGTAACTTCAGCAACAAATAATATATGGTTACCGCAATCAATAGTTTCAGTAACTTTACAAGAGATAAATGAGTTAGAGAATTCTTCTAAATAAATAAGTCCATTTTTACTTCTAGCAACCTTGCCTTCATAGGCGGAGAACTTGTCCATATCTCTTCCAGAAACAAAGCCAAATTGCTTAAATAAACCGAAATCTGCAGAATTCGACAATGTGCAAACATTAAATTCTTTTGATTTTGCTATGACATCTGCTGAATAATTCGCTTTATTTACAGAGAGCAAAACTAATCTAGGATTGTCAGAAACTAACCAGAAACTGTTATTTATAGATGCGTTATCAATTCCTCTATGGTCTTTGCTAACTAAAGCAAATAAACCGTAAGTTAATTTAAATAAAGCATTTGGATCAACTTCAGCATCTTTCTTTTCTTCTACTTTAAGTGTTGCTTTAGCTACTTCATCAGCAATCTTTTCTAATTGTTCAAGCTGATTATCTTTTAAGGTTGAAGCAATAGTTAAAGACTCTTCTAAATAATTAATATTTTGAAGATCTCCTAGAATTGCCTTCATGTTATTTCTAGCAGCTGGTGCCCAAGAACCATTTTCAATAAAAGCAATATTTCTATTTTTAATCTTATGGTTAGCTAAATCATGTAAGAAGTCTTCCATCTTAATGAATACACCTGCGTTATATGTTGTAGCAGCCAAAACAATCGTCTTAACTCTAAAGGCTTCAGAAACTAAATAAGAAGAATCAGTATTTGAGACATCATAAACGACGATATTTTTAACTCCTCTTTCATGGAGTTTAGCGGCTAGAATTTCAGCAGCATTTGCTGTGTCCCCATAAACAGAAGAATAAGCAATCATAACAGCATCTTCTTCCGGAGTATAAGTTGCCCAAAGCATATAAGGATTAAGCATGTAGTTAAGATTTCCTTTATGGAGAGGGCCATGTAAAGGAGCAATCATTTTAATTTCTATATCCAATGCTTTCTTTAAAACATTAACTACTTGATCACCATATTTTCCTACGATATTTGTGTAATATCTTCTAGCTTCATCAATAAATTTTCTATCATAATCTTGGGGTTCTGCAAAGATTTTGCCAGAAACTGCACCAAAAGTACCAAAAGCATCAGCAGAGAAAAGTACCTTTTCGGTTACTTCATAAGTCATCATAACTTCTGGCCAGTGAACCATTGGAGCCATGACGAAAGTAAATGTATGTTTTCCAATTGAAAGAGTATCACCTTCTTTTACAACTAAGAAATTAGCTTTAATTTTTGGGAAGAAATTGAGTAAGAAATTTTTACTCATCGCATTAACAACGATTGTTGTTTCTGGATGACGAAGAAGAAGCTCTTGGATATTAGCAGCGTGATCTGGCTCCATATGATTAACAATTAAGTAATCTAATGGTCTTCCTTTAAGTAAGAATTGAATGTTTTCAAAATAGACTCTAGAGACACTCTCATCGACTGTATCAAGAACTAAAGTCTTCTCATCTAAATAAATATAAGAGTTATAAGAAACTCCATTTTCTAATGGATAGACATTTTCAAATAAAGCAATTCTTCTATCGCTTGCTCCAATATAATAAAAACCTTCACCAATCTTAATTTCGTTATGCATTATTTTCTCCTTCCTCAATAACCACACTTTCAACTATTTCAACTGGTTTATATTTCTTTCTTAAAACCGCTGAAACTATACAGCATACGATTACGCTGATTAAAAAAGCAGAACCAAAGCCAAATAAAATATAGAAAAATATTGTAAATGAATCCCATTTTGGATGGTTGTCATAAATAAATGAGATAACAACAATTAAAACATTAGATATAACTAAACCATATCCTGAAAATAGAATTATGTATTTAAGTAATTTGCTGTTCATACCTTTCCTTTAAATTTTACCTAAAAATATTTAATAAAACCAGTTTAGTTAAATAAATCCGCCATTTCGTGTAAATTCTTTTTCTTCATTCGATAACTTAGATAAAGAATTATTCCCGCAATTAACATTAATCCCATTCCTACGAATATAAGAATAAAGGTAATAAATGCGCTAAGAACCACTCCGCCTCTAGTTTCATCAAAGAAGAGTCCTACAAACATTCCTCCTATTGAAAGGAATATTAAATAAACAGTAAAACAAGTTACACTAATTAAAGTTCCTACAGTAAGTAAAACTGAACCGAGAATAATGAAAATATTTGATAATTTGTTTCTCTTGGTAACTTTATTTAAATTCTTATTTTTACCAGAGAATTTCTCATCATTATCAACTACTTCAGCATTAACTTCTTCTGTAATGACTTCTGGCTTCATGCTCATATTGTAAACTAAAAACAATAAAAGAGTATTTAAAAACCTCTAACAAGTAGAGGTTAATAAATTTTGTTAAGAATTTTTACTTCTTTTCTTCTTCTTTTGTATAGCCTTTTTGAGCCATTAAATCATCAACTAATTTAAGTGCTCTACGGAAGGAGAGGCCTGATTTAACATGTAATTCACATGGTACATCGGCGTATTTCTTGGATTCATTTCTCTTAACAGGGATTGGACTTTCAAGATAATCTTCAGGTTTTAAGGCGTAACAAACTTTAAGATGTTTTCCAGAAACTGTGATGAATACTAATCTTTCTCTATGAGCAGAGAAGGAATCACCTGGGATAGAAATACGGTTCTTAACACCATATGACTTAATATAATCTCTTAAATCATAATATTGATGTCTAAGTTCATATTCAGACTTTTTAAGTTTTGTTTCAAATGAAGCGGTTCTTGATCTCTTCTTATTGAAAGCAAATGGATCTTCTTCAACTTCTTCTTTCTTTTCTTCCTTAACTGGAGCAGGTTCTGGTTTTGGTTCTGGTTTTACTTCAACTGGAACTTCTTTAACGATAACTACTCTTTCAGCTGGAATTTCTTTCTTTTCTTGATGCTTTTCTTCTTCATGTCTTGCTAAATATTCTTTAACAATTCTTTCGATGTCTTCTTCAGCTAAAGCTGGTTTTTCTTCAACAGCCTTTTCTTCAACTGGTTTTTCTTCTTCTTTTTCTTCTTCAGCACCTAAGCGTTTAGAGATTAAAGCATTGGTTTCCATAATGGATGGAAGAATTAATAAGACGACACCAGCGATAGCGATTGTATTAACAACTAAATATGCTGCGTACGAAGCTCTCCATAACATGCCCATTTCGTTGAAACGAATAACAGAGATAAGTAAGTATGCAACATACATAACTCCTAAAACGCTAAGTAAGATAGCTGGAATTTCTTTAAATTCTTTTCTCTTAAGTTTAACAATAAGTAATACAAGAGCGAGTAAGAAGAATACGAATTCTAGATTGACAACAATCATCTCTAAAACATCAACTTTGTGCCAAACAGTTCTTCCTGTTCCTGTCCATCCAAAGTCAATATTGAATGATTGGAAATAATACCAGAGACCTGGTGAAATACCGTATGCTTCACCATTAACTTTTGTGTTGAATGGGATTAAGTTAGCAGCACCAGTAATTAAAAGTACAACTATTGATAATATGGTTAAACAAACGCCGACCATAAAAAGTTTAGTTGACAAACTAATTTTTGCTTTTGATTTAGGCATAATAACCCTCCATATATACAAAAATATTACATTTAACCCACTTTGTTTTCAACAAAATAATATAAAAAACTTGCAAAACACAATTATTTTGAAATTTAAATCCGTGGGGGAATGTATATCAAATTCAGAGAGAAATTTTAAAAAACTCCGCAAAAGTCTAATATTTTATTTGTTTTCTTTGTTTTGGCAGCGTAAAAGATTTGAAAATAAGGAAAATGATAAATGCAAATCCAATTGTAAAAACATAAGTTAACAAAATTTTAAGACCGCGATTATCAACAAAATTTGTAACGTTAGAACCGCCAACCATGAAGGCTAAATCCATTATGTAAATCGGATAAGAAAGATCTCCTAAAAAGATAAAGGATTTCCAGCAAAAATTCAAGTTCAGTTTGTTCACTCTTTTAACTGCTAAAAGGAAAAAGAATAGCGAAGAGACACCAAATCCATCTAAACAAATTTCAGTAAGAAAACGATATGTGTAATTAATAAACTTAATATTGACTTTTGGGACACAGAAGATTGCGTTCAGACCATAAATGAAAAAAATAATAATGAAACCATAAGTCACTAACTGTGGAATCGATTGTTTACTTGGATCAACATAAATAGCAAAATTTTTCCTTCCGATGAAGTATCCAATAAGAAAAGCGGTTAGTAAAAGTGTGTATCCAAAGAAAAATGAAACTGTACATTCGATTGCAACAACCACAAATCCAAACAGTAATTCAAGTTTGCCATTTATTTTCTTCAAGATGATCAAAAGTAAGTAACAGCCAAGAATGTAAAAAACATAAAATCCATTCCCAAAAGCAAAAAGCAACCCTCCATCACAAACTCTTTTTCCAAAGAATAAAATGGCATAACTAACGCTTTGATCATTTGCATAAACAATTAAATTCCAAATAGCAATTAGTCCCATTCCGACAAGAAAAGGAAAAATAATTCTCCATAATTTATCAAAAAAGAATCTTCCACAACTATGGATTTTCTTTTCAGCGTGTAAAAAGCCACTTAGAGCAGTTAAGCCGAGCATTCCTTTGCTCAAAAGAAGTTCAAATTGTGTATCTTGGCTGCTAAAACAGAAGTAAAAATGGAAGCCAACAATCATTAAAGAGGCAACAATTTTGTAGAGTGAAACATTAAGATATTTTTCTCTCATAGGCAGTAATATACACTTAATGTAAGCGC
>JAXFZD010000041.1:0-23675 GCA_034185265.1 Bacilli bacterium | reverse complement strand
TGTCTAGATTATTATTTACAAAGACATGCTTTGAAAATGAATTGAACCGCGTAATGCCGAACGGCACGTTACGTGGTGTGAGAGGGAGAGGAAATTATTTAATTTTCCTCCCTACTCGATTTCGATTTAATCCCCATTTTCATATATTCCAAATAGACTTTTCAGATAAAAAAATGTAAGATTTTTCTTGAGGTCAAATATATGAAAAAAAGAGTTTCTTTAATACCTTTAAGTATCTTACATATGACATTTGGAATAATAGCTTTAGTTATTCCTTATATGATAATAATAAAAGATTCATATTCTTATTCAAATTACAATGAAGGATACTATTCTCCTTTCACAACGATAGCTTATCCTGGATGGTTTGGATCTAGATACGCTTATGTTCCTTATTTATTATTAGTATTAGCTATAATGCTTCTTTTATTATTTATAACATTAGTTCCATTCTCTATTGTTTCTGTATATAAAAGAAGTATAGCATTAGTTCCATTTATTCTTGCTTTAGTTGATGTGACTTTAGCTTCTTTACTTTTTATTGCTGAAGTTATTATAGTTTTAATGTCTGGTACCTCTGCGGTTGGACTGTTTTATATAGGTGACTTGTTAATTAGCGCTTTCTTGATTCCCTTAACAATCATCCTTGGACTTAATTTCAGGGATTCGCGTAGAAAAGTTGAAGTTAAAGAAGAAATCCCTTTAATTAAGCAAGAAGAAAAGCAAGTCTCTCATATTGATGTTGATACAGCAGAAGAAATTGGCAAGTGGAAGAAACTTCTTGATAGTGGAGCAATCACTCAAGAAGAATACGATAAGAAGAAAAAAGAACTTCTTAAATAAGATTAGGTAATTAAAAAAGATCCCTCTAGAAGAAACATATGGGATCCTTTATTTTTGATATTAATTAAAGGTAGAATCGAACAAATTCAGCGAATCTAGGAAGAGAAAATTTAACTATTCCTCTTTCAGAGACATCAATTATTCCTTTTTTTGATAATATCATTTTATATGTTGATAATGAGCCGTTTTTCATTTGCAAGGCTTCTTTAATTTCTTCATTAGATGCAGATCCTTTAGCTATTAAAGCAACGATATCTCTTTCTTTATTACTTAATTCAGAAAATATTTTAGTATATGCTCTTTCGTCTAAATATAGATCAAGCCTTCTTAATGCTTCTTGATCAACTTTCATTTTCTTTTCTTCAAATAATATATAACCTAAAAGCTGATAGGCAAAAGCATAACCTTTTGTTGTTTCTGCAGCTTCTTTTGCATCCTTTTCTTCCATTTTAAGAATATCCATATATGAATAAGTCATCGCTCTAATGTTTAGTGGAGGCAAAAATATTTTTGGAGCACGATAGAGGAAAGTTAATCCATCTTCATTCTCTAAAGAAGAAACATTTTCATATAGTCCAGTCATAATTAAAGAAACTTTAAATCCTGCTCTGAGATATGATTGGAAAGAATGAGCAAAAATCTGCATATATGTTGTGTTATTAACTTCATCAATTGTTAATAATACGTTAATTTCTTTGCTTTTGAGGTAATCTAGCATCCTTTCAATAAAAGCAGCTACAGAAACTATAGGCATATCTCCTTTTATAGATATACCTAATCCTTTAAAAGAAAAATTAAACTCTTTTTTAATGAATAAATGTTTTAATTTCCCTTTTTCATATAAAGAAGCCGCTAATTGTTCTTCTAAATCTCTTTTAGGGTTTAAATCTATAACAATCCATTTATCTAAATTATTAAATTTATTTGCAATTGATGTAAGGGAGATTGTTTTTCCGCATCCTCTAGGACCAGTTAAAATGTAGACTGGGGATGGTCTATTATCATTAAGAAAAGATGTAGCAATTTCTTGTTCAACATCTGGTCTATCAATAATTTCTAGTGGTGGTTTACCGAAGGTAATATCAAATGGATTTATCATAAACATATCCTCCTAAACATATTATAAATTGATTTTTCGTAATTGGTATATTTTTTCGTAATTCTTCGTAAAAGTGCTAATTTTTTCGTAATTCTTCGTAATTACAAAAATTTTTCGTAATTATTCGTAATTCAATATTTTTTTCGTAATTAATGGTAATTCATAAGCACCAGAGGGAAACAATAAAGCAATAAAATAGATAATATAAAAAACTTAAAAAAACAGCAAATATAGGCTTTTTCTTTGCAAAACCCCATTATTTTCATTGATTTTCAATCTACTAAGTCACTCTCTTTAAGTATTTTATTTGCTTTCCCCTCTTCTAAACATATTCTAGTTTTCTACCAAGAAAGGAAATAAAAATGACACTAAAAGAACTACTTGATGAGTGACTTTATCAAAACCACAAACACAAAATTAAGGAGAGAACGTTTCTTAGATATGAATGTTCATATAGAGTAAACATTCTTCCTTATTATGGAGAAATGAAAGTTGAAGACATTTCTCCTAGAGACATCCAAAGAATGATGAATGAAGCTAGAGAAAGAAAATCTTCTTATACAAAAAGATATCTTTCTCCTTCTTCAATTAACACACTTCTTCTTATCTTAAAGATGGCTTTTGAATACGCTGTAGATTTTGAAATTGTAGAAAGAAATCCTACAACTAAAATCCAAAGAGTCCCTATTAAAAAAGAAAGAGAGCTTAGAGTCTTCTCTATTGAAGAACAAATTAAATTTGAAAAATATATAGATTCTTTAAATGATAATGAATATTTTGTTTATATATTAACTCTATATACAGGTCTTAGATTAGGAGAAGTCATGGGTTTAACCTATAAAGATATAAACCTTAAATCAGGATTAATCTATATAAATAAAGCTAAATATAAGATTAAAAATGATAGAGGAATCTGGATATATCAGTTTTCAACCCCAAAAACAAAATCTTCTATTAGAGAAATCCCCATCCCATCATTTTTAAAAGAAAAATTAAGAGAAATAAAGAAAACTTCTAAATCTAAATATGTAGTAAGTAGAAATGATGGAAGCGAGCTAACAGATAAGATAGTTGTCTGGAGATTAGCTCAAATAGAAAAGAAACTAAAAATAAGAAAATTGTGCTTTCATTCTCTTCGTCATACTTTTGCTACTAGAGCTTTAGAAAACAAGATGGATATTAAGACGCTATCGGAGATTTTAGGACATAGCGATATAACGACAACTTTAAACATTTATACTCATTCTCTTATTAATCATAAAAAGAAAGAAATGAGAAAAATTAAAAGAGTTATATGAAATATGAAAGCGGTTTCTAATGTATTTACTTTAAGAGTAAATAAGAGTAATCTTCTCTTGTAATAAATAGGAGGGTATTTATTCATATGAAAAAAGTAATTTTATTATTAGCTTCTGCAGGTTTATTAGCAGCTTGTAACTCTAGCACTAACCCAATCGTTACTTCTAGTGGCCAAGTTTCTAGTTCTTCTTCTGCAAGCTTAACAAGTTCTGAAACTGAAACTTCTAGAGAAACTGGACTTTCTACTAGCGGAGAAGGCTCTACTTCTACTCCAGCAGAATCTGGAACTGAAGCTGTTTCTGATAGCGGAAAACAATCTCAAACAGAACAAGAAAGTAAAACTGGTGAATCTCATACAACTGGATTATCTACAGCTGAATCTCACGCTGAAGGAGAATCCCACGCAACTGGATTATCTTCAGAATATCAACCAGAAGGATTTGAACCATTTGTTTTCACTGAAGATAACGTCAATGCTTTATTAAAGAAAGCTGAAAAGACCGCTAATGCTTCTATTGAGGCATTTAAAGGTGATCACGCAAAAGTTAACCTTGCTTTAAATGATGTTGATGGCTTTGCAGTTATCGATGATATCGTTACATTACCAGGTGGTGCAAGTTACTTAAAAGAAGAATACGATTTCCAAGTTGAACACAGTGGATTTAATTTAGAAGTTGGTGCTCAAGATTATATGAACATCAATTCTGATTACGGCGCTGCCGTTTACCTAGCTGGAATGGATGCTTATGCAAAACTTACTAACTTTGATCTTAACTTTAAAGGAGAAAATTTCTATCGTGAAACTCCAGATTCTCCATTAACAAAATCTGATTATTCAATGGAATTTGATCTCCATGATGCTGCTCCTTTAGCTGTTTATCTTAAAGATGGTATTGCATATGCAAAATATTCACCAACTTATGTAAATTCTATCATGAGTATCATTTCTGCTACTCCAGCTTCTAAGGCTGAAGGTTTCGCTACAATTATGAGAACTATCGGTGCAATCTTTGAAGGAACTGATAGCATCAAATTTGGCATATTCCCAGGATATGATGATCCAAGCGATCCATCTACAAGAAAATCTTTAGCTAACATGTTAAAAGATTTCGTTGTTACAATTCCTGAAGGAGTTGGATCAATGGTCGCTTTATTTGCTGAACAAATTCAAACAGTTTATCCAAATTTAGAAGACTTATTCACATTCAAAGTTGCTTCTAGTAAAGAACACGCTCTTGGTTTCCAATTCGGACTCAATAGAACTCAATTAGGTAATGTTGCTGATTTACTTAATTTAATGTTCCCAGCTGATGAAAGTGGAACTGTTAGCATGGGTCAAGCTATCAAAGCTGTTGTTGATGGTATTGATGAATTCAACCTTCAATTATCCGCTTGGACAGATTCTAACTTTGTCTTAAGCCACGTTGGAATCGATGATTTAAGCATTGAAATCAAGAATCCAGTAGCCTTTGGTGGCGTAAAAGGTTATGACGTTATTAACGATCAACTCCAAGAAGTAACCCATGTTATCACAGGAAAAGGAAGACTTGGATTAAGTGCTTCATTAGATTTAGACTTCACTTCTGCTATTGAATTCCCAGAAGATTTAGCTTCCTACACAGATAAAGCAACAGAAATTAATGCTTTAATTGCTTTAATTGCACAAATGAATGGTGGAAATATGTCAGGAGGACACACTACTGTAGCTCCAGACTTCACTGACGAAGAATAATTTCTAAACCTATTCAATAAATTACTCTCTCCTAACCGAGAGAGTTTTTATTTTTTAAGTATTGTAAAATTTTCTCCAATTCCTATAATTTTTGATGAAAGATTGAGACTAGAAGCAACCTACAATATCGATAATTTTTGAACGAATGTTTTTTATTATTAAGGGCTTTTATTTGAAATGTTTTATCGCACTTATCTTCATAAAACGTAATGTTGAACTATTACAATTTTAAAATTCAAATAAAAATTAATAAATCTTAATAAATAGTAGTTAAAAGTAACTAGATATTGGTATAAGTTTTTTGAATTTAAATACCTTTTTATAAAAATTTTATTGTGACAAATATTGTGACAGATTCAATTACAAACTATAAAACTATATCCGGAGGCAGTAATGAATTTTGGTAAAGAAAGTGAAGTTTTAGAATTTAAATTATCTAAACCTATTCAATAAATTATTCTCTCCTAATCGAGAGAGTTTTTTACTTATCTAAGTATTTTATGTATAAAGCTGATTCATTAACTTATACATTTAACGCTTAATTAAAAATTCCGGTTTAACCCGGGATTTTTTATATTAAAATATAACGTATCCATTTAGGAGGTTAGTTTCATGAATAATAAAAAGAAATTATTTATAGGTTTATTATCCGCTTCTTTTATATTAGCTTCTTGTAATTCTGGAGGAGGAAGTGCTCCAGCAGCAACTAGTGAAGAAAGTTTAACTAGTGAGGCAACTTCTTCATCTTCAAGCTCAGCTTCTTCTAGCAGCGAGATTTCTCATTCTTCAATTTTTTCTAGTGACATTTCAATTGAATCCAGTGAAGAATCTGAATCTATTTTAACTTCAGAAACTGAAATAGAAGAAAGTTCTGAAATAAGTGAAGAAAGTAGCGAGGAATCAAAAACAGGGGAGACAGGTAGTCAAATTTCTTCTGAAACAGAATCTTCTAGCGAGTCTCAAGCTGCTAAATTCGCTAAACTTTTTAACGAAATAAAAGAAGATGTTTTAACTAAACACAATTATTCTTTAAATATAGTTTCTTCCTTACAAGGATATGAAGATGATCCTTATATAGACTGCATATATAACTATAACGACAAAGCCTATTATGGAAATTATTATTCAGGTTTAGGAGGATTTATTCTTCAAAAAGACCAAGGATATGTTGAATTTGTTGCTTCTAAAGATGGAAATATTGATACAGGAGCTTTCTATGCAACTAATTACAATGCTGGAATATCTTCTTTATATGATAAAGTAGCAGAAAATTTCTTTATTAGTGAATATACCCAATCTAGTGATAACACATTTGAATCTTTTGATGAAGATATAATAGCTTTAGGAAGTAATTTCACTGGATATATCTCAACTTCTTGGTTTGTGGGGCCTGAAAAAATATTGGCTTCAGTAGATGAAAAGAATCATGCTTTAGTCTTTGAAGTCAATTTTAGAGTTGGATTTATTGATGCTGATACAGGAAAAGAAACTCTTCTTCCAGGAAAAGCTATTCTTACTTTAGGTCATCTAGGAGAAGTAGAAAACGCTGCTATAGCTTCTTACATAGAAAATCCTACTTCAACTTATGTAGCTGCCTCTTATTGGGATGAAGATACATTAGAGATGTTTAATTCTTCATTTAATGGATACATTCCTCCATATATTCCTCATGCTTCTTATGCAATCTCTTCTTATCAATCAGAATTATATGAACATGAAATATATGTAACTGATTTAGCTTGTGGAGATCAAAGAAGTAACTATGCAAAACTAATAGAAGAAGAGGGTTTTGCGGAGATTTCAGAAGGAACTTATACAAAAGTAGTAGAAGATAACGAACTTCATATTAGAGCAATCTATACAATAGAAATGGCTTATAAAGATCCTTATACTCCTGATGGAAGATATACCGTAGGCCATTATAACCCAGCAGGAGAATTCCAAGTTGGATATAAAGTTAAAACTCAAACTATAGGAATAGAAACTGCAGAAGAATTTAATAAATATTTAGTTGATAACGATTTAGATTTATATGTTCCTTTATTAAGCTTTGTTAGCGATGTAACTAAAATAACTAAATTTGAAGATAGAACCGCTGCAATGAATGCTTTATATGGAGATTATTATTTATTCTTTACTTCAACTGTTCCTACTAGACTTTATATAGATAGCTTTGAAACAGCTAAAAAAGATATGGAAGCTTATGAAGCGAGTTTAAAAGAAATGGGCTTTACTCATAAAGAATCTAGTCCATTTACTAAAACTGCTCAACTAGAATACCCTGAAGCTTCTGCTTATGGACCTTGCTATGTCATGATTAGCGATATGTCTACATATAATGCCTCTAACTATCCAGGATATGTAGAACTTAGATTTAATTTATTTAAATTTGATGAACCTAAGGTTAGACCTAGCGGATATCCAACTATAAGCGTTTCTAATATAGATCACTTAGAAAAAGCTACTTTCCTTAATTCTCAAGGAAAAGAAATAACTAGTTTTGATAAAGATGAATTTGGTGGATATTTCTATGCTAAATTCCTTTGTGAAGAAGGATATAAAGTTTCTAAGATCCAAGTAGAAAATGATCCTAATGCTTCAGCTAACTTTGATACAGAGTTAGAAAGATGGGAAATCCACATAGTTAAAGAAGATTTAACTGAAATTAAATTAGTTTTAACTTATGCAGAAGAAAAAACTCATCTTCTTACTATAGATTCTAGCTTAGTAGGAGGAAGAATCTCTTTAGTTTCTCCAAGTAGCGAAGGAAAAGTAGAAGAAGAGACTCTAGTAAGATTCTCGGTTAGACTAGAAGAAGGGTATAAATTAGAAAAAGTGTTTGTAGTAGGGCATGAAGACTTTGAAATATCTAAAAATATCATGGGAGAAAATTCCTATTATTTCTATATGCCTAATTTTGATGTAACTATTAGTGCTGTTATTTCTAGAGAAGCAAGCGAATCTTCTTCAAAAGAAATCTCTTCTAGTGAAGAACCAGCTATCTCTAGTAGTGAGGAGATCTCTTCTAGCAGTGAAATAGTCTCTTCTAGTGAAGAACCTATACTTTCTAGGAGTGAAGAACCTGCAAGCAAAGAGCTTTCAGGTACTTATTCATGGTTCAAAGGTAAATTAGGTGGAGAAGATACTTATTTTAGAATCTCTTTTGATAAAGAAACTTTAAAAGGAACTTATACTAGAGAAACTGAAAAAGAAGTTAAAGCAACTATCAATTTTTCTTTCAAAGTAAAAGATGATAAATTCACCTTATATTATGAAGAAAAAGGAAGCGACGGACTAAGTAACTTTGCTACTTATAGACCATTTGTTGATACTAACGAAGAAGCATCTAACGATACAGGTATCATAAATGATGATGGAAGTATCTCCTTAACCGTTTATGGATATAACGGCGCTAATCCAACAATAATTACTTTTGCTAAATAAACAATCATTACGCTAAATTTACCGTTTTTTAATAAAGTTGGAGTATTGAAACTACGTCTCTATTATATATGATAATAGTGATTTTAAATGATCCGTGTTTGTGGCACGTAAAAGCTGTACTCTAACTGGGGGAGGCTAACTACCTAGGACAAATGATGCTTGTAATGGCGTCGAGCCGGTAGAAGGGATATTGCTGCAGTCTACGTTAGGGACTTGAAATACTAACGACAATGATGCTTGGAATGGCATCGAGGCTGACAGGCAGCATAAAACCACAATTCTTTGTAAAATGTTAGGAATTATCCTAACTTTTTATTCTAATAGGGGGTAAAATGAGAAGAAGGATTCTTGCAATCTATAAAATTGTTGCCGACATAAAAGATGCTGCAATCAAATATAAAACTAATCTCGTTGGTAGAACTTTTCTGTATGCTTTTGATAGAAGATTTATCGAGGTAATTTTTAAAGCGTCGAATTTTAAACATCTTAAAGGCGTAGACTCTAAGTCAAGTGCAGATACGTTTTATCGCTATTCTTTCAAAAGAAAATTAACTACTGGAGATATATTTTTTAACAAAGATCACGTTTTTTCTTTTTGAGAGAAAGGCATTGCATTTAAATAACTTAACTAATATGTCTCTTGGAGAATGTTTTATACTTGAAACGATAACGACAAATACACATACTTATAAATTCGGTACAACTGATGTTGAGTTCACTTTACTTCTTGATGAAGATAAGGATGCTGGAGGTAATATAAAGAGTGAAAAATATCTTGTAATGTCCCTACGAGATGAAGATTGTTTCGCTAAATCTTCTAATGTTTTCTCCGTAACCCATATTTTCAGAAAACCTAATGATAGCAAGTTATACGATCCTATTATTTATTTTGACAATAAAAACGTGATGAATTGACAGAAGATATTTATAAAAAACTAGATGATAATTTACGTGATTTTTCCTAAAAATAAAAAAGTTTTTAGAACGGATTCTAAGCTATTTTACAAAAAAGAATCTAAATAATACAATTTTTAGAAAGATTTAAATAAAGTAATTGATTGGTAGAAAATACGTTATATTGACAAAAATTTCAATTAACCTATTGAATTAAAAATATAAACATAGTACATTATAATTCCCGCTAACTTCCATCCCCCTTACGAAGTTAACGGGTTTTCTTTTTAAGTGCAATTGCACTTTAAGATTGCACTTTAAAAAATAAACTGGAAAAAAGATGTATCTTATATATATAAATATAAGTTAGTAAATTTCCCTTTATAAGTTGACTATATCTAATTATTTATACAATGTATAAACAAGTGGTTTGATATATATTTTGTTTCAAGTAAAATTTTCATATCTATTTGTATGATTCTTCATATGTAAAATCTTCAAATAGGGAAGAAGATCAAAATGAGTAATAGTTGTCTCTACAAAATCATTGAGTACTCTACTTCTACTTCTTTTGGTCTCTCTACCAATATCTCTAGGTAAATATTTTCTCGGCGCAGTGCCGAGTTTTTATTTAATTTTAGGGAAGAAAGGAAGAAAAAATGAACAAATTATTTACTAAAGTTGCTTCTGTTACTTTAGGATTGGCACTTGCTCTAGGAATTGGGGTTGCGGTTGCTAGTCACAAAGAAGCGGCAAGAGTGGATGCAGTTGAAGTAGGAAGTTTGGTCTATACATTAGACGGAAGTACTACTGCTAGTGGCAACGCCTATGCCACTCCAACAAATTTAACTCAATCTGAGATTGGCTGGTCTGTTACTGCTAACACAGAGCAATCTCCTTGGAGAGTTGGAGGCAAAAGTCTTACAGCTGTTGATAGAGCTATATACTCTAAAAAAGCCATGGCTGATAATATTGCCCAGATTGAGGTAACAAGTGGAAGTACCGGAAGCTACCTAACAGTTAATTCATTGACTATTTCGGTTCATCAAACTGCTAATGATGCTGCAAGTGGGACTGATCCTGTTGCAACTAAAACAGTGACAAGTGATATTGTTAACAAAACTGTCACGTTTACTAGAGGTAATGACAATCCTTGGGCTGGCTATTTTTATCGCATTGTCTACAATGTGACAAGAACGAGTAGTTCCGGAAATGGTTACGTTGAATTTTCATCAGCTAAATTCTATAAAGAAAAAGTAGAAGAAGTCCCTATTTCCAAATTGGACATCGATGCAACTCATTCAATGTATGAGGGACAAAGTTGGACACCAACTGTTACTTATAATGCAGGCGGAACTGCTCCAACAACAGCAACAAGTGAATTTGTTGTAGTTAGTGGCGAGGATTATATTACCGTAAATGAAGGTACAATTTATGCGAAAACAGGCATTGTTACAGGTGATCCAGTTACAGCCGTTGTTAAAGCTCACGCTACCGATGTTGCTGAAAGCTCTGTTTATTCATCTAATTGTACTATTACAATTTCCGCAGCTGAAATTACCGGCATTGAGGTTACAACTGCTCCAAGCAAAACAGAATATGTTGAAGGTCAAACACTTGATTTAACTGGAATGGTTCTTACTATTTCTTGGAATTATAGTGGAACAACAACTATTTCTAGTGGCTATGATGGCGTTACAACATCTCCTTCCCTTTCTACTCCATTGAGTATTGCTTTACATAACAATACTGAAGTTGTTGTTAGTTATGGTGGACACAACACAGCTGAAGGTCATGGCTTTAATATTACTGTTATAGCAAAAGAAGTTATTGCAGATGGCTTAACATGGACTGGAATGACTGTTGTCTATGCTGAAGGTGATACCCTAGTTGCTGATGGATTATTAACTATAAAATGGAACGATGGAACAACTGATAGTGATGTTAGTGTTGCTTCTTTATATGCTTCTGAATTAGTTAAATTTAAAATTGGCGGTGAAGTTGCTGTGCCAGGTGAAACAGTTCTTACAATAGATGATCACGACAAGAGCAATGTCAATATTTATTATGGAAGTTACGAAGGAAGAACAACTAGTGTACAAATTAGAGTTCTCCCAATGATTGTTGATTATAGTGTTGGTGCTTTCTATCAAGTTACTTCTGAACCTGTAGACTGGACGGGATCATATATCTTTAACTACGAAGAAAAGGTATTTAATGGTCTTGATGCTGAGAATGGCTATCAAACAGCTTCAATTGATTCTGATAACAAGAGAATTGAGTACAATGCTAATTTTGGAGTTATTTATATTTCTTCAATGACAGGCGGTTATTCAGCCTATATTGGCCAATGCAAAGCTGATACTAATTTAGGTAAATATATGGGCGGAACCGAAGGCAAAAATTCATTAACTCTTAGCGATGAGAAAATTTTAAATACAATAAGCTTTAATAACTCAACTAAACAAATTACTTTGTTAAGTAATTCAACATCGTTTAGATTTAATAATACAGTTGGTCAACAAAGATTCCGTTACTTTAAAACAACTACAACCGGCGATAGTTACATTTATCCAACAATTTATAAATGGATTTCTAACGCTGATAAAGTTCAAGAATTTATCGATTCCTATATGCACATGGATGAAAATGTTCCAAATCAATGTGAGGGTTATTACCCACTTGCAAAAGCTGCTTTCAATAATTTAACAGATGCTCAAAAGAGTTTGTTCATAGATGAAGGCGGCGAAGGTGAAACTTATCATGATGCTTATGTGAGATTATCAGCATGGGCTGCCGCGCATCAAGAAATGGTCACAAATAGTGGAGCCAGCGCAAATCTTAGAGGCGGTTTGTCAACTGGTGGATTAAACGAAACCACAATCGCAATCATAATTACAATTTCTGTAATCACAGCAGTTGGTATTTGTGCAGTTATCGTTCTCCATAAGAAAAAAAGAGTTAGATAATTTACCTAAATAATTTATCCCTAGATCACCTCTAGGGATTTTTTATATCTTTTTATCGAAATCTTCGCAAATCTCGGGTGAATATGAGGGATCTACGGGTTTTTTGCTTGTTAATTTTCCCTCACATTTCTTATATTTTTCTTCATAAAACCGCTTATAGTGATAGAATATTACACAATAAAAAGTAGGAAATAATTATGGTTAGAATAATATTAGTTGGTGGAGGAAGTAGCTCAGGAAAATCCTTTATTACAAATCAAGTTATACAAAATATTGGTCCTGAACTCGTCACTAGAATATCTTTAGATGATTATTATAAAGATCAAGCTGATATGCCTTTAGAAGAAAGATATAAAGTTAATTATGATCATCCCAAAGCATTTGACTGGAAACTTATGAGAGCTCATCTGAATGCTCTAAAAAACGGAAAGTCTATAGAAAAACCAATTTATGATTTTGTTCAACTTACTAGATCGGATAAAACTGAAGTAGTTACTCCTAAAAATGTTGTAATAGTTGAAGGAATTATGGCTCTAGTAGACGAAGGCGTTAGAGAACTAGGGGATTTAAGAGTGTTTATTAGCGCTAGCGCAGAAAGAAGATTCCTTAGGAGAGCAATTAGAGACTCTAGAGAAAGAGGAAGAACGTTTGAAAACATCGTTTATCAGTATTTTGATTCGGTTCAACCTATGTATGAAGGAATAGTAAAACCTTCTTCAAATTACGCAGACTTAATCATAAATAATGATGGAGTAGAAAACCTCGCTATAGATGTTCTTACTTGTATATTTAAAGAAGAACTTCGTATTGCTGGAGAAAATAGAGTTGGTAAAAGAAAGATGAACGAAGAATTTAACGAAGCCAATCTTTCTCAAGTATTTAAGAAATAAATTATAAATTAAGAATAATTTTTATTAGCAGATTTACATTTTGCTTTTAGGAATTATTCTTTTATTAATAAAAGAGTATACTTAATTTATGAATGCAGAAGAGCTATCTAAGATAAGAAATATAATTAAAAATGCAGGTAATATCGCTGTTTTAACTGGGGCAGGAATATCAACTAAATCCAATATTCCTGATTTTAGAGGTAAAGAAGGTATTGCTAATACTATTAGAGATTATGGAATGGCGTATGAAGAATTAATTTCTCATACAACTTTTGTTAATGATCCAGAGCTTTTCTATCATTTCTACTGGAGACATATGGTCTATAAGGATGCTAAACCTAATCTAGCTCATAAGATTTTAGCGGAAAATGAAGATAAATATAAAATGACTATAATTACTCAAAATATAGATTGTCTTCATCAAGCAGCAGGATCAAAGAAAGTAATTGAAGTCCATGGAAGCGTTCATTCTTATACTTGTACTGGCTGTCACGCTCATTATGATTTAGAAGAATTAGATACAAAAACCGTTCCTATCTGTAATAAATGCGGAAAAATTATTAAACCTGATGTAACTCTTTATGAAGAAGCTCTTCCTGAAGATGCGCTAAACCGAGCTTTATTAACTGTTCAAAGAGCAACATTATTAATTATTTTAGGTACATCCTTACGTGTTTATCCTATAGCAGGGCTTCCTTATTACTTTAGAGGAAGTCATATTATCTTAATTAATGCGGAAGAAACTCCTTTTGATAGTAAGTGCGACTATGTTATTCATGAAGATATTGGAGAAACACTTCAAGCTATATTTGGAGAAAAATAATGGCGTCTCACGGCTTTAAGCACTTTATTTTGATTACTAGACATAGACATCGCGTGCTTAAAAACGGTTGGAAATGTGGGATTTTCTTTCATACTCTCTATCATGATTTATCTAAATATGGTCATTATGAATTTTCTAGAAGCAAGAAATATTTTACAGGGGATCGCTCTCCTGTATTAGGAGAAAGAAAAGAAAATAATTATTTCTCTTTTATTTGTCAGCATCACACAAGAAGAAATCCTCATCACTGGGAATATTGGACTGACTTTTATTCTGGACATCTTGTCTTATGTACAATGCCTTATAAATACGCTACAGAATATGTTTGCGATATGATTGCTGCTTCTTCTATATATAATGGAAAGAACTTTAAAAAAGATACATGTATCAATTATTTCTTATCTAAATGTCCTAGATATTATATAACGCAAGCTACTAAAGAATATGTTACATGGTGTTTAACTCGCTTTGCAGAGCTAGGATTTAAAGGATTAAAGAAGAAGGATACAAAGGCAAAATACGCGGAAATCACCGCAAAACTCCCTCGGATTGAAGTTTTAGATGCTCTTCATCCAGTTAAAGAGAATTTTGAGATTAAATAATAGTGGAGGAAGAAACAAAAATAGAAACTAGATATATTAGAAGAAAACATAAATTTATTTATGTTATTTGACAAATATTGTGTAGTTAATATAATATCGCAGTTATGAAGAACACAGTAATGGTATTAGGTTGTGGAAGACTTGGAGCATCAATTGCTAATTATGCTTCTTCTTCTGGAGATAACGTTATCGTTATAGATAATGTTAAGCAGTCTTTTTCTAGACTCGATGAATCTTTTTCAGGAATCACTATATTGGCTGACGTAAACGATATTAGTGAACTTGAAGATGCAGGAATTAAGAATATTTCTGACGTAGTTATCGCTACTGGTGATGACAATACAAATCTATTTTTAACTCACGTATGCTCTAAAATCTATCAAGTTCCTTATGTATATGTAAGATTTGAAGATCCTGATAAAGGACTTTTAATCCAAGGATTACCTGTAAAAGCTATTTATCCATTCCAGCTTACAATTGATAGATACAACACTCTAAAAGCGGGGGAGAATAGACAATGAAAATAGTTATTGCTGGAGGATCTAGCCAAGCTGAATTCATTATTTCGATGTTCAAAAAGAAGAAAAATGAATTAGTTGTCATCAATCCTAATAAAGATGTAGCTGCTCTTTTACTTAAGAGATGTAGAATCCCAGTTTATGTAGGAGCTCCTTGGAGAAAATATGTTTTGGAAGAAGCAAATGCTTACGATGCTGATGTTTTTATCGCCTTAAATGATTCAGATACAGATAATTATGCCTGCTGTTTATTAGCTAGAAACGTTTTTACTGCTAGAAAATGTATCTGCCTAGTAAATAACCCTAAAAACGTTGAACTTTTCTCTAAACTAGGAATTGATTCAGTTATTTCTTCTACTTATCTATTAGCTCAATCCATTAAAGATGAATCCGATGTAGAAAGCTTAGTTAGAACATTATCTTTAGATAATGATAAGATAAAAATTATTGAAGCAGTTGTACTTTCCAAATATAAAATTGCTGGAAAGCGCATCATGGATATTGGATTCCCTAAAACTGGATCTATTGCATGTATCCAAAGAGATGGCAAGATAATAATTCCTAATGGACAAGTCGTTTTAGAAGGAAAAGATGTCCTTATGGTTATGACTGCTGCAACTAACGAAAAGAAGATTTTAGCTTTCATTCAACAAGAAAAGAGTAAAGAAGACACTCTTGCTGAACTTAAATCTAAATTAAAAGAAAAACCTACTGAACAAGTAGAAATTAAACATAAAGAACGAAATAGAGCATCTAAAGAAGATTAATTCATGGAGAAAAAACAAGTAACAGGAATAAGACTTATTTTGGGATACCTTGGTGTATTCCTTGTTTTTATTGGTTTTCTAACTACTGTTCCTTTATTAATGCTAGTTTGGTATAAACAAGAATCTTACGTATATTTAAATTTCCTTATTCCAGCTACTATGGATATTGCTATAGGATTAATTTTCTATTTTGCATTTATATTTAAGCGTAAAAGAGGGGCATTTAAGCGTTTTGAAGACTCCATGCTTCTTATTTTAGTTTGGGTTTTCGCTCTTTTAACAGGCGCTTTACCATTTTATTTAGCTCATATTAGACAAGGAATGGCGATGGATTTCTCCATGTCCTTTTTCGAAAGCGCGAGCGCTTATTCAACTACAGGGTTAACTGTTTTTAGTGATTACACGGATACATTAAGTAGTTTTGGAGCGCATGTATATTCTTTCCATAGAGGATTTATGCAGTTTGTTGGAGGAGCTGGACTTGTTCTTCTTCTAGCTTCTATTTTAGGTGGACAAGGAAATATGTCCTTATTTAATTCTGAAGGACATTCAGATAGATTGCTGCCTTCGCTAGGTAGGACTGCAAAACTCATTTTAGGAATTTATCTATTCTACTGCACATTATGTTCATTATGTTTATGGATATGCGGTTTAGATTGGTTTGATGCAGTAGTTACTTCAATGAGCGTAGTTTCTGGTGGAGGAATGTCGCCTAAATCAACGAATATCTATTTCTATAATTCATATAATGGATATAGCGATCTTAATGGTGTATTTAAAGTTAACTTTGTTGCGGTGCAATATGTAGTCATGATTTTTGCGTATTTCTCGGCTATTTCCTTTGTTTTACATACATTTATCTTAAGTGGAAGAATCAAGTTATTCTTAAAAGATAGCGAGACTAAATTAATGATTTTTAATTTATTCTTCTTTGGTTTACTTATTTTAGGTAGCTCATTCTTATTTATTTCTAAATCGAATAATTTGCCGTTCTTTAATGAATCCAATAAAGAAATAGCGCAGAATTCGCTATTCTATTATGTAAATGCAGCGACTAACTCAGGGTTTGCTTCTACTTCTCTAGATTCAATGATCGAGCTAGGAAGACCAGCTTTAATGGTTCTTACTTTTGTAATGCTTATTGGAGGAGGAGCTGGAAGTACTGCTGGAGGAATTAAGCTATATAGAATTGTAGTTTGCTTAAAATACTTAATTACTTCTCTTCACTATAAATTCGCTCCTACTAGACAGCTTTATCCATGTAATATTTATAGATATGGAAATCATAAAGAAATTGAAAAAGAAGACATACGTGAAGCGTTTAATTATGTTTTACTCTTTATAATGCTATTCTTAATTGCTTCGTTGATTTTAGTTTTCCTTCCCGAAATAGACTTACAATCTTCTATGTTTACAGTAGCCTCTTCTATATCTAATACTGGTCTAGGTTATACTTATGTAAGCGGAGCTCATGCAGATATAGTTACTTATGTAAATACTTATTATGTAGAAGGTAAAGTCATGCTTTGGACTTTATCTATCGTCATGCTTTTAGGAAGACTTGAGATTATGCCGCTATTCTATGCATTTAGAAATATCGGCGCTGAAGTTATCCATGCGAAAACTTTAAAGAGAAGAAATTCTCTAAAAAACGAAGCTAAAGCAGCTTAATTTAGACTATCTTTACAATATGTTGTTGTCGCCGTTGGAGTTTCCCTAGTAGGAGTTGCTGTTCTATTAAAAAGACATCATTAATCAATTTAATAGAATTCTTGACTCGAGGCAGATGGCTTTTTCTTTTAGATTTCGTAGGTTAATATTAATGCAAAACAGGCCTAAATATGAATAAATAAATCAGGATTCCCTTTTCTTATCATATCTAAAGATTATTGTTTGCTAAATTCATTTATAAAGTATATGATATATCGCGCTAGGAGAATGGTTCAATGGTAGAACAGCGGTCTCCAAAACCGTTAATGAGGGTTCGATTCCTTCTTCTCCTGCCAAAACGAAAAGTGTGACATTCTGGTAACACAGGATGTCTTTTTCTTTATTTATATACAAAGTATATATAGATAATAGATCAGAGTTATAAAACCGTGACATTGTCACACTTCTTTGTTAAAATAAAGTCATGAGAAGGATTACAGACACAGAATTAGTTAGAAATTATTGCGAGAAGCACATCGGGGATATCTTTGATATCAACTACGCTTCTGAGAACATTTTTGTTGATATTCCACATGTCAATTTAAGAAAGATTATTTCTAGATTAATTGACGCTGGCTTACTCAGAACTATCTCCAAAGGAGTCTATGCAATAGGTGAATCCCCATTGAGCGATGAAGAAAGAGTTATTAAACATTATTTAACAAACGAATTTTCTTTACCTGCTGGAATAGAAGCTGGATCCTATTTGCTTTATAAGAAAGGCTTACTTTCTATAGAACCTGTTGAAAAAGTCATCAAATCAAATATGACTAAGGGCAATAAGAAGATAGGAAATGTCCAAATCATTGAATCTCACAACGTTTATGGATTGGCAGGACATGAACTAATTATCGCCATGGAGTTATTAAGTGCTGACACTCTAAAAGACCAATCATTAGTTGAGAAGTGGGAAAAGGAAATTCAAACTCTTCTCAAAGGCTATACCGATATGCAGTTCAAAGCGGTGGTGAAAGACCTATATCAAGGAAGAACTTATTATTTACTTGAACAATTCCTCAACACTATGCAAATATCACATAGGGTAAAGGAAATTTATGAGATTCAAGTCAGGCTTCATTCTAAAGAATGATTATGATTGCTTTAGAACCTATGTTTGCTCCTTTTCCGAAGAGATTAAAAGAAAAATAAAAGAGAGCGACACGAAACTACTCGTTCGGTTATTTATCGCTCGAAGAATACATTGCATATCAAAAGTTAGCAGTCCTAGATAAACAATTCTGGGACTTTTTAAGTGCTGAAGAGACTGAATTATGTAAAACAACAATTCGCAAACGTCACGATGAATTATCTAAACTAGAAAAACAGAAACTATTGAGAGTCTTTGAAAAATGGCAGGGAGTTTTCTTTTCTAAACCATATTATTATTTGTTTAGCGAACTCAATCCCATTTCATTAGGAATAGTACTCAAAGCGATTAGAACAAGAGGCCTGATTAGCCAGGTGGAATTAGCTGAGATGATAGGTGTTAATAGGAAAACAGTTATTCTCATTGAAGAGGGTCAAAGGTTTCCTTCTCTTTTATACATGTTTAAATTTTCAAAGATAATGAAATTGACGATAGATGAAATAATTAACATTTGATGCATAAATCCGATGGATATATTCGATGGATTGCTTTATTATATTAATAAGGTCAAAGAATTATGGGATTTAAAATTTATAATCGTAGATATACAGGGAGCAAGCAAAAACTTGTTTCATGGATTAGAAGTACAATTAAAAAAGAATGTTCAAAAGAGTGCGAATCATTCTGTGATTTATTTGCTGGAACAGGTGTTGTAACAAATGCCATAGCAGATGATTACTCCACATTTTATTTAAATGATTTTTTGTATTCGAATTATTGCATCTACAATGCTTTTTTTGGGAACGAGCCTTATAGTGAAGAAAAAATAATCGGATATAAACGTATTTTTGCGTCATTGAATCCTCTAGAATGCAAAGAAAACTATGTTTCTATTAATTTCGGAGGAAAGTTTTTCTCAAAGAATGATTCAATCTTGATTGGTGAAATAAGAGAAAGGATTGAGGATTTAAAAAAGAGTGGTTCGTTAAATCAACGCGAATATGACATTTTATTAGCCTCTCTTATCTATTCATTTGACAGATGTTCGAACACAGTAGGTCATTATGAAGCTTATATTAAGAAACCTATTAAAAAGGATTCTTTCGAATACGAACTTATTGAACCTATTGTTTTTTCAAAAGACGAAAAGCGTGTTTTTAATATTACAAGAAAAGATTCTAATTTATTAGCTCGAGAAATTGAGGCCGATATTGTTTATATTGATCCGCCTTATTCTTCAAGACAATACAGTCGTTTTTATCATGTTATAGAAACTATTACTAAGTGGGATAAACCAAAATTATATGGAACAGCTTTGAAGCCAGAACCAGAAAACATGAGCGACTATTGTTCTTCAAAAGCCATTGATGCATTTAGAGAATTAGTGGCAGATTTAAAGTGCAAATATATAATCGTTTCTTATAACAACACATATAACTCAAAGAGTAATTCTTCTAAGAACAAAATGGAACTTAAAGATATGCTAAATGTCCTTCAAAAGAAAGGCACCACGAAAGTTTTAGAGATGAAGCATAATGCTTTCAATGCCGGGAAGACAGATTTGAGTGATCACAAAGAGATTTTGTTTGTGACGGAGGTATATCATGAATAGATCACCTTTCTTTTATGTTGGTGACAAGTATAAATTAATGCCTCAGCTCATCAATATTTTTCCTAAAGACATTAATCGTCTGGTTGAGCCATTTTGTGGTGGTGGTAGTGTTTTTATTAATACACCAGCAGCAGAAAATTTGGCTAACGACAACAACAAATGGATGATCAAGTTACACGAATTTCTTGTTAAAGAAGCAAAAAACAGAGATCGCTTTTTCAATAGAGTTTTTAAGATTATTAAAGATTATGGCTTTTCCGCATCTTATTTAGGCATTCTTGCACCAGATGAATTGAAGAAAAAATATGTTAAGACTTATTATGCCAGGTTTAACAAAGAAGCTTATGCGAAACTTAAAGCAGATTTCAATACTGATAAGTCTGACCTCTATAAATTATATTTGCTCCTGATTTATGGTTTTAACCATATGTTGAGATTTAATTCAGCAGGAGACTTCAATTTACCTGTTGGAAACGTTGATTTTAATAACAATGTTTTTAAGAGTTTGAACGCATATTTTGATTTCGCAATGAATCATTCAGTCGAGTTTAGCTGTTTAGATTTTAGAAAATTTCTTAAAAAGTTATCTCTTACTGAGTCGGATTTTGTGTATATCGATCCGCCTTATTTAATCTCAAGTAGTGAATACAATAAAAATTGGACAACAAAAGAAGAAAAGGAGCTACTAAATTTAATTGATGAACTAAACTCCAAAGGTATTCGATTTGCTCTTTCTAATGTTTTAGAACATAAAGGGCTTAAAAACGATCTTCTTATCGAATGGTCCAAGAAATACAAAGTTTATACTGTTAGTAGCAATTACATAAGCTACTATGATAATTCAGTAAAAAAAGATACAATAGAGGTATTAATAACGAATTATTAGGTTTTAGAGATGCCAGTTAGACACAGAAGCAGAAAATATAGGCAAATGGCCTACGAAGTAGCTGTGAGGAACCCTGAGCGATACAAAGGTATCATCGAGGTTCTTTATCGTTATGAGGGGACCATACTTAATGACGAAAATATCGCCAATATTTACACGAGTTTATTCACTTCTGGTGTTGTTGATTCCAACAATGTCGATGTAGATAGGCTTTCACCTGAACAGATTAAAGATTATATAATTCATCATTTGTCTCATAAAGCTGACGGGAGTTTTCCTGAGGGTTATCAATCTAGTTTTTGGCGTTATTTAAGAACTTTATCTGAACTTGGTGCTATTTATAGCCAATATAATGAACCACTGTTAATAAGCGATGCTTCAAAAGCGTTACTAGACGATAAAATCACTCAAGGCGAGTTCTTTGCCCTTCAAAGCTTAAGGACGAACAGAAAATCTCCTTATAGGAGAGTTTTGAATGATTTCAATTATTGCAAGTTCCTTGTTAACTTAATCAGAAAGATGCCTAGGCAAAGACTATCTTATGTACAATTTATGGTAACTTTGTTTAGCGAAAACGGCGATGTTGATGCCATGAAGACAATTTTGCAAAACAACCGCTTTGGTAATGATTTTGATGCCGCTTATGAATATATTGTCAATCACTATGACAAAATTGATGACGATCATGACAAAGTTTGCAAACAAAATTCTTGCTTCAATGATTATGGGAATACTGTGTTTAAAGTAATGCTTTTAACCGGATATTTCACTGTAGAAAAAAGTGGTCAGATGATAATGATTGGTTTGAACGCAGATAAGATGGGTCTTTTTGATTCATTAAGTGATTTTGATTTTTCCTTATCTGAAGATGAGAAAGAAGATAGAATGCTCTTTTTTAAGAAGCTTGGTGGATTTTCGCCGTTATATGAAGAAAAAATTAAGATCTACAGAGAAGAAGGGTCTCTTGAGGATGCAGACTATAACGAGTTCTTACTTAAAATTGCACACGATTATGACTTGACGGTTGACAAAGTAGCATCGATGCTAATATCTTTATGTGCAAGTAATAGTAATGTGAGAGACGAATTCTGGTTTATCCAGAAACCATTGAGATTTGAGCTCTATGTATCGTTATTAATTTATCTTTATTACGGGAACAAGTATAAGGTTCATCCAAATTATTCCATTGATTCAAATGGTATGCCTTATTCTCCAGCTCCTGCGGGTAAGGGTGATATAGAAATCTTTGGATTGAACGAGTATTGCCTCGTTGAAGTGACTTTGATGAGGAGTCGAGACCAGCAGGGTGCTTTTGAATCATCGAATTTGTTTAGGCACGTAACAAATGCCTTTTACGATAAAAAATATATGGCTTTTATTGCACCATATGTTCACCCAGATACTGAATTACTTCTTCAAACCATGGGTGTAATCCAAAGAACTCAAAGAGTTACTGACTGCAATAAATTTTCTTGCAAACCTATGACAGCTGCTCAATTTGTTGATTCCATAAAAGGGATGGATTTCTTAGGAAATATTGAAAGGTATTCTGACGAGGTTTGGAACCGTATAAGGGGATAATATTATGGCAAATGGTAAAACAATTAAGTTGTTCTTGGTAAATGGTACTTTTGAAGGTACTGTTGAAGCGAGCGTTCACAATTGGAGTGGGAAAGGTTTCAAGGTTGGAAGGGATGATCAAGATTTAGCCAATGAGAAATCAAACCTCTCATATCCTGGTGTGTATTTTTTGTTTTGTGGCGGCCCATCTGATGGCGTTTATATAGGCGAATCACAAGATGTTTATACTCGTTTGAAACAGCATAAAACAGCATATAATGCTGGCAGCGAAAAATTCTTCTGGACAACTGCACTTTGCTTTGTAGATCCCGATTTAATTGTTAAAACAAAATATCTTGAAGCAAGATTGGTTGATGATGCAAATGCTGCAAATGTTTATACTATTTTGACAAAGGCTTCAGCTATTCCTCCTATAAGTGCAGCTGATAAATCGGACAACGAAACTTTTATAGAGTTTGTAAAAGAGATAGTTGGTACTTTGGGATATCCTGTTTTCAGCAATAACGCTCAAACAGCTGCGAAAAATCCAAGCAATGTTTATACATACAAAGGAAAAACATTTGATGCAAAGATGATAATAACAAATGCTGGATTCGTCGTATTGAATGGCTCTGTTATTAATCCATCTCCGAATAGCTCTATGAGAAAAGGTTTGAAGGATTTATTTGATGATTTAAAGAAAAAAGGAATTATCGATGCAAATTCAGTTCTACTGAAGGATCAAACTTTTGGTTCTGTTTCTAGCTCTGCAAGCTTTGTATCAGGATCTAGCAGACCCGGAACAACCGATTGGAAAGACTCGAATGGGGTTCCAATTGGAAACAAAACAATATAAAACTCTTTGCTTCTCAAATGCAATAAAGTAATATTTTTTGTAGGGGTATGAAGAAAACCCCAAGGGTATGAAGTTGCTATTTTG
>JAXFZD010000040.1:0-3567 GCA_034185265.1 Bacilli bacterium | reverse complement strand
TATATATAAAAGTTGATTTTTCTTGTATAAAAGCATTTTGTTTGTTTTAATTTTCTTACAAAGAAAAAGAGGTAAAAACATGCAAAAAAAGAGTTTTATCATGGGAATGATTTTAACTATTGCTATGCTTTCCAGCTGCGGAGGATCTAGCTCGCCTGCAGTAGTCACTTCATCAGCTGAAACTAGCCAAGGGACAAGCGAAGCAACAAGTGAAATCGAAAGTTCAGAATCTCTTCCAGTAGAAAGTAGTGAAGAAGAATCTGAAAGTCTTGAACCTTCTGAAGAAATTTCTGAATCAGAAGAGTCAGAATCCGCTCTCCCAAGCGAATCAAAAGAATCAGAAAGTGAAGAAGAATCTGAATCTGCAATTACTGAATCAGAAACCCAAGAATCTTCATACACAACTGAATCTACATCTCAAAGTGATGAATTAACAATCACAATTCATTATTACAACAATACCGATGATGATTTATTAGCACATTGGGCCTTATGGTTATGGCCAAAGGGCGGAGATGGCGCTGAATATGGCTTCACTGATTTAGATTCATTCGGAGCTTATGTAACTATTCCATTATCTACTTGGGGAATTGAAGATGCCGCTGGATTTGAACTTGGTATCATCGTCAAGAGTAAAGGAAGTTGGGATAAGAAAGATCCAGACGGAGATAGATCAATCGTATTTGACGAACTAACTCCTGTTGGAAAGGCATATTCAATTTGGTTAAAGACTTCCGACAAAACAATTTATCCAAGTGAACCAATTAAATTAAGTATTAGAAGTGCAAGATTTACTAAAGCAAATAGAGTTTTAGTAATGACTTCGGATCCAATTAATAAATTAGAGCTTTATAAAGATGGCGTTCTTCTTAAAGATGCCGCTATCAATAACGCTAAGAGTGGAAAAATTGATCTTGAAGAAAATGGCGATGTCATGGCTAGCTACATGGTTAAAGCCTACTTTGTTCAAGGTGATATCTTAACTTCTGATGTCGATACCTATCTCTTATTTGATCAACCTGAATTTGTTAATGAATATGCTTATGAAGGACACGATTTAGGTGCTGTTTATACTGCTGAAAAGACAACATTTAAAGTCTGGGCTCCAACTTCTACAGCAGTTGAATTAAGAATTTATGAAACCGGAACCCCAGTTTCAATTGATAAACTTCACGGAAGCGATGAACATCAATCCTATAAGATGGAAAAAGGCGAAAAAGGCGTCTTTGCTTATGAATTGAGCGGAGATATGCAAGGAAAATACTATACATATGTAGTAACTAACGCTAAGAATCCAGATGGCGCTGAAGTTGTTGATCCATATGCAAAGAGTGCTGGAATTAACGGACTTAGAGGCATGATTGTTGACTTCTCTAGAACAAATCCAGACAACTGGGATCAAGTTTCTCCTTATGAATACGATAGAAAACAGTTAGTCATCTATGAAACTCACGTAGCAGATGTTACTTCATCTGTAACTTGGGGAGGAACTCCTTCTAAAGCTAAGAAATTCTTAGGTATGGTCGAAGAAGGAACCCATTACCAAGAAGGAAACGCTGATGTTACAACTGGTTTCGGTCACATTGTCCAATTAGGTGTTAATGCTGTTCAAATTCTTCCAATGTTCGATCACGATAACGACGAAGTTAATCCAGAATTTAACTGGGGTTACAATCCATTAAATTACAACTGTGTTGAAGGTTCTTATTCTTCTAATGCCTACGATGGATATACAAGAATTAGAGAACTTAAAGAAGTTGTAAAAAAATTTAATAGATATGGAATCAACATTATTATGGACGTTGTTTACAACCACGTTTCTAATGCCGAAGCTTCTAACTTCGAAAAACTAGTTCCAGGATATTACTATAGATTAAATAATGGTGCATATTCTAATGGTTCTGGCTGCGGAAATGAAACTGCATCAGATAGAATCATGTTTAGAAATTTCATGATTGATTCAACTGAATTCTGGGCAAGAGAATATAAGTTAGGTGGATTTAGATTCGATTTAATGGGTCTCCATGATTTAGATACAATGGAAGCTTTAACAGCAAATCTTCAAAAATATAACGAATATATTGTTGTATTTGGTGAACCTTGGGCTGGTGGATCTTCTACATTATCTTCTGGCAAAGCTGCTGATCATGCCAATATGAGAAAATATGTTGGATATGGTGCATTCAATGATGATTTCAGAGATTCTTTAATCGCTGGTGGCCTTGCTGGAGCAACAGAAACTGCATTTGCTGATGGAATTCCATCAAAGAAACAACTTTCTAACTTAATGTTTGGAATTAAAGGTGGATATCCAACTCTTAGCTATCTTGAACCAGATAAGAACATTAACTATGTTACTTGTCACGATAATTACACATTATATGATAGATTCGTTGCTACTGGACAATATGAGGCAGGTGTTGACGATGAAATGTTAGAGAGAATGGCTTTACTTGCTCAAACCCCAGTAATGTTATCTCAAGGTACTTCCTTCATGCTAGCTGGTGAAGAAATGCTTAGAACAAAAGGCGGAAATCACAATTCTTATAACGCTTCTTATGAAGTTAATGAATTAGATTATTCCTTAAAAGTTCAACATCCATTCATGTATTCATATTATCAATTCCTTGCTTATACTAAGAGATCTATAGAGTCATTACACTTAGATGCTGAAGCCGCTGAAAACTTCAATGTTGAACAAATTGACGACGAATTAGTAGTTTACGAATTCCGAATTGACCCAGCAACAAAGTGTAGAGTAAGGCTTCTAAGTGCAGGAAGTGAAGGTATGCAAGTTAATACTGAGGGCGAAGCATTTGTCACTTCTACAGTTGATCAAGAAAAGGTTGTTGGTGGATTAGTAAATCTTGAACCAGCTGAAGTATTAATCACCACGCTTGCTGCATAAAATAATTTTCAAGAAATAAAAGGTCATTGAAAAATGGCCTTTTTTCTTAATATCTCCGTGAATCCCGGATGAAATTTAAGAAATTTAGTAGTCATTTAGTCTTCAAAGAGTCCCTTTTATTTCCCTCATGGTTGAAATATATAAAAATAAGAGAATAATTAGCCTATGGCTAAACATTCTAAAAAAATACTAGGACTTAGTTTAATTTTTGTTTTAAGTTCTTGTTCAACTCCAAGCTCTAAGGCTGTTTCTTCTCAAGAGACTTCAACAGAGACCTCTATTATTTCTTCAATTGAAACTAGTGAGGAACTTTCTTTATCTAGTGAATCAGAATCCATTCTTCCAAGCGAGACTGAAGAATCCGAAAGTGAAGAATCTGAATCTGAAATTGTTTCCGAAACTGAAAGTATATCAGAAAAAGAATCTTCAGAAGTAATTGAATCTTCAGAAGAGGAAATCACCCTAACTAGCGAATCAGAGGGAGAATCTTCAGAAATAAGTGAAAGTTCTGAGTCTTTAGAATCTTCTGAGTCTGAGAAAACTCAAACTGAACCAATTGTTTCTGAGTCTGACATTGAAGAATCATCCTATTCCTACGAAGATTCTAGCGAAAGCGAACAATATTCAGAATCTGAAGAATCTTCTGAAATTGAAGAATC
>JAXFZD010000039.1:0-2597 GCA_034185265.1 Bacilli bacterium | reverse complement strand
GCATCACATTCCTTTTGAAGATAAATCAATAGATTGTCTTTTAGCTTACCATGTTCTAACTCACACAAACTTAGAAGGAATTAAAATTATTTCCAGTGAACTTTATAGAATATTAAGTAAAAGTGGGGAAGCTTATTTTGATTTATGTTCAATAGATGGATGGATAGCAACTAAGTCAAACTATCCTAAAATAGATAATCAAACATTTGTTGTTAATAAAGAAGGTCCAGAATTTGGAATACCTCATTTATGTGTAAACTTAGATGATATTCTTTCTATTTTTTCTCAGTTTAAGATCTATAAAGTGGAGCATTCTGATATTTGTTACGAAAAAGATTCGAAGCAAGACCACAAACATTATTGGATTCATTTAATTAAGGAATAACATGGATATTTTTGAATTATATAAGGGTTTTGCGGAGATATTTGAAGAAAATGGCTTCTATTTATATATTGGCGGAGGATCCGCTAGAGATATTCTTCTAGGTAGAACTCCTAACGATTTAGATCTAGTTACTAATGCAACCCCGGAAGAAGAAAAGAAATTTTTAAATGGGTGGTATTATTCATTTTCTAAGTTTGGAATTATAAGCAAGAAAATTGAAGGCATAGAAGTTGATATAGCTACTATGAGGAAAGAAGAAGGCTATGAAGACTTTAGACATCCAAACAAAGTCACCTTTATTACTTCTTTAGAAGAAGATTCTAAAAGAAGAGACTTCACAATCAATGCTCTATATATAGATAAAAATAAGAAGGTTTACGACTTTCATAATGGAGAAGCAGATCTCAAAAAGAAATTAATTAGATTTATAGGAGATCCTGCAACTAGAATCAAAGAAGATCCTCTAAGAATAATACGAGCCGAAAGATTTGCAAAAAAATTAGGGTTTGAGATTGAAGAAAACACAAAAAATGCTATAAATAAATATAGATATTTACTCGATAGATTAAATCCTGCAAAAGTTGAAATGGAATTAAGGAAAAATTATGAATAAAGAATCATTTAAGTTATTTGATTACGTAGGTTATCTACTTAAAAAATATAAATACATGGGAATAAGTGAGGATGAACTCGTTGTTCTAATCCTTATTTTTGATTTATTAAATGATAGAAATAAGCTTATTACCCCAGACATTCTTGCTTTAAGAATGACAAAAAAGAAGACTGAAATTCAAAAGATTTTAAATTCTCTTCTAGAAAAGAAATTTATTGTTTATGAGAATTCTAAAAAGGGACTTAAAACTTCAATCGACCCTTTAAAGAAAAAATTATTAAAGAGATATTCTTTAGAAATTAATAGAAGCGATGAAGAAAATGAGGAAAGAGCTGAGATAATTTCTAATTTAGAAGATTTCTTCCAAGAGAAATTAAATAGGAAACTTTTACCTATAGAATTTGAGCAACTTAATGTTTGGCTTGATAGTTGTTATAGCGAAGAAGAAATTAAAAACGCCGCTTTAGATTGCTTCAAAGAAAAGAAAACAGCTTTCTATTATTTCAATTTAAAGTTATTAGAATACAGAACAAAAAATGATTTAGAAAAAGAAGGAATCTCACCTTCTTCTCAATCTTGGAATAAAGATTTTGATGAAACCATGGCTATAATTAAAGCCAAATGGGTTGAGCCTGATGAATAAAAAAAGCGCTGATTTTTTATCGTTTTTAAATAAAACATTTCCTAATGCACATTGTGAATTAAATTTTCATGATGATTTTTCTTGTCTGGTTGCAATTATGCTAAGTGCTCAAACTACAGATAAATCCGTAAATAGAGTAACTCCTTCTCTTTGGGCCAAATTCCCATCTGTTTATGAACTTTCTAATTCAAGTGTAGAAGAAATTCAGCCTTTAATTGCTTCCCTAGGAATGTCAAAAACTAAAGCTAGAAATCTTTTAGAGCTTTCAAAAATTATTGTTAAAGATTATTTTGGAATCGTTCCAACTGAAAAAGAACTTCTTTTAAGCCTTCCAGGAATAGGAATTAAGACAACAAATGTATTTTTAGCCGAAAGATATAAAGTTCCCGCAATACCTGTAGACACTCATATTTCTAGGATATCTATAAGACTTAAATATGCAAAAGAGGGGACCCGTCCATCAGAAATCGAGAAAATTTTAGAGAAAAATTTTCCAAAAGAAGAGTATATTCCTCTGCATCATAAAATTATTTTCTTTGGTAGAAGTATTTGCTTAGCAAGAAACCCCAAATGCTCAGAATGTGAGATGCAGAAGTATTGCAAAGATTACAAAATATATGTATCTAAAATTGATAAGTAGTCTATTCTTGGAAAATATTTAATAGGAACCAAAAAACCATTCTTGCGTATAAAGGAAAGTGGCAGAGATTTTCTTTCGTCTTTTTCGATGAAGTCTAGTACGTCTTTAGCTCGTAGCAAATATACTTCATTTAATCTTTCAAATTGAATTAGAAAAAAGGCGATTCCTCCATGGAAAATCACACTGTTTAGATGTTCTAACTGCTGATCCAAGATGTTTGATAAAGGAAAAGAAGAAGTTAAAAGAGTAGATTTTGCCTCAAAATCTAAATAGTAACCTTTATAAATTCCATTGTAGTCTGTTGTTGAAATTCTCT
>JAXFZD010000038.1:0-11872 GCA_034185265.1 Bacilli bacterium | reverse complement strand
CTACTTAAGCAGAACTCTATCTCCCTTGCTTTCATAAAAGCATTATAAGTTTACTCTATTATATAAAAAAGAAAATACCTAAACTTAAAAAGAGAAAAATAGACGATATTTAATTCAAATTAACTGCTTATAAAAAATAAAAGAGATTAAATAACCTCTCTTATAATCGAAATAATTTTATTTCTTATATGTTTTCTTGTATCTAGGAAAGTAAATCCAAGATAGCTTCTTTAATCTTCTCTAGAGATTTAGAACTTAAATCACTTTCTATTATAGAATCAAAGTTATATTTTTTTGCATATAGAAGAGCTTGATAACGAGTTTTTTGATTCATCGTATCGACTTTAGTTAATACGCTAACTATCTTAACTCCGCTATTCCTAAGATATTTATAGAAAGCATCGTCATCTTTTCCTGGTTCATGACGAAGATCAACTAAAAGAAGAATTCCTTTTAAAGAAGGTTCTTTTACATAATCTTCCATCATCTTAGCAAAATTAATTGTTGTTAAATTCGCGTAGATAGTTGATCCATACCCAGGAGTATCAACTAAATAGAAAGTATCATCTATTTTAAAATAATTAAGTAATTTAGTTTTCCCTGCTTTTTTAGATGAAAAGGCTATTTTTTGACCTAAAAGAGCATTAATTAAAGTAGATTTCCCAACATTAGATCTTCCTACAATTAAAATAGAAGGAAGATTATCCTTAGGTTTAAGTTCTAAAGAAGGCGCAGATATAGTAAACTGCGCCTTTTTAAAGTTTATCATGCTGCTGGATGTACCAAAGCAATTTCTAAGGCATCATCCACACATTTCATGAAGTTAATCTTAAGATTGTCTTTTACTTCTTTAGGAAGTTCTTCAACATTCTTTTTATTGTCTACAGGAACAATAATTTGTTTAATTCCACTTCTTAAAGCAGCAAGAGATTTTTCTCTAAGCCCCCCTATAGGAAGAGCTTTACCTCTAAGAGTAACTTCTCCAGTCATCGCTACATTAGCATCTACTGGAGTATGAGATAAAGAAGAGATTATTGCAGTAGTTAAAGCGACTCCAGCACTAGGTCCATCTTTAGGAACTGCTCCTTCAGGAACATGAATATGGATATCGTTATCCATAAATAAAGCAGGATCTATATGATATTTTTCTGCGTTAGCTCTAACATAATCTAAAGCAATAGTCGCACTTTCTTTCATAACTTCCCCTAGTTTTCCAGTCAAGACTAATCCGCCTTTTCCTTTAAAATAGGTAACTTCAATAGGAAGAATATCTCCTCCAAATTCTGTATAAGCAAGTCCAGTAACGACTCCAATTTGATTCTCTTTTTCTTTTTTAGAAGTTTCAAATTTAGAAATACCTAAATATTCTTTAACTTTATCTACATCGATTACTATCTTTTTATCTTCTTCTTTACAAGAGAGGATTTCTACGACAGCTTTTCTACATATTGAAGCTATAAGTCTTTCAAGTTCTCTAACTCCAGCTTCCATTGTGTAGTGATTTATGATGAAATGAATTGTATCTTCACTAAAAGAAATGGAGCCTTCTTTAAGTCCGTTAGCTTTCATTTGCTTAGAGACTAGGAAATCAATAGCTATTCTAGTTTTTTCATATTCAGTATATGAAGGAACTTCAATTAATTCTAGTCTATCTCTAAGAGGAGCTGGGATATTTTCTAGATAGTTTGCTGTAGCGATAAATAAAACATTAGATAAATCATAAGGTTCTTCTACATAATTATCGTTAAAAGCAAAATTCTGTTCTGGATCTAGAACTTCAAGCATCGCGTTAGATGGGTCTCCTCTATAAGAAGAAGTTCCGATTTTATCGATTTCATCAAGAAGGAATACAGGATTATTTACCTTAGCTTTAATCATATTATTAATGATTCTTCCAGGCATACTTCCTACATAAGTTCTTCTATGACCTCTGATTTCACTTTCATCAGAGATTCCTCCTAAACTTGCTTTAATAAATTTTCTATCTAATGCTCTAGCAATAGATCTTCCAAGCGAAGTCTTTCCGCATCCTGGAGGTCCATAAAAGCAAAGAATAGGAGCTTTTAAGTTTCCCGTCATCTTCTTTACAGCAAGATATTCAATAATCCTTTTCTTAACATTTTCTAGCCCATAATGATCTTCATCAAGAACTTTTCTTACATTATCTAAGTCATCATTATCTTCGCTTTGTTGATACCAAGGAATGTTCATTAATGTCTCTATATAAGACATAATTAAAGAAGATTCTAAAGAAGATTCAGGCATCATTTCATAGCGATGGATCTCGCTTTTTACTTTATCTTTGACTCCTTGCGGGAAAGGCTCTTTTTCTAATCTTTCTCTAATTTTTTCTATAGAAGAAGCACTTCCACTATCTTCTCCAAGCTCTTCCTTAATAGCTTTCATTCGCTCTCTAAGATAATAATCTTTTTGAGCTTTCTCGCTAGATTCTCTAACTTTATTAGTTATCTTTTGATCTATTTTAGAAATATCATCTAGAGCCTTAAAATTTTCTAAAAGAAGATCCGCTCTTCTAACTACATCTCCTTCTCTAAGAATATCTATTTTCTTTTCTGTAGATAAAGAAGAAAGAGCTGCGACTTGATCTATTCCATCTCCGTGATTAAAACCTTTAATTAAAGCATTTAATGCGCTACGAGGAAGATCTCTAGCGATCACGTTACTTTTATTAACTAAATCAGCAATTTCTTGGATTTTGCTCTCTAATATAGGAGCATCAAAGCTAGTTTCTTCAATTATTTCACAAGTAGCGAAGAAAGTTCCATCAGCAAATTCTATATTTACTAGTCTTGCTCTATTTTCTCCAACTACTCTAATTCTATAAGAATCAGGATTTTCTTTATATGAAGTAACTCTACATAAAGCGACTACATCATATAAATCTTCTATTTTAATTTCATTTTTTTGCTTATCTTTTTGTGTAGCAATAAAAAGCATCGAATTGAAGTTTTTAGATGCATTAACAGCTAAGATTGAGAAAGGTCTCCCTACATCAATCTCTTCATTCATTTTAGGAAAAACTACTAGACCTCTAGTAACAAGAAGAGGCATTCTAACATAATTGGTGTTGGTATTTTGATCCATAGGTTCCTCCTTTTTTATTTATAAAACCCATTATTTTTGGCTCTAAATGCTAGCAGTCAAAATATATGAGTGCTTAAATTATAAGTTCGCATTTAGCACTGTCAAGGGTAAAGTGCCAAAATAATGGGTTAGATGTTATTTATTGTTATTAGTTATTGTTAGCTTTTAAGAATTCGTGAATCTTTTTATTTCTTAAATTAACTTTATAGCTATCAAGTTGAGAAGCTAAGGCTTTTTTAACTTCTTCTAAAGACATCTTATATGTATCTGCCATCTTAGCAAGTTCGAAATCAACTTCAGCATCGCTGACATTAAGTTTTTCTTTAGCAGCAAGAGCTTCGATAACTAAATAGTGTTTTAAGTTATTTAAAGAATCTTTCTTAAGTTGTTCTCTAAGTTGTTCTAAGGTTTGACCTGTGATTTGGAGATATTGTTCCATTGTAAGTCCGTTACTTTCAACAGATTTCTTAATGTTTTCTTCGTTAGCTTTTGCTTCATTAGCAACGATTACATCGGCAATTTCTACTGTAGAAGAAGCGACGATTTGATCGATTAAATCAGAGACATATTTGTTCTCATTTTCGTTAGCTTTCTTTTCAAGAAGATCTTTCTTTGTTCTTTCTTTTAAAGCTTCAACAGTTTCAACATCTTTAATTCCAAGTTCTTTAACAGCTTCATCATCTAAAGCAGGAATTTGTTTTTCCTTAACTTCGTGGATTTCACAGACGAATTTAGCATCTTTACCAGCTAAAGATTCAACATATTGTTCTGGGAATTTGATGTTAACTTCTTTTTGTTCACCAGCTTTAACACCAACTAATTGATCTTCAAAGCCTGGAACGAAGGAATTAGAGCCTAAAACTAATTCATAGTTAGTTGCTTCTCCGCCTTCAAAAGCTTTTCCATCAACAAATCCTTTGAAATCAAGGATGACTGTATCACCTAATTTAGCTTCTCTTTCCACTAAAACTAAATCAGCGTTTGCTTCCAATCTCTTATTGATTTCAGCGGTAACTTCTTCATCTTTTACTTCAGCAACTGCTTTTTCAGCATGTAAATTCTTATATTCACCAAGTTTTACTTCTGGAGTGATAACGAAGACAAATTTGAAGGTAACTGACTTATCATCTAAAGCAGTAACTTCAACAGCTGGTCTTTCTAAAGCATTAACTTTTTCACTAGTTAAAGCAAAACGGAATGCAGAATCAATTACACCATTGATTGCTTGATTAATAACGTCATTTTGATTGACTCTTGCTCTAAGCATAGCTTCAGGAGCTTTTCCTGGACGGAATCCATCAACTTTGATTTTGGATGCAACTTTATGGAAAGCTTTTACTTTAGCATCTTCCCATTCTTTTCCGTCAACTACGACTGAGCATTCAACTTGACTGTTTTCTTTCTTAATTAGAGTATATTTCATTTTTTCAATCCTCTTTCATGCAGGGTAAAGGATACTCTATCATAGATAGAATTACAAATATTTTGTGTATAAAAGAGTATTTAAAGGCTTAAAGGTGGGTTTTTTCTTAAAGTTTCTTCTATTCTAACTTCAATATCTTTTATTTCTTTATCTTCTTCATCGTTATGGATTCTTAGATAATCTTTAGCTAAATTTAAGAATGCTTTAGATAATTTTTCGATAGGAAAAACTTCGGCAAAGTCTTTTGGATAAAGACAAATTATATAAGAGGAAAGTAGCTGCATAGCGATTTCAGATAAAGAAGGATTATTTAGTAAAGAAAGCTCTTTTTCTATCTTTTTGAAGTTTTCATCAACAAATGGAGGTTTAAGTTTGCTTGGATTAACTAAAAGAACTTCATCTTCATATAAGAATTTCACTTGTTTATCTATTTTTGAAGCTACTAAAAGAAGAAGAGCGTATGTTCTGATGTCTTTATGTAGAGAAGAAACTAAGATTTTTTCTAGATTATCAACTATTGGAGAAACGTCTTTATCTCTACATTTAGAAAGAGCATTTAGATAATCTTCATTAGTTTTAGCTTTTTCTAATAGCTCTCCTATTTCTTCTATAGACATTTTTTTAGAGATAAATGATTCTTTTTCTCTATTTCTAATTTCTTTAGGAAGTTCTCTAAGATATTCTTCAACTTCTTGTCTAGCATAAGGAAGAGAAGAATAAAAAGAGAGATCTTCATATGCTTCATCAAATTCTTTTAATGCATATCTAATCTCAAAATTATATTTCATGGTTAAAAGAGGGTTTTCTTCAAACATCTCTTTCCTATATTTAAGAATTATCTCTAAAGCTTTTTTATAATTATCTTTTGCACAATAAGAAGCGACTAAAAATAAAAGAGATTCTTTTTCAAAGTCTTTATCCATAGATGAAATTACTTCATCATATTTTCCTTGCTCAAATAATTCTTTTATTTTCATCGACATTATTATAAACCTAAATATAGATTTCTCTAATACATGACTTTTAGATATTTTTAAGTGGGTTTTGCAGCAATTTTTAAGCAAAATCTCCGCAAATCACGGATAAAATTAATCTTTCCAGACAAATTTACGATTTAAATTAGTTTCTCCGTTATCAATTAATATATCTTGTCCAGACATGGATTTATTTTGTAAAAGAAGGAAAGTTACCCAATCACAAATTTCATCTTCTTCAGCCCATTTTTTAAGCGGGGTAACTTCCATTATCTTATTAAATAATTCTTTATCTTCAACTAATTTAGAAGTTGATTCAGTTATAACTCCGCCAAAAGAAATAGCGTTACATGTTGCCTTATATTTTTCTGCTAATTCCATAGCAAGATTTTTCATATAACCAACTACTCCAGCTTTGCTAGCTACATAATAAGGGAATTCATCTCCTGTTCTAGCTGAAGCAGAAGCGTTAAATAAAACTGCCTTAATTGAGCGATTTTTAACATACGTCTCGGCTATATTTATAGATCCACGTAAATTATTATCTATATCTTCTTCCCCTAACTGGGTTCCGTGATTAATAAAAGCAAGCTCTATATCTTCTATTTTTGGAAGGCTTTCTTTTTTAGAAGCATCGCAAACAAAATGAACATAATTTTTATCTTCTATTGAAGAAGGAAGAAGATCCAATCCATATACTTGATGTCCTAATGAAAGAAATCGTATAGCTACAGCTCTTCCTATTCCTCTACTAGTTCCACTAATTAGCACCTTCATTTTATTTACTCCTAAAATAAGCCTCTCCAACATTTTCTTTTTGCCACTTTCTTACAATTCTATAACCGAAAGGAGAGAATAAAATTTCAGCGGCAAGTTCACAAGCTGCTCCTACTAAAGAGCACATGAATGTTTGAATAAATGTCCATCCCCAGCCTTGGAACATTGGGAAAAATACCATAAATGCTAAGACAGAAAAGATAAAATTATCGCAGAATTGTCCGATAAAAGTAGATACATAGCTTCTGCAATAGAACTCAATTTTTGGATGTTTATTATCTTTAAATAATTTTCCTATCCACCAGTTAAGTAAGTTATTAATAATTGCAGATAAGAAGAAAGCAATCGTAGAACTCATTAAGACAAACCAAGTTCCACCTATTACTGTATTAAAAGCTGCGTCTGCTGGATTTTCTGTAGGAATAATCGAAACAATATAGAAAACTAAGCACGTAAATAAATTAACTAAAATAGCTAAAATAGATAGCTTAGTTGACGCTTTAGGTCCATAATATTTAGTAATAATATCCATGGTTAAGAAAGATATCCAAGATATTAAAAAACCGCCATCTAAAGCTAGAAAGCGTCCTGAATAAATAGTTTTTCCTGCTAAGATATTCATCGCTACTACGCTAACGACGAATATGACAATAATAATCGAGGGAATATTTCTAAACAAAAGCTTAGAATCATTCCACTCTGAAACAATAAATTTTTTCATGGTTTCTCCTTGGTTTTATTTTATATAGCGAAGGATTTAGAGGCCGAACTTCGCAACGCAAATTGTATAAGAAAAAATTAAAAAAGCAAACAAAAAGACACCACAGGGTGCCGTATTTTTTGTAATTGGCGGAGGCGCAGAGATTCGAACTCTGGCTGGAGTGTAACCCCACTATCGGTTTTCAAGACCGACCCCTTCAGCCGCTTGGGTACGCCTCCGAAACGCGTATATTAAATACAAGTTTAGTATTTAAGTCAATAAATAATTGACTATGGTATGCATAATTATAGAATAGTGAGGGTAAAATTTATGCAAAAGAGAATGCTAACAATTCAAGACTATTCTTGTTTAGGAAGATGCTCATTAACTGTAGCTCTCCCTACTATTTCAGCTTGTGGAATAGAAGCTGTAGGAATTCCTACTGCAATTTTATCCAATCATACTCAATATGAAAGCTGGACTTTTACTGATCTAACTTCAGATATAGAGCCTATAGTAAATAAATGGGATAACTACAATAACAATTTTGATTGTATATATACTGGATATCTTGCTACTAACCAAATTGAAATAGTTAAAAATGTTATTAAAAAATTAAAAAGAGGCGACACGTTAGTTTATATTGACCCTGCAATGGCTGATAATGGAGCTCTTTATAAAGGCTTTAGCATGGAACATGTAGAAAAGATGAAAGAGCTTATTTCTATCGCTGATTATATTAAACCTAACGTTACTGAAGCTATCTTTCTTACAGGTGAAAATTTCTCAAATATTGATACACGTCCCATCTCTTTTTATGTTGAGCTAGCTAAAAAGCTCTCTAAATTAGGAGCCAAAAACATAATTCTTACAGGAATAAAATTAGATAAGCAAACTATCACCACTTTAGTTTATTCTTCTAAAGAAGATAGTTATTTCACTTTTTCTAATCCTTATCTAGAAGTTTATTTCCATGGAACAGGAGATCTTTTCTCTTCTGCTTTATCTTCCTGTCTAACTTTAAATATAGATATTAAGAAATCTTTAGAGATTGCTCATCGCTACGTAGTTGAATCCATGGAAGTCTCCTTAAAAGAAAAATCCGATGGACTTCTTTATGGACCAGCTTTTGAAACTAAATTATCTCTACTAAATAAACTAATTGAAGAAGCAAAATAACTGCAAATCTAAACAAAAACCCGGTAAAACCCGGGTATTTTTCATTTTTGGTGGTCCATTGGTGGATTGAACACCAGACCTCTCGATTATAAGTCGAACGCTCTAACCAGCTGAGCTAATGGACCATACGGCTAGCTTTCTAGCCGGTAAATTATAGTATAGATAAATCTATAATTCAAAAAGTTATTTCATATCTCTTTTGATAAAGATATGTCTTCCTAAGAAATATAATCCAACTGAGGTTATTAATGGTAATCCAGCAATAACAGTTAAGTTAATAGAGCTAAAGTCTCTAGTAGGAGTATAGATAACTGAAGATCCTGCACTAGGGGTTCCATAAAGAAGCGAGAAATTCATACTTCCTATAATCTGACCTTGTCCATAAGGAAGGAATGTATTAACTAAATATAGCATTTCTTGATTAGATGAAGACATTCCTGGATTCATCGCTGGAACAGAAATCAAAATAATAGAAACTATATAAAGTCCCATGGATACTAAGATAAAGCAAGGAATAGAGAATCCTCCTGCTTTTAAAGCAAATATGAGGAAGAATATAAATGTTATATAGAATAAATGTAATACTTGATTTAATCCAAATGAAGTTAGGAAATTCATAACATTAAGGTTAGCAGCAGAATAATTTCCTAATCCTACAAGCATTCCTAAAGAGAAAGTAGCAAAATAAAGAAGATAGATTATATGAGACCAAGCTATAGTACATAAATAGTAAGAAGCAAAGATTTCTCCCCTACTTTTTCCTCTTACAATCATATTTCTAAATGTACCATTTCTAAAATCTTGAGATAAGAAAGTAGTTAAGAATATAGCAATAATTAGTGTTATAACTGGATATTGAATATTCAAAGATAATATATCTCCTCCAACTAGCATCTTAGCTATATAGTCTCCTTTAACTAGAGTTCCTTTAGTATTTATCGCAACTATTCCTACTATGACGCCATAAATAAGTCCTATAGAAGCTGAAATAATAATTTCAACTAAAGAAGAGACACTATGTCTAAGTCTAAAGACATATAATTTCATTAAACTACGCATTGTTACTTCCCTCCTCACTAAGTAAATCTAGATAGATATCTTCTAGATTATTATCTATCTCTTTTAAGGAGAGTATATCGATTCCTTTTTTAACTACATTAGTAATAAATGGACCAACTTCCGCTACTCCATATATATGGAAAGTATCTTTTGCTTCTTCATCTGTTTCATAATGGATATTTTCGTTAGAAAGAAGATCGACTAATTTCTTAGGTTCATTAACTGTAATAACAAGTTTATTCTTTTCTTTAAATTCTAAATCAAGGTCATCAATTTGTTTAATTATCTTTCCTTTATCAAGGAAGATATATGAATGAGCTAATTTAGAAAGTTCTCCTAAAATATGCGAAGAAATAAGGATTGTTGTACCTTTTTCTTTATTTAATTTAAGAAGAAGGTTTCTAATTTCTACTATTCCTTCTGGATCAAGTCCATTAGTTGGTTCATCTAAAAGAAGGAGTTCTGGGTTACCAACTAGCGACATAGCAATACCCATTCTTTGTCTCATGCCTAAAGAGAAGTCTTTAACTCTTTTTTTAGATCCTATAACTTCTTCTAGACCAACGAATCTAAGTTGTTCATTTACAAATTCTTCTAGATCTCCTTCTACTCCAAATAATATAGCTTGAGAAAGAAGATTAACTCTAGCACTTGCTCCCATATATAAAGCAGGAGATTCAATCATTGCAGCTATTCTACTTCTAGTTTTTCTTATTCCGGCTGCATCAGTAGAAGGAACTCCAAAAAGAGAATAAGATCCACTAGTAAGACTAATTACATCAGTTAAACATCGAATTAATGTAGTTTTACCTGCACCATTTTTTCCTACTAGTCCAACTATAGATCCTTTTTTAACTGTTAAGTCTACGTTATCTAAGACTACTTTATCCCCATATTTCTTAGTTAATGAGAATGTTTCTACGATTTTTTCCATAGGCAAACGATACTCTTATAGACATGTTTATTCAACATTATGATGTTGAAATTAAAAACTATTTATAAAGAAGAATTATGTAGCCTTTTATTTATTTTATCTGTGATTTGCGGTAATTTTGCTATTTTTACATAAAAAAGACGTCATTTCTGACGCCTTAATTATTGAAGTCAATATTATTTATTCTCTTTTTTCTTTCTTAAGAAGAAATACGATCCAGCAGTAAATAGGGTAAATACACTAATTACACTAATAACTACAACAAATGTATTAGATGGATTTTCAAGAACATTAATAACGTTTGCTCCTGAATGTCTACCTAAGAAATCGTAATTTTTTAATGAACTCCAATAAGCATTGATAATAAAATCATATCTCTTTTGGAAATCTACTATATCTGCAGCTGTAGGAGATGCAGCACTAAGATAACCTCTTGCTGCCTCACTCAAATCATTTGTATATCTAGAAGAGAATGTTGAGAATGCTGTAGATAAAGCACCGACACTGCCACCTTTTTCTGGACAAACGCTACTCATTGATGTTGCAAAGTCACTAGCAAAAGTTAAAGCAGCATGGAAATCTTCATCATCAGAAACGTTAATTGTATATACTTTTGTATCTAAATTAACTTGGATGTTATAAATACCATTTTTAGCAATAACAATATCGCTTCCATCAAAGGTAGCTTCAGAATCTCCTTCTGGAATGCCAGCTGCATCATACCAATTTACAAAGTAATCATTACCTATTTTGATTGTCTTAATTTTATTTCCTGTTGATAAAGAAACATTTGAGATTGAGTAGACATTAGTAGAAACATAGTTCATTGGATGAGAGAAATCTGCCCATCCTCCACTCCATGATCCTCTTAAATAGACATTACCTGCCGTTTTTTCAGGACGATATTCACCAAAGACATATGGATCAAAGTCCTTCCAAACATTATCAGGAACAGCAAGCATGTTATTACCACCGGTTAAAGAAGATAAAGCATAATTATTTGAATAATCCCATATAACTTCTGTAGCATTACCTCTAGCAAGATTTAAACTACTACAGTTTGGAACAGTAAATGAATATACATTACCTGAATGTAGAGAAAGTCTTACGTCATGATCGCCATCAAGGCCCCAGCAATGAGCCCAGATGAATGTAGTAGTATTATCTGTTTGCCCTGCCCAGTTGCCGTTGATCTTTACATATAAAGTATCTCCGCTTCCAATTGCATCAAAAGTTAAAGCTTCTTTATGATTAAAAGATATACCTGTAGCAATCCCTAATCCTAATGCAGCGCAACTAATTCCAAGTAATATTTTCTTCTTCATAACTTTTTTCATTATTGATTCATCAATAACTACTTCCCTCTAACTATATATGGAGTTTTTATGCATATCCTCTTCTTTGAGTAGGAATATAGACTTATGCCTATAATATAAAAACTTGATGCAATCATACCCCTCAAAAAAGTTCTGTCAAGGAATTTCTATTACTATCATTTAGAGGCATTATTTCTTTCTTAAAATAATCTCTAATTTTCGTTAACCTTCTACTCTTCTCATTATATTATTTTATCTATTTAGAAGAAAAAAATCGCTATGAATTCTGCATAAATTTTGACAAAAAAGTTCAGATAAAATAACAAACTACTTTGAAATTCGTTCGATGAAATCTCAAAAATTTGGTTATACACCTACTGGACGAACTCAACATTCGCATGGTAT
>JAXFZD010000037.1:0-25442 GCA_034185265.1 Bacilli bacterium | reverse complement strand
TTTCTTTAAGACCTGTAGGATGTAAAGAATTCGGAACAAAGGTTGAACTTAAGAATCTCAATTCTATAAAAAACATTGAACAAGCTATTGATTATGAAATTTCAAGACAGCAAGCCTGCTTACTTTCCGGAAAAGAAATCGCTCAAGAAACAAGAAGATTCGATGAAGCTAGTGGAAAGACAATTCTAATGAGAGTCAAAACCGATGCGGTTGACTATAAATATTTTACAGAGCCTAACATTACTCCTATTAAGTTATCTGATGAATTTGTTAACGATGCAATTACTTCTTGTCCAGAATTATACGACTCTAAAAAAGAAAGATATCTTAAAGCTGGTTTATCAGATGTAGATGCTTCAATTATTCTTTCCGACTTAGATATGGCATATTATTTTGAGGAGGCCATTGTTGGTGCTAAGAATATTAAAAATATCGCGAATTTCTTAATTGTAGAAGTGAATTCTTACTTAAATAAAAAATCACTTCCAATCTCAAAATTCCCGCTAAACCCCGCTAAATTTAGAGAAATTGTTGAATTACAAAACGATGGTTATACTCATAAACAAGCTGCAGATGTCTTCTCTTATTTAGTAGAAAATCCAGGAGAAGTTAAAGAAGCATTAGAGAAATTAAAGATAACTAAGCAATCAACTGATGAAGGAGAAATTCTCGTTCTCGTTAACAAAGTTTTAGACGATAATCCTCAATCAATTGTTGATTTTAAGAATGGTAAAGATAGAGCGACAGGATTCTTAATTGGCCAAGTTATGAAACTCTCTAAAGGAACAGCTAATCCTGGCGTTGTCGCTAAATTAGTTAATATAGAAATAAGGAAGAGATAAATATGGAAAAAGAAGTAAAACAACTTATTAAGTACATGAACGGATTAAAAGAATTCGTTCTTCCTAAATATAAAGAACTTCCTTCTGTAGATTTATATATGGAACAAGTTTTGAAATATGTTAACGATAATCTTCAAGCTTTATCTGTTGAAAATCAAAATCTTTTAACATCATTTATGGTAAACAACTATGTGAAAGCTAAGATGATTGCTCTTCCAAATAAGAAAAAATATGGAAAAGAACAAATTGGTTATTTAATGGCTATCTGTATGCTTAAATCTTCTTTATCCATGTCCGATATGTCTTTAATGATTGAATTCTCTGATCAATATGCTCAAGAAAAATCAAAAATATACGATTTCTGGGCTGATTTAGAAATGGAGATTCTTCATAAAATAATTGCCTCTACAAAAAATGAAATAGATTCTTCTCTTTCCAAGTATGAAAAATCTCAAGAAGAATATAAAGAAACGAATCTGAAGTATGAATTAGCTCTTCTTGCACTTAAATTATCAATTGAAGCTGAAGCAAATAAACTTATGGCTGATTTCATTATTGATGCCTTAAGAAAAGATATGCACGAATCTACTTATAATCTTGAAACTCAAGTCTCTAACAGCGAACTTAAACATGAATATCGCTCCGGTGAACACGCTGCTTCTAGATTAGCTAACGCAAAAGAAAGCCAAAAAAGAGCAATACGCGAAGAGAAAAAGACTAAAGAAATTAGTGCTAAAAAGATAGAGAAGCAAAAAGAAAAAGAAAATAAAGCTAAAAATAATGGCAAGAAAAATAAGAAAAAAGTTAGAAAGGATAGAAAATAATGATTAAGAACGTTTTAACTACAGGAGGAATGGGTTTTATTGGTTCTGAAACTGTAATAAAGCTCATCGAAGAAGGATACACACCGATAATTGTTGATAATCTTAGTAATTCTAAAATTGCTGTCTTAGATCGTATCGAAAAAATTACCGGAGTAAGACCAACTTTCTATAAGCTTGATTGCTGTGATTTAGAAGCTTTTAGAGAAGTCTTTAAAAAAGAAAAGATTGACGCTGTTATTCATTTTGCAGGATTAAAAGCAGTTGGTGAATCGGTAGAAAAGCCAATTGAATACTACCAAAATAACTTAATTTCTTCTCTTAACCTTTTACAGTTGATGAAGGAATTTAATGTTAAGAATTTAGTATTCTCTTCTTCAGCCACTGTTTATGGAACTCCAAAAAGAGTGCCTGTAGTTGAAACTGACGAAGTTGGTCACGCAACTAATCCTTATGGTGAAACTAAGATAATGATTGAAAAAATTATTGAAGACTTCATCAAAGCAAATAATGAATTCAATGCCGCATTACTTCGTTATTTCAATCCAATTGGTGCCCATAGTAGTGGACTTTTAGGGGAAGATCCTAATGGAATTCCTAACAATTTAATGCCTTATATTTCTCAAGTTGCAATCGGAAAAAGACCTTATTTAAGAGTTTGGGGAGACACATATCCTACTATTGATGGAACTGGAGTAAGAGATTATATCCACGTCGTGGATCTAGCTAGAGGACATGTTGCAACATTAAAAAGATTAGATCAAAACCCAGGTTTAGTTATCTACAATCTAGGAACAGGAAAAGGAACTAGTGTTTTAGAAATGGTTAATGCTTTTGAAAAAGCGAATAACATTAAAGTTCCTTATAAGATCGAAGCAATCCGTGAAGGAGACATTGCTTCCAATTACGCGGAATGTAAAAAAGCTAACGAAGAGTTAGATTGGAAAGCCGAACTCACAGTAGAAGATGCTTGTAGAGATGCTTATAGATTCCAAAAAATGAATCCAAATGGTATTGAATAAAATGGAAAAGATATTTGAAGTTAAGCTAGAGTCAGGAGAAGTTCTAAAAGGTCTTGAGTTTTCTACAGATAAAGCTGTAGCCAACTTAACTATTATTACTGGCATGGATGAATATGCTAGACGTTATAAAAAATTTGCTGAAATTTTAAATAAAAATAACATTAATGTTTTTGTTCTTGATGCTTTTGGTCAAGGGCTAAATGTTTCAAAAGTTGAAGAACTAGAAATCTGGCCAAAAGATGCCTTTAGAAAAAATGTTGATGCAATTGCTTTAATGATAAAAAAAGCTAAAGCAAATGGGTTAAAGACAGTTCACTTTGGACATTCCATGGGTTCGTTTATGACCCAATCATTAATTGAAAGATATCCTAATATTGCAGATAAAGTGATTCTTTGCGGGAGCAATGGTGGACAATTGACCTTAATGAAATTTGGATATTTAGTAGCCAAAACAGTTAGAACCAAATCTAATAATGATAAGCCGAATAAATTTTTAACTAATTTATCTTTAGGCCCTTATTCAAAGGCTATTAAAAATCGTGAGACTGACTTAGATTGGCTCTCTTTCAACAAGGAAAATGTTAAGACTTACATAGCCGATCCTTATTGTGGACATCCTAATACCACAGGCTTTTGGGTTGAATTTTTAAAAGGGATGAAAGAAATATGGCAAACCAAAAATCTCCGCAAAATCCCTACGAATTTACCAATTTTGATAGTTTCAGGGAAGGAAGATCCTGTTGGAAGAAATGGGAAAGGCCCTCTTTGGTTAGAGAAAAAATATAAATCTTTAGGTGTAGAAAAAGTTGATTTACACCTCTATGAAAAAATGCGTCATGAGATTTTAAACGAAGAGAATAACGAAGAAGTTATTAACAATTTATTGGAATTTATTTTGAATTAATAAAGCGTTTAAGAAATTATTTTAATTTTTTTAAAATAAATTCTTTTAATGTGGTAAAATAACAGATGAAATTCTTTTTCTACACATAAATTATGTAGGTAAGAACTCGAATTGTTATGATTAAAGCTTATTTTCACGAAAGAAAAAAAGAAGAAAAATCATTTAGCATTGAATCAGATTTTCTTTGTCCGCTTTTGTTGTGCGGAAAAGAATCTAAACATGTTTTAGATTTAATAAGAGAGAAAAATGTTGATAAATTCGAGGGTCGCTTTGAAATCAATAACATTGACATTTTAAGTGAACGCGATCCAGAGAAGATAGTTTCTATTTTAGATGTAACGAAGAAAATCCAAGTACCGGAAGAAGATTTAAAACTTGAAGATTTAGATAATCAATTAAATTTATTTTTAACTGAAAAGCTAATTGAGGAAAAAGATTATTTTGAAGCAATTGTTAAAAATGTTGCAATTGCTGGGTTCAAAAGTCCAGCCTTCATTGTTTTAAATTTAGAACACCTTAGCATTGAATTAGCAAAATTGGTTGCCTTCTTTGTTAGAAAAGTTTTTGCTAAATTCCCTATTATTATTTATTGCCCAAAACTTGATAATTCTGTCGAAGATATTGAATTTATTGACTATCTACCAAATATTGACGAAGTTGTTTCTAGGGAAGAAATAAATAAACTTTCTCAAGGCTTTGATGCTTTTATTGACGATGTTTTTGAAAATAAAGCCCCTGTTAGAGAAGAAATGCTGTCTGAAGAAAAAGTTGTTTCTAAACCACTTTCTATTGAACTTCACGAGCTTGTTTTAGACGAAGAATTAGCTTGTAAAGTTGTTGCTCCTATAGTTAAACATGTTGTTAAAGAAGAGCCTGTAATCGAGGAGAAAGTAGAACAAAAAGAAGAAAAGCCTGTTGACACTACCGACAAACTTAATTTTAAAGAATTCTGCATTGGATATAAAAATGACTTTGTTTCTGAATGTAAGAGTATCGGCAGAGGATGGAAAAATTATTTCTCAATGAAGGGAGAAAACAAAGAATTTAACAAGAACAATGTTATTAATTTTGTCTTTGCTATCTTATTTATTGCTCTTTCAACAATAACATCTGCCGTTTTCTTCATCTTTGGAAAGACAAATAATAAAGCATTGTTAAATGGAGTTTGCTTATCAATGTCGATTGTTTTTGTCATTTTATCAAGCTTACCAATTTCATATTTATTTACAGACGCTAAACCTGAAAAGTTCTCAGAGCTTCCAAAACACAATGAATTTGCATTCTGTTTATTACTTGTTATGGGAATTGCTGTTGGATGGGGAGGATTCTTGCTTGGATATGCTCCAAAACTAAATTGGGAAACTCAATTCGTAAAAATCTATTCATTTATTTACATTTGCTATCCAATAATCCTTATTATTTGTTTAACTCTCTTGTTCTTAAAATACTTCAAATATGATAAAGTCAGGAAAAAGAAAAAATAATGAAAACTGTTGCTAAGAAAAAGTCATTTTTAAAGAAAGAATTTGTTCCGTTTTTCGTTATTGGCTTTTGGACGATTTTTACAATTTGTTTAGGAGCTTTATTTGTTGAGACCTTAGCTATATTTAATAGCTCTGCTTCGAGTTGGATGAATGATGTAGAGTTTTATATCTTCTTATCTTTAACCTTATTTAATTTATTTGGTTATTGTTTATATGTACATAGGTTCTTGCGAGTGAGATTTTCTGCGCCATTCGCGATTATTTTTGTTGTATTGTTTGTTTGTAACGTAGTTGCTTTATATATTTTCCCTTCTCTTTCCGAAGGGACCGTCGAAGCTTTTAATCATAATATTAACTTTTATTACTATCTAAGCTTTAGTGATAGGCTACGCTATGTCTTTACTTTTGGAGTGGAGTGTCTTTATTTCTATATGTTCTTTGCTTTATTCCCAAAGGTGTTTAGAAGAAAGAGATCATTAAACATTATTAGTTATTTAATTATTTTCTTCTGCTTTGTCGCGATTATTTTCTCTTTAGCAACTGAATTTGAAATTTATAAAGAATTATTTAGAGAAGTTGAAGATGTTACTAGACTACATTCTCCTCTTTCTTTCACAAATAATAGAAACTCATTTGGCTTATTTATTCTTCTTGGAATTTTAGCTTGTGGTTATTTACATTCAGAAACAAAGGGATTCTATTATTTCATAATAATGGGTCTATTCTATTTTGAAGGAATATTCGTTCTTTCTAAAACATCCATTATTTGGTCTTCGTTCTTTATTTTAGCTTATTGCTTTTATAGATTTATTGCTAATTTAAGACATAGATTTGTTGTTTCCTTCGTAGGAATTTTAATCTTCGGAGTAATTGTTGGCGGTGTAACGACTTTATGTAATACTCCTGTAGCAAACGATGCTAAGTTTTTTGGAAATATTAACAAGATCTTCTCTCATTTATTTATTGAAGGTAAACATAGTACTTTAGATTCAAGAATTGAGATTTGGGAATTTACATTTAAAGAAGTTTTAAATAATCCTCTACGCTATGTTTTTGGAATTGGAAAAGGAAATACAGGTTGGTATTTAGGAGTCTTCTTACATAATGGAGCAGTAGAACAAGGATTCTCTCATAATGGCTTTGTTCAAGTTTTAACTGAAGGTGGAGTAATTAAATTATTGGTTTACTTTGCTTTACTCCTTTATATTTTCTACCTTTGCATTTATAACGTTGCTAAAAAGCGTAGAAACGTCATGTGCTCACTTTTACTTATCATCACCGTCTTATGTCATGGCTTAACTGAATCTACAAATTTCTTAAGAGTAGATACAATTGGTGTTGTCATTTATGGACTTTGCTTATTACCTATCTTAGTTGAAGCTGATAGAGCAAAAAATCCGCAAAAGTCCGCTGAAATTGATGAAAATAGTAAGAAATTACAAAACGAAAGAGTTTATGTAGAAAGAAATGGTGCTTCTATGGGAACTCTTTGCTTAGCTATTTTAGCTCCAGCTTTTGTAGCTATTTTAGGAATTCTTCATGGACAAAATATCTTAAGTGGCTATTCCTTAGGACTTGATTCCTTATATTTCTACATCATTATGGGATTCTTATTCTTAATTACTCCACTTATTTTTTTCCATACTGGATTTATGGGAAAGATAAGAAAGCCAATGAGTTTCCTATCATTAGTTATATTAGGAATTTCCTTAACTTTAGCTTATTTATTACCTTCTTTAATCGGCATGGCTGCAGTAATGGGAGTTAACATAATCTATTTCTTTATAACATTAGGTTATTCGTTGCTTGCAAGAAGAATCCAAATGAATTATTTCTCTGTTACAAGCTATATTCCTTATTTATTACTTAGCTTGGTTTTAGTAGCTTGTGATTGTTGTTTCATTATTTTTATGGAACGAGCACTCTTAACTCCTACAGTTTTAGGAGGATTAATAATCCTTAATTACATTGTATTTATCTTCTTTAAACATTACCTACCAGTCGATAAATACCTTAATTACCCATTCTTTGGATTTGAATATAAAATAGAGAAATATCTATCTGTTCATTCATATAAAGCAACTAAACGTCATATATATAAAGATCTTAGATACAAGATGAATAAGAGAAAATGGAAGAGGTTAAAACCTCAAATGCTAGGTGAATAATTATTTAATTTATATTTTTAGAGAAAGCGAAAGGAGAAAAATATGGTTAAATTAGTCTTACTTAGACACGGTCAATCTGAATGGAATTTAAAGAATTTATTCACAGGCTGGACTGATGTCGAATTATCTGAACAAGGAGTTAGAGAAGCTCATGAAGCAGGAAAAGCTCTTAAAGAAAAAGGTTATTCCTTTGATTTAGCATTCTCTTCAACATTAAAAAGAGCCAATAACACAATGATGTTTGCTCTTGAAGAAATGGGCGAAACCGACATTCCTAAGTTCTATACTTGGAGATTGAATGAGCGTCATTATGGTGCTTTACAAGGATTAAATAAAGCTGAAGCTGCCGTTAAATGGGGCGATGAACAAGTTCATATTTGGAGAAGAAGTGCCGATGTACCTCCTCTAGCTTTAACAAAAGAAGATGAAAGATGGCCAGGAAACCAAGAAAAATACAAAGAACTTGTCGCTAAAGGCGAAATGACTCTTGAAGATTGCCCATTAACTGAATGCTTAATCGATACAGCTGATAGAGTTAAACCATATTTTGATGAACATATTGCTCCAGCAATCAAAGCAGGAAAGAAAGTTTTAATTGCTGCTCATGGCAACTCTTTAAGAGCTATAGTTATGATGCTTGAACATCTTACTCCAGAAGAAATTATTGCTGTTGAAATCCCAACCGGGAAGCCATTAATCTACGAATTAGATGAAAAAGATCTCAAAGTTTTAAATAAATACTATTTATAATTTATAGTCTTAAACTTCAAAATACCTCGACTAGTTCGAGGTTTTTTGTTGTTAATAGATTTAGTTAAAAAATTTATCTAGTTTTTTAAACGAGATGTGTTGACAATTAAAACAAGTTGACCTAGAATTAAATATATAAAGGAGGTAGTTTAAATGAGAGTAGCAGAAATAGCTTTACCAAATTACACAAAGTCTCAAGAAATTTGGAATTCAATTAGTCATGGAGTTGGCGTTTTATTTTCTCTTATTGCAGGCCCCTTTATCATAACTAAGGCGGCTAGATTAAATGATAACTTAGCTGTAATGGCAGTTTCTATTTACATTGTTTCCATGATAATTCTTTATGCAGGTAGCGCCTTATATCATGCTTTAGATAGAAATAATGGGAAAAGAGTTCTAAGAGTCTTAGACCACAACAACGTCTTCTTGCTTGTTATGGGATCTTATCTACCATTTTGCTGGATTAGCTTAAGACAATATCAAAGTCCATTCCCTTGGGGTTGGGTTATATTCTCGATTGTGTGGGGATTTTCAATAGTAGGAATAATTTTAAATAGCATTGATATTTGGAAGTTCCGTGTATTCTGTGCAATAGTTCAAATTCTTGTTGCTTCTTCGATTTGTGCAGCGATTTATCCTCTATATTGCGTTATTGGCCTTCAAGGAGTTCTTTGTTTACTTGGCTCAGGAGTTCTATATTGGATTGGTGCAATTCTTTATGGATTAGGGGCTAAAAAGAGTGAATGGTTCCACACAGTATTCCATTTCTTCATTCTTTTTGGAACAATCTTGATGTATTTCACAATATATTTCTTTGTTCTATAAAAAGTAAATAAATCTAACGGGCAATTGCCCGTTTTATTTTATCTAATACAAAAGTATAATTTTTTCATGAAAAAATTTAGTTTAAAAAATTTATTCTTTTCCTTAACATGCTTATTTTTTCTTCAAAGTTGTTCAATTTGGAATTTAGTTCCTGAAGGAAGTAATTCTTCTACTAGAATTTCTAGTGAATCTATTATAAATACTTCTTCTGAAGATATTCCTACTCGAAGCGTTTTGCCTTTTTCTATGTACGAATTAGGTAAGAATAATTGGCAATATTATTGTCCAAGTACAGGGAATGTTAGGGCTTTAGTTATTCCTGTTGAATTTACTGACTTCCCTTTTGCTAGTAATTATGCAGATGTTCTTGATAGAGCATTTAATGGAAATGGAGTAAATTCCACTGGATATTGGGAATCTGCTTCTTCTTTCTACAAGAAAAGTAGTTACGGGAAACTAAATATTTCGTTTACTATCGCACCGAAATATCAAACTGGAATGAATACATTAACTGCTATTTCTAGATATGGAACTAATAGCGGACAAGTTCAAGATAACGCTGGATATTTTTTAAAGGAAGCTATAGCAAACTATAAAAAGAGCGCCTCTACGAAGCAATTTGACAGTAATTCTGATGGATTTATAGATAACGTAATTCTTGTTTATAGCGCTAATAATGCTAAAAATACAACTCGTTATTCTGATACATTTTTCTGGGCTTACACTTATTGGGCACCTTATACAAGAACTGGAAGAAATGATACAAGTTGGGTTTATCCTAACGTTGTTTCTCCAACGCCAAATACATATATTTGGTTATCGATAGATTTCTTCTCCCACCCAAATAGCAGAACATATATCGATGCTCATACTTTAATCCACGAAATGGGCCATTCTTTTGGACTAGATGATTATTATCCTACTGATGAAAGTAATTTTTATCCTGCGGGAGGTCTAGATATGATGGATTTAAATATTCTAGATCATGATGCATATTCTAAGATGATTTTAGGATGGTATGAACCTGTTGTAGTAGATAAAGAATGCGTAGTTTCTATTTCAGCTTTAGCTAGCAAAGGAGAAGCAATTCTAATTCCAGGAAGTAAATGGAACGGAACAGCTTATGATGAATATATGCTTGTAGAATTCTATAAACCTGTTGAACTAAATTATTTAGATTCCCATACTCGTTATCCAAATAGAACTTTAGGATATTCAGTAAATGGAGTTAAGGTTTATCATATTGATTCAAGACTAATTGAAATCGATACTCAAGAAAGAATTAAGTTTGTTGATATTACAAATGTAAATCAATTTAAAGATGACTGCTTTTATCAAATTGGACCAAGTAATAACGCAAAAATTGAAGAAATTAAAGATTATTCATTACTTCATTTAATGGAAGCTAACGGTGTATTTACCTTTAAATATGGACAGATCGGAACTAACGATACTCTATTTAAAGTTGGAAATTCTTTCTCTTTAAATACTTTCTCTAGTTTCTTCCCAAAAAGAACTACATTTAATTCAGGAGCCACTTTTAATTATAGAATTACAGTGAATAGTATTGGTTCTGACTCAGCTCAAATAAGGATTAGCTCTATTTAATATGTCTAAGAAATCTCCACCATCAGTTTTATTAGAGAACAGAAAAGCTAGATTTTTATATTTTCTAGAAGATTTTTATGTTGCGGGAATCGTTTTAACCGGCACAGAAATTAAATCATTAAGGGCTGGAAACGCATCAATAGTGGATGCATATGTTTACGTGAAAAATAACGAAGCTTTTATTGCAAATATGCATATTGCTCCCTATGAAAAAGGCACTATCTATAACGTTTATCATTTACGTGATAGAAAACTTTTACTTCAAAAAAGGGAAATCGCTAAATTAAAGAAATATCTAGAAAATGGTGGAAATACTGTTGTTCCTACAAAAGTATTTCTTAATAAGGGATTTGCTAAAATAGAAATTGCGTGCGCTAGAGGTAAGAAAGAACACGATAAACGAGATTCAATTAAAGAAGAAGAAGCGAAGAAAAGAGTTGCTGAAGCTATGAAGTCAGGAAGGAAATATACTGAATAAATGGAAGATTATATTTTTGAAGAATTATTAGAAAATGATTTTGAGGAAGAGACCTCAAAGAATTTTTATAAGTTTGTTGAAAAAGCTGACATCAATTTAAGTTTTCCTTTAATCCATGTTTGTGGTTCAAACGGAAAGAGTCTAACAGCAAGAATTTTAAACAACATTTATTGCGAAAACGAATATACGTCTGCCCTCTTTTTGACAAATCAGCATAATTTTGAGTCGATGATTTTCTTCAATAATAAGCCTTTAAAAAGAGAAGAAATTCAATCTATTTTTAATCAACATAAAAAACTTTTTAAGAAATTTGATTTATCAAAACTAGAAGTGATGTTTGCTATATTCCTTTTTTATATTCAAGAGAAAAAGATTGATATTGTAATTGTTGAAGCAGGAAATGAAGGATTTGAAGATTTCTCAATTTTAGATTATGAAAATAAACTTCTTACGATTATTACTTCTAATTCTTTAACTCATACCGATATTCTTGGAACAACAACTTCTGAAATAACCGATCAACACTCAGCCTTTATTAGTGAAAATTCAAAAGTTTTAATTCCTCAAATAGAGGAAACATCTGAAATTATCATTAGAAATGCGGCAAAAAAGCTTGATTCAGATGTATTTGTTGTAGACAGCTATTATTTTGCAAAAGTAATTGAAGGGAAGCTTGCGTTTGATTATAGACCTTTTAAAGCGATCGTTATTAATTCTTTAGCAGATTACTTAATTAAGGATGCTTGTTTAGCTATTGAAGCAACCCAACTTTTAAATAATGTGCTTCCTATAAAAGAAGAATCTCTTAAAAAAGCTTTACTTAAAAAGCTTGAAGAGAACTATTTCTACATTTATAAAAATTATATTTTTGATCTTGCTGACAATGTCGAAGCAGCTAGAGAAATGGTCGTCTCTTTAAGGAGAACTGGAGGAGTAGCTTTTTGTCTATTTGCAAGCGACAAAAATTCAAATATCTCCGCAATTCTCCCTTTAATTAATAATTTTATTGATCATATTATTATTTCTAGATTAGATGATTTAAACCTAAAAGAAGAGGCAGATTACTTTCTTTATTTAGGAGATTATTCCTTTGCTGAAAATCCTTATATCGCTATGAAAGTTCTATTAGAGAATGATCCTGAAGCCAAGATTTTAATAACAGGAAATAAAGACTTTGTTAATCAAATTAGAGAGGAAATTGAAGAATGAAAAAGAATGAACCCGAAATTGATGAATCTCTTTTAACAGAAGAGCAAAAAGAAGAGCTACATAAAAAAAGATTCCCATTAGCTTATATAATATTTGTTTCCGCTTTAGTAGTGGCTGCTGCAGTCTGTTTAATTTTAATTAAAGTCTTATAAATAATATTTTTCCTTAAGTCTGATAAAGAGAAATCTACAAAAACTAAACAGTGTAAAAAAATCGGTATTGATTAGATAAATTTGATTGGTAAAATTTGCCTCAAAGTTGAGGAGGAAGATCAAGTGGAAAACGAAAATAACTTAGAAAAAATCACTGTCGATTATGATGATTTCTCAAGCTATTTAGATCTTACGTTATCTATTGATTCTGAGGACTCAATGAAAGCGTTTGAAGAATCTTGCGAAAAGAGTTTATAGAACGCTAGATAATTTCCTAAAAGATGCCTTAAGGCATTTTTTATTTATCAATTTTTTACTTAAGAGTATTATAAGACGGCGAGGTTTGAAAATGGAAAGTGATTTAGCTAGAAAAGATAATCTTAGTTGGGATGAATACTTTATGGGAATTGCTCAAATGAGCGCTCTAAGAAGTAAAGATCCTTCTACTCAAGTTGGTGCTTGCATTGTTGATAAACAAAATAAAGTTGTTTCAATTGGATATAACGGAATGCCTAGAGGAGTTGATGATAAAAAGATTCCTTGGGGACATGGAGAAGGACTTGAATCAAAGTATCTTTATGTTTGTCATGCCGAATTTAATGCAATTTTAAATACTAGAGACGGAACAGCTTTAAATGGATGCAAAATCTACGTAACCCTTTTCCCATGCAACGAATGTGCTAAAGCTATTATTCAAACCGGAATTAAAGAAGTTATTTATGCTGGCGATAAATATCATGATCATATTGAACAACAGGCTTCTAGAAAACTTTTAGATATGGCTGGCGTTAAATATCACGAATATAAAGGAAGAAAGGTTAAAGTAAGCGTTGAATAGACATTCTTTTTGGTTTCGCTTTATTGGCATCACGCTAGCTTTCTCGGTCCTAGGTGTTGCTATTTTTCTTCCACTTTTAGCTGCTCAAGATACTCCTAGACCTTTGGTTTTCTCTTTACTTGGAGTCTATATAGCGCTCTACATAGGAGTAATTTTGTTTAATGAACTTTATATTCATAGGAGAAAGAAAGTTGGCAAAGACAGTAATAAGCGTAAATAATTTATCTTTCTCTTATACTCAAGATAAGAAAGTCCTCGATGACATTTCTTTTTCTATTAATGAAGGAGAATATGTTTGCTTAATTGGACATAATGGCTCAGGAAAATCTACAATTGCGAAGATTTTAATGGGATTAAATAGTAATTTTGATGGTTCAATTAAGATTTTTGACATTGATTTAAATAAGAAAAATTTAGTTCAAATTAGACAAGATGTCGGTATTGTTTTTCAAAATCCAGACAATCAATTTGTTGGATCAACAGTCGCTGATGATATTGCCTTTGGGTTAGAAAACAAAAAAGTATCTAGAGAAGAAATGGATAAGATAATTCACGAAGTTACTGCTTATGCAGGAATTCAAGAATTTTTAGATCATGAGCCAAGCGCTCTTTCTGGAGGACAAAAGCAACGTGTTGCTATAGCTGGAGTTTTGGCTATGCAACCTAAGATTGTTATTTTAGATGAAGCTACTTCGATGCTAGATCCGAAAGGAAAAAGAGAAGTAGGACAACTTATTGATATTGTTAAAGAAAGAAATCCTTTGCTTACAATTATTTCAATTACTCACGATATTGAAGAAGCAAGGAAGAGCGATAAAGTAATTGTTTTAAATGAAGGAAAAATTGTTTATTTTGATTCTCCAAAAGAGGTTTTCCAGCATATTAAAGAGTTAAAAGCAATACATTTGGATTCACCATTTTTAGATAGAGCAAGGCATTATTTAAAAGAAAAAGGGCAGAATTGCGGAGATTTTGCAACTGTTGAAGAGTTAGGAGATTTCTTATGTCGATAATTTCTTTTAAGAATGTTACATATATTTATAACGAAGGAACTCCGGTTTCTTATAAGGCATTAGATGATATTTCTTTAACTATAGAAGAAAACGATTTTGTTGCTTTAATAGGGAGAACAGGATGTGGTAAATCTACTCTTGTTCAACATATAAACGCGCTTCTTCATCCTACTTTTGGAGAAGTAGAAGTTTTTGATTTTCTTAACGCTAAAAAAAGAAAGCATAGGAAAGGAAAAGCTTTTAACTTAAGAAAGAAAGTTGGACTTGTTTTCCAATTTCCTGAATATCAATTATTTGAAGAAACAGTTCTAAAAGATGTTGCTTTCGGACCAAGAAATTTTGGATATAAAGAAGAGGAAGCAGTAGAAAAAAGTAAAGAAGCTTTAAAGAAAGTCGGATTAGACGAATCTTTCTATGATAGAACTCCTTTTGAACTTTCAGGAGGAGAAAAAAGAAGAGTTGCAATCGCAGGAATTTTAGCTAGCTCTCCTGATGTTTTAGTAGTAGATGAACCAACTGCAGGATTAGATCCGCAAGGCGCTAGAGAAGTCATGGAATTATTTAAGAATATCCATGAAGACGGCTTAACTTTAATTTTAGTTACCCATGATATGAATCTTGTTTTAGATTATGCAAATAAAGTAATAGTTATGGATGGAGGAAAAATTAATCAAATTACAACTCCAACAGAATTATTTAGAAAAGATATTACTTCTTATTCTCTAGAAGAACCTTTAATTGTTAGTCTTGCTAAATATTTAGAAAGCAAGGGAAAAATAGTGGACTTAGCTAAATACAACACTGTAGAAAAAATCATAGATTACTTCTTGGAGGAAAAGCATGGCTAGTTTACCTATAGGAAGATATGTTGCATATGATTCTTGGCTCCATAAATTAGATCCTAGAGCTAAGGTTTTTGGTAGTTTAGCCCTAATGGTGTGTCTTTTCTTACAATATTCATCAATCTCCATGACTTTTTCTATGCTTGGATTAATGGTAATTATTGTAGGAATTCTTTTAGTCGCTTCTCATATTGGATTCAGAAGATTTATTTCTAGTTTTACTATGTTTTGGATTACTGCTATTTTCCTCGTACTCATCTATATTCTTATTCCTAGATCTAATCCAATGTTACCTCCAGCTTGGAATTTAAACGGATGGGTTGTTTATTATGATTCATTTACTGAAGCTGCAAAGATATTATTAAGACTTTTCTTAATGTTAGAAATCTCTTTAGTTTTAACTTCAACTACGAAACCCTTAGATTTAACTTTTGCTTTTGAATGGTATATGACTCCTTTAAAGAAAATTGGATTCCCTGCTAGTGAAGTTGCCATGACTTTATCTATTGCTTTACGTTTCATTCCTACTTTACTTGAAGATGCTTCTAGAGTTATGAAAGCGCAAGCTAGTAGAGGAGTTGATTTTGAACATGGCGGACTATGGAAGAAGATTAGAGGAATTACTGCTTTAATAATTCCTTTATTTGTTTCTTCTTTTATTAGGAGTGAAGAATTGGCTAACGCAATGGAGTGTAGAAGCTATAATCCTAGAGAAGAAAGAACTAGATATAGAGTTCTAAAATGGAAAATTGGCGACACTTTTGCGGTGATTTTCATACTTTGTTTGCTCGGAGGCTTTGCTTATCTTAGAGCAACTCAGCTTAATGTTTTTGCTTTTTTTATTGAAGGAGCGTTATGAAGAATTACGCTTGTTTAGTTTCTTACCTAGGAATGAATTATGCTGGATTTCAGCGTCAATCTTCTTTAATAACTATCCAAGGAAAATTAGAAGAATGTCTTTCTATATTTCTAGATGAAGAAGTTTTAATTAAAGGGGCAGGGAGAACTGATTCTGGAGTAAATGCTCTAGGGCAAGTATTCACCTTTAAAACTAATAGAATTTTTTCTCTAGATAAATTTTCAGAGAAAGTTAACGACTTACTTCCTAAGGATATTTATATTTTGCACATTAAAGAAGTTGATTTAAATTTCGACGCTAGACATTCGAGTGTAGGAAAAGAATATTTATATAAGTTTTCCTTACTAGATAAAAATCCTTTAGAGTTAGGAAGAGTTTCCTATCTAAAAAAGAACAATTTTGATTTTGAAAAATTTAAAGAATGTTTAAAGCTTTATGAAGGAGAACATGACTTTAAAAATTTCACTTCAAAGAAAGAAGATAAAGATAATTTCATTAGAAAAATAGAGTTTATTAACATTGCTGAAAAAGACGAATTATATGAAATTACGTTAAAATCAAATGGATTTATGACCTATATGGTAAGAATTCTTCTAGGAGTGGCTTTTAAAGTTGCTTATGGGAAGATTTCTCTTGAAGAAGTTAGCAAAAGTCTTGACTCTATCGAAAGAAAAATATATTCGTTCAAAGCAGAGCCAGGAGGGCTTTATCTTAAAAAAGTTCATTATTTAGAGAATATTTTTGATTAAAAATATTTCTCATTATATGGTCATAGTGATATAGTATCTACGATTTTGGAGATTATTTATGGGTAGACATTTTGAAGTAAGAGCAGCTGCGATGGCAGCAACTGCAAAAGCTAAATCTGCAATTTACATGAGAGCATCTAAAGAAATTTATGCTGCTGCAAAGTCTGGCGAGCCAGATCCAAACTCAAATTTAGCTTTAAGAAGTGCTATTGAAAAATATAGAAAACAATGTCCTAAAGACGTTATTGATAGAGCAATCGAAAAAGCCAAAGGTGGAGATTCTGTTGCCTATATTCCTGGAAGATATGAATTTATGGGGCCAGGCGGAAGTAACATTATTGTTGATACTTTAACTGATAACGTTAATAGAGCATTAGTTTCTGTTAGAACCATTTGTACTAGAAAAGGTGCAAAAATGGCTTCTGTTGCTTTCAATTTTGAATTATTTGGAGTCCTTGATTTTAAAGGAACAAATCGTGATGAAGTTGAAGAAAATTTAATCCTTGGCGATGTTGATGTTCAAGCAGTTGAACAAGAAGGTGAAATGATTGAAGTTAGAGTTACTCCATCTGATTTAGAAAAAGCTAAAGAAGTTCTTAAAGGAATGGGAATTACAGATTTCGAAAGAGCTGAAATAACTTTAATTCCAAATGAATGGATTGAAGTTGATGAAGAATCAAAGAAGAAATTAGAAGCTATGATGGCTGAACTTGACGAAGCAGAAGATGTTCAAGCTGTTTATCATAACGTTGACAACTTATAAATTTAAATTTGAATCTTACTTAAAGGGTGCCTGACGGCATCTTTTTTACATGCTAAAATCTGTAAAATTCTGTAAAATTGAAGAATGTTTATTAAATTAAAATTGTTCTTTATTCTGCCAGATGAACAAATTTAAGAGAGATTTTTTAAACGAATAGTTTTTCTAAAGTTAGGCTTGTAAAAAAGGTGCCAATAAATACAAGTAAATAATTACTTGATTTAAGAAATTCAAACTAGGATAATATGTCCCGGCACTACTTTGAAAAAGTTAACCCCGGTAAGATTAACAAAATTCAAATTAAGTCGCTTAGTAACGACAAAAGGAGTAAATCATGCGTCAAACAACAATAGAAAAAGCATCTAAAGTTGAAAGAAAATGGCTTTTAGTCGATGCAACAGATATTCCACTAGGACGTTTAGCTAGTAAAGTTGCTGTTATTCTTATGGGTAAGGATAAACCAACTTATACTCCAAATGTTGATTGTGGTGATTATGTAGTTATCATCAATGCATCAAAAGTAAAATTAAGTGGTAATCACCCAGATTCCAAGAAGAATTATTACAATGTTTCCGAATATAACGGTGGACTTAGAACAAGATCTTCTGGAATTATGTTAGAAAAATATCCAACAGAAATGGTCGAAAGAGCAGTCTGGGGTATGATTCCAAAGGGAAGATTAGGCAGACAAATCTATAAGAAATTATTTGTTTATGCCGATGAAAAACATGAACAAGAAGCTCAAAAGCCAGTTGTTCTTGATTTAAGTAAATAAGGAGAATCGTAATGGCTAGTAAGAAAAGTTATTATGGAACTGGACGTAGAAAAAGTTCCGTCGCTAGAGTTTATGTAAAACCTGGTAAAGGCAAAATCTTAGTTAACGAAAGAGATGTTAACGAATATATGCCATATGCAACCTTAGTTCAAAACCTTAAGCAACCATTAACCTTATTAGGTGTTGACGGAAAATATGATGTTGAATCATTTGTTAAAGGTGGTGGATTTACCGGACAAGCCGAAGCAATTAGATTAGGATTAGCTAGAGCTCTATTAGAAGCTGGTGAAGATAGAAAGACATTAAAAGTTGCTGGAATGCTTACACGTAACGCAAGATCTAAAGAAAGAAAGAAATACGGTCTTAAAGGCGCACGTAGAGCACCTCAATTCTCTAAACGTTAATCGTTACTTAAACAAAATAGAACTAGATTTGTGTCTAGTTCTGTTTTTGTGATTATAATAAAAAAATCGACCAATGGTCGAAGATTTTCACAAGTGGTGGGCCTTATTGGGCTTGAACCAACGACCTCCCGCTTATCAAGCGGACGCTCTAACCAACTGAGCTAAAGGCCCCCAAGCCCGATTACTATACACCATATGTTTTACTACCGCAAGGAAAGAATTATAAAAATCGCATAAAAATAAGAACTAAAAGTATTGATAAAAGAATCAAATTAGAGTAAATTTTATCAGTCATCTTCTGAGAAGGACACTTAGTTCATCGGGAGAACGCTTCCTTCACACGGAAGAGATGACTGGTTCGACACCAGTAGTGTCCACCAGAAATGCCGCTTTAGCTCAGTTGGTAGAGCAGCTGATTTGTAATCAGCCGGTCGCAAGTTCGAGTCTTGTGAGCGGCACCAAAAAACTCGAACTGCTACAATACTATAATATTCCGCTGATATTATAGAAATTGTGGCTTTTTTACTATATATGATGGTTGAAATCGACCAATTTACCATTAACGTAGTGTTGGACTAGAAAATCATCTTAGTTTGAATAACTAATACGCGATTAGATAGTTTGAACCGATTATCTTCATGTATATAATGTATCTATGCCACGTTATCCAGGTAAAGCAATTGTTGATAGAATATATTCCGCTATTCAGATGACATCTAATAAGAGTTTTCTTTCTTACAAGAATGAAGCTATCTTTTCTGATTATATGTCACGACTATATAAAGAAACTATTTCATTCACGAAAAAACATACCCCTGATGTTAATAAAGATATGCTTACTCAAATAATTGATTTGCTTGATGAATTAGAAACTGATGGTGATTATTATTTGTTTTATTATCAAGATCAATTTAGAAGACTATTAAGCGATAATCTTAATCAATAACTACTACTCCAAAAGAGGTATTGTATTTAGTTCTTCTTATTGTGTATTCAATAGTTGAACTAAACATCAATTTAGGTTTAAGGGGTGGATTAGTTAAATCTCCATCTCCAATAACAAAATAGTTTAATTTCTTATTAACGATAATTGCTTTTGAGAATATTGATTTGAAGTCTATCTTTTTCAATATCTTTATATTCTTCAGGAATCGCTTTTAAGTTAGATATGATGGAATTTATTTTATCTAAATAGTTATTAGATGTTTTGATTTTAGTTGGATTTCACTTCTTTTCTTCACCAATTCATTAATCTTATTTAATGTTTCGTTTTGTAAAGAAGCAAAGAAGTCATCATGGTAATCTTTCACACCAGCCTCTTTTTAACGATAAAAAATATATGACTAAACTTTATGCGGATTACGAAACTTTTTTAAACAACATTTTCGATAACGATATTGCAAAAAGTTATAGAAGATCTCTTGTTTATAGGGCAAAAGAATATAACGATTACTTGTGTTCAGAAATCACAAACAAAAAAACCAGTTCCCTTGTTTGCAAAATAAAACGAATAATCCGTAGAAATAAATATGAATAACAAAAATATAACAATTGCCATTAATCTCGGAGATTATGGATCAACAGGAACAATAATGAGAAATACGCTTGAATATGCATCCAAACAAGCAAATTTCAATTATCTGATAATCGTCCCTAGAGAAAGTAACAAAAGCAACATTTATAATTACAAAGAGAAAAAGCCATCACTATTTGAACGAATATTTTTTCATGTGCTATTAAGAGTAAACCGCAAAAATCCAGATGGCTTCTATGAATATCCATACACAAAAAGAATAATCAACAAAATTAAACAAACAAGTAAAGAATATGATAACTTGATTGTTAATCTGCATAATCTTTTAAAAATGAAAAACAAAATTACTCTCATGCTTTATATAGCAAGAAGAAATATAAAGGAGTTAGATGATTTGTTGTGTTATTCTAAGGTTTAGTTCCTTTAAGGCTTATAGGAAACATCTTGGCATCTATTTGAACAGTTCCTTTAGGATTATATTCTTTTTGATATTCGCGATTGATGAATATAGTTTATGTCTATATGAAAAAGCGATTGCTAAGTTGATACTTAACTTGGATGAAAATCCTACTTATCTTTGATGGGTATGTGTTTCCCTACTGAACTTTGACCTTCTTATATAAACGACCAAGAGTATAAAATGCATTTATTGCCGTTTTGAAACGCTACTATTTACATTTTATGAATAACCATTATATTCTATTAACATGAATCAGTTATTTTTTGGCATCAAAGAGAATTACTTAGAAGGCTATAGTATTTTGGCACTTAGTAATAAATTTCAAATAAGTAGGAGTAAGGTAAAAAAAATACTAATAACTCAACATATATATCCGGATGAGATAAGTAGAACCATTAACAACTATTTAAATAGCAACATATCTAAGGATGACATATGCAGGAAATGTAATATATCCTCTTCATTTTTAAATGAGAATCTGCCATATACAAAATGTATATATAATCAAGTGAAACGGTCAAAAATAGCTATTAGACTAGAACGATACCATATTAAAGAAGCGCTCGCGAAAGAAAGAATAAATAGATTAAGAAAGGAAAGGAATAGTGAAAACATACATAATAACCGCTAAGGTGATGCATATCACTGAAGAAGAAAAAGAAATTATAAAACGATTTGGTCATTCTTCTAATGGAGAAATAAGTCGAACATTTTGTGTTAGAGGAGACATGCCTTTATATTCTCTTCATTACGCATTAGAAAGAGCTTTTGGTTTTTTAAATGAACATCTCCATTGCTTCAAGTTAGTAGAAGAAGATTATCAAGCAATCACAAACAATAATGCTGGAGAATGGAGGAGGCATGTTGGATCATTATTTAAATCAATCATTCGATGTGACGAAGAAGATTTCTGGTTAGATGATTATATTAAAGGAAGCTTTAATAACTGGAGGAAGAAGAAATATACCTATCCATATCCAATCTATAAAGGCTTCTATCACTCTAAAGAAGAATGGCAAAAAGAGATAGAAGATGAAATAATGCGTTGGGATGATGAATTTTATATTTATGAAAATGATGCTGGATATAAATCTTGGGCTCCTTATGAAACGTTTAAAGAAAGGAAAAATGCTGATCCTAATAAAATAATAAAGTTTGATGATTCTAATTTAGAGTTAATGTCATTTACTTTTGAAAGAGATCCTCGTGAACTATTAGAAACGTTAACTATTGAAGAAATATCTAAATCATACAAAGAAATTATCTATAACTATGATTATGGTGATAACTGGGAAATAATTCTCTCTTTTAAAGAAAATGAGGATGAAGATTTAAATAATGAAGTGTTAAGTAAAAAAACACCAATAATGCTTTCATACGAAGGATATAATCTTGTTGAAGATATTGGTAATATAGGTGGATACGTAACCCTGTTATTAACATTATTCAATATCAAAGAAATTCATGAATCTAGTAGTGATAAAGAAGCATTTGAATTAGATGGCAAACTATATAAGTGGATTGATCCTTTGTATGTAAGTGAGTGTTTAGATTTAAGTCCAACTAGGTTTTATAACTGGGCACATAGTTTAGAATGGGATTATAACTTCCCATCTATAGAAAGGTGGTTTGATTAATATGTATCAAGTATTAGAAAGTGATTGGAAACTACTTAAAGAACGTATTCCCCACTGGCAAGAAAGATATATGGCTAGATTATTAGAAGAATATAAAGCTATTATTGAATCTAATAAAGTGGCCAGTGAACGTTTTTGGAGGCTTAATAAAAGAATTAATAAAGATAAAAGTAGTGTAGGTGTAACAATATCATTAAGAAGAAGCAACATGCTCTTTCATATAAGAGCGCTTATAAAAGATAACGTGATATCGAAAGATGAACTAAAGATCTTTTCTCAAGAACTGCAAGAAGAAATGAATGATTAAAAGAAGGAACGAACATATGGATGATGAAGAGAAATATTTAAAAGAATTAAATGCCTTAAGAGACGAAATCAAAAATGAATTTGATTATCTAAAAATATATGAGGAAGCAAGAAATGAACATTATAAAGTCATAGATGATTTATTTCGTTTTTATCATAAACACGAAGATGATGTCAAAATGATGGAATCGAGAAGTGATTTTGTTACTGCTATTGAACTTAAAACCATTGATTTAAATGAACAAGAAAATTATAACTTCTTCATGAAGAATTATGTTTTTTATGGAAAATATAGGGGCACGAGATTAATAGAGTACATTGTTAAAAACAATAAGAATTTAGAAGTTAATCATATTACCATGCTTCGTTCTGTACAAAAATGTTTCTGTTCTTTATTTAAAGTGAAAAGCGCAGTGCCACTTTTATCGATGATAGAGGTTGAAGACGTGATTAGAGGTGGAACCTATCTTGTTTTTGATAAAGGCTTCAGTATTTATGCGGGATTAGACGAATTTAAAAATAACTTTTATATTTGCTGTACATTAACTAGATATAAAGAAGTCTCTTTTTTTGATAACACCGTACTTGTAGATCAAGATAATGATATTATTAAAAAGTTTATCGAAAACGTTTCAAGTGATATTGAGTCTGTTCAAGTAAGCTTCATATCTTTCTTTAATAAAACTGATAAGCTTATTCTTGATAGAGATACTAGAAATGTTGAAGAATAATTATTATAAAATCAAAGTCGAATTAATAGATGCCAAAGATAAACTCTTTAGACTATTTTATGTGAAAAGTGGAACTGATTTAGAATCATTCATATTAAGGGTGCTTTATACGTTAAGATGCAGTTTAGAACACCTATATGAAGTAAGGAGTAACAAATATCTTAAAGATGAAGCAACAGTTGACGACTTACCTTCTAAGTCATTACTAGTATATGATTTTGGGGATGATTGGAGATTCGTTGTTACTAAATACAAAATCACTAAAGAGTTAAGTGGTAAAGGAGACTATATTCTCTTAGATGCTAAAGGACAAGGCATATGGGAAGATTTCATTCGGTACTTCTATATGTATATTGATGGCGATCTCACCGATGATAATTATGAAGAAATGTGTAGCGATTATTTATGTTCACCATTACCAAATGACTGTAAGAAGCCTTCAGATTTTGATTTACCAGTAGATATTAAATCATTGAATGAGGATATTAATAAAAACACATTAACATTTTCCTATTAGTTTTTATCCACAATAATTGTTGTGAAGGATTTCAAAAACTATATGTCTTAGTGAGCAGTGCCAATATTTCAAATTCGGAAAATTGGAACTAAAACTTTTTAATAATTCCTTCTTTTTATATCAAGACATATGATAGGTGGGCTATAAACAAAATCATAAATATTTAAATCTCATAGATTTTGCCCACATTTCTTATGGTAATAAATTAAGATATAGATTTTTAAATGACCATGAAATAAATATCCTTGCACTTAAAGCAAGGAAAAACATAGGTAGTAACTAGAGCACTGCTAATTAAGAAAGATCATTAATTATATTTCTTGACTTATGGTCAGATAATTATATTTACATTTTTAGGTGGTCTAATTATGTTCTTCCATATTATTAAGAATTAGAGTAATATAAAGTTAGATTTTAGAAAACTCGGAGAATTTGTATATGTATATTAATAGAAATATTGAAGAATCTATTCTTAAATCTAGCAAGGAATATCCTGTTATAATGGTTTGTGGGCAAAGGCAAGTTGGAAAGTCAACAATGCTCAACCATATCAAGGAAGAAAATAGGAAATATGTTAGTTTCGATGATAGACAAGCTAGAAGACTAGCTGAAACAGATCCAACATTATTTTTTGAAACATATGGGTATCCATTATTGATTGATGAATTTCAAAAGGTTCCATCCATTTTGGAAACCATTAAAGACATTGTCGATAGACTCGGTTATGAAGGAAAAGATAATAATGGTTTATTTTGGTTAACAGGATCTCAAAAATTTAAAATGATGAAGGGAATAAGTGAATCTTTGGCTGGTAGAGTAGCAATATTTGAAATGTCATCTTTATCTCAAAGAGAGATTGAAGGGAAACCTTCCAAGTTATTTAATCCGAATTTAGAAGATATAAAAAAACAACCTTACAAATATAAAGATGTTAGCGAAATATATCAAACAATCTTTAATGGTGGTATGCCAAAAATAATCGCTTCCAAGGTTGATAGAGATAAATATTATAGTGATTACATTAATACATATTTAGAAAGAGACGTTAAAGATTTAGCCGCGGTTGATAAAGTTAATGAATTTTATGATTTTCTTGTTTTTATGGCAGCAAGAACTGGGCAAGAACTTAAATATGATGATATCTCTAAACAGGTAGGTGTAAGTGCTCCAACAGTAAAAAGCTGGGTATCGATATTAGAAAGAAGTGGAATAATATTTATTCTTCATCCATATTATTCAAAAGTAACTGATCGATTAGTTAAAACGCCTAAAGTATATTTTATGGATACTGGACTTGCTGCATATTTATGTAGATGGCCAAATGCTGAAACACTTCAAAATGGTAATATGGATGGTGCATTCTTTGAAACATTTGTCATCAGTGAAATAGTAAAGAGTTATTATAATGCTGGTAAACCAGTTGACAATCTATATTACTATAGAGATATTGATAAAAAAGAAATAGATTTATTAATTGTTGAAGCTGACTCTATTTATCCTATTGAAATCAAGAAAAGTAAAGAACCAAATAAACCTGACGCTAATTTATCTGCTCTTGATAAGTTTAAGTTAGAAATTAAACCAGAACTTGTCATCTGCATGAGTAAAGAAGTTCTCCCATATAATAGAAAATGTTATTTGGTGCCAATATCAATTATTTAATTATATATTTTTTGGGATTGTTACAGTCGGAAACTTTTCGTCAAAAATATTTTTGGGATTGATACAGTCGGAGAAAGACACCGAATTTAAAT
>JAXFZD010000036.1:0-2904 GCA_034185265.1 Bacilli bacterium | reverse complement strand
TTCCTTTATAAATTCCAAGTCTAGCATCAACATGGAAGATCTTTATTCCGTACTCTTCGAATAATTTAGTTGTTTTATCTCCTCTTAAAATAGCATCTGCATAATTTAAATATGTAGGAGTATAGAATTCTAAAAGGAGGTATTCATCAAACATACTTCCGTTATATGAAGGAGAAGGAAGAAGTATAAATTCGTTATTTCCTTCAAAAGGATGTAAAACTATGTTAGATTCCCCTGTTACTAAGAATGGCTTAGTCCAGCCTAGAAGAAGTTTAGAAAAACTACAATGATCTCCTAAAGAACAATCCATCATATCTACTCTTCCTAGGGCAGAAACATAAGCTTCATCGCTTCTAGTAGTTGTATCGTAATAATCTTTTAATCCAAATAAATGTCCTGTTTCATGAATGAAAGTATGAGCATCGGTTTTTCCATTACTCACATGAAGCATATCAAAAGAAGACCAAGCTATAGGAGCAGGATAATTAATTGTAAATGCCCACATCATCGAATTTTTATCTTGTCTAGAACCATCACTTCCTGAATAAGGAGCTGAATAAACAAAATAAATAGGTAGATAATCTTTATCATCTATTCCTTTAAAAGTTAAATCTTTATAATCATCAAAATTCTCTTTATACCAAGAAACTGCTTGATTATAAATATTGATCAAGATTCCTTTATTTTGAGTTAACGAAGTCGTGGCTTTTAATTCTTTATATGTATAAGTTGGAGTAAACCATTTTGAAGCAACTTGGCAGTGTAAATGAAGTCTATCGTTACTACTTCTAGCATAAAAAGCTCCTACGCTATTATAAGAATTAGATTCATCAGTTCCGATGAATGCGTTATTTATTAAATCTAGAGCATTATTTGGAAGATGATCTTCTGCTTTATAATCGCTAAATTCTACAGGGATAACTAATAATTTTTGATCTCCTGTAGAGGGAAGATTTATGTGAGCAACTTTAGTTCCACTTCCACTAGATTGGAAAACTTCAGAGAAAGAAGAATAAGTTTTATCTTTAGATTTAATGCTCTTAAAAGAATAATTTTCTATGTATCCTTGCTTAGTTTCTTCGACTAGTTCGCTAGTATTTAGTTCGCCATATTGATAAAAACTTGCTCCTCCTTTATAAGAAGAACAACTAGTTATAAATAAGGCACTTGCAACTAAAAAAATTCCTCTAGCGAATTTCATATATAGAATTTTCTTACAAAGTAAGATTTATTGCAAATGATAGTTAATAAACCTCTAAATAATTACGTGTAGAAATCTGCTAAAACGTGCAAAATCGTTAAATAAAAAAGCAGACTTTTTTCCCAAAAAATCTTTAAAAGTTTTACTAATTTTCTATTGTGGACTGAGAAAACGTGAAATATCCTTCTTCTTTTTGTATATCTTTTATTCTATTTCCACTTTCATCTATAGTATACATGTCACTCTTTATATAGGTTGTGTAGCCATTAATATCAAATAAATATAAAGCGTCTTGACCTGAATTATCGTTCATTTTCCAGGACGAGGTTATCTTAAATCCATTTTGATTCCAGTAATACTTAAAAGAAAATTTGCTAAAATCCGTGACAGTTCTTTCGATATATGAAACAAATAGATCCGCTCTAGCTAGCTCATAATCATAACTTGTATACTCAGAGTGTTCAGGATATTTAACTACCCAAGCTCCTTCTTCTGTCTTTTTTAGAAGAAGAGAAGCACCTCCATAGCTAGTTAGTCCTCTAACAATTCCATATTTATATCCGGTACGGTCGTTATTTTTTGACTCTATAGCTCTCTCTTTAAATACATCAAAAGTAATTTCGCTATTTATCGATTGTTCCATTTCTTCTGAATTAGTTAAAGAACCTGAATTAGAACAAGAAAAAAGAAATATACTAGATAAAGAAAATAAGAGATTAAACGTTTTCATAAGATATTTTCTTTTAAAATTCTATCACTATTTCGTTAAGTTTAATCAAGATTTAATAAGCAAAAAACTCTCTCCTATACCCTTATATATAAGAGAGAGTTAATGAATTAAACATGAATATATTAGACGGCTTCGTATATATAATACATAAATTGATTCCAAGCTAATCTGATTCTCTTTTCTATAGCTTTGTCAGAAACTTGATAAATACTTATAGATGAAACCGGAGATCCTCCATAAGAAATAGAATTAGTCTCATCATAAAAGACTTTATAGCCTGTATTTATATAAGGAGAAGCTTCATCTTTATTTTTCTTATTAAAAAGATAGCCATAAAAGAGATCATTACTCAAAAATTCAAATTTATAGCCATCATTTAAAGAGTCATTTCTTCTATATCTCACATCATTTAAAGTAACTTCTTCAGGAAGAGTACAAGAGAATTTCTCTTTTCTTGCAACTTCTGTTTCGCCAGGATTAAACGTATAAACAGCAATTGGTTGAATATAATATTGAGGATGTCTAGCTTCTAAATTCTCAACTCGCATCCTTTCTATATCGGATTTTAAAAATTGATAATAAACTTCCTTTACAAGATTATCTAAAAAAGTTAAGGAGTACGAATACATATCGTGACAAACTATTGTAGAAATGTCAGCATTTAATCTTCCTTTTTTAGGGAAACCATTTTCTTCATCAGCTAGAACATCAAAATAATATGTCGTTGGTAAAGGTTCACTTGGAGGAGCATCGATAACACCCTTAACATAAACATAATCCCCATTATTTGTTAAAGAATAAGACAAAGAATTGTTCTCCTTTTTAACTTTAATAACCTCATGATTAGCTAAGAATTTTAAATCTGAAAGAACATTCTCTAGATATTGATATTCTTTAGCGTTAGAAATAGAAACTTTCTTATTTTCTTCTAGTTGGCCATATTCAATGAAATAAGTTTCCTCGTTATTTTCGC
>JAXFZD010000035.1:0-10682 GCA_034185265.1 Bacilli bacterium | reverse complement strand
TTGGAGGAATGCGGACCAACATGTGAATGTGGTCAGGCATCGCATGTGCCTCCATTATTTCGACACCTTTGTACTGACAAAGTTGTCTAATGATTTGTCCTATATCAGAACGTAATTTCCCGTATATTTCTTTTCTTCGATATTTGGGAATGAACACGATGTGATACTTACAGTTCCACCTCGTGTGTGATAAACTTAAATCGTCATCCATGGATACACCTCCTGTTAAATCAAACGGTTGTCAGCCTTATTGATTATAACATGAGGTTTTTTAACATCGCAGGAAGCTATTTCGATTCTCACGTGCATAGCAATAGGTTTTTATCTCCACTCCGTTTCGATAATAAAACTGCCTAACCCATTTAGATTAGACAGTCTCTAATTAACTTATCTATTTAGTTCTCAATAGATTTAATAAATGTTTGAATGGCGTTTTGATCATACCAGTTGCCATCTTTAAGTGGGAACTCATAATCTAGAGGAATTCCTGCATCGTTATGGACATAATTTCCATTAGTGTCTTTATAAAGCATATCGAAGCGGTTAGAAATGTTGATTGCACTTCCAATTCCATCAAGGAAGACTCCTACAGCAGAAGTTCCTCCTCCACTTCTTTCCCCAATTATCTTGATTCCGTTATCTTTAGCAAATCCTGGGAGGAAATTTCCACAAGAGAAAGAGAACGCACTAGTAAGGAAATAGAAATTAAATTTACCTTTAAATGTATCTCCTTCTCCTCCAAATACGCCATCTCCATTGAGATCTACTTTGTAATGATATTCTCTAATTGTTCCGTTATTTGTATCTTTTAATGCATATGTAGGATCATCAGAGAAGAAAGCTTCTAGATAAGGAAGGGTTGCGATCATTCCTCCACCATTGTTAGTTAAATCAATTACAACGTTCTTTACTACTTTTGAATTCTTATTTAGATATCTAAGCATATCAAAGCAAGTAGAGAAGCCATCTGGAGAAGAATTTACAAAGGTGAATCTACTTCTAATTAAATAATCTTCTTCGCTATAAGTTTGTTCTGTAGGGAAGAGTTCTTTCATGTTCTCAATCACGCCCTTGTTGTGGGTAAATCCATCAAAAGTAATGACTGCGGTTTCTTTATTTGAAGAGAATCTAAGTCCTTGATAGAAGTTTGGATCGCTATTCCCAGCGTTAGGATCATCAGGATGAAGCTCTTTATATTTATTTATTCTAGCTTTAGCGTATTTAACTTGGTCAGCATTAAGTTTCTTAACTCTTTCTCCCACAGCATCTTTAACTAATTTAGGAAGTCCGTCAGTTTCTTCATATTTTGTAAGAGGAGAAAGTCCTACGTAGTTAGAATGTCCATCATCTACCTTACCAATTAATTTAGCTAGAGCTTTATTATAGGTAGAGATGTCAGTGCTCTTTAAATCATTATTGATTCCTAAAGAAGAGAAATAACTTTCTGCGCTAGAATAACCTTTAATTTGTCTTAATCCATAAACCGTATCGAATAAGAATCTTAAGATATTGTAGTTATATTCGCTAACTTCCTTAGATGAACTTCCTTTAAGGAATCTAGTTTCATCAAGGTGAATTTGATAATCTCCTAAAGGAGTCTCTCCATCAACAATTCTTACATAAAGCATGTTTCCTTCTTTAGTCCATGAATAAGAATAAACTGAATCTGGGCTAGGAATTTGCTTGCTATAGTCTAGAGTATCTCCTTTAACTGCGATAAACGAGCCTGTTCCATTTTCATTTAAAATTAAGAATTTAGTGGCTCTTTCCGTCTCAGTTTCGCTACCTTCTTTTAAGATTTCATAAGGATAGAAGAACCTATAAGCTTCTCCTGCTCCTTTTTCTGTTGGAGAAAAAACTCCGAGATAGTTTTGGAAATATCCGTTAGAAGAATTAATTAATGTTTTAAGGAAATTACCCGCGTTATTTATATAGAATTCTTTTCCGTTATAAGCAAAATCTATACCTACATCGCGGTAAATTAACTTTGTAAAAGCTTCAAAAGGAACATAGAATTTATTTTCTTTTTCAACTATGTCAAATCCGTAATCTTTAAAAGAATAAACTTCATATTCATTTATTGAAGATCCATCAGGTTTATATACTTTAGTTTTATCGCTATCTTTAACCGCGTTTCCTTTAAAGGTGTAATAATCTCCTGGAATGTTATTGTTATTCGTCATAACATCTACGACGAATGATTGAGTATTTTTGACTTTTACTTCGTCTGTAGCAGCGTTAATGATGATTTCTCCATATTTATCTTGGCTCTTAATGCAGAGAAGGTTATCTTTAACTTCTGCGCTCATTCCTTTAATAATTAGAGTTTTTAAAACTTCATTTAAAGCAGAAACTAATTGATTAGCTTCAACATAAGGAACATCTCCTTTGGTGCTTAAATGATATGTTGTTAATGGAGCAGTTAAGATATTTTCTCTTAATTCAGGTAAGACATCTAATGGGTTTTCTGGGTTTGCTTTAACTGTTCCGATAATTCTACTATTAACGTCATATGTAGTTATTGTTTCAGCAGTTCCTCCTCCGCCACTAGAAGAACAAGCTCCTAGTAAGACTAAAAATGAAACTAAAGTTAATCCGGGAATAAAACGTGCTTTCATAATAAAATCTCCTTTTTTTAATTATATTACGCGTGCGTCACAAAAGTGTCACAAATAAAAAGAATTTAATCTTTTTTAATATCAACAAAATGGGCTAATTATTACATAAACCTGCAGATTTTGAATTCTAGAGCCACCAATTTAACTCTTTTCTTTATAAAATAAAGAAAAAATCCCTGGAGGGATTTCTATTTTTGAAGTTTAAGACTTTTATTTACAAGTGTAACTAATTGTAAGGCTATCTAAAGTGAAGTTAATCCACTGATATGGTTGAACCCAGTAATCAATGCCGTGAACGCCACTTTCATCACTTACTCCATATGTAACTTGAAGAGCTACAACTGTACGATCTGTTTGAGATAATGAATGATTGGTAAAATTACCACGAGTTCCTTCATCCAACTTCAAATATCTTGCAGTTGCAACATCATAATAGTTACTCGAACTACTTTGAGTACAGGTGACTTTATCATAATTGTTTTTTATATTATCGTAGAAATCTGCTCCTCCGAAATTACCGTACTTAAGTTGGAAAAGAGTATAAACACTTCCATCTCCTGTACTTGCATTTTCTGTCATATCAACGCTGATACTTGATGTGTTGTCTAAAGAGAATAAGATTTGGAAGTTATATGCATTCGCTGTTGATGAAGCACTATTATCTATCCCAAAAGCATCGCCTAAAGTAGCTCCTGTAAATTGACTTCCGCAATCTTGGAAGACAATAGCTCCATCAATATATTTATTATCGGCTAAAGGAATTCTAAATTTTTTATCATATTCTCCTTCAACCCCTTTAAGGTCAATATCTTCTAAAGCAATAGTTTTTAATGCCGCGCTGTTAAGATTAACAGGGCTGCTAGTTGCTTTAACATCATTAAAATTGAGTGTACTGTTTGTACTTAAAGCAACAGCAACTACACTTAATGCAGCAACTCCAGAGAATAATAGCAAGGCTTTTGATCTGTTTTTCATAAGGCTTCCTCCAAAAAACAATTGGGGAAATTATATTGTGAAAATTGATCAAATCAATAATTTATACTTAAAAAGCGCTTTCATTTAATTATCAAAAACTATGTATTTTGGAGAAAAAACTCTGCAAAACCCTTTTAAAATTTTTATTTTTGCTTTTTTTGTAGAAAATCTATTAAAATTAACTAGATAAACAATTTATAAATTTATATTTGGTGGAACGACTTGTTCGTTAACATCTTCTAGGAAATCAGCAACGTCATCATAGACGATAGGATCTGTTGGCTGCCAAGCCTCATGAGGCCAAACACGAGAAGAATCTCCGGAACATGTGAATTTTGTATTAATAACTCTTATGCTTCCAGTTTCTTCATTAAATGTTTCAATTTTATATACCATTTCATAACTGAAATTTGTAAATTCATAGGTTTCTTTATCATAGAAGAGAGTTCCTTTAATCTCACCAGGGAAAATAAAGTCAGCTTCCTCTTCATCAATATCTTCATTAAGAAAAACAAAATTTACTTTGATGTTATCTTCATCTTCTTCTATAGAAATTTGATTTTCAACTACAAAATTGCTGATTTCTTCATCACTTTCAGTGACTAAGTCACGACAAATAGAATAATATAATCTATCTAAATGCTCCATATTTGCTGGGGTATTAAATAAATCAACTTTAGAGAAGGTCTCACGGAATGTTCTAGTAGAAATAGAACTAAATAACAATTCCTTGTTGATAGATGCTTGTAATTCTTGACGAGTATCATAATGGAAAACTCCATCGTTTGAAGCATATAAAGTATTGCCTACCCAAACTTCGTCATCAGTTGTTTTAAGGGTCATTTGTTGAAAAATATCAAGATTATTTATATCTGCTTCTGCTCCATCTACTCTATTAAAAGACATAGTCCTAATTACTTGTAATAGACCATAATATCCTAGACCTTTAGCAATTGCGTCAAATATCTCTATGTTGCCTTTTTCGTCAACTATAGACCCATATTGATCTTCTTTAAGATCATAATAAAAGCCAAACATACCACGTCCATCATAGTTAAAATAACTAGAAACTTTGCTATCTTCGTCATAATTAATTTCGAAAACGTCATATTCTTGTATATAGCTTCCTATGATGGCTTTTGTATAGAATTCAGATAAATCTTGTCTGCTTAATAGTTCTTTAACTTTCTCCACTGTTTCTCTTTCTGGAATATCTGTGGATTCTGAGCTTGAAAATTCTTCTGTCGATGAACTTGAAGTTACTTCTGAAGTAGAGCTAGAAAAAATTCCGCTTGAAGAGACTGCGGGAGTAGATTTACCACCACAAGAAGCAAGTCCTAAGACTAGAGGAATCAATAATAAAGCGCTTCTTTTCATCTTTCTTCCTTATTATAACTTAATTGTGACATCACGTTTAAAGCGGTCAGAATTGAAATATGCGGTATCTTTTTTGTGGTCTAATTGTTTCTTTTTAACTCCACTATTATCTAAAGCAATATATTGATAATAAGCCCAATATTCGCATCTATGACGAGGTTTTTTGGAATAAGACTTCATTGAGATGTTATATTTTCTATTTATTGGCATAAATAATTCCATCTTCTCTTCAGTTATGTAGCTATAGTAACCAACAGCATATTCTTTATTGCACTGTTTAACATCGCTCTTTCCTAAAACATGTCCTTCAACATTAACAACTCTAGTTCCTTTTTTGCTTTCTAATCTTAAGCCTAGATCGTTAAAGCCAAAGAAATGCATTCTTCCAAAATCAGCGTTATCCATTAAAGGAACTAGGCTAATTTTCTCTTCATGTTCAGCGTTATATGCATCGATATAGTAGCTATCTTGGGCTTGTAAATGAGCAAAAGTATTATCACTGTAATGGTTTTGGAAAACATCTCCTATATGAACTCCAAGAGAAATTAGCTCGTTAGGTCTTTCCCAATAAGCAGCAACCATTGGATTAGTTAAAACTTCAAGTAATTCATGAATTCTAGTCGCATAAGCACCCATAGAAATTTTAAGTGCGTTTTTGATTGCATTAATATTACCCAAGAGAGAACTAGATAAACTAGAAAGAACGAGCAATCTTAAGAATAATCCTGGCATTGAAGGTGCATCGCTATATTGTTCATTCTTTAAAATGAGCATCAAATTCTCGAGAGGAGTTTGATATTTCTTTACAAAATTATTTCTTGAACCAAGTTGATCGGTTAATTCTTCTATAAATAAAGTTGAAGCAATATTAGCGTCATAATTAGATTTTGTTCCATCATTAACTTGTCCAAAATCTCCTGTAAAGAGGCCAACTAAAGCAGGAATAACAGTGATAATTCTTAGGAAATCTTCAATTTTAAGACCATACATTCCAAAATTATCTGCACTATAAGGCACTTCGTCATTTTGATTAATTTCATCGTGTAATTTTTTAAAGACGCGACGATTACTCTCGTAATTTTCAGGATCATAAAACTTAGTTGTAGTGAATTTATCAACTCCAAAACGAGTAAACCCATATTCTGCCATCGCAACCTTAGGAACTACATCGTTAGGATTAACAATATTAAAGATGTTTCCATATAAAGGATCTCTAGGAAGTTTGATTGTTTTAGAATTTGTATTAGCACCTTGAGGAGCTTCAAAAGTATAAGCATAGACGTCTTCTTTGGTTAAAGATGCCTTATTTCCTAATAAATTCTCTCCCTTATCTAGTCTAGAATCAATTAAACCGGCTGCAACATTAGTTGTCGCTCCACCTCTAGAAAAGCCAGACATCCATAGTTTAACTTTTCCTGTAACTCCATATTCATCAACATAGTTAATGACAAAATCAATTAACTTATTAGCAGCGTTATACCAGCCTTCGTGCATATAATCTGACTTAGATCCATCTCCTAAATGCATATTGTTGGCCCATTCTCTATAGTAACCTCCAGATCTAGGAGCGACTGCAACGACTGTATAATCACCAAATTCTTTTTTAGCAGCAGCTAATCCTATAGAATCCATTCTTGCAGTTTCTAAATAATCTTGATTAGTTGTAAATGAGTTAAAACCAATTGTTTCTAGGGTATTTTTAATAAATTTTGATTGGGATTGATACCATTCATCAGAGTAGTTTCCATAATCAGGATAAGTAGAAACTGCTAAACAGAATGATGCAGTTGCTAAATGTGGATCATATTCATAAGAAGAATGCTCAAAATAGGATTGTGAAAAATAAATATCACCTGAAAACTGAGGTTTTGTTTCCCATCTGTTGTCTGGCGCATATAAAAATGTATGTTTAACTGCCTCTCTAGGAGCATTTTTTACTGCTTTGGTGCCAGTAACTGCACTAGATGCGGCCCCGAAAGTGAGGACTAAGATCAAAATTAAACTTTTCATAAAATACCCTTAAAATAAATAATTATTTTCCTTTCACAATAATATTATCAGTTTATGTGTCACAAATGTGCCACAAAAAGTAAAAGCTACCTTTTCTAAATCTCTAGTATTTCTCTAAAGGGCTTTTCTTCTCCTTACAAATTAGTAGAGAAATCTATACATGATTTCTTTAAAATCTCTGCAAATCCCTGTTAAGTGTTTAAAAAATCAAGTTACTGGTAGCTCTTTTATTTTTGATAAATCGGTTTGTTTTAACTTAGCAATTATAGTAAATCTTTATTGATTTCACGTATAGATCGTCAGTGGTGCTTCCATTGGCTAAGGAAAAAGTCGGACCCATTTCATTCCCGTTTCTTGTATAAATCCTTGTACTAATACCATGCTCATCAGGACCACTTTCTTCTTTATTAAAACCAGCAGGAATGCCATTAACAGCTCCTGAATAATTAATTTCAACCCTATAAATTCCAGGGAAGCCTCTTAACATGGTTGATTGTCCCCCGATCGTGGTTGCGGTAGTTACTTCTATACACTTGAACAGCTAAGGAAGAAACGCAAAGAAATCGTAGAAAGAAACCCGTTTTATGAAAGTAAAGTTGAGATTCGAGGAACTAAAAAGATATTTATTCTTAATTACAAAGTCATCCTTGTTTAGCCATCAAAAAAACCTAGCATTTCACCAATTTTAAGGCAGTTTTGCTAGGTCTTTCTTATTATTTTGTAGATAGAACAAATTCTTGATAAGTTGACACTTGGCCTTCGAATGGATGCTTTAATCCTTTGAGAATTTCTTCTTTGTTTTTATCATCATAGACGATGAAGAAGTCACTTTTGCTTATTTTGTTGCATAGGATTCCGCCCTTATGTTTAATGGATTCAATCGTTACTTTAAGAGCGTTTAAATCAGCTTTAAGCTCACCACTGACGTTGTAACGTTTGCCAACATTCTCTGGCTTATCTAATTCAGATTCAGGAACCGCTAATGAGTTATATAGTTCATTACCAACGGTTTTTAATCTCTTTCTTCTACCACGCTCTTTAACACGATTTATATATTCGACTGAATTGGTTCTAGCAAATTGTGATTCTTCTAATAGTTCATTAGGTTTCTTTTTAGTTAAGATACATATTGCTTCAAAGACAATTTTCTCCATTTCAGCGTCGTCTCTAGAAAGATGCTCATGCAACTTAACCATTGTGTTTGGCCCCACTATTGTTCTACAAGCGTTATGCAATGACATTTTGCCTTTCTTTTCTAGATATGCTGCTACAAGTTTTTGAACGTCATAGCACTCATAATTAAGAGGATCTTTCTTATATCTAGTACAAGCATGATAGAGATGAGGAATATCGTTATCCATTGAGTAAGCAAAGCACACTGTATCTGGATCTTCCATCAATCTTTTAATTTGATCATAATATTGAGGAAATTCTGGTGATGAATAGTAGTAATCATATTCATAGGCGAGTTCTAACTCCTTTTCGTGCTTTCTACCTTTTAGATAGAACCTAGAATCGCGACCTTTTCCAGGAGACATAGGAATGTCGCCCTTTTTCATGATTAACATATTCTCATCGCAAAGAACATATCCGTATTCACACATTTTGCCAACGCCATTGAAGCAATTGGAGCATTCGATATCAAAGAATAAATATTTCATGTTGCTATTTTACTCTCCTTTCCAATCAGTGGTGTATCCGGTATAGATGACCAGATTGTCTCTAATGATACACCCACCATTGACTAAAGTTTTATACAGATTTGCAACTTTATCACTTGCTTCACTTAGAATTTGATAATCATCCATGTCTTCTGGGAAAATCGATTTATCAAACACATGGATTCCTGCAGATGCAGCAAATTTACCAATTAAATATTCATAGGCATGACCTAGAATGTCAAAATTGGTTTCAGAGATATCCAAATTCAAATCTCTGATTTGTAAAATAATTTTGCCGATTAATTTACTTCTCTCGGCTTCGCCTTTACCTAACTTATTGTCATCTAAATCCATGTCATCAAATAAGTCGGCAAAATCATCTTGTGATTCAGAACCAATTGTGGAGTTAACAATGGCTTTAATACCTTCTTTTAAATCTTCGACAGTGAAGTCGTTCACATTGATTTTTTCAACAAATGAATCAAACAAATATTGTGGTTCTAAAAAGTAGCCAATAACGTTTGTGGCAAGCTCTCTAATATCATCTTGCATCGATGCATCTTTCCATGCTTTTTTAAATGTAAGACCATCATCTTCAAGTTCATCATTAATGGTTTTTGTGATTTTATCAGAAAGGAATTTATAGAAAATTAGGCCTAAGATGTAATTTTTAAACTCACTTGCATCCATGTTACCGCGAAGATTATTGGCCATCGCCCATAACTTGGAATCTACTTCGTTTTGTTGCTTTGATAACAACTCGTCTCTATCTACTGCCATATATTTAACCCCTAGTACACTGAATATTTCTCACAAACCCATGCCACCCATTCTTTGAGGATTCTCATTAACTCATTGTTGGCTTTGATTATGTTGTAATCAGGATGTCTTTCTTTAAATCTATTTTTAACTCTCTTACTAAGTAAGGATTTGATATCTGCATTATCGATTGTTTGGAAATAATCATATCTAGCTAAAAGCTTTCTAAGTTCTTCCATTGCAATCTCTGTTTCTTCAGATTGCTTTTTAATTTCGGCTTCTCTTTGTTCATCGATGTAATTCGCTAACTCTTCATCAATTGACGCGCCTTCTGGTAGACTCGGGAATACATTGATGATGAAAGCTTCAAGAAGCTCTCTCTTACTCATTAACACTGGGTCGGTAGATCTTCTGAGAATCTTGATGATTGTATTTACGTCAATCACCTTACTACCAGGATTGCCTTCGCCAGCTTTTCTTAACAGATTAAGAATATAATCAACATCTACTCTATCGGTTTGTACTAATTCGATATCGAATTCGACTTCCGCCACTACCGATACTTTGTCTGGATGTTTCTTAAATTCGTTGTAAATCTCGATGTATTTTGATTTGAAAGAATTATATTCATCTGCAGTAATATCGTCTTTTAGTGTGATTGGGAACGAAAATTCGCAGAAGTTCTGCAATGAAATCAAGCATCTAGCAACTTTTCTAAATCTATTAACAAATTCAATTTTAGCGGTATCACCCTGTAAGGCATCAACATCATCTGGTGTCAAAGTATATTCTCTTAAATATCTCAAAGCATTTCTAAAGTCTTGAAGGTATTCTTCGAATTTCTTCATTAAAACAATGTTATGATCTTCTTGAGAATATAACTTAACTGCTTCTTTAACGTCTTTTGGAGTTGTTCTATAACAAATAATGTTACCGAACTGTTTTGTTGATGACTCTAATCTGTTTGTTCTTGAGAAGGCTTGAATAAGGCCATGATATTTGAGTGACTTATCAAGGAATAAGGTATTGATTCTTCTTGAGTCATAACCAGTAAGCATCATATTAACAACAAGGATTAAATCAATATCACCATTTCTAAACGCTTCTCTAACATCTTCAAAATATTCAGAGCAATTTGTAACAGAGTATCTCTTGCCGTTAGTTAATAAACAGAAGAATACTCGAACAAATATTCCACCTATTCTCTTGTTCGAAAAAGAAAAAGAATATTTAGACCCTCTTCCAAACAAGGAATTACTAGATTCCTACGAAGATGAGATGA
>JAXFZD010000034.1:0-6752 GCA_034185265.1 Bacilli bacterium | reverse complement strand
ATTTTGATCGATGATAGCAACAGTGTGTTTAAACTTACTAACATCGATTCCAACATAAAAGTCCATAAGACCTTCCTTTCTAGCCGTTTTAACCATATCAGCTTATCTTTTCGAATCATCTATTACTGGAACGTCAAAGCGTTAATCAACCTATTAGCGATTAAAAGAAAAGCCGTATGCCTGAGCATGAAGTTTGACAGTCAAAGCTGTATTGATATTAAGCAGGATAACGGCATATATTGATTATACTAGTTAGATATAAAAGAAAATCTAACCAAGTACATGGCTAGATTAACTTATTTGTTAAACAGATCGAAGATATTATATTTTAATTAGCAGGAATTCCCAAAAGAAAAAATGCCTTTTTTAACAAAAACCACTATATATAATCGTGCCTTCCAAATCAGTTCTTCTTATTTTAATATTTCTAGAACTTAATCTATTAATAACATCCTCAGTTGGATGGCCATATTTATTTTTGCCTCCAACAGAAATTACAGCCTCACTTGGAGTTAAAAAATCTAGAAATTCATCGCAGGTGGATGTTGATGATCCATGATGCCCTACTTTTAAAATATCGCACTGAGTATAAGGATAATACTTGATTATCTTCTTCTCTATTTCTTTATCAGCATCGCCTGTAAAAATCCATTTCTTGCCGATGAAATCTAATGATAATACTAAAGACTTTTCATTTTCAGTTGTTCCTTCGAAAGTGTTTAAATTTTCAAAATACAGTTTTCCAATAGATAAGGGAAATAAATCTTTACTTTCAATAACATTTTTTACGTTAAAATTTTTTATTAACGAATCCTTAGCACCTGAATGATCAAAGTCAGAATGAGTGATAATTAAATAATTTATACGGTAAATTTTTCTTTTCTTAAAGAAAGGAATTAATGAATTCCTAGCTAAATCGTTGTTTGTTACTCCGCCAGTATCTATTAAAACTGTATTGAACCTATCTCTAATTAAAATGGAATCACCTTGTCCAACGTTTATGAAACAGACTTCCCCAGTAAAACAATTGACTATAGGCAGCAAAGAGACAACAAAGCAGCAAATAGAAGATAGTATCACCGTATTTCGCAACTTAACAAATCTAATCTGAATCAAAAATAAAACAATATATAAAATGATTATATAAATGAATACAAAATAAACTTTAATTTCTCCGAGGTTAATTTCTAATGAAATAAACTTAGCTCCTTTAAAAATTCCTTTTATGCACATTGATAAAAACCCTAATACATGAGTAAAAGGGACTGTAAAAAAACTTATAAAAGAGATGAAAGAAAATAAGACAACTAGCGGAATAAATAATTGACTTAGAATAAACGAAAGGATGTTTAGATTCCCATTATTCATATAAATAATAAAAGGCAACAATATTGCATAAACTAGGCACAGAGTCTTAATTTTTTTAAATAATTCTATTCCGCTATTTAAATTAGTTTTAAATAGATAAATAGTGAAAGATATAATGAAAGAAATAATAAACGATATTTGAAAAGCATTATAAAAATCCATCAGTATGATTATCATTCCGGTCACACACAGCAAAGTTAAATAATCAAATCTTTTTTTGAAAATAGTCTTATTAAGTAACAATAACAAATCTAATATTAATATTTTTAATAATCCTATTTTATATGGGCTTAAAATAACTAAAATCACTTCAAGAAAAATACATAAATAATCAACTCCTTCATTCATAAACCTTCCTAGGAAGCTTCGTATTCTGGAGATCATTATTCGTGCAATAATTCCTGAAGAAGATATCAAAGAAATAATCCCTATTTCGTCAGCTAGGGAAATAATCTCTGAATCATAATCTTTTCTATTAAACAATACAGAACTGATTAATGAACTTGTTTCGTTATCAAAATTTGACAAAAAAACTTTTTTATATTCGTTAAAACGAAAAGGCAATAAAAAAACATTTTCTATAGATGGATTGATAATTTCTTTATCTACTCCTAGCTTATGAAAATACTCTATTGAATTAAATTGGGACTCGTAAGTTATCCTGACATAGGATTTTATATCTCCTTTGACAGTTATAATATCTCCAAATTGGTAAGTGTTCTCTTTGCAACTTACATATACTTTCCTAAATCTACAAATGCAAATTACATAATTTTCTTTAGCTTTAACAACAAAACAATTAAAAACGCCTTCTCCATCAGACAATGGCTGAATGAAAAACATTAAAACAAAGCCAATAGAAAAAGCGATTAAGTACCATAAAACCTGCTTTTTATTAATTGATAATAATAATATGAATACTGATAGGATGGACACTAAACTGACAGATATGATTCCTTTGCAGAACCCTGCATAAAGACCTAATAATAGCCCAAAAAGCAGGAAAAAGGCCCGCATCAATTAAACCTCAGCATCGCGAAGTGTAACTTTTGTTCTCATTTTTGTATACGTGGCTGCGCCTATTCCGCTCACATTTTTCAAATCTTCTAAACACGCAAATCTATCATTTTCAGTTCTATAGTTAACAATTGCATTAGCAACTGTTTGACTAACAGAAGTAACAGATACAATAGTATCTGCATCAGCAGAATTAACATTGCATTTTTTAATAGGCGTGATTGAGCAAGACGTGCTATTGTCATAAATTGGAGCAATATAATAAGTTTCCTTTGCTCTTAGAGTGCAAGAAGTATCATAAGCCAAAGGATCTGCATTCGTGTTTACTCCATTTGCAGCATCTATTAAATCTCCTAAAGTTGCGTTTTTAGATACGGAGAAAGTCCCTGTGTGATTGACTTCTCCAATGATTGTAACGCTGATTAGATCAGAATTAGCGGCTGCTGTTGTAGTTGAAGTGACAGTAGATGCCCCATTGAGCATGTTGCTAACAATTCCAAATGCTGCAAGTCCCACTACTGTTAAGGCGACGATGATGATAATTGTTTTCATTTAAAAAACCTCCTTACAATATAGTTGGAGGATTTTTCAAAATAGTTTAAAAAAAACGTAAATTTTTTCAAAATTCACGTTATTTTGGTTTAGGCTTTTTTAATATTTGTAATCTTAACTGTGTAAGGTTCGTTACATTCAACTAAGACTGTAGCACCAACTTTCTTTTCAAGTAATGCTTTTCCGATTGGGGAATCAATGGAAACGGTTGGTGGAACATTTTCAGGATTTGCGCCAACGCCGCCAACAAGCATGACTGCTGCTTCCAAGCCAGTTTCAACATCGACAAATGTAACTGTATCACCAATGTTGATTTTTGAAGCGCTTCCCTTACCAGACTCGATAAGTTCATCAGCAGAAATAGCATTATTTAAGATATTTTCAATTTCGGTAATTCTTGCTTCAATCTTAGATTGTCTATCTCTAGCTGCATCATAGTCAGCGTTTTCACTTAAGTCACCTTGGCTTCTAGCTAAAGTTAATTGATCGATTACTTCATCTCTTTCAACATCAATTAAGTGTCTATATTCCTTATTTAATTGTTCTCTTTCAGCTTCTGTTAATATTAATTTCTTTTCTGCCATACTCTTTCTCCTTTAGACCGCTACAAATTATATTCTTACTTGGATAATCTAACAAGATTATTTAATCTCATTAATTTTAGGATCGTTTTCGTAAGCGTCGAAAACTTCTTGAGCTTCCTCAAACTCTTCATCATCTACTTCTTCTAAAGATTGTCCATCTGAAGAAGCCATAACGATGATTTCATCAGGATCTTCTTCTTTAAAAATAAAGTAATAATCCTTATTTCTATTATCATTATGGAAATAAAAGAGAATCTTAAAAAGCATCTCTTTTCCACTGTCATCAGTGATAATTAAATCATTATCGTTTCTTATCTCTAACATAATTTATAAAAGATTTTTAACAGCTTCAAATCCCTTCTCAACATTAGAGAAATCCTTTGCGGATCCTGAAGCTATCTCGTCTTTTCCTCCTCCTTTTCCATTAATTATTTCGTTTAATGCTCTAATTGCTTTATTAGCACCGACTTCAAGTCCGCTTCCTTTTGCAAAAACTGCAATAGCATCTAAGCCACATAAACAAATAAGATAATTATCTTTATTTGATTTTAACTTATCTCCTAAAGCCATAATATCATTTCTTGAATAATTTGGAATACGTTTCGCAAAGAAATTTACTCCATTAATCAAGCTGAATTCATTTTCTAAAGAAGACATTTGTAAAGAAATAACCTTATCTTTTTGTTTTTCAAGTTCAGCGGATAATTCAGCCATCTTTTCTTTATTTTTACTTATCTTAGATAAAACTTGGTTATCGTTAGTCTCTAATAAAGAATCAACTTCTTCAAGTAAAGAAAGTTTGTTATTTAAATAAGCTAAAGCTTCTCTAGAAGTTCTTCCTTGAATTCTTCTAATACCTGAAGCAATAGATCCTTCGCTTTCTATAACAAATAAACCAATTTCAGAAGTGTTTTTTACATGAGTTCCGCCGCAGAATTCTTTTGAATAATCTCCAAAAGTGACAACTCTAACAATGCTTCCATACTTCCCATCAAATTCCATTTCAGCCCCGAGTTTAGAAGCTTCTTCAATAGGTAAAATTAAAGTTTTTCTTTCGATAGATTCAATAATTTTCTTATTTACTTCTCTCTCAATTTCTTTTAATTGATCTTTAGAAATTTTATTCATGAAAGAGAAATCGAATCTCAAATAATTTTCATCTACATAGCTACCTTTTTGATCTACATGAGTACCTAAAACCAGTCCTAAAGCACTATGAAGTAAATGCGTAGCTGAGTGATTTCTTTCTGTAAGATGACGTTTTTCTAAATCAATAACTTGTTCTAATTCATCTCCGACTTTTATTGTTCCAAATTTAAGATTTACATGAAGTAAATGAGAACCATTTGGAGCTTTCATGACATCATCTACGATACCTTGAGCATCTTTAGAAATGATTTCTCCTTTATCAGAAACTTGTCCGCCGCTTTCTGCATAGAAAGGAGTTTCTTTAAAGCAAACATAGCCTTCATCTTCAATTTGTTCTACCTTAACTCCATCTTTAAATAAACCAATAACTTTAGATTTTATCGATGTTTGTTCGTAATCAAATGTAGAAACTTCATTAAAAGCAAGTAAATCTTTTGATTGTTTATTAAAGGATTGGATATCGCCTCTAGCAGCTCTAGCTCTTTCCTTTTGCTCTTCCATATGCTTCTTAAAGTCTTCTAAATCAACTTTAACTCCATATTCTTGACAGATTTCTACTGACATATCAATTGGGAAACCAAAAGTGTCATAAAGCTTAAACGCAGTTGCGCCATCTAAGAAATCATGATTTGAAATGTATTCTTTGAGTAAGTTTTCTCCGGATTGAAGAGTTTTGATAAATTTTTCTTCTTCCTGTTTGATCATTGTTTTTACAAGTTCTTTTTTAGAAGCAATTTCTGGATAGAAAGAAGAATAATTTTCGACGACTACATCAACTAATTTATACATAAAAGGCTCGAGAATTCCTAACTTTTGTCCATATCTTAATGCTCTTCTAATAATTCTTCTTAAGACGTATCCTCTACCTTCGTTAGAGAAATAAGCACCATCAGAAAGAGCAAAAGTTAAACATCTTATATGGTCAGCAATTACTCTAAAAGGCATCAAATTACCTTTTTCATATTTTCTAGATGATATCTTTTCTGTTTCTTTAATTATTGGATAGAAAAGATCTGTTTCAAAATTAGTTTCAGTTTGTTGACATATACAAGCAAGTCTTTCTAGGCCAGATCCTGTATCGATATTTTTTGAAGGTAATTCTTTATAATTTTTTCTTTCTACGCCAGCTTCAGCGTTATATTGAGAGAAAACAATACCCCAAATTTCAATATATCTATCGTTTTCTATATCATTTGCAAGTAACTCAATTCCCTTTTTCTCAGGGTCATAAGCTTCTCCTCTATCATAGAAAACCTCTGTATTAGGTCCACAAGGTCCCTCTCCTATTTCCCAATAATTTCCTTCTAATGGAATTAAATGATCTTTTGGAAGACCGACTTTTTGCCAATATTCGAAAGTTTCTAGATCGCTTGGATTATAAGTAACATAAAGTTTATCTACCTCAAAGTCTAACCATTTTGGAGAGGTAAGAATTTCAAATGCCCATTCAATAACTTCTTTTCTGAAATAATCGCCAATAGAAAAGTTGCCAAGCATTTCAAAAAAAGTATGGTGTCTAGCTGTATGTCCAACATTTTCAATATCATTTGTTCTAATAGACTTTTGAACATTAACAATTCTTCTTGATGGAGGTATTTCACTACCATCAAAATATTTTTTAAGTCCTGTAACTCCAGCATTTACCCATAATAAAGATTTATCGTCCTTTGGGACTAAATTAACTCCTGGAATGTATTTGTGACCTTTTGATTCGAAAAATTCGATCCACAAATTTCTAATTCCACTACCTTTTAAATTTTTCATAATCTTCTCCAAAAAAGAAAAACACCTCTTGAAGGAACGCTGACTGCGCGGTACCATCCTTCTTCATTTTGAGATGCACTTAATTCCTAATTAACGCTTAGCACGGCGACATTACTCGCATAAGAGAGAGTGGCAAGTTCTCAATACAATTACTATACACTTTTTATTAGAATAAAAAAGTCTAATTAATTTTTTCTCCCCTTCTTTGGTAAATAGCACCACATATTTTTGGTGAGTTGATAGAAAAATTGATAGATTATATCGCAAAGCGATATTTTTTTATTTTTTCCTCTTTTTAAAATAATTATTTTGTGTTAT
>JAXFZD010000033.1:0-6072 GCA_034185265.1 Bacilli bacterium | reverse complement strand
TTACAATAAAGAAAGAATAATGGAGAAAACAAAAGGACTGTCTCCATTAACTTATAGACAACAGTCCTTTGTTCAACTAGGATATTAGAAGCAAGTCCAACTTTTGGGTCTCACTTCATTTCTAAGCTCCGGATTTAAGCAATTTGAATTACAAATTAAGCTGTTTTTTGATAGTAATCAGAGAACTTATTTGTAATATCAGTTTTGGATGTGTGGTTCCACATTTGCATTAATAAGTCAGCTTTTTCAATAGAACCATCACCAGTGACACCGAATAAGACTTCAGCAACGCCAGGTCTAGAGATTTCTAATTCCCAAGATTCTTTAGAGAAGTCAACTAAGAGAACTGCTGGAACAGCAAAGTTAACTCTATCAGCTTCGATGAAGTGTTTATAATCAGCAGAATCACCTAACTTATTAGTGATTGCGTATGGTAATTCTTGCAATCTACCACCAGCATTTTCAAAGAAACCATTGTTAGAGAATTTATCTAAATATCTGTTGAATGCTTTCTTATCTGATTCAACTTCGTATTCGTTGTCGTTAGAGGAAGAGTCATCAGCAAAGATTGTATAGAGTTTGAATGGTCTATTGTCTTCAGTAACAAAGGAAGTTCCCCAGCCATTTTCTAATGTTTGGAAGGCTTCAGAAATTGTATCGCAGTTTGAGCAATCTTCTTTAACATAGACTACATAGAACTTTTCGCCATAGACATCGATGACATCTTTTTGAATAGAAGCTTTAAATTCAGCATATTCGTTTTCATCAAAGGCCTTGTCGAAATTAGAACCTTTATTCATTGCAGCAGTGAGTTTATCAGCAGCAGATGTGATTTCTGTTCCGATAACTTCACCTTCAAGAGATTGCTTTTTGGAGATGTAGTAACCAGAATGGCTGCCAACTCCAAGAGCGCTGAACCAAGCAGTAAAATTAGGAATTGAGAAGATGACACCGAAGATGGTTCCAACGATCAATAAAGGTTGAACCCACGCGGTTTCTCTAACCCATCTCCATAATCTAACAAATAGAGCTCCAATATTCTTAAGTATTTCCATAAATAGCCTCCGCTAATGTCAAAGTCGCTAGACAACGAATAATATTATCATTCCACTAAAGTGGAAGCAATATAAAATTGCCTTAACAAATTTTACTAAGATATTTTCAAATGTAAATAAGAAGTATTTTTTAAAAAAATAATGTTTTTTCTCTTCCTAGTTTTAATTTGAAATTAAATAACTATAATGTTGCATATGTCGTTCTTCCAGAGATTGCGTAAGTCCTATAAAGACTACATGTATGAGCATGAGAGACAAAAAGATGCTCTCAGTATTACGAGTAAAGTAATAATTATTTCTATTTCGGCATTTTTATTTGCTCTAGGCTTTAAATGCTTTTTAGTACCTCAAGCTGTAATTCATCCGGTTGTCGAATATGAGTCTTATAAGGGGATTAGATTAGTTTCTGGCGGTGTTTCTGGTTTTTCTCAAACAATTATCATGGCTGGATCGCTATTCCCAAACAGCATTTTACATAATAATGGATCAGCAGAAACTGTCTTCTATTCATGCTTATATTTTGGATTAAATATTCCTATTGTTCTTCTTGCTTTCTTTGGAATTGGAAAAAGATTTGCTTTCTATACAGTTCTAAATGTTGCTGAAGTTTCTCTATGGACTTACATTCTCTCTTTCTGGGATTATGGCTGGGTAGGAAATCTTGCTTTCTTTGCTTCAGCAAATGGGGGAATGCTTTCTAGAGCTATTTTTGCAGGTATATTTACTGGTATTTCTAGCGCATTAGCTTTTAAAGTTGATGGTTCCGCTGGAGGAATTGACGTAATTTCTTACTTTATTGCTTTAAAGAAATCTAAATTAGTTGGAAAGTATAATTTTGCTATCAACGGCTTAATTGTCGCTCTCTTTACTGTTTTTGGAACTTTAAAATTGCTTAATGGATTAGAAGAACCAATAAGAGCGGAATTTGGAAAAGTTCAGTATTTAGGAGGTGTTTTATTCTCAGTTGTCTACATGTTCGTGACTTCTTTGATAATCGACTTTATCAATGTTAGAAATAAGAAATTACAAATTGAAGTTGTTACTGATAAAGAAGACCTCCATCATATCTTAATGGGTAGTATTCCTCACGGAGCAACAATAGAGAAAGGTTACGGAGCTTTTACCAATAAAGAAAAAACTATAATCCAGATTGTTATTTCTTCTTTTGAAGAAAAAGAGACTATTAGAATTATTAGAGCAGCGGATCCAAAAGCCTTTATAAAGGTTGTAGATTTGCGACAAGTTTACGGAAGGTTCTATGTACCTAAAATTAAGTAAAAATGAAAAAACGCCGCAAATCCGGCGTTATTTTTTCGTTTTTGGCGGAGAAACAGGGATTTGAACCCTGGCTGGACTGACGCCCACTATCAGTTTTCGAAACTGACCCCTTCAGCCGCTTGGGTATTTCTCCAGTTGCAATATTATACACACAAAATAATCTGTTGTTAATTTTTACTCGATATAGAGAAAATGTGATATACTTATCACATGTTGTGTCTTTTTTCTCAGCAATTTTTCGAAAAATTACCTATCTATGTGGCAATTGGAATTGTCTCGTTAGGTGTTTTAATTGTTTTCACTATTTTGTTAGTCGAAGAAATTACACATGCAAGGTTTTATAAGCAGTTAAGAGAAAAATCTAATTCTGTGAGAGTTTATAAAATTGATTTCATTAAGGAAGAAGTAACTTATTTTAATATTACGTCTCCTCAATTTGTTTATCATACAGCCTTAGGAGCTTTCTATAATTCTTTCCCCGCGAATCAACATAAAGCCTTAAGAGACTGGATCAATGCTATTTTAGAAAACGATGAAGAAAAAACCGATATGCTAGAAATAGATATGTACGATGCTAAGCTTCGTAAACAATATTTTTCTTTACTTCAAGTTGATGCTTATACACCTGAAGAAAAAGTTCTCCATCTTTCTTCCTATTTCCTTAAATATATGGAAGTTAATAAAAATTCTAAAGATAGCGCTCACGGAATGGTCAATTACAGACATTTAGTTGACATAATTAATAACTCTAATAAAAAAAGAGGCTATACAATCGTTTATAGATTCATATTTAAAAGAGTCCAAGATCAAGATAAGGAAATGGATCCTTTCATGATGAACCAGTTAAAGAACTCTCTTTATCCTTATACAAATTCTCATGCATTTATGGCTGAACTTTCAGGAAATGAAATTTGTTTAACTGACGTTGGAATTCTAGGTAGAGAAAAAGGATTAAGACTTTGCAGAAGTGGATTAAATTCTGTTAGACAATACCTAGCATTAAATGGGTACTTGTCAAAAGTTGATGTTTATTGCGGAATTGTGCCAAATTATTCTTTCCCTGGAGAAGGAGAAAAGATAATTCAATGCGCTCAAGAATCTGCTTTATATGGCTCAAACATTAAGAAATCTATTTCTTGGTATGAACAGCATTATGAAGAAATCTCTCATATGCAAGACTTTACCTATAAATCAGAGATTCAACGTGTTATTAACGAAAAGAAGTTAGTTTATTTATATCGACCTATATTTAATGTAGATTTTAAAGAAGTAATTGGCTATTTCTTAAAAGTAAATCTTGAGGACTCTTTATTTACAGATATAGATTCATTTAAAGACTCCGCAATTAGAATAGGGGAAGATAAAGACGTCTATTCAACTATAATTAGAGAAACTATTCCTTTATATGTAAATTCTAGAGAAACTCCTGATCAATGCTTATTCTTACCTATTAGAAATGAAGAAAGAAGCTATATGTTAACTAAACTTTCTCATCTTCAATCTTCAAAAGAAGCCAATATAGTTTTTGTTTATTCAGAAGAAAATACTTTAGGATTTATCGATGCTCATAACATTGAAAACTTTATTTCTGACTTAAAATCAATTAAATCTAAAGGATATAAGATTGCTTTATGGCTTCAAGAAGGGGATAGAAGCTTACCTAATGAAGTTTATGCTGAATATGATTATTTCATCTGTTCATTTGCTAAACCTAAAGAAGGAAATAGTTCAAATACAGCAATTAGATCTAAATTACATTCTCTTGTAGAGAAATTACTTAAATTTGGGAAACCAATTATCGCTAACGATATTGACGATTGGGGAGCTTTAGAGCTTATAGTTAGAAGTGGATTAAGATATATTTCCTCAGACGTATTTGCTAAATATAGCGAAGAAATTAAACCAGTTTCAACTAAATCAATTAGAAGGGTTAAAGAATTTTCAAATAAATATTAATTTATAGAAAGAAGGACTTATGGAAGTTAAAAACAAAAACAAATCTATCACATCTAGGGATGAAGATTTTGCACAGTGGTACACAGATGTAGTTAAAAAAGCAGAATTAATGGAATATTCTTCCGTTAAAGGTTTTATTAATTATTTACCTGATTCTTATGCTATTTGGGAAGAAATCCAAAATTATGCAAATAAACTATTTAAAGAAAAAGGAACGAGAAACGTTTATTTACCTATGGTTATTCCTGCCTCTTTATTTAATAAAGAAAAGGAACATGTTGAAGGATTTGCTCCTGAATGTTTAGTTGCTACTACTGGAGGAAATGAAGAACTTTCAGATCCTTTAATTATTCGTCCAACTTCCGAGATTCTTTTTTCTGATTTATATAAAAAGATTGTTAATTCGTATAGAGATCTTCCAAAAATTTTCAATCAATGGTGCTCGGTTGTAAGATGGGAAAAGACAACTAGACCTTTCTTAAGAGGAAGTGAATTCTTATGGCAAGAAGGTCACTGCTTATTTGAAAAAGAAGAAGAAGCAAGACAAAATGCCTTAGATATGCTTGAAATCTACGATAAAATCGGAAGAGATTTATTAGCTATTCCTTTTATAAAAGGAAAGAAAACAGAACATGAAAAGTTTGCCGGAGCTAGAGACACATATACAATCGAAGCTTTAATGCATGATGGAAAAGCTCTTCAAGCAGGAACTACTCACGATTTAGGACAAGGCTTTGCTGAAGCTTTTGGAATTTCTTTCCAAGGAAGAGAAGGCAAATTAGAAGTTCCTTTCCAGACTTCTTGGGGATTCTCTACTAGACTTTTAGGCGCTGTTATTATGGTACATGGAGATGACAATGGATTAGTTTTGCCTCCAAAAGTTGCTCCTATTCAAGTTGTAATTGTTCCTATTAAAGGAGATCAAGAAATTGTTAAGAATGCCTGCTTAAAGATAAAAGAATCACTATTAAGCCAAGGAATTAGAGTTCTTCTTGATGATGATGATTCTAGAAGTCCAGGATGGAAATTTGCTCAATATGAAATGAAGGGCGTTCCTTTAAGAATTGAAGTCGGTCCTAGAGATTTAGAAAGAGGAGAAGTTGTTCTAGCAAAGCGTTATGATAACTCTAAAGAACCAGTTAAAATTGAATACGCAATTAACGAAATCTCCGCAATTCTCGACTTAATTCACGAAAATATGTATCAAAAAGCTTTAAAACATCTTCAAGAACATATTACAGATGTTGATTCAATAGAAGAGCTAAATAAGGTTCTTGATAAGGGCGGATATGCTAGAATGGCATTCTGCGGAGACATGGAATGTGAAGATAAAATTAAAGAGATTACCAAAGGCGGAACTACTAGATGTATCTATAAGGAACTTGCTGATAGTGATTTAGTCTGTCCGTGCTGCGGCAAAAAAGCCACAATGATCGTATATTTTGCCAAAGCTTACTAATAGTTAATTTTCTTTAAAAAACTTTAAAAAAATTGAGTGAAAGTTAAATTTGTTTGTAATAAAATATGTGGCACGGAGGCATACCCAAGAGGCTGAAGGGGACGGTTTGCTAAACCGTTAGGTCGGGTTACTGGCGCTCGAGTTCAAATCTCGATGCCTCCGCCATGATTGATTGTCAAGACACGTACGAAAAAGTGCGTGTTTTTTCTGTATGACGGGCATGTCATATATCTACGGTGAAAGTCCGAAGGGAGGTATTTGCCGACCAACCCGATAGCGATTCCCAAAGTGCCTCTAGGTAACTATGCATGAAAAGAAGGGATA
>JAXFZD010000032.1:0-7429 GCA_034185265.1 Bacilli bacterium | reverse complement strand
TTTCTACTTCATTAATTAGAATTTGAAGACCTTGAGAATATGCATTCTTATAATAGTTAAGAGCATCAATATTTACTGAAGAAGTATTTCCGTAGACAAAATAGTCTTTTAATAAGATTGCCTGAGCTTCTTTTAACTGTTCAAATTTATTTGCTGTAGCAACTTTTTCTTCAAACTTATTTGGGTCATATTTATACAAATTTGCATATACGTATTCGCTCTTTTTATTTTTATAGTCAATTCCGTCATATGTATAAAAGTTAATGGATGGATCTGTTTCTTTAAAATAAGAAAAATAGATTTCTAACTTATTAAAAGAGGAATATAATCCCTGGACATTTTTATTTGCTAAGGTGTCTTCAATTTTAACTGGTAAATCTAAGTAAGTTCCGTCATTTTGACGTACAGGGTAGCCTAAATTGTTTAAATAGTAATATGTTTTAGTTAGAGCTTCTACATATTTAGAAGCATCTTCAGAGATTGAAGAAAGAGTATTTTTTTCTTCGTTATAATCTTGAAGATATGTTGAACCAATTATCTTTTTTAACTTTGTGTCATGATTATTAATGATAGTAATTTGCTCTCTAACTGGGCCAACTCTAGAAAATATAGGAAGTCCTGCACTAGTAAAAACAAGCATTGCTAATATAAAGACAAGAGCATAATCAGCAAGGTTAGCTAAAAAGTTCTTCTTTACTGAGGCATTAACGTTATTTTTAAATTCCGAACTTAATTTATAATTGAACATATTTATTCATTGTCAACGAAGCCATCATTTTCTTCTTCATGTTCGTTAGCAACTTCATTTTCTTCACCTTCAATTTTTAAATTCATCGGCTTTTTACTGCGATTTTCTTCAATTTCAGGTTCTTTCTCTTCTGCTGGAGTTTCTGCTTCTTTCTCTTCTTCTGTAGCTGTAGCATTAACTTCATCAACAGTTACTCTAAGTTCATCGTGGATACGTTTATGTTCATCCATCTCTTCTGATTTACGAGCTTCATATTCATCGAAATTAGTTAAAGTTTCGGCTTCTCTTCTTGCACTACCAATCTTAGAAGCATCTAAAACAGAGTCATCATATAAGTAAGATTGAGCAGCATAAAGCACTCTACCATCTTTAGTTGTCTTAACTGTTTCTTCTTTTTCATCACGCTTAATTCTTGCGATATTTGAATTTGGATGAGCTCTACAATATTCTTCTTCAGCTTCAGCATCAATAAACCAAATAGATTGTTTAGCGTTAACAACAATAGTTCCAGCTAACATATCGTGTAAGGATTGATGTCTAACTTTAGACATTACTAAGACCATATAATCAACTAATAATAAGAGCATAATTCCCATAATTGCTATTAAAGTGTATGGGAGTAAAAGAAGTTCAAACATTAATGTTAAGATTGCATAGTGAAGAATAATATTAATTTTTCTAGCTTTATAGCCATCTTTTCCTAATACGGCTGTACCAGCTGCAAGTTTACCAATACTTCTTCCATTAGGTACAAATACTGGAATTAGGAAGAAGAAAATAAATGGAGATGCAGCGTAAGAAGGAATCATCATTAAATAACGAATTGTATTGATATCGCTATTAATTTGAATGTATTTTGGCTGTTGGACTAAGTGTTTTACACAGTCAAACATAGCTCCAGTGATATTAGACATCTTATCTTTATCATCAGATGAACAATAGAATTCTCTTAAATCTTTTGCCCAAACTTCCGCAGAAGCACCTGTAATTCCTCTTTGAGCTTGATCTGAAAGGATTGGTCTAGCTGTGAAATCATAATCCCCGAATTCGTCCTTAGGAATTTGGAAGAATGTAGAAACTGGGCTAGTTTCAGTTAAACCATAAACATGATCGTAAACCCATTCTCCAACATCATAAGGGTTTGATTTTATACCTTTAAAGTTATCACTGGCTAAGAAAGTTCCATCTTTTACAACAAAAACTGTGTAATAATTCCAGACATCTTGTCCATATTTCTCATAACCATAATTGCCTGGGGTTCCAGTGTTATAGAACTTCATGGCATATTGACCATCATCTTGCTTAGCTACGATATAAGAAGAATCATAAAGATCAACTAAAGCTTGATTCTTTTGATCAATTCCTAATTTCTTTTGAATGACTTGTCCTACTGTAAAATATAAAAGGACCATCATTGCGATAGTTAAGCCTAGGTCAATTAAGTAACCTAAAGTAGATTTACCTGCACCAGCAGGCACAATATTTTTTCCAAGTTTTTTCTTTTCCATATTGGATATATTTTAAACTCAAAGATTTATTTTTAATAATGATTTTTTATCTAAAAAATCACTTTTAAAGAAAAATTTAATATATTCCTCTTCTTTTATTTATTAAAAACCCTGCAGTTTATTTCAAAATCTCCGCAAATCTCCAATAAACACGAAAAAAAGCTGCCTTTTTAGACAGCTTAAGTTTTTTAGTAATTAGATTACTTTAAGATTTCAGCAACTGTACCTGCACCGACAGTTCTTCCACCTTCTCTAATAGAGAATTTGGTACCTTTTTCCATAGCGATTGGATGGATTAGATCAACTGTGAAGGTGATGTGGTCACCTGGCATAACCATATCGGTTCCGGCTGGAAGAGTGATTGTACCAGTAATATCAGTTGTTCTGAAGAAGAATTGTGGTCTGTAACCGTTTAAGAAGTGAGTATGTCTTCCACCTTCTTCTTTTGTAAGAATATAGGTTGTAGCAGTGAATTTGTCGTGTGGAACGATAGATCCTGGTTTTGCTAAGACTTGTCCTCTTTCGACTTGGTCGTGAGTGATACCTCTTAATAATGCACCGATGTTGTCACCACCTTGAGCGTAGTCAAGGGTCTTTCTGAACATTTCAAGACCTGTAACAACAGTGTTTTGAGTGGCTCTGATACCAACGATTTCAGCTGGATCATTGATTTTGATAACACCTCTCTCAACTCTACCGGTGACGACAGTTCCTCTACCGGAAATTGTCATAACGTCTTCGATTGGGAGTAAGAATGGTTTGTCATCTTCTCTAGCTGGATCTGGGATGTATGTATCAAGAGCATCCATGAGTTCAAGGATAACCTTGGCAGCTGGATCATCAAGTGACTTGGCTTCGCAAGCTTTTAATGCGGAACCACGGATAACTGGTGCATCGTCTCCTGGGAATTCATATTTGGAGAGTAAGTCACGGACATCCATTTCAACTAAGTCGATTAATTCTGGGTCATCGACCATATCGCATTTATTTAAGAATACGATGATTTGTGGAACACCAACTTGTCTTGCAAGTAAGACGTGTTCTCTTGTTTGAGGCATAACACCGTCAGTAGCAGCAACAACTAAGATTGCAGCATCCATTTGAGCGGCACCGGTAATCATGTTTTTGATGTAGTCGGCGTGCCCTGGGCAGTCTACGTGAGCGTAGTGTCTCTTTTCGGTTTCATACTCAACGTGAGCAGAGTTAATTGTAATACCACGAGCTCTTTCTTCTGGTGTAGCGTCGATTTGACCATAAGCCATATCTTTTGCTAAACCTTTCATAGCGAGAACGTGAGTGATACCAGATGTAAGTGTGGTCTTACCATGGTCAACGTGTCCGATAGTTCCAACGTTTAAATGGACACGATCACGGTTAAATTTTGCTTTTGCCATTTAATAATTCCTCCAATGGTCTCAAATTTGCCTAATAAATGATAGACTAACGAATTTATTTTAGCAATACATTAGTATTGAATAAACTGACTATTTTTATTTGGCTGACGATTTCTTAATGATTTCGTCTTGAATGAACTTCGGACATTCGCCATATTTTAAGAAGCTCATTGTAAAGTTTCCTCTTCCTTGAGTTAAGGAACGAAGGTCTGTGACGTAGCCAAACATTTCAGAAAGTGGAACTTCACAATCGATTTGTTTTGCGTTGCCACGTTGTGTTTCACCAGTCATATTTCCTCTTCTTCTGGCAACATCACCAATGACATCACCATAGTATTGATCAGGAACGGTAATTTCAACCTTCATGATTGGTTCGAGGATAACTGGGTCGGCTTTTGAGGCAGCTGCCTTAAGAGCCATAGAAGCAGCAATTTTATATGCAGCTTCGGAAGAGTCTACATCGTGGTATGAACCATCAAATAATGTAGCTTTTATATCAATCGCTGGATATCCGGCGACTAATCCTCTAGTAAGAGCATCAACTAGACCGGCCTCGGTTGGTTTAATGAATTCCTTTGGAACAGCACCGCCAACGATGTTGTCAACGAATTCGAATCCTTTTCCTGGATTTGGTTCAAATCTAATCCAGACATCACCATATTGACCGTGACCACCAGATTGCTTGACATAACGTCCTTGAGCTTCGGCAGTCTTTCTAATTGTTTCTCTGTAGTTAACTTGAGGAGCACCAACGTTAACATCAACTTTGAATTCTCTCTTTAATCTATCAACGAGAATGTCTAATTGAAGTTCGCCAACACCGGCGATAATGGTTTGTCCACTATCCTCATCGGTTCTGACTTTGAATGTTGGGTCTTCTTCAGCTAACTTAAGAAGAGCGGAAGTCATTTTTTCTTGGTCAGCTTTTGTTCTTGGCTCGACAGCTTCTTCGAGAACTGGCTCTGGGAAGGTTAAGCTTTCGAGAACTACTGGCTCTTTTTCGTCAGCAAGAGTATCTCCAGTGGTTGAATATTTAAGTCCAACTACTGCACCGATTTCTCCTGCGTGAAGAACTTCGACTTCTTGTCTATGATTTGCGTGCATCAAGACAAGTCTTCCGATTCTTTCTTTTTGTCCCTTAGATGAGTTATAGACGTAGGAACCTGATTTTAATATACCTTGATAAACTCTTACATAGGCAAGTCTACCAATGAATGGGTCGGTTGCAATTTTGAATGCAAGACCAACGAATGGTTTCTTGTCATCAGGAACACAGACATAGTCTTTACCATCTAATGTACCTTTTTCTCCTGGAATATCTAGTGGAGAAGGAAGGTAATCAACAACTGCATCTAATAAAGGTTGGATACATTTGTTTTTATATGCGGATCCACATAATACTGGGAAGAATTCACCGGTTAAAACAGCTTTTCTAATAGTTGCTTTAATCATTTCAACGCTTGGTTCTTCTCCTTCGAGAACGATCATCATAAGTTCGTCATCGAATGCTGCAAGCTTTTCAAGAAGAATCATTCTTAATTCTTCGACCTTATCAACTAAATCAGCTGGTACTGCTTCAATAGATGGAGCATCAGATTTGTCTGCACCATATACATAAGCTTTTCTTTCGATAATATCGACACATCCTTTTAAGGAAGATTCTCTTCCGATAGGATATTGGATTGCAGCTGCGTTAGCTCCTAATCTTTCATGAAGAGAAGCGACGCACATATCGAAGTCCGCACCAGTTGCGTCCATCTTGTTACAGAAGACAATACGTGGAACTCCATATTTAGTTCCTTGTCTCCAAACAGTTTCAGTTTGTGGTTCGACACCGTTTTTACTATCTAGAACTGTAATAGCACCGTCGAGAACTCTAAGAGAACGTTCAACTTCAACTGTGAAGTCGACGTGCCCTGGAGTGTCGATAATGTTGAATCTATTACCCTTCCAGAAACAAGTTGTTGCAGAGGAAGTAATTGTAATTCCTCTTTCTTGTTCTTGAGCCATCCAGTCCATGGTGGCGGTACCTTCGTGGACTTCACCAATCTTATGAGTACGTCCAGTGTAATAAAGGATACGTTCTGAAGTAGTTGTTTTACCGGCATCGATGTGAGCCATAATACCTATATTACGGGTATGCGGAAGATCGTAAGTAGCACTTTCTTTTATCTCTAATTCATCAGCCATAAACTAATCTCCCTTTTACCAACGATAATGGGCATAAGCTTTGTTAGCTTCTGCCATCTTATGGACATCTTGTTTCTTTTTAATAGAAGCACCAACTCCGTTTGCTGCATCAATGATTTCAGCAGCGAGTTTGTTTTCCATTGTCTTTTCATTTCTAAGTCTTGAATAAGTAACTAACCAACGTAATCCGAGGGTTTGTTTTCTTTCAGGAGAAACTTCGACTGGAACTTGGTAATTAGCAGCGCCGATTCTTCTGACTTTTAATTCGACTTCTGGCATGATGTTGTTAATTGCAGTTGCAAATACATCAATTGCTGGCTTTCCTGTTTTTTCTTCGATTTGTTTGAAAGCCTTATAAATAATGGTTTGAGCAGTTCCTCTTTTTCCATCATACATAACACGATTAATTAAACGTGTAACTAATTTGGAGTTATATACTGGATCAGGAAGTACGTCACGTTTTTCAACAGAACCTTTTCTTGGCATAATCTTTTCCTCCTAAATTAGTTTGACTTAGGTTTCTTAGTTCCATATAAGGAACGACCTTGTCTTCTTGCTTCAATACCAGCGCAGTCTAATGTACCACGGATGATATGATAACGAACACCTGGGAGGTCTTTAACTCTACCTCCTCTAATCATAACTGTAGAGTGTTCTTGTAAGTTGTGGCCTTCTCCACCAATATATGCTGTAACTTCGTATCCATTTGATAAACGTACACGAGCATATTTACGCATAGCGGAGTTTGGCTTCTTTGGCGTCATTGTACCGACTCTAGTGCAAACACCTCTTTTTTGTGCAGAAGGTTGGTTGCTACTTCTCTTTGTTAAGGAGTTCCATCTTTTTCCTAAAGCAGGAGTTTTGGATTTCTTAACTGCAGAGTGGCGTCCTTGCCTAACTAATTGATTAATTGTTGGCATAACTTTCTCCTTTTCTTTTCCTAGTTATCTAGGCGAATTGCTAATCTTTATAAGATTACCAAGTCCGTCCGAGCGAGATGATACTAGTTTAAAAAAGGCCTGTCAACACTTATTTTTCAAGTCTTTGACACGCCGGGATACGTTATCTTTATATTTACTTATTTTTATATTTTATTTATTTGTGAAATTTATTGTTGCGGTTGTAGCAGAAATTCTTCCTATATTTATATTATAAGATAAAGGAGAATTATTTTTATGCCATCTAAAGTCACTAAGCATATTTTCATTAATTCCTTCATCTAGCTTAAAAAGAGTTCTTCTAAGAGCTAAAGTAACATTTTCAGTCTCATAATCTTCATTTTTATCTGAAGCTACAAAATAAGGAACTAATTTAGAAGAGCGGGTTCCTGCAGAAAGGAGTTGAATTAAGCATTTTGAAGTATTTATTGAACTTCCACTTCTGACTAAATTATTGTCATAAGCTACATCAACTCTAGCATCTGCAGTTAAATCAGATTCAGTTAGGAGCTTTTGCATAATTCCTGAACTTCCTTTATAAATTCCAAGTCTAGCATCAACATGGAAGATCTTTATTCCGTACTCTTCGAATAATTTAGTTGTTTTATCTCCTCTTAAAATAGCATCTGCATAATTTAAATATGTAGGAGT
>JAXFZD010000031.1:0-10371 GCA_034185265.1 Bacilli bacterium | reverse complement strand
TTCCATCAGAGTTGATTTCAACCTTTGCCTCAATTGGCTTATTTACGAAATAAAGATCTCCTTCGAAAGTAATGTGCTGATTAATTTTGTTCTTTACTATTTCAATTAAATCGCTTAGGGAGGCTTTATATTTAGTTGAATAATAACTAAATTGTTTAAGTCTCATGAGCAAAAGAATTATGTTTTGATCTTCAATAGAGAAACTATGGAAGTTTATATCATACGAATTTCCCTTTTTATCTTTAACTCTGCCATCTTCTAGTTCATTTAAGAATTTAGTTATATTTGTAATCGCAATCTTTTGAGGTAGATTTAAGTCTAAGGTTATATAAAAATCTGATAGATCTCTGCTAATTTTGATTCCTAGAGAAGGTGTAACTTTAGAAACAGGGATTATAGGCTCATCAACTAAAGAAGCTTCTAGATATGATAATTGATTTTTCTCACTATTAAATTTTTCCAATTCTTTTGGAGTCATCGAATTAAGGAAAGAAATCTCATCGTAAAGATATCCGTAGAATTTTTCTAAATCTTCTTCGCTAGAATTGCTTTCTAGTTCATCAATATATTGAAGTAAAGCAATCTGCCCAGGAGAAGGATAAGAGATAATGTTTGATGGGCCACCTAAAAATAAAGTCGAAGTTTTATAAACACCAATAGCAATATTTTCTTCTTTGGAAATCGCATAATAAGAAATTGTTGAATTTGCCTTATTAAAGGAAAAATATATTTTAAATTCGCCATTAAATAGTCTTTGTTTAATTTCGTTAACTTCGGCAGAAAAATCTTTTTCATCTGAGCTAACTAAGAAATTTATCTTTTGGATGTTAAACAGCATTATATGTACCTCCAAAAGGATAAAGAGAGAATGTTCTATATAAGGAATATTTATCTACAAAGTCTAGGAATATGTTAGCGGATTCTTCGTTTCCAGCATGTTCTAAAATATTCGAATTTGCAAAAAGAGCGGGGACGTATATGCAATTTTTGTATTTTTCAACAACTTCAATTAGGGCAATTACGTGCTCTTCTACTAAAAATCTTTCACATAACTTATCTATTTTTAGAGTTAACCCTTTTTGAATATTATCTGTAGAAGTTTGAGAAATAATGACTTCAGAAAGATTCAAAAGAGCTTCAAAAGATAGTTGGGAAATGTTAGTTGCAGTGATGCTAGCCCCAGTAAGAAGTCTAAGTTCGGGCGAAGCAACTTTTATGTTATTTGATTTAAAATAGTTTCTAATTTCAAGTTTGTCGTTAGAAGAAAGAAGTGGAAATATAGTGACTAGTCTTTCTGAAGAAACTTTACGTCTAACAACAAGATATTTAAAAATCCCGATTGCTTCATGATTTCTTTCTAATTTAATGAGTTCATCAAAAAGAATTCCAACCATAGTTTCTTCAGAGTTATAAAAATAGTTCACCCAGTATTGTCTACAATGTTTCAAAATATCCATGTATTGTTTTAAAGAACAGCTTTTCGCTATAGCTTTAAAATAGTCTTCGTTATTTTCTACTCTGGTTGAAATTCCTATTTTATATAGACTTTCCGGTCCCATAAAAGCATATTTACCATATTCAGGAGCTTCACTTTGGAATGCTATAACTGGATTCGTATTTATATAATTAGAAGAGAAAAATTTCTCAAAAATAACCGGGTTTTGAAAGGTTTTAGCTGATTTTTTAAGGAATTTTACTTTGTTATCTTGAAGCGAAATCGTGTCATAAAGAGTTATAAAAAGAAGATAATTATTTTCATTACTAGAGAAAGATTCTACATATTTAATAAGAAGGAAAACTAGATCAATAAGCTTTATTCCATTATCTTTTGAAAGCTTTGTAATAGTTTCTAAGATTAGAGCTTTTCTTCTAGGGGTATCAGTGATGGAGTCAAACTGAAAAGCTAATTCAGAAAGAGCCCTTCTAATTTTTTCTTCTTGTTCAGGAGATTCCTTAATTGCATCGTCTGTATTTTCAAATTGTTTAATAAAAGTATTAGCAAGAGCAACTTCATGTTTACAGTAGCCGTAAATAGTTTTTGCAGGGCAAGTACACGAAGAATTTACAATTTTATCTAGTTTTTGGTCAAATTCTACGCTTGTTTCATATGTTTCATTGCCATAAACATTAGCTGTTATTGAATTTTGAGCCCGATTTAAAATCTTCACTTTATTGTGATCAGAATAATCCATTCCTTTCTTAATTGTGTAAGAAGGAAGCTTAGGGAATAAAGCGTAGAGATCTTTCATAGATACTTCATTCTACTATACTATTCCCACAAATTTGAATAGGTATTTTTAAATGTTTAATTTTTTCTTTAGAAAAGATACAATATGCCCATGAAATTTCTAATCACTAATTCATCTATTATTTCAATCATTGTTTATATAGCTTTGATTTCTTTAACAATCTCAGTTTGCTTCTACCTCGTCTCGCTTAAACAAAAGAAGAAAGACGATGCTAAAGAAAGTGAAGAAGAAGAAAAAATAGAGAAAATTGAAGAAGATAATGAATTAGATAATACACCTCTAGACAGATAAAAAGAGGCGACCCATACATTAATATTTGAATAAAAATAGTTGTTTCTTGGAAGCAACTTTTTTTCTTGTTTCAAAAAGTTTAAAAAACTTTTTATAAATTCTATGAAGTTAGCTCAAATATACTTATAATATTTGACAGGTATTTTTATGACTAACAAATTTAGCACAAATTCAAAAGTATATAAGAAGGCTCTCAGAGCGACTACTTCTAAATCTATGTTAAATAGAATTAGAAAAGTTGAAGTTATTGCTTCTGTTATTTCAGTTATTGAATTACTTGGCCTTCTAGCTTTGATACTTCTTTACTATTTAGATTTCCCTGAGGGATTTCAAAACAAAATCAAACCAGAATATTGGATTATTGCTATTTCCGCAGTAGTAGCTTTTAGCATTATTTTCCTTTCTATTAGTCTTTTCTTTATCACCAAAGCTAGAAGAAAAGCTGATTTAGATGCTTCAACTATTATCGGTGGAGATATTCAAGAAGCTTATAAATTCGGTCAATTAGGTTTAGTAGTTACTGATGATGAAGACATGGTTTTATGGTGTTCTTCTTTATTCAAAGAACGAGGATTAGATATTTTAGATTGCAATCTTTTAGCTCTTTATCCTTCTTTTGTTACTTTAAAAGAAGCTCCAGCTGAGATTCCAATTAACGTAAATATCAATAGAAGATTCTATTCAGTTAGATATCTTCCAGATGCTCATTTATATGTCTTTAAAGATGTAACTGATTACGAAGAGCTCCTTTCTTATTCTAAAGAACAATCTTTAGTTCTAGGAATTGTAAACATCGATAACTTCGCTGATATTGCGGGTAAAACTGAAGACGAAAACAATGATTTAGTTCTCAATATTAGAAACGAAATCTTAACTTATGCTAAAAAACATAAAGTTTTACTTAGAAGATTTAAAAACGATTCTTATTTTGCTGTAACTAATTACGCTTCTTTAAAATCAATGGAAGATGATAAATTCTCCGTCTTAGAAAAAGTAAGAGCTTTAGGAAAAGGATTGAATGTAATTCCTACTTTATCTATTTCTTTTGCTTATGATTCAGCAGATATTCTTACATTAAATGATACAGCGATGAAAACTCTAGAATACGCTCTTTCTAGAGGTGGAGACCAAGCTGCTATTTCTTATTTAGGACAAGAAACAAAGTTCTATGGAGGAAAAGTTGCTGCAGTAGAAAACAATAACAGAGTCCAAATGAGATCTGTTGCAACCTCCTTAATTACTTTAATTAAAGAATCTAATTACGTTTATGTTTGCGGACATAAAGATATGGATATGGATGCTTTAGGATCTTGTTTAGGTGTCATGGCTTTATGTAATTATTTAAATAAGAGCTGCAAGATTATCTACGATTCAAGAATGGTAGAAAACAAGACTAAAGAAGCTTTCTCTTCTTCTTTTACTAGAGCAGAAATAGAAAAAATGACAATTTCTCCATCTGATGCAGAAAGTAGAGTAGGCGATTCTACTTTATGTATTGTTTGCGATGTTTCTACTCCAAACCTTATTTTAGGGAATAGAGTAATTGAAAAATCTAATAAAAATGTAGTTTTAGATCACCATAGAAGAGGCGAATCATTTGTTAATTCTACAGTTTTCTCCCATATTGAAACTAGTGCTTCTAGTGCATCTGAGATTTTGGCTGAAATTATTCATTACGCTCCAGTATCTCCTAGAATTGAAATTCCACCTTCATTTGCAACTATCATGCTTTCAGGTATGTTCCTAGATACAAACTTCTTTAAATCTAAAGCTACTGGAAGTAAGACTTTTGAAGCTGCAGAAATATTAAAAGAACACGGCGCAGATAACGGCTTAGCTGATGATTTCTTAAAAGATGATTATGCAGAATATGCTTTGGTTACAAAGATTGTTTCTACTTTAAAAACTCCTTATACAGGAACTTGCTACTGCGTTGCTGATGAACATTACATCATCGAAAGAGCAACTTTATCTAAAGTAGCAAATCAAATCATGCAGATTAAAGGAGTTAATGCTTGCTTCGTTATTGGAAAAACAAGCGAGAAAGAAGTTAGAATTTCAGCTAGAAGTGATGGAAGCGTAAACGTTCAACTTATTTGTGAAAAGCTTGGCGGTGGAGGTCATTTTGCAATGGCAGCTGCAGCTTTCCCAAATGTTACAATTCTATCTGTAGAAGAGAAATTAATTGAGTCTCTAGATATGTATCTTAATGATGCAAGAGCTCAAAAATAGGAGATTTAGAAATGAAAGTTATATTATTAGCGGATGTTAAAAAACTAGGCAAAAAAGGTCAAACTATTGAAGTTAGTGACGGATATGCAGCGAATTTTCTTATTCCTAGAAAGTTAGCTGTTGCTTCTACAGTTTCTTCTCAAGATAAGCTTGAAAAAGATAATGCAGCTGAAGAAGCTAGACAAATCCAACTTAAAAAAGATGCTGAAGTTCTTTCTAAGAAACTTGATACAATTGAAGTTTTATTCAAAACAAAAGTTTCTAATGATGGAAGAATGTTTGGGTCTATTTCTACTAAAGAAATTGCGGAAGGGTTAGAAGCTCAACACGGAATTATCATAGATAAACGTAAATTCATTGATAAAACTCCTGCTAATTCTTTAGGTTATACAAGATTAAAAATTGAACTTTATAAAGGTAGCCAAGGTTTAGTTACTGGCGTAGTTAGTGTTCATATCGTTGAGGATAAATAATGGCAAAGGAAAAGATTGTTGAATTAAGACTTCCATCTAATGTTGAATCTGAAAAGGTTGTTTTAGGTTCGATGTTAATTTTTCCTGACGAAGCTGAAATTGCTTTAGGTTCTCTAACTGAGAATGATTTTTCTAACGAAGAGCCGAGAAATAAAGCGATTTTCAAAGCTATGAATGAGCTTAAGGCTCATAATATGCCAATAGATGTTCAAACAGTTATAAATCAATTAGACTTATTAAATTATTCAAAATTAGTCGATAACGCATATCTATTTTCTTTAATTGATCTTCCTATTACTCCAGGAAATATCGAGCACTATATTGAGATAGTTAAAGAGCAATCTATTCTTAGACAATTTCTCGTAGAAATTCAAAATATAGAGAAGAAATATTCAGGCGGAGTTACTAATGTAACTGATTTCTTACATACTTCTTACGATGAATTAACACGTATTATTCAAACCAGAAGTGTTTCTTCTATGCGTTCAGCTAAAGAAGTTGCAAGTGAACTTAACGAAAGAATTCAAAAATCCTTAGAAAAAGATAACAAGGGTTTAACCGGATTAGATACCGGATATGAAGGAGTAAACAAACTTACTCATGGCTGGCAAAAAGGAGATTTAATCATTTTAGCTGCTAGACCTTCAGTAGGAAAAACTGCTTTAGGAATGAATTTTGCATTTAATACAGCAATCAAAAACGACTGTACGGTTGCCTTCTTTTCTCTAGAAATGCCTGCAATTAGGATTATGGAAAGACTTGCTGCTAGTAGATCTTATGTTCCTAATGATAAGATTCAAACTGGCCCTTTATATAAATCTGATAGAGTTAAATTAGCGGCAGCTTTTGAAGAAATTTCTCGTGCTAAGCTTTATTTTGATGATGTACCTAACGGAAGACTTGGAGATATCATCGCTAAAGCTACAAAGATGAAGAAACAACATCCTGATTTAGGACTTATAGTTATCGATTATTTAGGAAGAATTCAATATTCTGATAAACCTAATTTAGCTCAAAGACAGCAAGAAGTATCCATTATCTCAGGTCAATTAAAGACTCTTGCTAGACAACTTAATTTAGCTGTTCTTTGTTTATGTCAGCTTAATAGAGAAGTCGATGATACAGAAAATAAAATTCCTCAGCTTTCTCATTTAAGAGAATCTGGATCTATTGAGCAAGATGCTGATATTGTCTTACTCATGTATAGACAAGATTATTACACTAATCAAGGAATTAAAGTTAAATCTAAAAAAGGTTATCAACCTCAAAATAATGGAGAAGAAAAACAAGAAGAACCTGTAGATACAACTAAATCACAAATATCTGAAACAATCGTAAATGTCGCTAAAAATAGAAATGGTGACACTGCTAAAGTTAGATTTATCTTCCAAAGAGCGTTCTCTAGATTTGATGAACCTTCAGAAACCTATAATAAAGCTGCCGATACAATGGATGAGGACAGCTTTACCTATGGGGACTATTAAAATAATAAATGTTGGAAGTGGCTCTAAAGGGAATGCCACTTTCTTTTTTGATGGAAAAACCCTCATACAAATTGATATGGGGATAGCTAAAACTACAGTTAATGAATGTTTAAAAGAGATTAATAAATCAATTGCAGACGTAGACGCTTTACTTATAACTCATAATCATAACGACCATATTAAGGGATTAGCGAATATCAAATATGAAAATGTTTATGCTCCATATTTAAAATATGCAAGTGATGAACTTCATTTAATTAGGCATAAGAAGAAAATTAAAATAGGGGATTTTGAAATTACTTGTTTTTCTTCTTCTCATGACGCTCCTTATTCAGCTAATTTTGTGATTAAACATAACAAGACGAAAATAGTTTATGTAACCGATACAGGTATTATCAAAAAATCCGCAAAAAGCCTCTTAAATAATGCAAATCTCTATTATTTTGAATCAAATTATGATTTAGAAATGCTTGAAAATTCAGGAAGGCCAATCTGGTTAATAAATCGAATTAAAGGAGATAAAGGTCATTTAGGAAATGTGCAAGCAGGAGAATATCTTTCCTTATTTATAGGAGATAAAACAGAGAAAATTCTTTTAGCTCATCTTAGTGAAGACTGCAATCGTCCTGAAATCGCTTATGAAGAAGTAAAAAGAATTATTCAAGATAACGGAGTTAACTTTAATTTTGATAATTTAGTTCTCACTAAACAATACGAACCAACATTCGAGGAACTTTATGAAGATTAATATATTTTGTGTAGGGAAAATTAAAGAATCTTTCTTTGAAGAAGCTATTAAAGAATATTCAAAAAGAATTTCTAAATATGCCAAATTAGAAATTATAGAAGTAAAAGATGAAAGTATTCCAGCTAACGCCTCAGCTTTAATTGAAGAAGAAATTAAAGAAAAAGAATGTAATAAAATAATTGATAAATTACCCAATAACGCATACACGTGTGCCCTGGATTTAGGAAAAGAGCAATTTGATTCAATCTTCTTTTCTTCTAAATTAGAGAACATGTTTATTAAAGGAAAAGGAACGATAAACTTCATTATAGGAGGTTCTCTTGGTTTATCAAAAACGATGAAAGAAAAAGTTGATGAGTCAATCAGCTTCTCTAAGATGACTTTCCCGCATCAACTATGTAGAGTGATTCTTTTAGAACAAATTTATAGGGCTTTTAGGATTTTAAATAATGAACCTTATCACAAATAGGTTTATTCTTCTCCTTTAGGTGAATCTTTACCTTTAATAATATTTACAACCTTAATAGAAATAATAAATATATATAAGAAGATACCTACAGCGTTTCCTATAATCATAGGAAGATTATTTAAGATAATTCCATAGGCTAGCCATAAAGAATAAGCAACTAAGAAGATAATAAACATCAATAGAGATATAGATTTAGTATCTCTAGTTTTTAATATCTTAATAAATTGAGGAAGAGAAGCTATAGCGGTTAAAGCTGTAGCGCAGTAGCCGACAATGTCAGTTGTGTTAAAAGAAACTAAAATAATGTTAAATAAATTCATAATCCTTATTATAAATAGTTTGTATTCATTTTGCTTTATTTTTTATAATATGAGACGTTAAGGAAAGTTATGGATTACGTAGAATTTTCAAAATATAAACAAATCACAGATGAAATTAATCATTTAGTGCATAAATATGAAGATGAGCAAGGAAATATCTTTTTTATTGAACCTGGATTTTATGATGGCTTATTAGGATTTAAAGAGAAACGATACGAAGACTTTCCTAGAATAATGGAAGAAATAGATAAACTAATTAAAAAATATCATAAAGTTATTTTTACAGCAGATTTTGAAAATCCTTGGATAGAAAGAGAAGGATTTATCTATAGAGAGATATTTGATATAACAGATCCGTTACTTATCTTTGTTGAAGATAAATCTAGAGGATCTGATTACGGGGATTAAAAGGGGCTGTTAAGAAATTAAAACCTTAACGGCTTTTCTTTTTGGCAAACAACTAAGTTGTTAAGAAATTACTTATTTGCTCTTTTATAAGATTTTCTTCCAACATTTATGTCTCTTACAACCTCTTTTTCTATTATCTTAGAAACGTTTGATCTCTCTAATATTTCGAGAAAAGTATCAAGTTTTCGTTTTTCCTTTTCACTTATATCGAAGGAAGGCATCAGAAAAAGTTTTTCTGTGATAAATAAGGCATGTACAATACTTCCTTAGACAAGAATATTGTACATTAAGCTCGATATTTCGGGCTTTTTTAGTATAAGAAAAAAGGCGTTAAGATTTTAATTTCTTAACAGCCTCTTTATTTCTACTTTGGTGCGTTTCTCGCAGGGGAGAATACTTTCATCGTCATCCACATAACTCTTAATCCATAGAGAACTATGAAGAAGAAGAATGAATAGGATGCTGTAATAAATCCAATTAAGGACAAGATTGCAGGAGCAACTGTTGCCCAGCAAGCAATTTTTGCGGTGTCCCAAAGAGTGTAGACTCTATATGGATTCTTCTTACCTCTAGTTAATAAGAAGATAACTAGAGTGAATATTACTACTAATGCAGCATAAGTTGCTGCCATTGTTCCAGTCCATGTCCAAGCTGATTTTTGTTTCATTGTTTCATAACCAGCGTTGAAGTATGCCATCCAAAGAGTTTTAGCTAATTTAATTTTTGCTTCGCTAGTTTGATCTGGATTAGTTGCAAGTTTTTTACCAATCTCATAGACATCTTGGCCTTCAAGTCTTTCTAAAGTTAAATCAATATAGTTAACAGTAGATTCATTTGTCTTGAATTTAGCGGCTCTAATTTTGTTTTTACCGAAAACGACAACGTTAGTAATGTAACCTAAATCTTTTTTTCCAGATCCGCCTCCGCTAGTTACAGAAGTTTCTGCGGCGGAAGAAGTTATACTTTCTTCGCTAACAGAAGATTCAGAAACGGCTTCAGAAGATTCATCACTTAATGCTTTTCTACCTTCAGAAGAAACAATTGGATTAAGGCTTTTTGATGCAGTTGGTCTAGTTTGGTCAGTGTAAGGATTTTTGTTATTGAAAACGGCAGTGATAAAAGCGTCATCTGTTTTTGTTGAATTATTGAAGAAAACTTCAAAATCTAATTTTTGAGTTTCACTATTAAAGTGTTGATACCATTTAATTTCTGGATCGCTAGGATTAGTTGCAATAGCATCCCAATTTTCTGTTACAATTTCCCCATTTTGGACTTTGACGTGGACAGTGTTTAGATAAGCAGCTTCAGAGAAACTTTCTAAACCTCTTTCCATTTCATAAGTTGGAGTGGAGAAGAAAGTGTTTCCTCCAAGAACAGACATTCTTTGAACGAATGTAGGAGTTAAAGCGAGGACAATTGCACCAATTGCTAATCCAATTGGTAAAAAGTTCCAAGCGCCTTTCCATTCTCTAGATGCTTTAATACAGGCGTCATTATTAATTAAAGTAGCAAAACCAGTTCTTAATTTGGCTTTGGCTTCAGGGGAGAGTATAGTTGTTTTTTTCTTTTTCTTTTTTGCCATTTTTTGCCTTCCCTTCTTTTTAACCTAAAAAGAATACACTTAAAATAAGCAAATTTAAACAAATTGTTAATTTAATGGCAATTTGTTGTGAAATAAATATAATACCTGACTTTGG
>JAXFZD010000030.1:0-3657 GCA_034185265.1 Bacilli bacterium | reverse complement strand
TCCGATAACTGTATAGAATATTTCCTTTTTATAAGTATGATAATGTCCGCCTTTAGTTATTCCAGGGAAAGCGATATTCTCGCTTATTTGCCCGTATTTAGGATTCTTATAGAGTTCTTCAAAAGACCCTCGAGCATCACTAGCGTAGTTATAAGAATATTCTTCGCTAGTTAAATAAGCACAGAAAGTCTTAAATAATTTAAGCTCGAATTCATCATGAATTAAAGGAAGATGTCTAGGAGATTCTATCTCTTTTTTAAAGTAGTAGAGGAGATCAGCTAGTTTTCCTAAAGAACATTGATGAATTGGTGAAACATAGAGAATTTCTTTACTTCCGCTAGAAGAAGTTTCTAATCTAGAAATAAATTCTTTAACGATATCATCAATATAATTAAAGCTAACTACATATTCTCTATCTCTAATTGAAATAGGTAAATCATGAGCAATGTTATAGCAGAAAGTTGCGCAGGCTGAATTATAGTTAGGTCTACACCATTTTCCAAAGACGTTATATAGACGATAAATATAAACTTTTAGTCCGCTAGAAAGAAGATAATCTTCTGCCATCTTTTTGCTTTTGCCGTAATCATTATCTAGCGCAGCTTGAATAGAGCTAGACATGATTATAGGAGCATTTTTATTGAATTTTACCAGCAAATCCCCGATCTTTTTTGTGAAATTAGTATTTCCGTTATAAAATTCTTCATTTGTTAAAGGGCGATTTGTTCCAGCTAAATGAATAACTGCATCAGCCCTTTTAACAAACTCTAAAAGCTCTTCATCAGAATTATTTATATCAAAAGGAAGTACTTCATGTCCTTTGTCTTTTAAAGCAAGACAGATGTGTTTTCCTATAAATCCATTTGCTCCAGTAACTAGAACTTTCATTCTTTTCTCCAGACCATTTTATTAACTACTCCAGTATAAGATTGAATAAGTTTAACTACTTTATCTGAGACATTAATGTCTACATAATCTCTAACTGGTTTGCAGCCATTTTTATTCATTAAAGCAACTTCAACTGCTTGAAGAAGGTTTTTAGTGTCTATTCCAGCCAAGACAAAGCAAGCTTCATCTAGAGCTTCAGGACGCTCAGTAGAAGTTCTAATACAAACTGCGGCAATTGGTTTATTTATGCTAGCGTAGAAGCTACTTTCTTCAGGAAGAGTTCCTGAATCGCTAACGACTACAAAAGCGTTCATTTGTAAATTGTTATAATCATGGAAACCCAGAGGTTCATGCATAATTACGCGTTTATCTAACTTAAATCCTGTCGCTTCTAGCTTCTTTTTGCTACGTGGATGGCAAGAATAGAGGACAGGCATGTCATATTTTTCTGCTAAAGCATTAATTGCATTAAATAAAGAATAGAAGTTTTTATCGGTGTCAATATTTTCTTCTCGATGAGCGCTAAGAAGAATATATTTTCCTTTTTCTAATTTAAGACGAGAAAGAATATCGCTAGATTCGATTTGCTTTAGATTAGCAGTTAAAACTTCAGCCATAGGCGAACCTGTTACATAAGTTCTCTCTTTTGGAAGTCCACAATCTGCTAAATATCTTCTTGCGTGCTCACTATAGGCAAGATTTACGTCAGAAATTATATCAACAATTCTTCTATTAGTTTCTTCAGGTAGACATTCATCTTTACATCTATTTCCTGCTTCCATGTGGAAGATAGGGATGTGTAGTCGCTTAGCTCCAATTACGCTTAAGCAGCTATTTGTGTCTCCTAAAACTAAGACTGCATCAGGAATATATTCATTCATGACTTGGTAAGATTTAGCGATTATATTTCCCATTGTTTCTCCTAAATCTTTTCCTACAGCATTTAAGTAAATATCAGGTTCTTTAATATTTAGATCTTTAAAGAAGACCCCGTTAAGAGAGTAATCGTAATTTTGACCTGTATGAACTAAAAGAGTATCGAAATATTCTCTACATTTATTAATTACTGCAGCTAGACGAATGATTTCAGGTCTAGTTCCTACAATAATCATGAGTTTGAGTTTGCCATTATTTTTAAACATATGGGCCTCCTTTATTCGTGTTGTCTTACTGGTCCACCGAATAATTCTAGTTTCTTAAGAAGTTTTTTCATTCCTTCTACGTCGAGTCTTCCTGTGTTATGAGAAGTGTAAGACTCTCCTAAGTTTAACTTTTTATTTCCTTTAGAGAAATATTTATCGTAATTTAAGTCTCTATTATCAGCTTTAATGCAGAAGAAATTTCCCATATCGATTGATTTAAGCATTTCTTCTTGAGTGACTAATGTTTCATAGAGCTTTTCTCCATGTCTAGTACCTATATAAGAGATACCTGTAGAAGATCCAGTTAATTCTATGACTGCTTTAGCTAGAGTTTCTATAGTTGCAGCAGGGGCTTTTTGGACGAATAAATCTCCTTGTTCTCCATTTTCAAAAGCGTAGAGGACTAGATCAACTGCGTCATCAAGAGTCATCATGAATCTAGTCATATCTGGATTGGTGATTGTAATTGGCTTTCCTTCATGAATTTGATTTAGGAATAGAGGAATAACGCTACCTCTAGAAGCCATGACGTTTCCATATCTAGTTAGACATAAAACTGTATCTCCTGGGAGAAGTTGTCTACTTCTAGCGATGACATTTTTCTCCATAAGAGCTTTAGAAATACCCATTGCATTAATTGGATAAGCGGCTTTATCAGTAGAAAGGAAGATTGCTTTCTTTACTCCATTTCTTACACAAGCTGTGATTACATTATCACTTCCAATTACATTAGTTCTTACTGCTTCCATTGGATAGAATTCGCAGGAAGGAACTTGTTTTAGAGCAGCAGCAGAGAAGACATAATCTACTCCTTTAAAAGCATCCATAATAGAATCTAGATTTCTAACATCTCCAATATAGAATTTAAGTTTTTCGTTGTTGTATGCTTTACGCATATCATCTTGTTTCTTTTCATCTCTAGAAAGAATACGGATTTCTTTAATGTCTGTATTTAAGAATCTATCAACTACAGCGTGTCCAAAGCTTCCGGTTCCTCCAGTGATCAAAAGTACTTTATCCTTTAATATAGATGTATCTTTAGCGGCGAATTCTAGTAGTCTATCTTTAATTCCTTCAAGTTTAATTTGATCAACGCTATCTTCTTCAGTTTCATATTGAACATAGGTTCTAAGTGGCATCTTAACAACCTCTGATGCTTGTTTTTGAGTTAATTTGCAATTTTTGCGTATTTCTTTTAGTGTCATAAATACTCCTTATCGAGAAAATTATACAAATTTTATTTACTATGTAAAGTAAAAAGTGCAAAAATTGCATATATTAAACTACTAAGGTGACCCCTTGAAGAACACTTCTATAATTTTGCAACAACCTGTTGCACAATTTCTTTTTAGTTTTTCTTACTGAAATTAGAAATCTATTACATTCTAAATTATGTTGCAGTAAATTTACTTGGAATTCACCCGTTATAGCTAATGACTACGGCCTAGAGGGAATTCTTTTTGTTTATAAATTTCTTCTTAGAAGAATTTTTCTAACTCAAGTATGATGGCCTTATGAAACGATTAACTATTGGTATACTCTTAATCGCCGCTATGGAGTTAACAGCTTGCGGCACCAACACATCTCAACTCGCTTCTAGTGATGTAACCATTACTTCTTCTTTGAG
>JAXFZD010000029.1:0-13867 GCA_034185265.1 Bacilli bacterium | reverse complement strand
TTGGCAAGGGTTCGTGATTTTTGTAAGCTTCAATTACTTTAAGCTTAAATTCAACTGTAAATTTTGGCATAAAAAAGCCCCTTTCTTAACTTTACATGTCCAGAAAAAGGGGTACTGTTTAAGTTGGTGACCTGTACGGGATTTGAACCCATGAATGCATCCTTGAAAGGGATGTGAGTTAAACCGCTTCTCCAACAGGCCACGTGGCGCTCAGCATAGGGCTCGAACCTACAACCGATCGGTTAACAGCCGATTGCTCTGCCATTGAGCTAGCTGAGCATTTACGCTTGAGCGAGAATTATCTTACACATATATATAGTTCTTTGCAACAAGAATTTGACACAAATTTAGATACTATATAAAGAAAGATAATTATAAATAATTAAGCTAATTTTTTCTCTAAAGCTGCAAATAAGTCCCCAATTGTCTTAAATGAAGATAATTCTTCTGTTTCAAATTGGATACCATATTTGTCTTCAAGATCTAGACACATCTCGACGACATCAAGAGAATCTAAACCTAAATCCTTTAAACTTTTACTATCGTCAAGAGCTTTTGAGCCTAATCTTTCACTAAATTCTTTTCTAATTTCATCAACTTTTGCACTCATATATTTTTCTCCACGCCGTATTATAAAGATTAGATTTAGTCTTTTCAAGAAGTCTACTTTAAATCAAAAGGAGCCCTGAAGGACTCCTAGAGTAATTTATTAATTAGTTATTTGGAATAGTCATAGAATTGATTGCGTTATCGCTAGTAGTAATTTGTGTCTTATTCGCATTAAATCCGACAACAATTGCACTAGCGGCTGCAGCAAAGATGGCTAAGGTTAAAATTAAAACAATTAATGATCCTTTTACTTCACCCATATTCTCACCTCACTTTCTTTATTTTTATTGGTGCCTGCTTCTATTTATTAACTACTTGAAACTAGTTGCGCTGAAATCTCTTCAACAACTCTATCTTTAGCATCAGAAAAAGCTTTATACATCGCTACTGAAACCATCGAAAATATCGCTAAAACGAGGATAACTCCGAGCAATTGACCTTTAATTTCCGACATATTTTCCCTCCTTAAATCCCTGTATAATATCCAACTACAGTACTTCTAGTGACACTAATTACAATCTCTCCTTCTTCTATAATTAGAGGTTTATAGTTTTTACTTACTTTAAACTTGACTATATCTCCAAAAGAAGGATTTAGATTAGTTAAGATATATAAAGTAGCTCCACTAGAACTCACGTAGTCTCTTGTTTTTTCGCTTATTAGCCCGTCACTTGCAATCTTAAACGCTACATTTAAAGCAATAGAATCTATATAAGAATGCACTTCAGAAATTCCAATTAAATCCCCAGCAAACATAAATACCGCCATCATAAATACGCTAGAGAGAAGTAAACCCATCTTATAAGCCATTTACGCTAACCTCCGTAATCTGAGAAATTAACATAATTAGGCCAAACATGATTACTCCACTCCCTAGCAAAGGAAACATACCCATGTTTTTGACCTTATTTAGCTTAGTTTCTCTATACTGATGATGCTTTTCATCTCTAAGCTTAGAGAAAATATGCTCATATTGACGAATATAAGTTCCTCCTTCTCCTTCATCTATCATCTGATAAATAGCGATCATGACTTCTTTAATTTGGATTGAGGAGAAATATTTAGAGAAATTAACAAACGGGGTCACTGTTTTATCTTCATCAATCTCTTTTAATAGTCCTTCTATTTTCTTTTTTACTTCACTAGAAGCAAATTCTTTAATTTTTTCTAAAGAGTTATATACGTTAAACCCATTATTTACGAATATTCCAAAATAAGAGAATAGATGAATAAATTCTTCCTCTTCTTTCTCTTCTATTTTTCTTAAAGCTCTATCGTATTTAGTTAGATAAAAATAAGCGAAAACAATAAGGAATAATAAGGAAATAAGGGCAAAAATTATCCTTTGAGAAAAGATATAAATTAGCGCAAATCCAACCAAAAACCCTGCAATTCCTATACAAAATATAAGAATTTCCTTCTTAAAGTCATATCCTAACGCTTCAATTTTCTCTCTTAACTTCTTCATGACTTCTCCTTACATTTTTCTTTTTAATAAACACAAAACAGTCGATCCCATAAAAATTCTTAAATAGCAAAAAGACGCTAAAGATAAAAACTACAAAGAATAAGATGACACTTATTAAGAACATAAATTCGCCGTTTATTGATGAAGTTAGGTTTCTTAAAGAGAATCTAAGCATTCCCAAAATAAGTAAGCTCATACCCCAAAGGATAAAAAACTCAATTATATGTCTTTTAGACTGCCTGGAAATAGTAATTGCACTATCTTCAATCGCACTAACTTCTTCAAAAAGTCCGCTAGAGATCTTTAAAATATCTCCTCCTTGTTCTGAATATAGTCTTAAAAGAGAAAAAAACATCTCATAAGAATTATCGTTAAAATAATTTCTTAAATAATTAAGTCTTTCTTCAATTGTAAAAGCAGCTATATCTTCATTAACAGTTTTAAGTTCATCTTTAAAGCTCTCACTTGCACTAGAATAAGCTCTTTCTAAAGAATCATTAGTAGATAAAGAAATAATAAACGCGTTGATAAATAAATAAAGTTCATGTCTTTTCTTACTTTTTTCTAAATAATTCTTTGTTGCGGGAAGAAAAATAAGAAAACCAAAAGCAAGACAAACTATAAGAACTCCAAGTCCAACTAAAAGGTTTAAAGCTCCAAAATACGCTGCTATCCCGCATAAAATTGATATAAAAGAGATTATAACTGCCGTAATCTTATAGTTAGCTTTCATAAATTTCTCTCCTTTCTTTTATAAAGAATTTCCATCTTTTTACTTGTATGATTTAAAAATCCAATTTCATCTATAAATCTATGAACTTTCCCATTTCTAAAATCTTTTTTAAGCTGAACAAAATAGGAAAAATGATACGTAATATCTTCCATTAGATCTTCAAATACTAGTTTGCTGCCTTTCATCATTCCAAGTCTTCCCATTCTATAAGGAATTGCTTCTAAAGACTTAGAATGAATAGTCATAATAAGAGGATGACCTGACATAACTACGCTTAACGCATCCATCATTTTTTCTCCTCTACTCTCCGCTACAATTAGGTAATCAGGATTGTTCCTTAAAGAGTTTTTTATCAAAAAGGGGAAGGACGTGTATTCGTTTTTGGGGTCTACAAGCCAACAAGTCATATCTATATCTGCTTTATGTCTAATGAGTTCTAGCTCTTCTACGTTATCAATTACGACTACTCTAGAATCCTTTTTTAGATTGCATAAAAGATATTTTTGCAGTTCAGTTTTTCCTGAAGAAGTTTCTCCTCCAATAACAATAGATTCTTTATCTTTTAAAGCTTGGAGAAGAATTTGTCTTGATCTTTCTTCTCCAAAAAATTCTCTATCGTTTTCTAGCTTAAGTTCATCCGAAGCGATTCTTAAACAAAATGAATAGGTTTTCCTATTGTCAACTCTAGTTAAACTTAAGAAAGTTGCATTTAACCTATATTTAGCAAAAGAAACATCTAATATAGGGTTTAAGTAAGAGAACTGTTTCTCAGATAAATTAGCTATTTGCCGAAGGAATTCCCCTACTTTCTCCTTACTTATATCTATAGAAGATTTTTTCCTTCCTTCTAAATTATCTTCATAATAAATAGCTTCTCCGTTAAAAGAGATATCGGTTACTGTATTCTTTTCTAATAAGGAAGAAAGAAAAGAAGACTCTAAAAATTCTATTAATCTTGCCTCATTGTCCATCGACTATAACTCCACTTTCTTCAATAGAAAAACTTGAATAAAACTTCTTTTCTCCTACTCCATATATAGAAGTATCTAGGGTTATGATGACTCCCCTATAGTATTCATCTCCAAAAACGACAGTTAATTTTGTCCACTGGTAAGAAATAGAATAACTTAAAACATATTTCTTTAGGTTAAGTCTATAGTAACTAGTAACTGAAGAAACTACTCTTAATTTATTAAAGTATGGAACAATCTCTCTTCCTTCATTATCAAAGGTAATTACTCCTACTTCTATGGCTCCTTTATATAGTCCTAAATAAGCTCTATAAGTTCCCATATAACAGAAATTTGTATAGAACATATTCATAGAGAAAATTAGCGAAAACCCTGCAATAACCATGTAAATCATTCAATTTTCTCCTAAAACAACGCAATAAGTTGCTTCTAAACAATTGCCAAATTTATGGGATGTTGGTGTTATGGATTTAGTAATAGTAAACGTGTCATGACCTAGAGTTAGATCATATAAAACTATGTCATATGAATAAAGATCATTATCATGACCGGTGTGTAAAGGGGCAAAAATATCTTTAGTTTGAACTGGGGAAGATAACTTAGCTGGATTAGTAGACATTTTAAAATCTTTAGTTGAAACATATAAAGTGCTAGCAGGTTCAATCTTAAATCCACTGCCGTGATAAGGTAAAAACAATGATTCGAAAGAGTCATAATAAGTCACTTTGGCTCTAATTTCCCTGGCTCCGTCGACATAATTTCCTATTGTAAAGTCTTCTGGATGACTTTTTATGCGTATATAAGCTTCATAATCTTCTAAAGAAGTTATCTCGTCAGCATATCCATAGCATTCATATTCAAAATATAAAGTGCTAAGTTCTAAGCTTCTTCCTCCAGTAGTTTTATTATCTACATTCCAAAAAGAAATCTTCTCATGACCTTGCTTAACTACTTGGTCATCTAGTTCAAATCTATGACAGTTTCTTCCTAAATCTATCGATGTATTCGAGGTTATTAAGTCATCTTTTTGTACTGTAGCAGAAAGATCTGAAAACAAAATTACAGAGTTATGAGGTACTGTATAAAAGCCATTTGTCTCAAAAGTAGTTACCTGAAGTTGTAAAGCGGCGTTTTTGCTAAGAATGCTATAAGGAATTTGATAATGGTAATAAAAATATCCATCGCTATCAAACTCTATTATTCCACTAGTAATCTCAGTAGGTTCTTTTTGAACTCTATAATTACTGTAATAATGAAGATAAAGCATCCCTGCATTTTTTCTTTCCCAATACACTTTTACATCTAGATAACATGGTCTACTTAATGAATAAGGACCAGCATGAGCCTCTACTTGAAGAACAGCAAAATCCTGTGCACCCATGCAAGTAAATGCTAAAATCTGCGAAAATATGACAAAAACTGGTTGTTTAAGCATACTTAAGCAGTACCTCCTTATTAAAACCATCTATCACAGACATGTTATCAAGGAAGACGAAAAAGAGATTTTTATAATGAGGATTTCTTAAATACCAGAACCTATAGTAACTATCTCTTTCTATTCCTTCAGCTAAGAAAAAGTATTTTTCATCTAAGGAAAGCTTGTCATAAAATTCAAGTACTCTGATTAGAAACTTAACTTCCTTAGTTTTCCTATGTTTATTAAGTTTTACTTTATCGAGGTCGTAAATATGTGTGTTAACAGGTTTCCCGATGGAAAGTAAAGACTCTTGATATTTCTTTGTGCCATCAAGAAAAATCTCTTTTTTCTTATTAAATATAGCTAATTCTTTTGTTCTCATAATTTCTCCTTCGTATATTAGTTAGGCAAAAATGAGAAAAAGTTCAAAAAATTTTCAAAAATAATAATTTTTCCTCTAAAACAATAGGTCTATAATAGCCTTATGATTTTATTAGTTGGTCCATCAGCTTGTGGAAAGACAGAAATAGCTTTAACTTTAGCTAAAAAATATGGCATTAAAAAAGCCATCACCCACACTTCTAGAGAAATGAGAGCCGGGGAAAAAGACGGCGTAGACTATTATTTTGTTACGGATGATGAATTTGAAAAGCTTGTTAAAGAATCAACTTTTGTCGAGACAACTAAATATAATAATCATTATTATGGATGCTCTAAAGCTGAAATAGATGACCATAAATGCGTAGTTATCGATCCTAATGGACTTAGATCTTTTAACGCATTAAATGATCCTCATATAATATCTTTCTTCTTAAATACTAAAGAAGAACGTAGAATTCAAAGAATGCAAGATAGAGGCGATCCAATGCCTTTAATATTAGAAAGAATAAGAAACGATAAAATTACTTTTGCTAAAGAAAATATTGATAGAGTCAACTTTATTCTTTCTACAGATTGTAATACAGTAGATCAATTAGCTTTTGTTATATATTCTTTATATACTAAGACATTAGAGAAGATAAATGAGAAAAGTTTCTCTATTTAACATTTCTTCTTGGATGATAGACAACTTTAAGTAATTTAACAGTATATTTATCACTAGATAGGACGGTAACGTCAATCTTTTTATATTTAAAGGAATCTCCAGGAGAAGCAAATTTTCCTAATTCAGAGTTTACCCAGCCCGAAACTGTATCTACATCGACTTCATCCATATTTAAACCCAGTTTAAATTTCTCGTTGAAGTCTTTTAGTTCCATATTTCCAGAGACTTTATATGTATTTCTTCCTTTTTGTTTTTCTATAATAAATGGAATAGCTTCAGATTCATCATAAAGTTCTCCAACAATTTCTTCGAGAATGTCTTCCATAGTAACAATTCCATCTGTTCCGCCATATTCATCTCTAACAACAACAATATGGTGTTTAGTCTCTTTCATAATCTTTAAAACTGAAGAGACTTCCATAGTAGAAGGGACACTAACTATAGGGAGCATTAAGTCTTTCAAAATTAGTTTTTTATCATTTATAATGGCTTTTTGCAGGGATTTTGTAGGTAAATAACCAATTATGTGGTCTAAATCTCCTTTATAAACAATAAGTCTAGAACGGGAAAAAGCATTAGGTTCTTTTATATATTTATATAGATTAGTAGATTCTTCAATTCCTACAATTCTAACTCTAGGAGCCATGATGTCTCCTGCGTCGATAGTGTTAAATTCAATAGAAGCTTTAACTAGTTCTCCTTGATCTTCATCAATAAATCCTTCTTCAGAAAGAGAATCTACCATGGAAGAAAGTTCTTCTATAGTTGGTCCAGCTTCATCTATATCTACTTTATCTATAACTGGTTTAACCATCTTTTTAGCTAAGAAAGTAGATACTTTACAGACTGGATAGAAAATAATAGTAAAGAATTTAACTGGAGGGACGAATAATTTAGATAAAGCATATGAATGACTTCTTGCAAATGCTTTAGGTAAGATTTCTCCAAATATAAGAAGAATACCTAAAAGGACAATTGTTGTGATTAATTCGGCTATTTCTTGATCAACACCGTTTTGAATTGCTACGTCATAAGCAAATAAAGTAGCGATAGAAGAAGCTAAAATATTAACTAAAGAATTTCCAAAAAGAAGCGTAACAATTGTATCTTCATATTTCTTAGAGAGCTTTAAAGCTTCTTTAGCATCTTTTTTTCCTTTAGAAGCTTCTTGCTTAAGTTTATTTATTGGAGCAACTGAATAAGTCATATCCGCGCTAGAAAAGAAGAAACTTAGGATAAGTAAGACAAAGATAACAACTAGATATATGATAGCTCTCTGACTCATTATCTTTTACCCTCAGCAATTTCTAGTTCGGTTTCAGACATATTTCCAACTAGTTCTTCTAAAACATCTTCCATAGTAACCATTCCTAAAAGGACTTCATTTTTCTTTACTATAGCTATTTGAACATGTTCTTTTTTAAATCCTTCTAGAAGATCATCCATCTTAATTGAAGGTTTAACTATATAAGGTTTTTTAACAAAAAGCATGTAATTCACGGATGGATTTTTAAAATATGCTGCTAAAAAGTCTTTAACCATCAAAATTCCAATAACATTATTTTTGTTATCTTTGTATAAAGGAATTCTTGAATAAGGACATACTTTAAGGAACTCTATAAGAGTCTTATTATTCATATGAGATACGTCAAGCATCTTCATTTTTCTTACTGGAGTAAGAACTTCTTTAACTTTTGTATCTGCAAATTCTAGTGTAGCAGCAATAATATCAGATTCATTTTCTTCAAGTTCGCCTTTTTCTTCTTTTTCTTCAATAGATAAAAGAAGATCTTCTTCAGAGAATAAAGGCTCATCTTTAACTCTAAATACTTTTCTAACTATATTGATTAATAGCCATAATATAAAGCTTATAGGAGAAAATAAGATAACGAAGAAAGCCATAGGATAAGCATTTATCCTAACTATAACTTCAGGAATCTTCTTTCCTAAAAATTTAGGAACTGTATCTCCAAAAAAGAAAGTTAATATAGCCATTAAAATAGATGCGATTAAAGAAATATAATATTCATCAATCGCTCCATTAAAGAAAGCTAGGAATAACGTAGTAGAGAAAATAGAAATAAGAATAGCAAATACGTTATTGCCAATTAAAACAGATATTAAAGTCGTATCAAAATGGTCATAAAGTTTAACTATAAGCTTAGCTTTCTTATCTCCTTCATCAGCTTTAACTTTATATTCAAATTTATTTAAACAAGCAAATGCAGTCTCTGTAGAAGAATAGAAACCACACATTAAAATAAAAAAGACAATCAATCCTATATATAAATAGACTTTATATACTGGAAATGATGTCGCTAAGTAAACTAAGTTAATGTTTCGTAAAGGGTCTGTATCCAAGCTCTATAATTCCTCGAAACATTATTATATAGATTTCTATATAAAAATAAAGAACCGACTTAAGTCGGCTCTTATTTGTTAGTTATTTAGTAACTATTATTTGAAGTCTACGAGTTCTTTAACCCAGTTAACTTCTTCTTTCTTGCCTTGTTCAATTCCGGCTTTTTCCATTGTATCAGCAATTAATTGTAATGCTCTTCTAACGGAGAGTTCGGATTTAACTTTGAAGACTGCAGGGATTTCTTCATAGATTCCCTTATGTCCTGCATCTTGAACAGGGATTGGAGAATTAGCGTAATCTTTTGGATCAAGAGCGAAGTAGAGTTTTAATCCTTTACCAGCGATTGTGATCTTTACATAAGTAACTTTATGTAATCTGAATGTATCACCGGAATTGGAGACTCTAGACTTAACGCCATAAGACATGATTTCATTCTTTAAGACGTTATAGTTATTTTGAAGTTCTTTTTCAGCAGTTAACATTCTGGTTGGGAATGGAATTCTTTCGATCTTCTTTGCTGGATCTTCAGCTGGAGCTGGTGCTGGGGCTGGAGCAACTTCGACAACGACAGGTTCTGGTTTTGGTTCTTCAACTGGTGCTGGGTTGTTGACAACTACAGTGATATGTTGAGGAGCAACTTCTTCCTTTGGTTCTTCTTTAACTGGCTCTGGTGCAGGTTCTTCAACTGGTTCTTCCTTGACTGGTTCAACAGCTTTTAATTCAGAACGGATGATATCTCTGATTGCTTCAGCAGTAATCTTGAAATCTTCCTCTTCAGGTTTTTCTTCCTCTTTTGGAGCAGTTTTTGCAAGTTCTTCAGCAATGATGGCTCTGATATCTTCAGCAGATAACATAGCATCTTTTCTTTCTCTTTCAGCTTCTTCTTCGATTTTTCTGGCTTCAGCAGCTTTCTTTTCTTCCTCGGCCTTCTTAGCTTCTTCAGCTAGTCTTTCTTCTTCAGCTTTTCTTGCGGCTTCTTCTTCGGCGGCTTTCTTAGCAGCTTCTTCTTCAGCCTTCTTAGCAGCTTCTTCGTCTCTAACAGCGTGGAAAGCGGCTAATTCTTCTTTAATGATGTCACGGATATCTTTTTCATCCATGATTTCGATATCTTCTTCCTCTTCTTCAGGAAGTTCTTCTTCCTCTTTTGGAGCAAGTTCTTCTCTGATGATATTTCTGATATCTTCAGCTGATAATGGCTTTGGTTCTTCTTCCATTTCTTCGACGATAACGTCTTCTTCTTTGACAGACATTTCTTCTTTGATAATGGCACGAATATCTTCAGCTGATAATGGTTTTTCTTTATTTACACTTTCATTAGAAGGAACTGTAACGATAACAGGTTGTGCTGGTTCATTCTTGGCATCAAGTTCTTCTTTAATGATTCTTCTGATGTCGTCAGCACTTAAGTTCTTTTCACCGTTGATATTATCTTCAACTTCTTTTGGTGAAACAGCTTTTTCAACTGGGCGGGTTTCCCCTGGATTGTATGTATTAATATATTGAATTAAGAAAGGTCCAGAGAATCCGGTTGTAGAAACGGAACCTTGAACTGGTCCTGGAGCTGGAGCTGCAGCAGCTGGTCTGCCAGCTTCGTTTTCTTCTAATTCATCATGCATGATAGCTCTAATTTGATCAGCATTTGGTGTGTCGTTTGTTTCATCATCATGAATAACGACAACTGGTTGAGTAGAATCGGCGATTCCATAATCATCATGTTCAACACTCTTTCTTTCTGCATCTTGAACGATGTAGACCATATCAGAGATGTGGGAAACGATAAGTAAGATTGCACCAACAACGATAAGTAGGAATGGAGCAAGTAATAAGACTAAGACGCCAGCATTGATAATACGGCCTTCAGTCATCATTCTAACTGCATAACCAAAGTATCCGGAAGCATCGCTTTCGTAAACAACACCGGTTCCTCCGCCTTCAATAGCATAAGCAATTGCTGGGAAGTATCCGCCTTGTCCACGGGCTAATGATGGATATTCAGCTAAAACTTTGGAATATTCTTGAGCTGCTTTTGTGGAAGCTGCGACTTTTTGTGGGTCAATTCTAAATAATAATAAATAGAATAAGAAGAAGCAGACTGCTCCAACTAATAACCAGGCAACGCTTTGCCAAACAGCGATTGGGTGTTTCTTAGCAATTAAGATAACAAGGTGGATAATCCATAAAATAAGGAAGAATCCGCCAATACCAATTGCAACCCATGTGGCAAGAGGAATTGCGTCTGGTAAGAACATTAACTTTAACGCGCCGCCAAAGCTAACGAACATATCGTCGACGGTATAGAGAGTTCCATCAACCATCCCTTTAAATATGAAAGGATTGCAAATGAAAAGTCCTAAACCAAGTCCAAACAAGACTATGCCAACGATAGACAAAACCATGACTTTCTTTTTCATTTTGTTTTCTCTCCTTTGAAAATCTATCGTGATTATAAATGATAAAAAGAAAAATGAAAAGCGAAAACTTTGCAAAAAGCCACTATTTTCTTTAAAAACTTTGCAAAACCCTAATATTTACTTATTTGCAGTAAATTTCAAACTTATTTTTTAACAGTTTAAAAGTTTTTTTGCCTTCTTTAATCGGCTCTCCGTCATAGTCCCAAAGCATGTTTTCTTTAGTTTCTATCGAGACTTCTCCAGTAATACGAATTGGTTTATTCCTATTAAAAATATATTTAACTAAGCCATTGAAAAGTCCTTTTTTGGAGATATAAAGTTCAGCAATGTTATCATCAATTTTTGACTTCTTGTTGACTTTAAATCCCCCAACATATTTCCCATTCATTAACATTACAAAAGGAGCTTCTCCTTCTAAAACAGTATTTTCGTAGGTCACTTTATAGTGAATGAGTTCTTTTTTGAATAGATCTTTAACCGCACTAAAGTAATAAGCAAATCTTCTAAAGAACTTTTTAGACTTCTTATTTACTTTATATGGAATGTCTGCGTAATGTCCAATCGCCCCTACAAAACAGAACCCATTTTCACCGTCAAAAATAAAATCCGCGCGACACGTATGTTGTTTTTTGATAATTTTGACAGACTTTTTTAAGTTTCTTCTTATCCCAAAATTCTTTCCTACATCACCTAAAGTTCCTTTATTAATAAACCCTATTGTAGGAAGCTTTTCTTTTAGAGCTAATTTAGATAAAACTTGTTGAAAAGTTCCATCTCCAGAAACTATAACTAAAGATGAATAATTAACACACGCCTCCTCTGCTTTTTTAAAAGTAGCTTCTAAAGAAGGTGACTTATATAGATCAATTTGACTATAGATAGAACTCAATTCTTTCTTTATATAATCATAATAACGAGAAAAATCTTTTCTATGAGAGGCGTCTGAATATATAAAGAGGATGTTTTTCATTATTTTCTATTTTTTAAACTACTAGATATAAATTCTCTAAATAGGGGGTTAGGTCTAGTTGGTCTAGAAGTAAATTCTGGATGGAACTGACACGCTATAAAGAAAGGATGATCTTTTAATTCAATAATTTCTACTAGATTTTGTTCAGGATTAATTCCGCTAGTTAACATACCTTTAGAATTAAATAAATCTCTATATTCATTATTAAATTCGTATCTATGTCTATGTCTTTCTCTAATTAAATCTTTTTGATAGCACTTATATGCTAATGAAGATTTATTTTCTATTTTACAGTCATATGAACCTAATCTAAGAGTTCCTCCCATATCAATTCCAGAATATTGATTTTTTAATATATCTATAATTGGATAAGGAGAAGTTAAATTAAATTCAGTTGAATTAGCTTCTTTTAAATTAAGTACATTTTCTGCAAATTCTACAGCAGCTAGTTGCATTCCTAAACAAATTCCTAAAAATGGAACTAAACGAGTTCTAGCATATTTTATAGCGAGTTTTTTTCCTTCAGTTCCTCTAGTTCCAAATCCTCCAGGAACTAAAATTCCATCTGCATCCTTAAGTAAATCTTCATAATTAGATTCATTAAGATCCATCGCTTTGATCCATTTAATCTCTACTTTAGAATTAAAATAATATCCAGCAGACTTTAGCGCCTCATAAACAGAAATATAAGCATCATGAAGTTCAACATATTTACCTACTAAAGCAATAGTTACTTTCTTATCTAATTTATTTTCTACTTTATCAACAAACTTAATCCATTCTTCTAAATTTGATTTAGGAGCTTCTATTCTAAAATGTTCTAAAACAAAATCATCTATACCTTGTTCATGCAAAGAAAGAGGTAATTCATATATACAAGAAGTATCTTGGGCTTCAAAAACTCCTTTTACAGGTACGTTACAAAATAAAGATACTTTATCTTTTATATGATTATCTAGTTTTACATGGCTTCTTAAAACTATTGCATCTGGATTAATACCTAAAGAAGTAAGCTCTTTGACTGAGTGTTGAGTTGGTTTAGTTTTGCTTTCTCCTGAAGTTTCTAAATAAGGAACTAAAGTGTTATGTAAAAAGAAAGTATTTTCAAAACCAAGTTCAAGTCTAGCTTCTCTAATAGCTTCTAAAAATGGAAGAGATTCAATGTCTCCAACAGTTCCACCAATTTCAGTAATGATAATATCGGCTTTAGAAGCGTTTTCTGCATCTTTTAATCTTTGCTTAATCTCGTTTGTTACATGAGGAATAACTTGGACTGTAGCCCCTAAATAGTCTCCTCTTCTTTCTTTATTTATAACGCTTTGATAGACTTTTCCCGATGTGACGCTACTTTCTTTAGTTAGATTCTCATCTAACCATCTTTCATAATGTCCTAAATCTAGATCAGTTTCAGCTCCATCATCAGTAACAAAAACTTCTCCATGTTGATAAGGAGACATCGTTCCTGGATCGACATTTAAATAAGGATCAAATTTCTGAGAGAAAACCTTTAATCCTCTTGCTTTTAATAACATTCCTAAGCTGGATGCCGAAATTCCTTTTCCTAACGAGGAAACGACTCCGCCCGTAACAAATACAAATTTAGCCATAAAGTCCTTAAAAAATTAACTTAGAAAAGTCTACATTTGTAATATAAAACTATCAATTACAAATTGATTATCGTTTATACAATGTATAAATTTATAGATTTTTATGAGTTATAAATCTTTTCTAAGTCTTTGATTTTATCTTCTATTGAATAATCCCGTCTTTAGGATTTAACACTAGAAAAATTTAGGCTGAAAATTATAGAAATGAAAATTATATCGCTACGCGATATCTTTTTATTTTTAGGCACTTGACAAATTATTTTTTTCTTAACTT
>JAXFZD010000028.1:0-32891 GCA_034185265.1 Bacilli bacterium | reverse complement strand
TTGGCAAGGGTTCGTGATTTTTGTAAGCTTCAATTACTTTAAGCTTAAATTCAACTGTAAATTTTGGCATAAAAAAGCCCCTTTCTTAACTTTACATGTCCAGAAAAAGGGGTACTGTTTATTCTGGCGCGCCCGACAGGAGTCGAACCCGTAACCTTCAGATTCGTAGTCTGACACTCTATCCAGTTGAGCTACGGGCGCAAATGGAGCTTCCGGCCGGATTTGAACCGACGATAAGTGAGTTGCAGTCACTGGCCTTACCACTTGGCAACGGAAGCAGCCCCGTTATTATACCAACAGAAAGATAAATAGTTAACTACTTTTTCTAACGAATTTTCTATAGAAAAATCTAAAAGTTTTAAAACAAATTATTTTCTGCTTTTTGACTTGAAAGCAGCACTTTCTTTTCTTCTATTAATTCTAAGTTTTGTGTATTGATGCTTAGAAATAGCATAGAGAACAATTATGAATAATCCTGCAGCGAGAATAATACCAAATATAACTACGCCAACTAAAGGAAGATTGTTGGATTTAACGTCGCTCCACATTTCTAGAACTATGACGTTATTATCGCCATAATCCTTCATAATAGCTAACTTAGGAATATCTGTATAATCAGGATATTGAGTAACAAACATTCTTCCTACTTCAATTTCTCCATAATCTCCTTCTAAAAGTTCGATTTCATCTGTATAGAATAAATATGGATTTGTATCAGGAAGTTTTCCTTTATCTCCAGTTTGAGAAAGAGTTCCTTCAAACATATAAGTAAGATTTCTTATATTCCACTCGATTTGATCATCTTCGCTTTCACATTCAGCATTATAAGCTTCAACATATTCTGGCCAGCTCATTTCTACACCGTTAAAGCAGGCTTTTTCGTATGTTGACCCTTCCATCCCTTCAGCATAAACATAATTTCCATCTTCATCAGTTACAACTTCATCATTTTCATCAAATTCATACATTGCGTAGAATCTAGGATCGTACCATTCTCTAATAAGATTATGGACTTCATCTCCTCCAATAAATGAGGTATATCCGATGGTATCCATGTTTGCAGCAGCAACTGTTGGATTAGATAAGAAATTAAGGAAATCTTCGCTTAAATGAACGTGATCTTCATCAATTCCGTTACAAATTGACCAGGAATCGAACCAAATATTTCCTCCAGTTCTAGGAACTGAATAATATAAATAACGATTAGATTCGACTTCACCAGTCTCGATAGAATAAACAGCATCACCGCTCCAAGCAATATTCATTCCGATAAGACCTTTAACAATGTCGTCTTTACCAGAATCAACTTCAAATCCGAATACTTTTTCTTTAAGTTCTAAAAGAGCATTTTTAACTATAGAAACTGATTCAGCATCGCATCTATTGAAGATCATTGTTAAACCTTCATTGTATGAAATAGCATCTTTAGTAATGCTTTCTAACTCTTTTTCAGTAAGAATATTTTGTTCAGCAAGATCAGATTTAGAGATATTTTCTCCATTAAGAGCTAAATCATAATAGTCTATAGCATCATCTTCTTTTAATTTGTAATTGCCTTCTTCAAAGCAGCCAGATAATGTAAGAAGTTTCTCTATTTGTTCTCTAAAAGCGTACATAATTCCTACAGAATATGTATCTCTCATTGAATCTTTAATAGATAATTCACCTCTATATTTGTTATCCCATAAGGATTCCCAAGAGGCCATATCATATTTAACATCGTCAGCATCTAAGCCTTTATCTCCACCAACTTTAGCTGGATTATAGAGAATACCAACAGTTCCCCACATATAACCAATTCCGTAATCAGAAACTTTTTCTTCAACTCCATTTACGTTAGCGGTTATATTAGCTAGTCTATTTTGTAAGAAATCTGGAGTATATGCATAATAATTAGGAATATTATCCTTATTTATTTTTTGGAAATATCCCATATTCATCATCTTTTGAGTTGTATAGTCTGAACAGCAAATTAGATCGTAATTAGATTTTCCAGTACGTAAAGAAGATAACATTGTCTCATTTGTATCATAAGTATCATAGACAACGGCAACATTTTTACCTAAACGTTTACTTTCATATTGTTCAAAGCCATTTACAACATCAGCAAAAGTATAAGTTACATCATTTTCATCAGTGAATTTAAATTCACTATCGCCAATATAGTCTTCGCAGTTTAAAACGTGAAGTGTGATGTCTCCCTTTTTGGCACAACCTGTCATTGACGAAATTGTCATTAAAAATGGGAGTAATAATAAGAGTTTATTTTTCTTAAATTTCATATCAAATCCCCCCTATTTTTTATGTTTTTTCCTTTTTGCGTTGACATTTTGATAGAAAGTCCATCCAATAGCAACACATAAAACAAGGATAAATACGAATGTAGTTAAAGCTCTCATTTGAGGTGGAATTGGACCTTTCTTAATCTTGGCTTGAACAAGAGTTGATAAAGTCTCAATGTTCTTTGCTCCAGAGAAAAGTCCGCTACCTCTAGTGAATGCAGTAACAATGAAATCATCTAAAGATAAAGTAATAGATAGTAAGAATCCACTAGCAATACCTGGGAATATTTCAGGAATTGTAGTCTTAAATAATGCTTTATGTTGATTACAGCCTAGATCAAGTGCGGCTTCATATAAAGCAGGATCCATTTGTTCTAATTTAGGTTTAACAGAAAGATAAACAAATGGAGCTTGAAGAATTATATGACCGACTAATAAAGTCCAGAAAGAGAATATATTTGTCTTAAATATGTAAGATTGGATAAAAACAAACATAACTGTTAAAGACAAAGCTATAACAATTTCCGCATTAACAACTGGAATTCTATTGACGCCTTCTAACGTTCTTCTAAATCTTTTCTTAGAATAGAAAGCTCCAATTGCGCCACAAGTTGCTAAAACTGTAGAAATTAGTGATGAAACTAAAGCTAGAACAACTGTGTTTCCCAAAGCAATCAAAATTTCATCATCGTGGAATAATTTATCATATAAACTAGTAGAGAATCCAACAATAGAAACGGCAGAGAAATCAATATTTTTTGATGGAACAAAGGAGAAGAAAATCAAAATAAGAATAGGAACATACATTAAGATAAGAACTATCCAAATAGCAGATTGCCCTAAAGCCTTAGTTAAAATCGCATTTCTTCTTTCTCTTCTTGCATTTGCAGAGTAGGAAATAGGATTAGTATTTACCATGCTTTTTCCTCCTCTCTGCCTTTATCTTTTGTTAGCTTTCTACTTCCTGCCATAGTAAAGACAATAAGCACTAACATGATTAAGGCCATAAATGATCCTTCATTCCACTGTGAAGCATAGAAACTATTCGCAATGGAATTACCAAATAATGTTAATTTACCTTCAGAAAGAGTATCTGAGATAACATAAGATGACATTGTTGGCATAAATACCATTTCAGCAGCAGAAACAATTCCTGGAATTGATTGAGGTAAAATGGATTTAGTGAATACTTGAACTGGATTTGCTCCTAAATCTCTACTTGCTTCAATTTGGGATTTGTCGAGCTTAATCATAGTTGTATATAAAGGAAGAATTGTGAAAGGCAAGTAGTTATAAACTAGGCCTATCATAGTAGCAATATAAGGATGCTCCCCTCCTTTTAGCCCTAAAGCATACAGCACGTCTCTAGTCGCACCAGTACGCAAAACGAAGTTTATCCACATCGGCATAATAAATAAGGCAACTAAGACAAAGTTTTGATTAACTTTCTTATTTGCTAATAAATAAGCGATTGGATAACCAATAACTAAACATATTAAAGTATTTAAAATACCAATAAATAAAGAGACAACTAAAACATTCAGCTTAGTTGTAGATGAGAAGAATTTAATAAATGCTCTTCCTGATGGAATTAAATAGCCTGCTTCATTTGTTTCAGAAAAAGCATATAAAACAATGATGACAATCGGAATAATGACAAAAATTAAGAGAAATAAAAAATAAGGAAATGATAGATATTTTCTCTTAAATGTGAAAAACCGACGGAGTTTTGCAGACTTTTTTATCGCGCTCATTTGACTTCAAACTCCTCTAATTCTTTCTTTAAACGTAACTTAATATCTTCTTTCTTAACAGAAATAGATACCATATCGTTTTCATTCCAAGCATAAACTGAATCAACAACGAAGTCTTCGTCGTCTTCAGTTCTGACAATGTATTGATAATGATCACCTTTGTATACTACGTTAACAATAGTTCCTTGGCATTGGCCTAAGGAAAGATCGTCACTAATCTCAATTTTATTTAATTCGATTTCACTAACTACATCAGCATCATCAAATGAATATTTAACTCCAGTTTTCTTATTAACAACATAGCCATCTTCATCTAAATAAGATCCTGGAACAAGTTGAGTTAAATCAACTTCAAATGGAGCTTCGCCGATAACAACTTGATTAGAAGAATTAATCCAAGAATCAGTAAATTCATTAATTGTTAATTCTTTATTCATTATATGAATATTGTATGGAGAAACTTTTAAAGCAACTTTGCTTCCAACTTCATAGTTCTTTGTTTTTCTGCAAAGAACTTCATTCTTTCCTACTTTTACAATATATTCGTAATGAACGCCTTTGAAGATTTTTGATTCAATAACACCTACAACGCTTCCAGCTTCTAAATCTTCTAGAATATGGACATCTTCAGGTCTAATAATAATATCAACTTTTTCATTAACTGGGAAATCATCGACACAATCCCAAGTTGCACCGATAAAACGAACTTTCTTATCTCCTAAATAAGTACCATTATAAATATTTGATTCACCAATAAAGTCAGCAACAAAAGCGTTAACTGGTTCGTTATAGATATCTTCAGGAGATCCAATTTGTTGAATTACACCATTTTTCATAACGATAATTCTATCTGACATTGTAAGAGCTTCTTCTTGGTCATGAGTGACATAGAAGAAGGTAATTCCGAGCTTTTTATGCATATCTTTAAGTTCGATTTGCATGTCTTTTCTCATTTTTCTATCAAGAGCAGATAAAGGTTCATCTAAAAGAAGAACTTTTGGTTCATTTACAATTGCTCTAGCGATAGCAACACGCTGTTGTTGACCACCAGAAAGAGTAGAAACATCTCTATCTTCCATCTCATCAAGATCAACGATCTTTAAAGCCCTAGAGACTTTTTCATCAATAACTTTTGCACTTAAATGCTTATCTTTGATGATGGGATTACCTTTTTCATCTAAAACTTTAATTACAGCAGCAGCTAATTTTTCTTTATATTCACCTTTAAGAGAATCTAATTCTCTTTTCTTTTCATCTATTTTTACTTTATCGTGACCTTTTTTAAGTTCTTTATATTCTTTAGTTAAATTAAAGATTTTATTTTCGTATTCTTCTTTAACCAAAGCCTGTTTTTCCTTATCTTTTTTAGTTAAATAAGTAGGAACTTTCTTTAATTTAAGACCGAAAGCAACATTATCGTAAACATCTAAATGTGGGAATAACGCATAATGTTGGAAAACAGTATTAACTGGTCTTTTATATGGTGGGAGCAATGAAATATCTTGTCCGTTAAGTAAAATTGCTCCGTTTGTTGGAAATTCAAATCCAGCAATCATTCTTAATGTGGTTGTTTTACCACAACCAGAAGGACCTAAAATGGTGATAAATTCACCAGCCTTAACATCAAGGTTAAAGTCCTCAACTGCAACAAAGCCGTCACTAAAAGACTTACGCACATGTTGCAACTCAATAATAGTATTTTTATTGTCCATAATGTGACCTCCAGTAAAGAAGATAAAGTTATAGATGTTGTCCTTGCTACATAAGAGTCAATTTCAACGAGTGAAATAATGAAGATAAATGATAAAAAATGCAACATATTTTTTTACGATTTTTTGTACTTTTTTTTGCTCTAAAAAAATAGTGTCGATTTTAAGCCATTTTTTACTAGAAAACTTTAAAAAATTTTTTATCAAATTTCTTCGACAAGACCTAACAAAAATAGAAAAATTATTTTTCAAAAATTGTCTTGGTTTTTCTTATCAAATTTTTATGAAGATTTTTTACCAAATTTTTTTTCCTGATTTTTGACTATTTTTTCCAAAGATTTTCTATATATAAATATGTATATAAAAAAGTCGAAATAAGTTGAGAAAAAAACGTATTTCATTAAAATAATTGTCATGAAAAAAAGATCTTTAAAATTTGTTATTTGTTGTTTACCACTCTTGGCGAGTCTTGCTTCTTGCAATAAACCAATAGATTCTTTTGTTAAAACTGCTCTTCCTTACGGGACTATGGAATTTGAAGGAGAAGAAGTTGGAGGAATGTCTCACTTAGTTAAAATGTCATATAGCGAGCTTTCCGCAAAGGTCCAAGAACAAAAGAATTTCCTTTTAATTGTTCATAATTATGATGAGCTTTGCAGTTGCTGGCACGACTTCCATGATAATATTCTCGTTCCTTATATTAAAGAATATAAACTTTTATGGTACGTAATTGATTATAGAGACATGCAAAATCAAACCAATACTTTTGGTTTACAGCTCCTTTCTAATCATGAAACTTTAGCGATTTTTAATAAAGGTGCTATTACTTATCAAAAGACAAACGCTAACCAACAAGAAGAATTTGTATATAAACTTTCTGCTTTTAAAGAATGGATGGACGCTAGAATCTACTATCCTAGAGTTTTCCTTCTTGATAAGGATCAATTAGACGCAAAATATGAAAACCACGGGGAATTTACCGTGTATTTCTTACGTTTAAGCTGTGGAGACTGCTCCTATTTAGAAACTTCATTTATCTTAGATTATGTAAAAGATAATCAAAATATGTCTCCTTTATATGCTATAGATTGCGATGCTGAAGGTATTAGAAAATATAATGGCGCAAGTGCTAAAGATCCAGCTAAATATCCTGATGCTACAGATGATGAAAAACAAGCATTTAAGCAATATAATAAATTCAAAGAAGATTATGGTTTAATTGCCTCTGAAGACAATCCTGCTGGCTGGGATGCGGACCATTCTTTCCCTTGTTTATTCCATATAAATTCTGAGGCAAATGGAAAAAAGAAGGGAGATGTTATTGATTCTGCAGCAATTTTCTATAACGAAGGCATGAATTATGCAACTGGAGAAATCACTAATTCTTACTTCACCGAGGAAAGATTGCAACTTGAATGCTTATCATATTTAAAGGACTCCTCTATTGAGAAAAAAGTTTTAAAAGGACTCTTCGTTGAACCTTATGATGAAGCAAAATGGGGTAATTTACGCAGCAAATATCGCCATGAAGTTACTGCCCCTCTAATCAATCCTATAGTCAAAGCTTTCTTCGACTATAATGTCGGAAATAATAACTAAATAATTGATTAAAAAATCGCCCCAAAAACTAAAAAGAGGCGACCCATACATCAATATTCGAAGATTTTTTATAAAATTTCTTTTAGTTTTTCTTTTAATTCTTCGCCACTAGAAATGATAGCCATTTGCTCTCTTCTAGTGTAATTTGGCCTAATGATTCCACTAATTCCATGACCTGAAACCACACAAGGAAGTGATAGATAAATATCATCTAATTCACCCGAGAATTCTTTATCACAATATATAGAGCAAGTTAAAATAGAATGTTCATCATTAATGACTGCATTAACTATTCTGGAAACAGCTAAAGCCACGGCATAATTTGTTGCGCCTTTTTTCTTTATTATTTCATAAGCTGCATATCTTACTTGATCAAACATTTCATCTAAATTTACAGTTTTTAAACAATTATTCTTGCTACAGTAATCTAGAATACTTAAACCACCTATTGAAGTCATAGACCAAATAGGAACTTCACTATCTCCATGTTCCCCTAAGACATATGTATGAACATTTCTTGAGTCAACTCCAATTGTCTCTGATATAACTGTTTTTAATCTAGAAGTGTCTAAAACTGTGCCTGATCCAAATACGTGATTATAAGGTAAACCGAGCTCTTTTTGGACAATATAAGTAAGAATGTCGCAAGGATTTGTTACGACCATTACTAGACTTTCTTCATTTACATATGGTTTTAATGAAGCACAAATAGATTTAGTAATTGAGTAATTTTTCTTTAATAAATCTAACCTAGTTTCCCCTTCTTTTTGAGCAGCCCCAGCTGTAATAATAATTAATCTAGCATCAGCACATTCTGAATAATCACCAGCTTTAATTCTTTTTGGGAACGAAATGAAAGACATTCCGTCTTTTATATCAGCCACATCGCCTTCAGTTTTATTTTGATTAACATCTATGATAACGAGGTCTTTTACTGTGGATCCAGTAGCTAAAACAAAAGCTGTTGTAGATCCTACAGCCCCATCACCAATTATTACAACTTTCCTCTTTTTCATGATTAAAACCTCAAAATACAAGAAAAAAATCCCGTTTTTGCAGGGATTTTAATGAAAATTAGATTTCGTTTCCGTTCTCGTCAACTTTTACAAGCATCTCGAATGGTGCTCCACAGATTGGGCAAGTTCCATCTTCATTAGGAACAACAATTTCACCGCAAAGTGTGCAACGATATTTTTGAACTTCAGCCATACTAATCTCCTTTTTTGTATATTATATCAAAACATAATTAAATGTAAATTAATCTGCAAGAGTACCCATCGGATCCCAAGGTGGAAGAACAATTGGATCAGCTTTTGTTGCTTCAAGTTCTTCTTTGCTTAAGAATCTCTTTAAGATAACTGCTTGATAAACAAATTTATTGAAGAAAGAAGAAGACATTACGAAATATCCTTTCTTTCCAACATCTTCACCCCAAGAGTTTTCAATTTTCCATTTTGCAGGCTTTCCATCGACTAAATTTACACCTGTAATAACCATAGCATGGTTCATTGCAGAGGCTCTAAAGTCTAACATAGCTCCTTTATCAAATTCAGCATTGAATCCAGTTGAAGCTTCATAGTCAAATGCATTATCATCCCAAGCAAATGCACTTCTATCTCTATAGAAAGAAACATCTGCGCCAAACCAAACTGGTAATCCTTCTTTAAGTTGAGCAATAATGAGTTCTTTCATTCTTTCCATGCTTAAATTTAAGTGGTTAATATTTTTACCCTCAACAACATTTCCTAAGAAATCAATTGTGAAATTTCTCATCATTGGTTTATCAATTGTCGGGGCATTTGTAATTGATTGATATTCTTCTAAAAGCTCAATTCCAACGTATTTTTCAAAAAAAGAATGGGGATTTAAAGACTTATCGACTTTATATTCATTATTTTCATCAACATATTCGAAGTCAAATTCCTTTGGTGGAACTCCAAAAGCGTTTAAGAATAAGTGATAAATTTTCTCCATAACTTTTTCTTTTAAAGGTCTAATTTCTTCTTTCTTTCCAGCGATAAAAAGTTTTCTTGCTTCGTAAGCGAAATTTCTAATTGCTTGATTTACTAAGAAAGAAGATTGAGCAGTATTATTAGATTGGAATGTCTCTGGGAATGCACTTTTTGGCATTAATCCATATTTCTTAACAAGGTTGACGAACATATCCCATTGTCCACCATCGTTAACTGGAGATCTTAAAATGAATTGGAAGACTCTATCGTATGAATCTCTATCAATAATTCTAATGATAGATTCAAGAGCAAAATTGGATTTTTCAATCTTATCATATAAAGAAATGTAGTTTTCAGATAATTCAAAGAACTTAATATTTAATTTTTTACCTACTAATTCTCTTAAGACATTACATCCAGCAAAAATCCAGCAGCGTCCGCTGCTTCTTTGATTTGTTACTTTCATTGTTTCAATGTCAATAGAAAAAGTTGGATCAATGTCTTTTAAAGATTCACTATTAAACATTGCATCATTAAATGTGGTTCTAGATAAAGAATGTCTAACAACCTTGTTTACAGGGTTAGAATGATAATCTTTTAATATATTTTCTACTTTCTTTTGGTCTAAACAGCCTTCTAATTTTTTATTCATACAAAAATCCTCCAGAAAGGCTATTCTATACTTCAATAATTTTAAAGCAAGCAATTTATTAAATAATTTCTAATTATTTAGATATTTCGCTTCTTAAATCAATTTTTTGACCTATTTTTTTGTCAATTTATTATCTAAAACGTTCAAAATGAATAAAAAATTAATCAAAATAAAATTTTATTTAGATTAACAATCTTTTAAGAGTAGAATAAAGAAGTTTGAAGGAGAATGTTAACTATGGATAAAAATTTAGAAAGATTCCTACGCTATGTAAAAATAGATACTCAATCTGATGAGAATAGTTTTACTGTTCCTAGCGCTGAAAAAGAATTAAACCTAACTAGATTATTAGAAAAAGAACTAAAAGAAATGGGCATTCCTTGCTACATTAACGAATATGGAATGCTTTATGGAAAACTTGAAGGTGAACCAGGATTAGATCCTATTGGATTTAATTCTCATGTAGATACAGCTTTAGAATGTTCAGGTAAAGATGTTAAACCTAGAATTATTCATAATTATGATGGGGGAAAAATCATTCTTAACGAAGAACATTCGATGGATGCTGAAAAATTCCCATCTTTAAAAAGACATATTGGCGATGATTTAGTTGTCACTAGCGGAGATACTTTGCTTGGAGCCGATGATAAAGCAGGGATTGCAATAATTATGTCAATGCTAGATTATTATGTATCTCATCCAGAAATTAAACATCACCCAATCTGCATTCTTTTCTCTTGTGATGAAGAAATTGGAAGGGGCCCAAAATATTTTAATGCAGAAGAATTTGGTGCTAAATATGCCTACACAATTGATGGCGGAATCTATGATGAAATCGCAATCGAAACTTTTAATGCAGCTCATGCAGTAGTTAAAATTCAAGGAGTTGCCATTCACCCAGGAGAAGCTAAAGGTAGAATGGTTAATGCTTCTACTGTCGCGATGCAATTTGACGGTCTTCTTCCAGCTTTAGCTAGACCTGAATTTACAAAAAATAGAGAAGGATTCAATCATTTAACTAATATGGTTGGTGAAACAGGCTTTGCTGAACTTCACTATATTTTAAGAAATCATGATAGAGCTAAACTTGAAGAGCAAAAGCGTGATTTCTTCCTAGCCGCTAAAAAAATAGAAAGTATTCACTATGGCTGCAAAGTTAATGTTCAAATCGTAGATGACTATAGAAATATGAAAGAAGTCTTTGATGAACATCCTGAAGCAATTCTTAAAGCTGAAGAAGTCTTTAAAAGACTTAACCTTAAACCTTGGTATAACCCTATTAGAGGGGGAACTGATGGAGCAACTTTCTCCTTTAAAGGTTGCCCAACTCCAAATCTAGGTACAGGGAGCTACAATCATCATGGTAGATATGAATATCTATCAATTAGTGAGTTCAATAAGATGATTGAAATAGTTAAAGAAATTGTGAAAGCATAAATAAAAAATCCATTTCTAGAATTATCGATGAAATGGATTTTTATTTTATTTGTTAAGCTTTTATTAAGGTAACTTTTGCTTTTGCATTATCTCCACTACCAGAAATAGAAACTGAGAAGCTCCAGCCTAAGTCTTTTCCACTATCTAATTTGCCTGTTGTAGCAAATTGTTTAGAGAAGCTAGACATTGAGAAGCTACTTCCATTTCCAAATAGATCAGAACCAGAAAGATCACTCTTAGTCTTATAATCAACGGACTGATTATTTCTAACTAAATGTAATAAGTCATATTTATGGTAATCTCTACCTAAAACAGAGCCATAATCATCGTCTCCATATGTGTTAGTGAAGGCTTGAGTAACTCCATATTGGCACTTATATAATGGATTTGTAGTAAGCTGAGAAGCAGAGAAAACAGGTTCTCCACGATAATCAGTACTATTGCAATAAGCTAACCTAGCATCAACGTGCCATAATCTAATTCCAACTTTATTTGGTCCTTGAGTTCTGCCATTATATGCATAGGTGCAATCGAAACTATTTAAGCCTGTTGGAGTAAATAATTCTAATAATAGATATTCATCAAATGGAGAGTTGAATGAATTCCAACTTGGAGTAAGAAGAATCATATCGTGAGAAGAAACAAATGGATTTAACTCTATTTCACATGATTCAGTTGGAATATAAGGATGTGCCCATCCATATGCCATAGTAGAGAAAGCATCATGAGCTCCTACGTTATAATCTTGCATAGAGAAACCTCCAGCTGGATTATATTGATTACTTCCGTAGTCATAATAGTCATCTAATCCTAAAACGTGACCCATTTCGTGGATAAATGTATGTGCATCTACTGTGCAGTGAGAGCAATCTCCTCCACCATAAGAAGTACTTCCGGTTCTAGAATAAGAAGTTGAAGAGTCATACATAAAGTCATAAGAAGCCCAGAAAAATACGTTAGGTCCTGGACTACTTACGGATTTGTATGAAGTTTCTTGTTCCCAGTAGCAATATGCCCAGAGATTACTATAACTATTGCTAGAATTAAAGCCTGTATGATAATCAGGAGCGCCATAGATTAATAAAACGCCATCCAAATATCCGTTAGAATCTCTATCATAATCTGCTCTAGATTCGCTCTTATTATTATTGAAATACCAATCTGAAGCAGTTTTAACTAAATCCGTTGTGTTATTTCCGCCAGTACTTAAACTAGCATAGTTACTTACGGACTTACCGCATTCATACCAAGAAGAAACTGTTCCTTCTAAAGTAAATTGACCTAAAGACTCTTCTTCATAATAAGATTTAACGCTGTGCCAGCCTGTTTCTTCTTTGCTTCCTAAGTAAGCTTTTTCAATATCGCTTCTTACTTTATCTCTACTTGAAGTAGAAATATATTTGTTAGAATCAGTAAACCAAACGGGAATTACAAGGATTTTGGCGTTATCTGTTGGACAGTAATCTAAATCGTAAGCAAGATTTGTGGATAAATCTTTATAGTTATAAGCGATGTTTGTCTTACCAACTTCTGGGTTAAGTTCTTCAATAACTGAAACTGCGCAAGTTGAAGAAACACTTCCTCCTTCACTAAGAGCTTCTACAGTTATTGTAACTTCTCCTTTAGCTACTCCAGTTACTTTTCCGTTAGAATCAACGCTGGCAATACCTATATTAGAAGAAGAATAACTTAATTTCTTAACATTAGTATTTGAAGGAGTATATGAAACGGAAAGATCAAAAGTCTTTCCAATTCCTAAAGTCTTTTCTGCTGGCGAAACTTTTATTGCGGTAGGATAAATCTCTTCAATTTCTCCTAAAACGACTTTAACAGAATATATATAACATCTTTTTGCTGTAGAAAGAGTAGAAATCTTAAAGGATGAAGATAAAGAATTATTCGAATCAAATCCACTAAATTTATATTTGCCCTTATCAGTAATAGTTTGAGAAGCAGAAATATTATTTGGAAGAGTTTGCACAGTTAATTTAGAAGTACTTGTTCCATATTGAGAGGCGGTAACAATTATTTCTTTAACTAAAACTTCTTCAGCAAAAGTAACAGTTAAGGTTCCTAAATTAGTCTTAGATCCTAATCTTACAGACCCATCTTCTGTTTTATATGCTTTTTCGGCTGTAATAGATGAAATATCTAAATCATAAACTGTGTACATGTCCTCTGTGAAAGAAGAAATTGAGGCAGATGTTGATCCTTTTGCGTTGAAAATAATCTCATTTTCATGAATTTTAACAGGGATTTGCGAAGATTCTGAACTTTCTTCACTTTCACTAATAGCAGTTTCAGAAGAAATTTCTTCAGAACTTTCACTAATTAATGACTCTGAAGACTGCTCGCTTTCACTACTAATTTCAATTTCGGAAATATATTCTGTTTCTGATTCACTAATTGTAATAGTTCCTTCACTTTCTTCTTCACTAGAAATTAAAGTTGAAGATGAATAATCTGAAATTTCTTCAGATTGAGCTTCTTCGGAGGACTCAATTATGGAAGATTCTTCTTCACTAGAAGCAACTGGTTCTTCAGATTCTTCTTCACTAGAAATCTCAATAATTGTAATGCTGGGTTCTTCTTCACTTTCTTCTTCGCTTGTTCCTGTTCCCTGACTTGTAGCCTCACTTGTTCCTTCACTAGTAATTTCACTAGTTATATTCGAGTTTTCTTGGGAAGAAGATGCAGCTTCAGAAGAACTCTTTTTTCCTCCTATAGAAAAACTACAAGACGATAAAGAAAGAAGCAAAGATGTAAAAAGCACAAACATTTTTGAATTCTTCATCATTAGCCTCCTTTTTATTTAGGGAAGTAACTTATAATACTTTGTTTATTTTGAAATTTAAACCACCACTTTTACCTTATATTTTAATAATTAAGAAATAAATTATTAAAAACGACTTCAAACATTGTAATTTTGTATCAAAAAAGAGTCGCGTTTTTGCAAAAACAAGCGACCCATATATTAATATTTGAAGTTATATATTATTTAATCTTTTTCTTTTTCTTGAAGATATAAATACCAACTATAGTAACTGTAATAGCACCTAGAATAGATACTACAGGAATGATTATTGATTTATTTTCTAATGGAGATAAGTCTTTTCCAGCCCCATTAACAACATAATCATCATTTTGTTTAACTATTGTCTTTCCTTTTTCAGTGGCCCAAGCACAAAGTCTATTTCTGGCACATGTATAAACATAATCTTCGCTAGTCATTAAAGTATTTCTTTCAGCTTTAGTAATCTTGTTTTGGAACCAATCTAGAGCTGTAGGTAACTTTGTATTACATTGATTAGCTGTGTCTTCAAACATGATGTAGTTAACTAAATTATTAACTGTTGTAGTTGAGTCAAAGGAAATTTGGATAGAAGTAAGGTACATAGCTCCATCCCTAGACTTTAATCCAATATATGTATAAGAACCAGTGATATTTAATGTTGTAGAAGTTCCATAAATTATTGATCCTAAAAGCGTACCTTGTTCATCAGGCTCTGCACTTCTTAAATCACCAACAGCGCTATAAGGAGTATTTTTACCATAAATATTTAATATTCTTCCGTCAGTAGTATGACTATCCCAAGCAACAGTGACAGAAGAAACTTTTCCTCCAGAAGTAGTAGTAATAATTCCCGAAGGATCTTTTTCTAATGATGATCTTAATTGAATAGAATCATTCCCACCCGCACTATTTCCTGCATAAACAGCGCCAGAACCACCGGTAACGGATAGACCCGACCAATCTTTATATGTCGTTCCTGAAACATTAGTTAACGCTCTATTTAATGTATCTGTTTTGTCCGCTGGAACCTCGCTATAAGCTTCTCTAGAAACATTTACACTAATAGTTGTAGATACAGAACCATATCTAACTTCGAATTCTTTTGCAGTAGCAGCTCCGCCACTAGCAGCATCATCGTAAGTAAATTGATAACCATCATCTGCAAAAGTGAAATCATTTAATGGTTCTTCTAAATTATCGGCATCATAAACAGTTATATCTGATTTGCTAATGGTTTCGCCAACTTTATAAGAAGTTTTACTGATTGAGGCGACTATTTCTGTAACTGGTTTAGGAACTACATTAACTTTATATGAGGTAGATTTACCGCCATAATTAACAGTTACAGTTTTCTCCCCTAAAGAAGATAAATCAGGAGCAACAATGCTATCTGGAGTAACTTCTGAAGAAGTAGAATCATCATAATGAGCGATTACAACTAATCCAGTAGAGTCAAATTCGCTATTTTTAATAAATTCGGTAGTAACATTAGTTGTATCTACAGAAATTGAAGAAAGAGTTTTAGTTGCTGCGCTTTCATGAGCATAAACTAAATCTATAGAAGAGATTTGGACATTTCCTCCCCTAGTCGAGATATTCCAATATTTATTATTTCCGATTGGATTTTCTATTGTATAAGTTCCGCCTTTTGTAACGGCTCCACTAACTGAAGTATTTCTTGAGGTTAAAGCAGAAGTTCCATAGCTAATTCCAATATTTCCGCTAGTTCCTGTGCTACTAGAGAAATGAACTGTTATTGAACTTGGATAATATCCATTTGGACAAGAAGTTGAATAAATATAGCCTTGATTACCAACATACATTGTGTAGGAATATAGAGTATCTTTTGAACTCTTAGTGTTAATTCCTGAATAACTTATAGATAAATCATTAGAAGAAACGACGGATTTTGTGATTGTTCCAGAAGTTCCTTCGGCAGCGTAGCCTTCGGCATAATCAGTTCTTGCTATCGTTGGAGATAAAGTTGCTGAAGAAGCAGTAACTGTAACTTCACATTCATCGGTATATAAAGTTCCGCCAATAGTTGCGCTAGCTGTAATTGTTGCGCTTCCTGCGTTAACGCCAGTAAGAGTAATATTGCTTCCTGATGCGGAAGAAGATGAGGAAATGCTTACAATACTTGAATTAGAAGTCGACCAAGAAATTGTGCTTTCATCGTTAGAAACAGCATTAATTTGAATATTTTGGCCTACTGTTATTGAAGCTGAATCTAAACTAGCTGTAACAGATCCACTTACTGAACCAGAAAAACTATTTAATGTATCACTTGTTGGATTTGCGTACCCAGTAGCTGCTGAAGAATAAGAAATTAATTCTTTTCCGTCATAAACTGCAGAACCCCAAATATATTCAGCCCATTCAGGGAAATCAATAAATGGGTTACGGTTATTTGTATAGTTTTTATATAAAAGATTATTTCTATGGATTTCAAATTCATCAGGTGGATCAATTCTATTCCACTCTAATAAGTCGGTTAAAATACCCTGTTTTCCTGTTTTAGAAGTAGAAGAAGTCGTTGATGATTGTCTTTTAGATTCTTGAACTAATTCTAAGTTAGGATTATTTTGATTAATTCCGTCCGAATCCGAGCCAGAAAGATAATTATATCTAGCAACCATGTAGAAAAGAGCTCTTGCGATATCGCCTTTATCAGAGTCTTGTGGTTCAAAAACATCATCAGAACCGCCTAAAGTAACTGAGGTTCCGCGATAATTATTTATCAAGTTTGCAAAAGTAGGTCGCGAAGAAATATGATTTGAGTCAACAAAGCCATACATATAGTTATTATGTTCTGCACTATTAACTCTGCCATTTCCAGCCATAAGGTGCATAGGATCGCCTCTAGCTCCGCCTTGTCCAGAAGCTTCAAATCCAGCTGATTTTGGCCAGACGTGTTCTCTATTTATTCCCCACTGGGTTTGTTGATGGTCGTCCCAAGCAGTTGTTAGATTGTTTACATTTCTATCAACATAAAGGGCATGGATATATGGATTATTCTTTTTACTACTTGTGCTTGTTCCGTATTCATAATTAGAAATTACATTAGTCTTGCTGTCGTAAGTTCCATATGTAGTCGAAGAAGCAGGAGATTTTTCCCAATCTCTATCAGAAATTTCATAAATTTGCCAAATTGCGCTTGTAGAATCATATGAATAATATTTTTGACGATTTTTTAAAATAGGTTTTAAGTTCTTTAGAAGGTTTGTTCCTTGTCTTTCACTAACAGAAAGAGAATTTAAAGAAGAATAATAAGATCTAACATTAGCTTCTGCTGTGTCGTTAAGATAAATAGTAGTTGGTAAAGAACTTGTTGAATACGCATTAGTCTCAACTGCTTTTCTATTTAATAAAGTAGGAATTAAAAGGCTCACTCCTAGAAGAGAAACTGAACCTATGACAAAAATCTTTTTCATATCACTCATAGTTTACCTTAAGGTAAATTAGAATTAAACAAGATTAGTAAAATATTTTAGTTTTCAACTAAAAATCTCTGTCAATAACAGGATAGAATGAATAGCCTTCAAAAGCTTCAACTAGCTTAATTACAAGCGAATTCACTGCAGAACCCGGGTCTTTTTCTTGATAATCGAATACTAAATCGAAATAAACAGACTTAGTTCCTTCGTCAATATAAAAGCCGTGAAGCTGTAAAATAAATGGATTTTCTTTAATTAGTTCAATAATTTTATTTTTAATTTCTTGCCCTATTGGAGAAGAAACAGTTTCACAATATATTCCAACAGTCATGATAATATTGTGCTTAAGATAAAGATTAACTCCAATCTCTCTTTCAAGAATATGAATGTCTTTTGCAGTGAAAGATTCATCAACTCCAACGTGAACTGAACCAATGAATTTTGAATGTCCATAATTATTTAAAATAAGGTCATAGACTCCTTTAACTCCGTCAAATTGAGCAATTTCAGCCTTTATTTCATTAGCAAATTCTTGATCTATTCTTACTCCAATAAGATTAGAAATAGCTTCTCTAACAATTTCAAAGCCTGTTCTAAGGATAAATATACCAATAACTACACCGATATATCCTTCAACATAAGTTGATGCAAATCTAGATACTATCGCACCTATTAAAGTTGATAAAGTTAATAAAGAATCAAATAAAGCATCTAACCCACTAGCTTTTAAAACACTCGAATTATATTTCTTTCCTTTAATTTGATAGAAGATTCCTAAACCTATTTTTATGACAATTGCTGCAGAAATAAGAAAAAATGCGTAATTATTGTAGCTAGGAAGTTCGCCTGTTTTAAAGTGATTTATTATGGATTCAATAGATTTATAGATTGCACTTCCACCAGCAAAAAGAATTACTGCACCGATTAAAGAAGAAGTTATATATTCAACTCTTCCATGTCCATAAGGATGTTTTTTATCAGGATTTTTCCCAGATAATTTAGTTCCAATAATTGTAATAATTGAAGAAAGGGCGTCAGTTAAGTTATTTAAAGCATCCATGATTATAGATACAGATCCTGCTATAAATCCAACTGTGGCTTTCATTGCAACTAAAAGCGCATTTCCGCCAATTCCAACTAAAGAAGTACGGATAATTCCCTTATTTCTTTCTTTTTCTGTAAAAACTTGTTTTTCTTTATTCTTTTTCATAGAGAGAATTATAAATCATAACAATATTTTTTAATATATATAAGCTTATGTTTTTCTAAAATAAAAAGGCCTGTAGGGAGGTTAAGTACAAGCCAATTTATGTAAGGAGATTAGTTATTTAGATTTAGGATAAGCTTTATAGTAGTCTTTTAATAAACGATTCTTGCTTTGATGACAGTAAGAGCATTCTCCTGTAGGGAGATTATGTTTTCTTTTATAGATATAAGATCCAATAAGAAAACTAAATAAGCCTAGGACGAAGATTACTGTACCAACTATAAGAAGTATATTTTGAACCATTATTATGCTCCTAACATCCTTGAATCTCTTCTCTTATTGTAGAAATGGATTATGAATCCAGTTGCTACTCCACAGGCAACTAGCGATGCAGTCGTTGGAATTGCCCAGAATAGAGATTCTTTACTAAACATTGATAAGAAGCAGTAAACAAATGAAGCGCCAACATAAGAAACTACCAGCCAGAATAAAATGGTGTATTTAAGTGTTCCTTTTTTAAGTTCAGCTTTTGCTGTAGCTACTGCTGCAAAACAAGGAATTGTAATCATGTTGAATGTGATGAAGGAAATACAACCTTGCCAGGTGATTCCTGAAGCAGAAATCATAGCTGCTGCGGCACTAATTCCTTCTGTATCTCCAATAATTTCTTCAACTTCTTCTGGAGTTAATGTTGCGATAACTACAGCAGCCATAGCAGCAAAAGTAGTTACGACATTTTCTTTAGCGATAAGTCCAGTAATAGCGGCAACCGCAAAGACAAATCCAAGAGAAGTAAGTTGAGAACCAAAGCCAAGAGGAGTAAATAAAGGTTGAATAAATTGACCAATACTTGCAATAATTGAACCTTCAAATCCTCCTAAATATTGCCAGTTCCAACCAAAATTAGATAAGAACCAGATAACTATTGTAGAAGCTAAGATGATTGTGAAAGCTTTAATTACAAAGTGTTTAGCTTTATCCCATAAATGAATCATCAAGGATTTAAATTGAGGTAAATGATATTGAGGTAATTCCATGATAAATGGAGCAGTATCTCCTCTCATAGAAGTTGTTCTCATAATAATTAATGTAGTTATAGCAACTATAATTCCAACTACATACATTGCATAAGTAATTAAATCTGCGTTTCCAAAGTTAAAGTATTGAACAAGTCCACCTGAAATAGCGACTAAAATAGGTAATTTAGCTCCGCAAGAGAAGAAAGGAATTACTCTAATAGTTGCAATCTTTTCTTTCTCATCAGCAAGAGTTCTAGTATTGATCATAGCTGGAACTGAACATCCAAAGCCCATGATCATAGGAATAAATGCTCTTCCAGAGAGCCCAAATTTACGGAATATTCTATCTAAGATGAAGGCAACTCTAGCCATATATCCTGTATCTTCCATTATAGAGAAGAATAAGAAGAGGAATAAAATCTGAGGTAAGAAGCCTAGGATTGCGAATAATCCACCTAGAGCACCATCGCAAATAAATCCTGTAAACCACTGCGCTGATTCACTTAGATTATTTTGCATCGTGTATCTAAGTACACCAACTCCTCCTTCTAGGGCCGGCACATCATCCCCTATAATCGCCGCAAAGCTTTGATCAAAGAAGTTAAACAGCATTACTCCAGGAGAAGCTATACCTTTATCAGCACTCCAGAATAATCCTTCGTAGATAGTTCCTTCAAAACAAGTATTAAATTGAACTCCTGCTTTATGAAGGAAGAATAAATCTTCTGCAAAAGTAAGATGGAAGACAAGGAATAAAATAGCAGCAAAGATAATTAAACCAAATACTTTATGAGTTAAAACTTTATCGATTCTATCGCTCTTTGTTGATTTAACGCTCTCTTCAACACTTTCTTCTTTAGCAGCTTTAGTAATTACATTAGAGAAATGTGTAGAGATGTAGTTATATCTTTTATCTGCGATAATTCCTTCAATATCATCTCCAAATACATCATCTTTGATGGTTTTCTTAAATTCATTAACCATCTCAATTAAATCTGGATGATCTTTAGTTTCTACTTCATCATTTTCTGCTAATTTTATAGCGTGAAATAGCGGATTAGAAACTCCTTTACCTTTAAAAGCAATGGATAAGTCACCAAAAAGATGGTTCAAATCTTTATCTTCTATGACGCTTCTTCCTTTTCTAGGAGATTTACTTGCTTCATAAGCAGCTTTCATTAAGTCATGAAGATTATTTTCTTTTAAAGCGGAGACTTTAATTACTCTAACTCCTAGCTTTTCTTCTAGAACTCTTTCATCTAGAGTGTCTCCTGCTTTATCAAGGACGTCCATCATGTTTATAGCAACTACAACAGGGACATCAATTTCTAATAACTGGGTAGTTAAATAAAGATTTCTTTCTAAGTTAGTTGCATCAACAATGTTGATAACGCAGTCAGGTTTTTCATCAAGAATGTAGTTTCTTGAGATAATTTCTTCACTTGTATATGGAGAAAGAGAATAGATACCTGGTAAATCAATAATTGAGATAGGTTCATCTAATTTCTTATAAACTCCATCTTTTTTCTCAACAGTTACACCAGGCCAATTTCCTACGTGCGCCGTGCTTCCTGTTAAATTATTAAATAATGTAGTTTTTCCGCAGTTAGGATTTCCTGCTAAAGCAAATCGTTTCATCTTTTAGCATCTTCCTTAACTTCTAGAACAACTAATTCGGCTTCGCTTTTTCTTAAAGAAAGCTCATAGCCTCTAATCGTGACTTCCATAGGATCTCCTAAAGGAGCTTTCTTTCTTAAATAAACTGTTGCTCCTGGAGTGACTCCCATATCTAAGAGTCTTCTACGAAGTCTACCTTCCCCCTCTACTTTTTTAATTAGGCCAGTCTCGCCTATGACAAATTCATCTAGTCTTTTTAGCATAAACTCCTTCCTTTCTACGCAACTAGAATTTTGCTAGCAATAGAGCGATCTAAAGCTAGCCTTCCATCTTTAACCGCGATAACAACTCCACCGCGGACAGAAGAAATAACTTTTATAATGGAGTTAATTAAAATACCTAAACTCTCTAGATGCTTCTTAGTTTTATCATCTACGAGAATTTTAACTACCTTCATTTCAGTATTTAATGGTGCTAAGGCAATAGGCATTTTTTCTTTCTCCTTTAAAAAGTTAGTCTTAACTAACGAGATAATTATATTCATAAATAAGTGTTAGTAAAGAAAAAGTTAGTCGAAGCTAACTAAATCTTATTTTATTATATATAAATACTTATTTATCTAATAAAGAAGCTTTCTTTTTTATAGCTTCCCATGTCTTATCAGAAATATCATGTTCCATCCTGCAGGCATCTTCCATCGCAGTCTTTTCATCTACCCCGATATAAACAAGTAATTTTGTAATAATAATGTGCTTTTCAAGGGTTTTTTGTGCGATTTCTAGTCCTTTAGCAGTTAGAAAGATGTCTCCTTTTTCCTTAATTTCTATATATCCAGATTCTTTAAGTTTATTCATCGCAATAGAGACTGAAGGCTTAGAAAAAGACATTTCTCTAGCAATGTCGATTGCGTGAACGCATTCTTTCTTTTGAGAGATTTGGAGTATCTTCTCTAAATAATCTTCTTGAGACTCTAAACGTTTCATGTGATTACTATAAATATTTTTAGTTAAAATGGCAAAGATAAAACTTAAGAATAAGGTTTATTAATTTAAAAATTTAATTTCGTCGGGTTTAATGTCCCAAATACTATCAACCACTTTTTCCTTTTAAAATTGTTTTTGCTACACATTTAAAACATTTTTCTTCAATTCTACTAAACCTTAAAGTTAATATATAAAGTTTCAGTTGTCCACAAATTGAAGACAACTGAATGGATAACATTTATTCTTTAAATCTATCCACTATTAAACTTGGATCATAATAGACTTTATCAATTTCTATAATAGAAGCTTTTCCCTTATTAGATTCAATAATTGTAAAAGAGCAGTTATAAGGAGCATGTCCAATCCAATAATCTTCTTTATTATCTAATAAATAATTAATCATTGCTCTCATAGCACATCCATGAGTACTAATTAAATATGTTTTATTATCATCTTTAGCGATTAATTCTTTTAAAAACTCCTGAGTTCTTTTACATACTTCTAAAACGGTTTCTCCATTAGGGAATCCTTTAAATTTAAGTGGCTCAAAATAAAATTTAAGGCCGTCTTCCCCCATTTCAGTTATCTTTTTTCCTTCTAAATCTCCAAAATCTATCTCGATTATTCTTTCATCTATATCTATAGGGAGAATATTTTGACTTTCTTTTAGGATAATTTGAGCGGTTTCTCTTGCTCTAGATAAAGGAGAAGAAATAGCGTAATCAAAATGAATTCCTTTTAGAGCTCTTCCTGTAATAAGCGCTAATTCACGTCCACGATCATTTAAAGGTTCATCAAGTCTTCCTTGCATAACTCCTTTAGCGTTTAATGTAGTTTCTCCATGTCGCAGTATATAAATTTTCATTTTCGTTTCTTTCTTATTTTTCTTTTTTAGTATATCTAGAATAAATAAAAAATGTAATTAATGTAAATTTAGATATCTTTTAGATATGATAAGATATGCTTTTTGTAACACTTTTCTTATTAAAAAATTATCTTTCAAGACTATTTGGATCGGATAAGAAATCTAACAAACCGATGTAAAGAATCCCATCTTCGTTTTGTCTGGAAACTATATCATCATAAACAATGACAATCTTTTTAAATGAATCGCCGGTATTGTTTAATGATTTAATTTCCTTTTCGTTTTTTTCGGAATCGGAAATCTTATAAGCTGATTGAATGTAATATCTCTTGCTTCCCTTATTAGCGACAAAATCAATCTCTAGGAAGGTTTTGATTTGCTTATCATTTCCGTTTTCGTCTTTTATGGTTTCACGTAATTCTACCGCGCCGACATCAACAAGATAGCCACGATACCTTAATTCATTATAAATAACATTTTCCATGATATGGGTGTATTCAACTTGTCTAAAACCAATACGAGCGTTTCTTATACCCATATCTTCAAAATAGATTTTATAAGGAGTGGAAATATAGTTTTTACCTTTGACATTATATCTATGAGAAATATCTATCAGGAACGAGTCTTTAAAATGTTTAACATAGTTAGCGATAGTGTCTTCAGTAAGCCCACTATCATGCTTCCTCTTAAATGCACCCGCTAATTTTTTTGGATTAACAAGACCAGAAATATAAGAAGCAAGAATATTAAATAACTCATCTAATTGAGAGGTGTTTCTAATTCCATATCGATTAATGATATCGCTTAAATAAGTTTGATTTATTTGAGTATTAAGATAATTAATCCTATCTTCATCATTATTTGAAAGAACAACTAAAGGAAGGCCGCCGTAATTTAAATACATATCTAAGGCTTTATTTTTACTTTCGCTATAGAAACTCCAACATTCAGAAAAAGATAAAGGCAGGATATGTATTTCGTCACCACGTCCTCTAAATTCGGTAATGATGTCTTCGGTTAAGAATTTTGCATTACTACCAGTAACATAGATATCAAGGTTATGTTGATAAAGAAGGCCATTAAGAACATATTCAAAAGCTTCTAGTTCTTGCACCTCATCAAGCAAAATAAAATAATGTCCGTTTTTGGAGATTTTCTTAGCAAGATATTCACTAAATTTATGTGGATCAACTTTCTTATTAGCCATTTTAAGTTCAAGAAGGTTTTCTCCAATAAGGGCTAAGTCCTTTTCTGAATCAAAAGCAAATTTAATAACGTTTTTAGAAGGGATTTTTTTATCGTTAATTAAGTAATTATAAAAAATAGTATTAAGAAGATAAGATTTACCACTTCTCCTTAATCCAGTAATAACTTTAATCATCCCGTTATCAATTTTTCTAATTAATTGATCTAAATATTTATCTCTTTTAATAAGCGCCATAAAGAATCTCCTCGCAATAAAATATTACATTTTAAGATGTTCATTTTCAATATTTCTATTCGATTTTTTTTACAAATTGGGAAAAAATATCGACTAGGATTTTAATGTTTTGCAATGAAAATTGGTATTAATAACTATTACATTTATCCTATTTCCTGATGCCATATTGGTAACATTAAACATATTCCCTAATGGCTCATTTGACCATTTTTAATCATAAACTCGATATGTGTCCTATCCTCAACCGAGTATGTAGCAAAATGCTGTGTAAACCCATTATTGTAGATAAAAACCCTACCGCGATTGTTTGCGTGTGCTCTGGTGTTGTGTGCCCCATTCTCTTATGGTTTTTGAGGCAATTAACTCTGTAGAGTTAAAGAAAAGTGGCTATTTACCACTTTTTGATCTTTTCTTTCTTTTATGAATGCCAAACGACATTTCTTTCACATCCTTTTTTATCCATTGCTGGCGTTTAGCTTCTAAATACGTATACCGATTGCACCCCTGTTTGGCGCGTTAGTTCCTACAAAAAACTTGTTCTATTTGGGTTTGGGTTTGAAGTATTCATTGTTATGACAATATTATCAACAGGTGTATTTGTTTTTACAGCATACACAAGCCGAGAAATGCAATACTCTAGTCCGTTTGTTTTGCTTAAGATGAAAAATTTATTTGCCTTTTGTCGACCAATTAATTTCTTATAAAAAAATCCCTCCATTTAATTGTACTGGAAACAGTCCAAATTTTTGGGGGGAATATCAGTTAAGTTGGCCTTCTCTAACATGAAAAATGCTTGAAGGGCTTATCTCTAACACCGAAAATACTTAAATTGTGTCGCTTTTGAGACCTTTTATTTTTCTTTTCCTCAAAAAAACATTAATGGGTATCGAATTTGTAGTTCTTTCCTAAACTGCTTTCATATTGCATTAAGCTCTTATAATTCAAAGGAATATTTTATTTTAGTGTTCATAATTCTTATTTTATGTTTTAAGATAGGCAAACCCTTGATAAATTCTTCTTATCTGAGTTAATTAAATATCGTTAGTTAATAAGAGCAACCATAGGTCACCATTAGGCTATCAACTTTAAATCCGACGTGTGGTTGATGACTTTGCCCTTCATAATCCCCTATTTGAGTTTCCGTTTGAGTAAAGGTTCTTACATATGTAAGGTCATGTCTTTCCCAGTTACCCGGTTGTTCGTCTCCAGGAGTACAATATGTCAAAGTAGCGTTAACAAAAAATGATTTTAAAACGAAGTTGTTTAATTCATTCTTCTCAGTGAGGACGCCTGAATCTTCATCGCCGTCAAATGTAAAGTCACCAATCATGATTTGAACTGTGTAAATCGCCATATAGTTAGCAGGCCATACTGGATTATTGAGTTCATCTTTAACGTAATTTAGACGATCATTACAAACAAGCGAAGGCATACCGTTGACTTCTGTGAAATCCATATCTCCAATGATATCATCTTGGTAGGTCATCTGACTTAAGATAATTGCGAATTTGACGTCGCTTCTTACTTTAACTCCTTCTCCAGCGCCATTAGACGAAGAATGAAACATAAAAACTCTACCTTGTTTACCATATCCGTATATTCCTGCATTTTTACACCAACCATCAAACTCCCATGTAGAAATAGTATATTCAGCATTTGTTTGTTGCCTGTTAGCAAAAGCAAGAGATCCGTTTGTTTTAAAACCCACAAGAGTAACAGCCACGACAGCGCTTAAAGATAATAGCGAGCCAGCAAGTAACAATCCTCTCTTATTCATAAAAGTACCTCCGTTTTTAATATATATTAAAACGATAGCGGCTATTAAACAAGGAAAATATAATTCTTGAATTATCAATAATTATATAAATTACAATTCCTACTAAAAGCAACGGAAGGAAAAATAATAAAATGATAAAAAAGTAATTAAAATGAGTTAAAAAAAGAAAAAGAGCTGTTTTACCACTCGTGAGTTTCTTAACAGCCCCTTTTGCATTTTATTGTTCGAGTTGAGGAATTGCAACTTTGTAGTGAACCACTAATCTTTTGACCTTAAAGAAGTAAACGTTACTAATATTATCAGGAATACTGATTTTGATTTCGCCTTTTGTAAAGCTATCGATATAGAATTTAGAAATCTTTTTGTGGTCAGTATCATCGATATCTAATTTGGTGTGCACAAAATTGCCACCAGTAATTGAAAGATCATCTCTTGCATACACATCACTCTTATCGAGCACTAATTCAATGCAGCTAACTTTATCAGGATCGAAGTCTTTGACATCAACTTTTTCTTGGTTGCCATGTCCGTCCGCTTTATAGTATTTACTATAATTTTTGTTTAAGCGTAAATAAGGAGTCAGGGCAGATGTTCCTCTAGCGTGTTGATGCCATAAATCATCTTCATCATAACTTTGAATTTCACAATTCCCTTTTCCACTGGCGGTGCCAACATAACTTTCGAGGTCATAATATGCGCCATCATAAGATTTAACGAATGTATCAGTATCTTCTTCATACCATTTCATATTACCAAGCCATTCTTCTTGATAGCATAATCTAACACCTTGTCTAAAAGTTTCACTTGGTGCTTCGATAAATTCTGCAACAAACTTATAAACACCATCTTGTTCAGTTACGAACGTGTAATCAGCATCGGTGCTAATGATTTGTTCACTGCCATTTAAATGCCATCCCTTAAAGAGACAGAATTTATCGTTTTGATAATTATAGAATGGGTAAGCATGAATTTTGACAGAAGTTCCATTAGCGACAACTTTATAGCCTTTATCATTCGATACCGCATTATCGATAGCAACATTGCCTTTTGAGGAATCAGAACTTGTCACACTGACATATGTTTTAGTGCTTTGACAGCTAAAAACGAATTTTACTGATTCAATAACCCAATCGGAATTATCATAAACATAGTCTTTATTACCAATGTAATAATATAAAGATCCCGCTCTATCAAACGAGTTTCCAGTTTCTACAACATATTGATGATGATATTCGCTTACTGGTTCTATGCGTTTATCAGAATTGGTAAGATCATCCTTATCTAAACTGGCCATATCAAGGTCTTCTAGATAATATACGTGTAGAGAGCCAAATGTACTTAAACTTCCATTTCTTAAATAATGGCCAGTAAATTCGATACTTGTGACCCCTCTAAGAGGAGTTTCATTGATTAAATAATCGCTTAAGCTAGTAAATTCAAAGACAGCACCTTCCTGACTAGATGGGGCTGATTTTGTTCTAAAAACGATATCGTTTCCAAGAGCGGTTTTAAATGTTCCTCTATAAACGTCACCATCTTGAACAAAGTTTGATTTATTAGATGCGTTAATTGTTAATGTATATGGTTCTTTATCTGCTCGAGTGGATAAAGGATATCCACTTGAATTTGACATCACTATCGCTGTCGAAACAGCAGTCACTGATACTAACGAGGTTAATAATAGAAGTAAACCTTTCTTTTTCATAAAAATTCCTCTCTCACTTTAAAAAAGTTTTTTAATGTTACCACAAAGTCTGTCACAAAAGTGCCACACAAATTAAAAAGGACTGACACAATAGGTGTTAATTAACGACATTTACGTTCAAAAAGCACTCAAATTAAGGTGATTATTTTTTAAAAAATAAAACAAGTTTTGGAGCCTCAAAACTTGTTAGTATCACGTTTCGCCGGGTGTAAAGATTTTAATACAACGCAACACCATTGGACACTACGCAACACACAAACACACACAAATTTAATTTTAAATTAAATTGAGTTAAATCCTATTTCAAAATATAATAATTTTGTATTTATTAGCAGACTATCAGCGATATGAACTAGCTAATGGCAAAGTCGACCATACACTAGATAGGACACCCTAATATTTTCTGCAAGATTGGACGTGTTAGGATCTTGCGTTGTGGAAAGCATCGCCCAGAAGATACACATCTATATCTAGGAACGTTCCGTAAATCCGGGGCCTAGTGATTGATGATATCCACGCTCCACACGAATTAGAAATAATTTGAATCAGAGGCCATCCAACTGAATCAGTGATGAAACACCAGCAACTATAGTTGATAGGAATATCGGCAGTTAGTTGCACAATAGGTGTTTTGATGTGGATGGTCTTTTTTTCCTTCTTAAACATCTAGTCGTATTAGTAAGGAGGAAATAATCGTATTATTCAGTTAAGCCTAGTTTGATGACTGAATAACTTTCTCCTTTCTAGGCTATAATTTCTATATGCTGTGTACCTGTCTCATTATATTGCCACTAGATGGCTTGGAGGATTTTCAGGACACGGCTTTTTACTACCATCGTTAATAAGTTAAGTAACGCTAGACGTTTTATCATTCGCGATTATACGAGAGTAAGAAGTCCGTCGTAACAGCTAACTCACTAAGGAGGTGATTTTATGCTTTATATTGGAGTTGATATATCCAAATATAAACACGACTGCATCATCATCGATGATGCGGGCGTCATCATTAGAAATGTGTTTTCTTTTGATAACTCAAGAACTGGATTTGACCAGTTTATGGAAATGTATCGTTCTCTTGATCCTAAAGAAATTAAAAAGATAGGATTTGAAGCAACGGGACATTACCAGGATAATTTCAAGGTCTACCTGGAACGATCTGGAATTGAATTCATGGAGCTTAACGCTTTGCTAGTTCACAAGTTCAAGAATTCACAAACACTCAGAGGCGTAAAGACCGATAAGACCGATGCGAGATTGATAGCTAATTATCTATCATCTATAGAGTTCAAACCCTATCCGAAGATATCTTATCACACTCTCGCGTTACGTTCTTTATGTAAGAGACATTTTGATCTCATTAATGAAAGAACGAAATATTTAATAAGAATAACCAATTTCTTAGATAGAACCTTTCCTGAATTCAAAGAATTCATCAAAGGCAATATCAAGAGCAAAACCAGTATGTATATTCTTCATAACTATGGAATTCCATCAAAGATATCTTGTATGAACATCCAGTCTTATGAGAATATCCGTAAATGTTCTTATGGCAAGTTTTCTGTCGCTAAGTTCACTGAATTAAGAGAACTCGCTAAGAACACTGTTGGCTTTTCTTATGAAACCGATTTATTTGAAATCAAATCTTTATTAAGAGTTTATGACACTCTTCAAGATGAGATTTCGTCTGTAGAAAACGAGATAACTACACATTTGTCAAAGATCAATTCCCATATTCCTTCTATCTTAGGCATTGGGACGGTATCTGCTGCAACGATGATCGCAGAGATTGAAGACATTTCTCGTTTTGATCACCCCAACAAGCTTCTTGCCTTTGCTGGTCTTGATCCAAGAATTTACCAATCCGGAACTCAAGAATTCAAAGGAAGAATGAATAAGAAGGGTTCAGTAGTTCTTCGCAGGGTTCTCATGAACTGTGCAGAAGCTATATTGATGTATAATCCCGCTTTCTACTCTTATTACAGAAAGAAGAGGGATGAAGGTAAATCTCACCGTGTTGCCATCTCGCATGTTGCCAGGAGACTTGTGAGAATCATCTATAAGTTAGAAACCGAACACATCGATTTTGACTTATCTTTTGTTAAGTAGTTCCTAAATTCATTTAGGGTTTAAGAGAAAGTTCCACAAAGAGAACTGTTTTTGTCATACAAATCAATTTTTTCTTGATTTATTAATAGTTAAATAATGTTAATCGACGAAAAATTTAAAAACTGGGTTGAGAGTCTTTCCCCAAATTACAAAAAAGCTCAAATCAAAGCTGCGGTACACGTTAATAGTGAGCTCATCAAATTTTATTATAAGTTAGGAGAGGAAATATCGAAGACTTCATTCAAAGCAAGCTACGGAAATAAGTTTTATGAATTACTCAGCAATGAGCTAATTAAAAGTAATCCTAACGTAAGAGGACTATCACAAGTAAATATTCGATACTCTGAAAGATTTTATACTTTGTATAAAAAGATTTTTCCACAAGTTGTGGAAGAATTGGTGTTGATACCTTGGGGACACCATAGAATCATTATTGATAAATGCAAAACAATAGAAAAATGTTTGTTCTATATCACTCTTACTATTGAAGGTAATTTATCAAGAAACGATTTGGAAAGTCGGATTTTAGCAGAAGTATATGAAAGAAGTCAAAATACATTAGATAACTTCAAAAAAACTCTTCCTGCTACTACTTCAATAATCGCTAACCAAATAATGAAAGATCCTTATGAATTTGATTTTCTATCCATAAGAGAAGATTACGATGAAAGAGAATTGAAAGATGAACTAACAAAGCATATAGAATCATTCTTGCTGGAACTTGGAAATGGTTTTGCGTATGTTGGTAAAGAAGTTCGATTAATGTTAGGTTATACAGAAATGTATTGTGATTTGTTGTTTTATAACATCAAATCCCATTGTTACGTGGTTATTGAAATAAAGACAGGGGCTTTTAAGCCGGAGCATATGGGCCAATTGATCGGATACACCGCAACAATAGACGCTACATTAAAGGGCGAAAACGATAACAAAACTGTTGGATTACTAATATGCAAAAATAAAGATAATACTCTCGCTAAACACATAATCAACAACATTGATTTTCCTGTGGGTATTTCTGAATATCAATTGTCGAATCTAATTCCAGAAAAATACAAGTCTTCCCTCCCCACAATAGATGAACTGGAAGGAAGTGAGAGTAAATAATATGAAAACATTCATTTTGAAATGGGGCAAAGGAAGTGTTCTCGGAATCCAAACAATATACAAAACAATGTCTATTACAGCAGAAAACATAGACGACATTACCCCTATTGTAATTTTGCCCAATAATATTAAAAGGAAAGTGTATTATGTCAGGACAATACACACATCCGAAACAAAAAGAAATTATGATTATGGTAGTTGGTCTGAGTTTATTGAAGCAGAAGAAATAAAATAAAAAGGACTGATACCATTGCATCAATCCTATGTTTTTAAGTTGGTTTACAGTGTTTTAATACAGTGGAACAAATCAGAAACCTGTGGAACAGCATAACTAGTCAGTAGTTATTCTTTTTTATAAATTCTTCAATTTGATCAAACGGAATCTTATCGTGATTTAATCCACCATCATATAAGTCGCAATGTGTAGCGTCTTTGACTAATAAGAATTCTTTATTATCACCTTTTATTAACTTAAACGCATCTTGACCAAAATATAAAGAATGCACCTTTTCACCATGGACAATTAAAACAGCACTTCTAATCTCTGAGGCATAAGTAAATAGTTAGTCTCGCATTTATATTGTAAAAGTTAGAGTTAACTCTAGGTCAAGCACAAAAAAATAAAAACATCTCTTTCGAGACGTTATTATTTGCCAAGCAGGCCAGCCTAATTAAGGAAGCGACTGGAACGTTAGAGGTCATCTATTAGCTTCCCCCTGCATCGCGTAATGACTATAAGTCTTCACCCTTTACGAGTGCGCCGTGGTCGACTGCTGAATCTCCACCTTTGGCAAAATTATTCTAAAAGAATGTGGATCGATTTTCAATCGTTATTTTTAACCGGATATATTGTAACAACTGATTCTTTCTTATTCTTTTTTACTTCAGTAACTATCTTCAAATACTTCAATCTTTCTTTTTTCTTCCCTCTTTTCCCTATATAGGTTTTAAATTTGCGTCCATTCCTATCATTCTTTAAAGATTCTTTATCGCGTAAAATCGTAGGAATAACAGCAACATCTATAACATGGATATGATGTTCTTTGTTTGCAATGTGTTCAAAAATAGTTTCGTCTCTTTTATCTACATCAAAACGAACTTCTCCTCCATTAGAAGTCTTTAAGGGTACGGGTAGCGCCTTTAATGCAGCTATTACATTCTGATCATATTCTTTATTCTTTTTAGGCATATTTAAAGGATATCATCTTACTGCATATATGTCATTATAAATTCATAGAATTTAATCTATTATATAATATCACTATAATTGTCCGGATAAGGCAAGAAAAAAGGACTGATATTTTGTATCAATCCATTTTAACTAAGTTGGTGTGTACCCATTTTTCTGGATATATTTTTGAATCAGGTAATAAAACCGTTTAGAAGTCTATATTTAACAGGCGCCATCCATCCAGCTTTTTTCTTGATTCGTTCATTATTATAGTAAC
>JAXFZD010000027.1:0-3523 GCA_034185265.1 Bacilli bacterium | reverse complement strand
TCCCTAAGCGATTTAATTGAAATAGTAAAGAACAAAATTAATCAGCACATTACTTTCGAAGGAGATCTTTATTTCGTAAATAAGCCAATTGAGGCAAAGGTTGAAATCAACTCTGATGGAAATCTATATTCTAATTTAGATGAAAAATGGCTGATATGGTCTGATGTAGGATTTAAACTTAACTCCACCACTAAGACAGTTGAATTAGCTTCCATTAAGAATCAAAAGTTAAGAACGCTCATTAAATTTATCCAAGATAATCCTGACTTTAACTATAAACGTCATATAGAAACATTTGCCAATTTAATCCTTCCTAAAATTTTAGATACAGCTGAAATCTCTGATGAATATGTAAAAAGAGCAAATACATATAGAACCGCAATTCAGCTTTATCTTGATATCACTGAAGAGGGTCTAGAATGTAAAACAATTTACATAAAGAAAGGAAAAGAAGTTGGTTCTGCTGAGTTTTTTGACGCAGATGAAGAAAAACTAACTAATTATCAAGCTGTTATAAGAGACAAAAATATACCTGAAAATGGAATAGTCGAAGATGGAGAAGAAATCGTTGAAATCATCCGCGGGGATTTCACACAATTAAGAAAATATAGCGACGTTTACCTAAGTGATAGCATTGTTAACTTTAAAGAGTCTCATCATAGAAAGATTGATATATTAACAGCAAGTGGAATAAATTGGTTCTCCATTGAAGTTGCTTCTAAAAAGTATACTTGTGAAGAATTACAAGCTATCCTTTCAGGTTATAAACGTAAAAAGAAATATGTAAGACTTAAAGACGCAATCATTACTTTAGATGATGAAGAAATGATTGATACTGTAGCTAATTTTGACATAGATGAAGCTACTTTGACCTCAGCAAAATTACCATTATATCAAGCTCTTAAACTTAAATATTTAGAGAACTCTTCATCTTTACAAGCAACACAGGAAATAACGAACTTATTTAGAGCCATTGCCAACTTTAATAAACGCTCTATTGATTTAGATGAAAAATATTTATCTGTCTTACGCCCCTATCAATTAGATGGAGTTAGATGGCTTAAAACTTTAGATGAAAATCATCTAGGAGGAATTTTAGGAGATGACATGGGATTAGGAAAATCCTTGCAGCTTATATCTTTCCTCTCCACCGTTACTTTAGAAAAGCCAGGATTAATTGTCTCTCCTAAGTCTCTTATTTTTAACTGGCAAAATGAATTTATTAAATGGAAAGGTAAACAAACTTGCGTAGTTGTTACTGGGCTTCTCCCGGCTAGAAAAGAACTCCTAGCATTAAATAAGAATAAGAAAGACGTCATATTTATTACTTCTTATGATTCATTAAGAAATGATCAAGAAATCTACCAAGATATCGATTTTTCATACGTAATTCTTGATGAAGCGCAATTTATTGCTAACGCTTTAGCTAAAAAAACTCTCGCAGTAAAATCAATTAAATCTGACACTAGATTCGTTCTTACAGGAACACCAATCCAAAACTCGTTAGTTGATCTTTGGTCTATTTTTGACTTCTTACTTCCAGGATATCTAGATGCATATAAAGAATTTAAAAACACATTTAAAAAGCTTGAATTAGATGATTCATATTCTATTTCTAGATTAGAAAAACTTGTTGCCCCATTCATTTTAAGAAGAAATAAGATAGATGTTTTAAAAGAACTTCCAGCTAAACAAGAAGAAATAATTACAATTAAGATGAACGAAGCTCAGCAGACTTTCTACGACGCAATGTATAACGAAGCTAAAATTTATCTTAAAAATAACTCTAAAAATTCAGGCGGAAATAAAATTAAACTCCTTGCCTATCTAACTAAATTAAGAGAAATATGCGTTGATCCTACATTACTTGTAGATAACTTTGTTGGAGAATCTGATAAGTTAGAGTACGTTATAAATTTAATTTCTGATTCAATTACGAATGGACATAAGGTTCTTATTTTCTCTTCTTTTGCTACAGTTTTAAAACACTTAGAAAAGACTTTAGAAGAACAGCAAATATCTAATGGATTTATCTATGGCCAAACTTCGGCAAAAGATAGAATTGATTTAGCAAATAAATTTAATGATTTGGATTCTTCCTTAAAAGTTATGTTAGTTTCTCTTAAAGCCGGAGGAACTGGCCTTAATTTAATTGGGGCAGATATAGTTGTCCATCTTGATCCTTGGTGGAATCTTGCAGCAGAAAACCAAGCCACAGACAGAGCCCATAGAATTGGTCAAAATAGAGCCGTTACAGTTTATAAATTAATCTGTAAATCAACAATCGAAGAGAAAGTTATTATTCTTCAAAATAAGAAAAAACAGCTTGGAGAAATTATTCATGACTACGATGAAGATAATCCAATCTTCTCCGATGATGATATTAAATTCCTATTAAATTAAGCTGTTTTTGCGGTGTTTTTGATTAATATGCTGATGTTCTTACTCCGTTAATATCCCAAATATAATTAACAAATTCTCTATTATCTATAAATGGATTTCTTGAGAATCCCATCTCGTGCAATCTATTATTTCTAGCGATTTCAAGTTCTGTAACTGGATATTCGTTATTCCATTTAATAAGTTCTTTTAATACGCCCATTGTGTTTTTACTTGCTGCATCGCCAGCATTATTTGTAAGTTCAAATCCTTTGCTTTCTTTATATTTAACTGCAGCGTAGAAGATAATTCTCGCGGCTTCTCCTCTGCATTCAGGATAATCATCAAATTCAGCCGTTTCAGATGTAATTATAAGAGGATCGAAAGCTCCAGAAACTGTTCCAAACATTTTATTTCCTCTACTAGAATTATCTTTAGCTAAAGTAGGTCTAATAATTTGAGGATCAGATCCGGGACCAGATTTACCTGCGCCTCTAGAATCTGGCCAAGTATGTTCTTTATTAAATCCGGTATTTGACCAAACAGGAGTTACAGCATCTTTTTGAGAATGATAGAAAGGAACCATCTTATTTGGATCTGTAGTAGAAGCATCAGATTCTTCTAAAATAGCATTTAATCCTTTATAAGAGGAAGTTCTAGTTCCAGTTTGATTAATTAAGGACGCTAAAGAACTTCTGAATGTATTTCCATAATTAGAGAAGGAAAGAGATTCCCAATATTCTTTTCCACCAGTGTAATAATCGTCTACTGGGGATTTCTCTGAAGAAGTATCAGTTACAGATTCACTAGAATCAAAAGTTGGAATATACCAATATCCTTCTTCTAATCCATAAATATCAGTTATACAAGCTGATGTAGCTTGAGAATAACCGCAGAAGCTTCCATTATAATATTCTAAATAAACTGAATCTGAGGACTTTAGATAATATCCGCCATCATTTTCAATTAGTTGCCATTTGCAGTAATTATCAAATGTCTCAACCGTATAAATATTGTAATAGTATCCACTTCCTGAACTCTTTGGACTTCTTATTCCTTGAAGATATAAGAAATCTTCTCCGTAAGTTCTTACTGCAAAATATGTATCGTCAATTCTTTCTAATACCCAATAAGTTAAATCATC
>JAXFZD010000026.1:0-16783 GCA_034185265.1 Bacilli bacterium | reverse complement strand
CAATAACTGTGAAAGCTATCTCAAACCAAACAAAGTACGCATAAAGGAATAAAGCTAAAACAACAATTATTCCTACTTGAATGAGGAATAAAAGAACTCCTAGTCCCCATTTAGAAAATAATAGTTTAAGAATTTTCATAAGTGCTCTCCTTATTTATTATTTATAAATACATACGACTGCATTATGATACCAATTTTCATTTTTAGAAACAAAATTTATTCTCTTTTATCTCAAAGATGTTTCATTATTAATAAGTTAGATTAAAAACGCACAAACTCAAAAGTAAAACCTCTTTAGGAACTAAAATAGATATATGAATTTAAATTGATTTCCGATGTCTTGAAAATTTCTTTGCTCTTCCTTCTCCTCTTTCTTCTCTTATATAGAAGTCTCCCTCACTCTTTTTCTTCTATATAATCCACAATATTTCTTTAATTGATAAATATCTTTGATAAGAGAAAGAATTGATTTCTCTTTCGAGTTGCCTAGAACTCCATCTTCCTTCTATAGCTTCGTTAATATAGAAATTTCTAGCATCTTTGTTCTCAACTCTAAGTATTCGCCTATAGTGAGTCCAGCTTAAGTCGGAACGCACTGCGTTCCAAATTGGAAAACCTAAATAAAAGCTTCGAAAATATCGTAAGTTTCTTTCATCAAAGCCGCCTCCAAAATCCTTTGTCATTTGAACAGATAATTCTTTAATGAGTCCATCTCCAAACTTGGCCTTGGATTCACCACCTTGCTTCTCATCAATCATTTTACCTATCTGCCAGTAAGCAAGAAGCATCTCGCTTTGGATATTTCGATAAACTTTTTTTTGCCCATTCTAATACTTCTTTTACATTTTTATAAAAATTGATATCCATGTACTTATAATCTTTGACTTCACTCATTCTCTTTTTCTCCTTTACTAGTATAAAACCCCCATAAACTAAGGATAGTTTTTCATTAACTCCTCATGAAAAGCAACAATGCGTTTTTATCTTCTATATATAGTTGAATAAAATTGAAGGAAAGTTTGAAAAATATCAAAAAAAGAGTTCTTTTTATCGTTATAAGCAAAGCCCAGAACGATTAATGAAACTCTTTCTTTATTAATATTAGATATGATGAACTATTCTTTTCCCCAATATTCACTCCAAAGTATTCTAAAAGTGAATCAAGGGCGACTTCTCTTAATTCTTCTACAGAGTAATCAAGCATCTTAGCTTCTTGAATAGCTGCATCAAGGAAGTCGTCGAATATGCAAACTTAAATGAAATTGCTGACTTACATCCAAAAGATTATTTGCTACTTAATATCTTTAATTGATGTGATTTTTCTATCAGCCAAATTCAAATCATTGTTGATACATTCTATAGAGAAGAAATCTTTTGGAGGTAACAAAGAGTCATCTATTCTGAATTTCGTGCCAAACTCATCAATTTCATAAGTTTCAATAATGTACGGTGCTTTTTCGCCTGGCGACCATGCTAATCTAGTAAAAACGCTGTAAAATCTATGTTCTTTTACCAATTTGAGTGCTAATTCACGCGCTCTTAATGAGCCGCAGACATCTATTTTATGAGGATCTTTTCCATAGATTGCTCCGCCTCCAATTGGAATTGATGGGCCATAAAAATCAACACATAGTTTCTTACCTGATAATCCATTGTCACCTTCCGGACCTCCTTGGATGAAATCTCCTGCTCCATTAAGATAAAAGTGCTCCTCATCAATCGTTGATAGTGAATGTAATTTTGTTCCTTCAAAAAGGTTTCCTAAACACAGATCAACTTTCCATTTAATTGAATCGAATAAAGACTCAAAAGACTTTGTCCTTTTATGTTGAATACTAATGGTGAGCCGATTCCATTGATAGACACCATCCACACATTCAATTTGAATCAACACCTTGAAGTCCGGGCCTAAGGGTGACCATCTTCTGAATTTATCAACTAGTGCTTTTCCTAGCTTAATTGCAACATAGTGTTCAACAGGAAGGTAATCTGTTTCTGGTGAATTTATAGCGTATCCATTTACAACGTTTTGATCATCGCTGTATTTTCTCAAATCTCTTTCATCATCGGAAAGCTTTTCAACACACACATCTAAATATATTTCTAGTTCTTCAGGATATGGATGCCAATCATGACGATCTCCATAACCAGCATCTTTATATACTTGCCTAACTATCTTTTTAATCTTATCGTGGCTGATTACCTTTTTATCTTTGCCTGCTGCTATTCTTCCATCAATAAACACTTTATTTGTGTGAACTGCACACTCTAATCCACACAATGCGTCTTTATCTTTGGAAACAACATAGTCAACTATGTTATTCACAATCGCATCGCATAATCGGTCTGGATGACCTGGGGATACATATTCTGCAACTAAAATCATAATTAAAACTCCTCAAAATACTTTGTTATATTTTCCATATCGTTCTTTGTATATCTTCCAAAAAGGCCACAATAGACTTCAATTTTCTGTTGCTTTATTCTTTGGTAGTATTCGTCCGCTACTTTTCCAGTTTCACCATCAGTCAAAATGAGCACTTTCTTTGTCTGCTTCTTCTTAGGCAACGAAAAATAGTGTTCGAAGATACAATCTAAAGAAGTCCCACCAGTAGATTTATACTTACCTTTTCTAAAGTCTTGATAAGAAACAGGAACTACTATTGTTGAAAATGCAAATAATAAACACTCTTTATTCTTATATGGTTTCAGTAAAAGCGGAGCAAAATGATTTATTTCATTCACAACTGAACCGGAAACATCTAAATACACTAGTGATTGAATGTTACTTTCTCTCACTATTTTTTTGTTTATCAAAGAAGAATTGTATAGGAGAGGCTGGCTATAAACTATTGATTTAGTCAAAAGGGTTCTGTCTTTAAAATCTGGCACTACTGAAATAGCTTCCTCTTGCAGATATTGAACTGACATTTTTCTTTTACAAACACTTCCCTCAACCACACCAGATTTTCTTAATAGTCTCTTCATTTTGTTTTGAGCGTTTCTCTCTGCTTTCGCAAACTTAATAGTTTTATCTTCTAACTCGCCACCCAAATCTCTTCCATTAACAACTATTTCCCTTGGCCATTTTGAAATTACTTTATCTAACATTTTCTTTAATAGAGGGTTATTCATATCATCGTTATCATCAGAATGATTTCCTAATAAGACATATTTGATAGACCAATTTTTCAGCAGTTCCTCCAATTCTTTAGAAATACATTCATATACCTCAAAATAAGTACCTGTATTGGTGAAATATAGATTCTTTAAAATCGGGATAAACTTTTGATGGGTCTTATTTCCAATAGGTCTAAGAATACAACCAGGAAATGATTCTTCGCTATTAATTGATTTAAAGAAAGATGTATATTCTTCACCAGGAAACATACGGCACAAAATAGCATTTATTACTGCATCAAAAGCAATGTTATCAATTTCAGTATGTCTTTTGAAAAGATGAGTGTGCCCCAAAACAATATGATAAAGTTCATGCATAACAAGCATGAATAAGTGCTCGTCTGTTTTACAATATGTTTCAACAAATGCTTTGTTTAGTAGTAATTCTGGTCTTGATGAACAAGTAACTGCTGCCGAATTTGTTTCAGTATCGGTAAACCTAATATCCATCAATTTAAGAAATTCCATCATGTGCAACGAACTAGTAGGTATAACAGAGAACAATCTTTTTTTGATGTCATCAATTTCGCTCATGAATTTACCTCCTCTTCAGGAAACAAAAGAATCTTGTCAAATTTGGTACTTTCAAAACTAAGAGGACGATTTGGAATATACAAATCCCCTACTGTCGAGCAAAAAACCAAAATGAGAAGTTCGATATTGTCGCACTCCACATGTTTGTATTGGTTTAACTTATCCTTCAGCTGCTTTGTGTATTTGTTTTTGCCGTTAAATTCAATCACTTCCGCAATCATATAACCAGTCGGTTTTTTTATAATGTTTTCAATTTGCTTATGCTTTTCGTAATAATCTTTAACTTTTTCTTCTAAACCGATAATCATAAGGTTCCTATCGCCTAGAAGCCTAGCCAGCATAATTGGATTAAAAAGGACGTATTTTTTTAGTTGTTCTTGTTTGAATTTAACTTCACTCCTTGGAGGAGCAGACATATTATGCAATAGAGCACTCATAAATTAAGCTCCTCCCAAGTGTTAATGAAAAAAGCGAATAAGGCTTTTGGCTCATCTTCGGTTAGATATTTATCTGGTAAATAGGAGCACAGATAGTTATTCAAATACTTTCTATAGTTTTTATCCGAGGAAATGCCATGCATCAGAGAAACAACAGCATCTGCACATTTCTTTTTGCTCAACACTTCCATTGATGTATGGCTCTTTGTTTCCAAAATTGGTCTAATCTCATTTGCTAAAGTTTCCATTACAGCAGCGTGAATATTTCTGTTGCTTCTAAAAGATAAATAGACAAACAATGCCATCGCTCAACGTATCTTGCCATCGTTAATCTCACCTAAAGAAGTTGTGATTGTGTCGTTAATAATACTTATATCAACCGATTTTTTGTTTTTAATTAAAACTTTTAATCGCTCAACTGGATTAGAAATGAGCAATATCTCTTTCTCAATAGACTCATCTAAATTTGCCAGCTTTAATGCTTGCTGGCAAATGTTCATCAACAATGTTTTATCAATTGCCTCGTTAGCGATATTTGGTAGCGTATTTTGAATATGAAGATACGCAACATTATGGAAAGATGTTTCTTTTTTGAAGTATTCATTTAAGACTTTTGAAGAAGCAAAAAGATAGATCAAAGAATCCTCTAACATCGTTGCCCTTCTAGCCGAAAAATAACCAAAAGAGTTCTTTAAAAGCTCCATCAAAGTGATAATGTATTTTGATATTGATCCTTCGTTTGTTTTTAATAAGCCTTTATAGCAATCTTTTGTTTTGTTAATGAGTTCATGTATATCTACAGAAAATTCATGTCTTCCTAAGTGATTATCAGATAACATACTCTTTTTATCTGCATAATTTAAATCTTCCCAAGTAGGTACTTCAATAATAAAAGGGAACCTATCTGCTAGAGCAGGGTCTAGAGGCATCGCTCCGATATAGGAAAGTTCATCATCGTCATCATCTTTACTTGGTGGATTCATTGCGGCCCAACGATATTTTAACTTTGTTAAATGCGTTCCCTGGACTCTCTTATCATAAATAATTGGGAAAAGCTTGTTTTGTAATTCTGGTTTGGTTCTATTTAATTCATCAACAAAAACAACTTCTGCATCCCAAATTGAGTTTGGATTAGAAATATAACTTAATGATGAATTATTATTAACTGGAACAGGAATGCCGACTAGATCATCGTAATTGATAAGCGAAGCGTTATAGCATCTAAATTCCAGTCGTAGAGATTCCGCTAATCTTTCTAAAATAAAAGATTTAGCACTCCCGTGTTTACCAATTAATAACATAGGTGATTCGCTGGCTAATGCAGCTAATATAACTGGTTCAAGGCGAGACCAGCCAAACAAGCCAAGTGGTTCTGTAATTAATGAATTGCTCATAATTCCTCCTTAAGAACAATCCATAAAGAGAAATTAAAAGCTCCCATCGATTCGACGGGAGCATTAAGCCATTTTATTGTTCCCATCGTTCAAGCTTTGGCACCCAACATTACTTGGGTTGTCGGTGGATCTCAGGGCTTGTCCCTAACCACACTCTTTATGGATATGTTTATTATATAACTGTTATTTATTTTTTCCAGTGGAGATTAATAAGACGATATAGTCAAGAGTTGTATCCTAACAAAGCTGGAATATTTTTTTCAGTAACTATTTTTACACCAAGCCCAATCGCCTTACCTATTAATATATTATCGGGCTCTTTCCCAACTAATAAATAATCAGTATTCTCGTTTAGGAAAGATGACACATTAGCGCCGCCAGTAGCAAATAAAGTAGTAGTCTCATCCATACCCATCCCGTTGATTTTTCCTGTTATTACAACATTTGCGCCATTAAAAGGTTTATCACTGTTAGTTTTTTAACTTCTTTTCCAACAAAAGAAATTTCTTGCAATAAAGGTTTATAAAGTTTTCCTCATTCTCATCATTAAACCAATTATGAATGTTTTCTTTAACGCTATCGAAACTTCTTCTATATAAGAAAATTGAAAATTATTTTTTAAAGCATCCATAAATTTGTTAAACAAAGATTTTATTTTTTCTTCTTTAGATTCTTTTAGTTTATCTTCAACAATATTTTAAACAACTCTTCAATATGACTTAGTGCATCTTCATAAGAGTCAAATTGTTTCTTATTAACATTAATTGATACTAGTCTATAATTTTGGTCAATTTTTTGTGCTTTTTTCTTTCTTAATTTTCTAGCATTAGATGTAGACTTATAGTCAGATAATCTTAAACCAATAAGACCTTCTAACTTGTCTCCATTTTTATTATTAACATAAAAATCAATATATTGAGATAATGATTGCTTACTTTCTGATACATTCATAACAGTACCAATTTTATCAATCAATCCTTCAACATTTGATGCAAAATCATACCAGTCTTCAAGTGTTTGGTCATCATATATTTCTTTTGCATTACCAGAAACAATATCTTCATCTAAATCAGGTTCAACTAATACTTCAATACTGATTTTAAAATCATTTAATGTTTTTTCTTTCTCTTCTTTAAGAGATTCATTTTCACAATCTACTTCTCGCCAATCAATGTCAACGTCTTCATCATACCCAGGTATTTCATCTTGAAATTCAAATGTCGATGGATTAATAACCCAATCATCCGCCCATCCAGGAAATACAAGATTACCTTTTTCATCAATTGATAGAGTGTCATGATAAATTAACGCATCTAATAAACAATCATGGAAGCAAGACAATACCTCATCTTTATCAAAACAACTTCCAGATAAGTTTTCTAAAGTACATAACAATTTAGTTACATCTTTATCAACAACATCAGGATTTTCTTTCCATGCTTTATATAAAAGAGGCCAAGTCTTCACCATTAAAGATTGATAAGCTTTCTTTAAATTCTTTTCATCGACTCCAAATTGAGTCCATTTTTCATCTAATTTTCTTAATTGCTCGTTTTTGAATAATTTTTTCACATCTAACTCCTGTTCAATATGATTTTTTACCGAACATTACTTTTTTGTTCTGTAGCGCCTTTTCCTTTATATCTACATTTATTATGAAGACTTATTAAGATTAATGCTGATGAAAAATAAATTTGTCCTCATATATCAACATCTATAACTTAATTATTCTATATAAGTCTCCTTTCCACTCTTTTAAAAGAGTTTCTGCTCTATTTTCAGCGTCTTTTTTATTTCCATTAAAAATCTCTGAATAACAAATAACTTCAAATCCTAAGAATAATTCCTTGTTATTAAGAATTATTTCAATCTTATAATGTCTATTTGTTTCCATTCATTCCGATTAAAGAGGCCGCCATATTGCCCTTAAAAAGAATTCTTCCATAAAAGTCTTTTGTACAATCTGTGTATTTTTCATATTTCCCTAAGATTCTTCCATAGAAGTCTCTAACTATAATATCTCCATTAGGTTGGGGCTCTAAACTTCCTAGAATTCTTCCATAGAAATCTCTAATTACTTGTTTTTCCATATTTATTTCCCTCCAAATTTGTTACTTCCTATAGTTTTATGAAACTTTCTTATTTGCTTCTCTACTTCAGGATCAATCATTAAATATAGATATTTTTCTTCAAAAGCAGAGAGTTTATCTTTTGAATAATATGCTTCTGCTATAGATCCTGCCATTGCTGCAGTTGTATCGCAGTCTCCTCCAATAGCAATACAATTTCTTATTGTGTCTTCTACACTATCTCCTAGTAGAAAACAATAAATAGCTTGAGGAACACTTTTTTGACAAATTGGATAGAAATCATAATTCTCTACTAAATCATCAAAATCTAAAGTCTCTATTTCTGGGTAATAATCTTTTACCATCCTCTGCTTAATTTCTTCTTTGCTAGAGCCATGAAGAGCTAAATAAATCGCCATCGCTACTGCTTCAGCTCCTTTAAGACCTTCAGGATGATTATGAGTAATTTCCGTAACTGCTTTAGATAAAATCTTTACTTCTTCTTCGCTTGAAGCAATCCATCCTACAGGAGAAATTCTCATAGCGGAGCCATTTCCAAAGGAGTTATAAGGTTCTGCTTTGCCATCATTATTTTCATATTTAATGCACCAATCTATGAACATTCCTCCAAATCCAGCAAATTTATTTAATTTTAATGTTCTAGCAAATTCTTTAGCTAATTCTTCTTTAATCTTATTTAGATGAACTTCGTCATAAATAACTGGGTAATTCGCTAATAAAGTCTTTGCTACAGCTATAGTAAGTAAAGAATCGTCCGTCATCTTCATATAAGGATTATAAATATCAAATTCCTTACTTTTTTTGTTTTTAAACTCAAATACTGAGCCCACCATATCTCCAATAATTGCACCTAACATAATTTTTCTATTACCTTTCTAACGTGAATTTCTTCTAATCCATTTTGATAGAAACTAGTTTTAATTAGATGATCTAGTAAATTAGTTTCTTGGTAATCAAAGTATTCATCATCAAGAATCACGTATTTATTTATATAAATTCCTTTCTCTTTCATCATTTTTATATATCTAAGGATTCCTCTTCCTCTATAAAGAGGATCTCCATCTATAGTTTTATCATAAATATATAAATTTTCTTTCTCTAATTTGCTATCTAGATAATTTGCCATCTTATCTTGATAATCTTTAAACATCGGGTTATTGGTCCAATTTTCTTTCCAAGAAGAAACAAGAACTATAATTGCTTTAGTTTGTTTAACTATCTTACTTAATAAGGATACCTTCTTATCTTCTATTCCTATAAATTTGTCGCATGTATCGCTAGTTAATTGACAGTTAAGCACTCCATCTACATCAAGAAATATTGCTTTAACCTCATTCTTATTTCCCATTTTTATTTAGCAAGTTCCTTCATTAACCTCTCATGTTCCTTAATATATTGCTTAACTAAAGAAGAAATATCTTTGATTGTATCTACGTTTTCTTTAGAAGAAGAATTCTTGAAGACTTTATTTGCGATGTCTTCAACTTTTATTTTGCTTCCTCCTTCGCTAGCTAACTTCATAGTAAGGTTAAAGAGTTCTTCATCGCTAAGAGCAAGTTCATTTCCTAACATCTTAGAAGCTAAATAAAGAGAAATTACTCCAGTTCTTTTGTTTCCATTCATAAATCCATGGTTAATTACTAAAGATTTATAAACGCTAGCAAAAGCTTCTTCTTTTCTTGAATAAGGTTGAAACTGGTTACCTAAAGCGGATTCTACTGCACCCTTATTCACAAGTTGACGCGGTTCACCTTCAAAAAGACATAGAGAATTAATGAGTAAGACATCATCAAAAGTGATTTCATTTACTTCTTTTTTCATATTTAATCCCACCACCTATTGTAATGATTGGCTAAATATAGGAAAAACCTTCTTGTAGCCTGTTTGTATAACCTATCTTGAACTTTAAAACGCTCGCTACGGTCTTTAATATCTTTTGTAGGCTTGGCAGTCCATTCATCATCCTCGAGAACCGCGGCAAGTTCTAAAGCTTTATCAATTTGTCTACAATTGCGTTTAGCACTTCTTCTAATAAGACAAGTACCTCCAGTATCTGGATCATAGTACTTTCTCATGAGTTTTAATTTATGAACAATAAGAAGTTCCAAGAATTTGGGATCCCATTGCATATCATGTTTGACGAATTCTTTCCAATCTTCTTCCCAGTCTGGATTAGTAGCAACAGCCATACTGCCAGCTTTTCTACCGTTCTCACAATCTTCATCTAAAGTAAGGAGATTTTCTGCACCATATTTTTTTTCGTAATATTGAGGATTTTTTAAATATTGCTGTAATTGTTTTTTGAGGATTTTTAACAAAGTTAAGAAGTAACCTTTTTCTACATCCTCAAAAATAAAGGATTGGTAATAATAGTGATCAATAGATACATCTGTAATATAAAAATAAATAATACTTGGCGTAATCGCATCAAGATTGCTGCCCTCTGCAAGAATCTTATGAATATTTTCTACAGCATAACCTTCTGGTTTTTCTAAATATGGACAATTCCCAAAAACACAAAAAATATCAAACAAATCTTCTGGAAATCTATAATAAAATTCTGCCTTCTTATTGCTATTTCTGGCGACTTTTCTTTCCCATTCGCAAGCTTCTTTTAAAGGTACTTTTTCAACATTTTTATATTTTTTTAAGTAATTAATATAAAAGTCGAGCTTTTCTTTATTGAAGTTCTTTAAGGTTCTAACATCATCAATTGAGAATTTCTTCATTTTCTATCTCCTTACCACCATAAGTTTTCTAAATATTTACTAAACATTTCTAGAGCTTTCTTCCTATTGGATTCTCTATATCCTTCAATCTTTTTCTCTTCTTTATGATAGAGATCGCTAATTCTTTTATTCTCCTCACTAACATCTTGAAATTTATATTTTTTAATAGGAGAGTAATAGGTCTCGATTACTTTTCCTTTTTCATTCTTAATATATTCTTCTTTAACGTTATCTTTTAATTTTTCTCCAGAATGTCCATATACTCTAAAGAATTTTTCATAAAGAGAGTCATATTCTTCTTCATATTTATTTTTATATGAGCAAGAATCTTCTTTAGCTTCTTTAAAAGCATCTCTCATCTCGGTTAAGATATTTCTCCACTTATTTAAGCAAATAGAGAGAATTTCTCTTCTTTTAGAATCACTAATCTTAGAGAGATTTAAGTTATTTTCTTCATAATATTCTTCTTCTAAAAAGGAAGGGAATCCCTCATTATGTTTAATAAGTTCATCTAACATTTCAGGAATGATAGAAAGAAACCAGTAATCAATATTATAAACATCATAGTCTGAAAAACCTCGTTCAGCTCTTTGCTTTTTCCATTTTCTAAGCTTCCTTATAGATGGATTACCTTCAGCTACTTTCATACTTTCCTTCTCCTATAGTTAATCGATTAAGTTAATGCTGTATTCTATTTCCTTAGTTTTCTTTCCTTGATTAGTTTCATTTAAAGTTACATCGTAATGAGCCATGATTAATCCTGGTTTAAAGAAATTAAATGCTTGAATAGAAGACTTAATTCCTAAGTTGTATGACCAATATGTAAATCTAACCCATTTATTATTTATTTTAGAGATAAAGATTCCAACAATTCCATCTTCATATTGAATACTTTCTTTTACAATCTCTAGAGACTTTTTGCTACATTCATCAGGATCTTCTAAATCTAATAAGGAATGAAGTCCATAGGTAAGTCTTTCGATTTCTTCTAACTGCTTATCCATATAACCTTCTTTGTGTCTAGAATCAAAATAGTTACTTAAAGAAGCAGGGACGTTGTTTTTATAATATTTCTTATTCTTTTGGATATGAGATTTAATTTCTTCTCTAAATCTTTTTACTGCTTCATCATAAGAAATATCATCTATATCAAGATTGTCTCCATAAATTGATGCCATGTTAATCTCCTTTAATTGTTATTTCTAAATTACCTTTTTCATTTAATTTTGTAATTTGATTAGAATTTTCTTCAGCCTCATCATCATTCCAAAGAACATAAATTTCATCGATTAAATTTTTATTAACACTCAGATAAGAAATTCCGATTATATCATGTTCTTTAAGGAGTCTAGGGAAGACTTCTTTTGCTGATTTTGAAATCAATACGTAGAGAAATTCACAGTATTTATACTCGAGTAATTTTTGCATAAAAGAATCGTACTTATGGCTAACGTGAAGATTTTCAACGCTCAAATTTAATAAATGTTCAGTATCAATTAAAATAGCGTCACGATTTATCATTTCAAATTCTATGTACTTAACATTCTCTATTGATTTCTTCATTTATTATCCCTTCTTCAATCTTCCATCCCCCTTTCTAGGAGATCCTATCCAATACAGGAGAGAATCTCACTAGATTTGAGGTGCTTCTTCTCATAAAGAAGTTGACCTAAAGCATTAATTTGATATTTATGAGACTTAATATAATCTGACGTCTCTTTTTCAATTTTTCTAAGAAGAGTTTCAATCTTTCTCTCATTTTTTCTTCTTTTCTTAGCTGTATCGATTCTAGCGAATTGGCCAATTTGAGGAAGAGTTTCCCAACAGGAAGAATATCCAATCATATTCATCATGTTATATGCGTTTCCTCTAGCTCTTTGTAAATCGCTTTCGCAACCTCTAGTTCCTCTTCCACAAATAATCTTTTGAGCAAGAACTCCAGCCATCGCAATCTTAATATCAGCAATAATCTTCTCATATGGCCAGAAGCCTCTTTCAACTTCTTTAGCATGGAATTCTCCACTTGCTCCAGAAATATTAAGTCTATTAATCATGAAATATTCTGGGAATGCTTTAGCTACTACAGCATGACCGGCTTCATGAATAGCAACTTCTAAGTTATCTTCTTCAGGAGTGTCTTTAACTCTATCTGTAATGTTATAGATTGAATTATCAATCATCTCACAGGTGATGTTTTCAAAGCCATTTCTTAAGACTAAATCATTAACTACAGCTTTTACTCCTGCACAGCTAATGCCGTTAAGAGATAATGCAACTTCTTCATCATCAAAGTCTTTAGGGAACTTTAAATTGAATTCTTTAAAGTGTCTTTTAAGAAGTTCTAAGGCTTCATCTCCGGTAGGATTAGGAATCTTAATAAGTTTTTCAAGTCTTCCATGTCTAAGTAATGGGTCTGGGATTTCTCTCATATAGTTAGTTGCAGCAAGAACTAAGATATCATCACTAGATTCGACTCCATCGAGATTTTCTTGGAGAGCTCTAATTACTCTTCTTTCTTTATTAATAAGTAAATCTAATTCATCAAATACAATGATTGCATGTCCTGCTTCTCTAGCTTTTTTAAATGTCTCGCAGATGCCTTCAACTACATTCATTTGTTCTCCCTGGAAAACAAATACTGGAGCATCTACGCATCTAATAATCTCTTTAATAAGCAAGGATTTACCATTTCCTGGGTCTCCAAAGAGAATTACTCCTTTAGGAATTGAGACTCCTTTTTCTTTAAGTTCTTTAGAATGCTTAAACCAATCAATAACTGAAAGGAGTTCTTTCTTTTGGTTTTCATGACCTACTACTCTTCCTAAAGGAACTTCACCTTCTTCAAGTTTAGAAGCGTAAATAAGTTCATAACTCTTAACGTCTTCTTTTGAATCTAATTCATCTCTAGGTTCTCTTTTAGTTTCACTCTCTTCTACTTCTTCAAGCCACTCTTGATATTCTTCTTCGTCATCAAAATCCTCATCAATAATTGGTAATTTACCTAATGAAATTAATTCGTTGTCTAATGCGTTCATAATGTTTTTCACCTCTTTCTAGCTCTATTATAAGGAGCTTATTTTTCATCCTTTTTTAAATGTCAATTCTGTACCGGATTGTGTACAGAATTTTTTGGGACAGCAACAAGTAGGTCGCCCCAAAGATCTACAAGAAGATGTTTATATTGTTTGACAGACTTAAGATATGGCGGGTAAATAAAATCGTTACCAAATAGACTTTGAAGAATAGAGTTTTTTGAAGATAATCTTTTGTATTCTTCAGCAGCTTTCTTATTTCTTAAAGCAATATCGCTTTGATTTTTAATCTTCTCAGCTTCATTTTTAGATTCTTCTTGTTCTTTAATAGAAAGTTCTTCTTCAATAAGAGCATTTAATGAATCATCTAAGAACGATAAGAATTTGTTTTTAAATGCAACGAGAGAAGAATAAGTTTTCTCTTCTTTTTCATATTTAACTTTAAGATGAGTTTCATCAAAGTAAGTTACTACACCTCTTTGATTACTTTTATTAATGATTTCTTTATTTAAAAACATTTCTCTATTCATATTTCTAGCTCACTGTCTTTAATTTAATATCATTAAATTTTCTATTATTTTGGATATGTTCATAGAAGATATCGAATAACTTCTCAAATGCTAAAAATGATTTAGGAAGATATTTAATTAAGTTATCAGTATATACATTCTGTGAAGTCACTCTTGCTCTAAATAAATTTCCAAAGAATTCATATACTGCATTATATTTATCTCTTTCATAATAAGACTCTTTATGATGGTCGAGGAATAAACCTTCTAAGTTATATCTAGAAGAAAGAGCATCTAAAATTGGAGAATATTTTTTATTAATCTCGCAATAGCAGCGACTCATATAAAGCTCATAATAAGTTTCAACAAAGTTAGATTCGTATAATTCTTTTTGAAGTTGCTTTCTTTTTGCGGTTACTTCTTTATTATCTAAATCAATTTTAATTGAGCAGAGTTCTCTATATTTAGGGATGTCTCTAATTAAGATATCGAAAGCTTCTTTATTAATAGATGAATTAATCGCTTGTTTATATTCAGTCATTACTAATTCATATAATTCATGGTGTTTTTCTTCAAATTCTTCGCTGAAGATATCATATAAAGTCTTGTTATCTTCAAGAATTACACTTCTACTTAATGAATTTTCTTTGCCGAAATAGAAGTCAACTGCATGACCAAGTTCATGAGGTAAAGCGTCTACATCTTCAATTTCTATAAATATTTTATTTTTGCTTTTTTTAGTTAATTTAACTTTAAGGTTTTCTTCACTAATATTCTTATCTAAAAGGTAGCTTTCATCATAACTATGAACAATTTCTAAAGATTTATTATTAATTACTTTGATAATGAAATCTCTATAAATAGGAGAAAAATATTTTGCTTGTTCTAAAAGAGATTTCTTTCTATGAGCAAATGTTCTTTTACTTTTAGCAGATAAAACTGCAACAATAGTTGAAACTTCATCATTTTGTTTAAATGTTTCTAACATATGCGCCCCTCTTTCTACTCTAACTATAGAGTTTGATTAAGTCATATGTTTGGAAACTTGCATTATGTATCTATTTAGAGACAAAAAATACTCACCATAGTTTGTGATGAGCACCTAGCTTATATAAGTGTCATCACACAAGCTTTAGCACTTTGCTCAACTGAGTAAGTTGCTGTCGGGTCTTAAGGCTTGTCCCTCGCCGAACTCTATATGACTTTCGCTATATTATGTAGGGGGTAGATTTAAAAAATGCAAGTCTTTTTTGTTAAGCAATTTCCTTTATGTTTACGGTAATTTATTACCGAATACATAACAATTTTTAATTATTTTTTATTTCGTTAATTATTGGAGTTGGATCATAACCTCTTTCTAATAAATCTATAGCTGCTAAATAAATATCTTCTATGTCAGTTGATTTTGATTCTGAAAGTCCTTTAATGAAGTCATATGGTACTTTTAACTCTTCTAATTTAGCTTTATTAACCCTGAAGAAAGCCTTGTAATACCTTAAAGGATCTTCTAAATAAATCTTAGCTATTTTAAGTGCTAACCTAGTATGAGCGACACTATCTCCTTTATGAAATATATAAGAAATTGATTTGATAAATTCTATATATTTACTTTCTATTCCTGCTTCAATTAGTTTAGATTCACTTAGTGAAGAAATATGTCCTCTCCCACATAATCTAGATTCTCTACAAATTAATATAGTGTCATCTTTATTTATCTGATTTCTTAATAGAAACTGATAAAGGTCATCTCTAGTAGAGATAGCTTCTAGAAAGTTTCTTATATATTTCTTATTTCCTTCTATGACTCCACTTCCATGCATCATAGACATAACTTTGTTTAAACTATCAAAGTCATATAGGAATCTAAAATATCTATTTATTGTGTTACTAAATATAGGATAACCTAGTTCTCCAATTCCTACAAAAATATGGTGATCACAAATAGAAGACTTCTTATATTTCTTTGAATAATAGCTGATTTCTCCTTGTCTTGTTGGAGTTAATATGCAGTTAATTACTTCTTTAGCTAAAGCTTCATCTATATCATTTTCTTCTATTTCTTGTTGAGAAAAGCCTAGCTCTTGAGAAAGCTCTATTAAAGAGTTTTGAATATATCTTATAGGAGCATCTTTTACTCTTTCTGATTTAGAAAAAGAAAATGAGCATCTTAATCCTGAATTCTTGATCTCATCTAAAAGAGGTTCAAAAGGTAAATCGTAACCATCTTCTTTTAAATTGGTTTCACAAACTTCACATAGTTCAGTTCTTTTCTTTCCATAATAAAAAGTATGGCATTTAGAGCAGTAAGTATGTTTAGGAAGAGGGTTGACACTCCCTAAACCTAATAGATAGAAGAAAAGAGAATTACTTAAGGATAGCTTAGATAAATAGAGTTTTCCTACTTTTCTATTTCTCTCTAATTTACTTAAAACTCTATAGATTTGCTCTAAATCGCAGATTTTAGCAAATTCATCAATCTCGTAGTTAAGTCTTTTGAGGAGTAATTCATCTAAAACTTCTCCATATTTTTGTTTTGCTTTACCTATAGCTAAGTCTAATAAAGTCTCTTTAAGTGCTTTTTTATAGTCCTCTTCCTCCGTCTCTTTTTTTAATTGTTTTAATGTTTTTAAATTCATAATTTCTCCTTCCTTTTCTATTTTATGGGTAAATAGTACCAACGCATAAAATACGTTGTACTGACTAGACCCTATAAGGGCTATTACTCCACAGACCCTCAAGGGTCCTATATGGACTGACAACCGTGATTCTCACTCTAGCTACCCTTTGAAAGGGTCCTTATATTCTTTGCTCGACAGATTATCTTGCATCATATCTTCTTTTTCTTGATCTCTAATGTATTGTTTTACCTTTTCGGTAT
>JAXFZD010000025.1:0-34766 GCA_034185265.1 Bacilli bacterium | reverse complement strand
TTTTTATTATTAAATTTGATTGTTCAGGAAAGGATTATTAATTCGAATTAATATAGGAGATCTCATATGAAAGCTAAAGTATTTAGATTCGTCATCACTGGTCTTACAGCATTAACAATGACATTCGCTCTTGTCTCTATGTTCATGATTTTCTGTCCATGGAACAAAGTTGAATACGGGATTGCTACTGTAAATTATCCAGCAATTGACTGGATTGCTAGATGGCCTGCTCAATTAACCAAAGATATGGTTGGTGGAAAAGTCTACAACCTCATCTTTATCTTATTTACATACATTTTCCTCTTAGTTAACTTCATCGTTTGCATTCCAATGTGCATTCAAGGTGCTAAAGGAGCTAAATTAGGATTCGGAAGAAATATCTTCTTAGCAATCTGGAATATTGTCATCATTATCTTCGTTTGCGTTGGTACAATAATTGTCACAATTCCAGCTTCCGGTAGTTATTCATGGTCACAAATTCTTGACATGAATAAACAAGTTAAGATGGGAACCGGTGCCACATGGATCCTTGTTGGTGCCATCATTTCCCTTATCTGCAACATCGCTTTAGTCGTTTTCATCATCTTAAGAAGAAAAGCTGAAGCTGGTGCTGAAAAGAAAGCAGATTAAAAAATAACAAAATCTCCTGAACAAATTTAAGTTAGCTCGACGGGGCTAACTTTTTTAAATTTTTTTCAAACTTTTTTCAATTTTTGCCTAACTAATATATGAAAGCTGTAATTATTGGAATTCCTTGAAATCAAATTTATTTGATTATTGTCTAAGCAATCTATATAATACAACAGCCTTAAGAAGGAAAAGGCACACGCTCTTATGGTTACACTGTTGATGTAACCCTATGACCGAAATTAGGAGGTGCAACACATGGGAAAATATGAAATCATGTACATCCTTTCTGCAGATCTTACTGAAGAAGCAAGAAAGGCTGAGATTGAAAAGCTCCACAAAATCATTACTGATCACAAAGGTCAAGTAAAAGAAGTTAAAGAATGGGGCTTAAGAGATTTTGCTTATCCAATGAAGAAACAAACCAAAGGTTACTATGTCATTATCAAGGCTAGTGCTGACAAAGCTTGTTTAGACGAGTTCACTCGTTTAGTCAAATTAGATAACCAAGTTATTCGCCATTTGATTACAGTTGATCAAAAATAAGGAGGATAACAAATGGTTAATTCTGTAGTTTTAGTTGGTCGTCTAGTCCGTGACCCTGAACTTCGTAAAACTTCTTCTGGAAACAGCGTAGCTTCCTTCACTATTGCTAGCGATGATTCAAGAAGAGGACCTAACGGAGAGAAGCAAACCGTCTTCATGGCATGTTCTTTATTTGGAAAAGGTGCTGATAACCTAGTTAAATTCTGCAAAAAAGGAAATTTAGTTGGTGTTGTCGGTAGACTTACTCAAAGAAAATACAACAGAAAAGCTGACAATTCTGAAGTTACTGTTACAGAAATTATGGCAGATAGAGTTGATTTCTTAGAGCCAAAATCAAATGCTGGTGATCCATCTGGCTATGTTCCAGATGATAATGTCGAGACAAGTTTGAACCAAGCTCAAGTAGCTTCTGATACTAACTTAGATTCTATTGACATTATTGATGACGATTTACCTTTCTAAAGGACTACATTGAAAGGAAAAGTTAATATGTACAAAAAGATGCATACCAAAAGAAAAGTCTGTTATTTCAAAAAGAACCATATTAAGTACATTGATTATAAGGATGTAGAATTACTTTCTAGATTCATTACAACCGATGGAAAGATTGCTTCTAGAGAATCAACAGGAACTTCTGCTAAATATCAAAGACAATTAGCACGCGCTATTAAAAATGCCCGTTTTATGGGATTATTACCAGAAGTTAAATAATTTATTTAAATTTTGTGTTAGGACAGTCGCGATTTGCCCGAGTTGGCTAAAAATGACTTTCCTCGCAAGGCAGTTAGTCGGAGCATATGGTAAGGCCCTGAATTTAGGCTAAATCAATGTAAATTAAGTCGTCCACGAAGGGCGGCTTTTTTTGTGCTGTCTGGGCGGCCTGTCTGGCGTCGTCAAGGTGTGCGTAATTCGTACGACTGCGTGTGAAGCAATTAGAGGCCTGCGTGTCGAAGCTTTGTCGGGCAGCTTGTCATGTTGTCGTCGAAGTAGTCGTGGCAAAATTGGACAACTGGTGGAGGCTCTTTTCCTGCCGATAGCAGGGCCTTTGGTTATCGTTAAGCTTAGGCCAGCGCCTATTCCAATGACGCCAAATAGCGGATGATCCTTGCGGGATTGCCTGCCACCACGCAACTTTCGGGAACGTCTTTCGTGACGACCGACCCCGCACCTATCACCGCCTTATTGCCAATCGTGACCCCTGGCAAGATAATCGCTCCGGCGCCGATCCAAACGTCATCGCCGATCGTGACGTCAATGGGGATGTTGATCCCCTCTCTACGGGCATCTGGTTCTACGGGATGAGTGACGGAAAGGATCATGGTTTTTGGGCCGAACTTGCAATTATCCCCGATCGTGATTTTGCCTGCGTCAAGGAAGACACAGTCGAAATTGGCGAAGAAGTTCTTGCCGATATAGATGTTGGTCCCGTAATCGCAATGGAAGGGTGGCTTGATGAAGACGCCTTCGCCAACCTCGCCAAAAAGAGTGGAAAGGAGTTCTGCTCGGCGGGCTTGGTCCTCCTCAGAGGAGTTGTACAATTCGCAAAAGCGGCGGGTATCTGCCTTCATTTTCATGAGTTTTTCGTCGCTGCCGAAGTATTCATCTCCTCTTAGCATCCTTTCTAGTTCGTCCATTTAGTGGTCCTCCCATTAGGCAACATCTCCTCACATTATATCAATCGTGCCTTCATTTTGCTATAACGGCAGACCAGAAAACGAAGCGACTCTTGCGCAATTTTGGCCATTTTTGAGCTTGTATCCATATATAATCGAGGGAGAGGATTTACCTTAGCGAACGTAGAGGTCCTAAAGCATATTTTCAGTCCGTTAATTGAGGAATAAAGAATTAATCACTCGGTTTTGTTATTCACCATATTCGAATCCTGGATAACGATTTATAAGGTACAAAACCCTAAGATAGGGTTAAAATCAACGTAAATTAAGTTGTCATAAGGGCGGCTTTTTTGTGGCACATCTGTGACAAACCATATGATAGGATATAAACACATTGGAGGACCAAATCATGAAAAAAGATTTATTAAAAGGTTTAACTGACGAGCAAATTGCTAAAGTGAAAGCGTGTAAAAATCAAGAAGAAGTGTTAAAGCTTGCCAAAGAAGAGGGCATCGAACTATCCGATGAACAATTAGCCGCCGTTAGCGGTGGCGGTTGTTTCAGTACTGCAAAATGCGGAAAATGCGGTGGTGAATTAGAAGAATATTGGCTCCCGGGTAGAGATACTGTCAAAGTAAAATGTAAGAAGTGCGGTAATGTTTTTTATAAACGCATTGAAACAAACTAAAACTACATATCAAATAAGTCTTAAGCCTAATCTAAATTAAAGCAAATTAAGTCGTCCATAGTGGCGGCTTTTTCTATATAAATTGCTTTGTATATCAGTTGTAAAATTAACAACTTTTTTGATATGATAATTAAGACAAAGAAAAGTCATTAAAACTCGGAACGGATACGCCTCTTGAGCTATAGAAATATAGAAAGGAGGTAATGCCATGGAACCTTTAAAGAAAGTGATTTCTCTAATAGTTCTTTGTTTGTTGCTTTGTTTGTTGATCTTAATCTTCAAATAAAAAAAGAAGCCATTTAACACTTAATTTGCAGCAGTAGTTCAATGGGCTTCCGTTCTTGCAAATTTATTATAGCAAATTCTCATGAAAAGTGAATATACATATGTCTAAAGAAACTATTGGACCAAAAATCAAACAATTTCGAAAAAAAAGAAAACTAACTCAAGATGAATTGGCGGAATCTTTAGGATACTCTGGGAAATCGGTTATTTCTCACATTGAGAAAGGCGACGCTGATATGACTTATGAGAAGATTCTTCTTCTTTTAAGAACATACATGTTAGACGCTAATGAACTGTTTGAAGTTGAAAGGATTGATAAACAATTAGACGATTGGAGAATGGAGCGAAGAAAAATTAAAAAAGTAGCGGTGTATATTCATGGGTTATATGGATCTGCTGAAGAAACCAAAGATTACTCTTATTTAAAAGATGAATATGATGTTGTTGGGCTCGATTATGAAGATGGGAATCCTTGGGAATTAAAAGACACGATAAGAAACGAGTTTGAAAAAATCACAAAGAATTATAAAGAGATTATAGTAATTGCTAACTCCATTGGTGCTTTTTATGCTTATGAATATTTAAGCAATTTTAACATCAAACAAGCATTCTTTATTTCTCCAGTTGCAGACATGCATCAATTAATTTTTGGAATTATGATGTCAAAAGACATATACCTAGAAACGCTAAAACAAGAAAGAGTGATTAAAATAGATGATAAGACATCGATTTCTTACAGCTTTTACAAAAGCTTAGAAAATCATCCTGATAATTGGACAGTTCCAACCGAAATTCTATATGGAGAAAGAGACAATGTTATTTATATTGAAAACATCGCTGATTTTCTTGCTAAACACCCAAACTCTAAATTAACAATAAAACAAGGCGCGGAACACTATATGCACACCGAAGAAGAAAAAGAGTTTATTAAGAACTGGATTATTAATTCTCTGTATCAGTGAGACAGTTGGCAGAGGCTCTTTTCGGGGTTACTATGAAAACAAGCCTAATGGAGATGAAAGAACTGAGGAAGCAGATATTGTTTCAAATAGAATTGCTCAAATAATATTGGACGATTCTTTCGCGTTTACGGGCGGACAATTAGTAATCATTCATAAGCGTTTATTTGAAGGTGTATTTGCTCACGATGGAAAAATAAGAGATTTTATTTTATTAAAAAACGCACGGATGTCCGCGCGTTTTATGTCTAATTTGTATTATATACTTTTTTTCTTTTTGATAATAAGTAAAGCGGTTAGGGATAAAGTACCAATAGCGGCAACAACAATTAATATTGGAGTGCTATCAGAGCTTAAATCATTAAAGACGCTACTAGTGGATGGGTTTTTTGCTAAGAAAACTCTATTTGGAGAGCTACCTCTATCCATATAATCATATAAACCATAATCTTTATAGAAAACTACATAGTCATATCTATATAAGGCTACTTCTCTAAGATAAGTAGAATCTTCTTTAGCCACTGAGGATTTAAGTAAATCTTTAAATGAATAAGATTCATATTGTAAATCAAAGAAGAAATAAACCCAATCTTCATTAGAGAAGCTTCTAGTTTCTCCGGTACAAGTAAATTTATCTAATATCTTTTGTGCGTATATTTCTGTACGTTCAATATCATCTACTGAGGCGCAGTTATAATTATCTCCAAATTTGCCTTCTAACATTTTGAAGTTGCATGAACTTTCTACATCATCTTGGTTAGTGGTTTGATTCCATTTTGAATCCCAGCTATATTGAGTTCCATTTGGATCGTTTCTAGTAAAGATAATACCTGTACACCAAATATCTTGAGAGGTAGTTGCGACTAATTTATTTAATGTAGTGTCAAATTCCATTTTCACAAAAATAGATGTATAGCTAAACATGGAATCAAAATAACAATAGCTTACAAAATAATGTGTCGCGTAAGCATCTAACCAATTGATATCGCATTCAGTGAGATCTAAAGTAACAGTAGTGCCTGATGGCATAAATTTAAATTTTTCATCTCTCATGCCGAGGTTATAATCAGCATAATCCCAATCGCTTACTCTAATAGTGTTTGGAGAGTCACTCGCAGCTCTATTTAAATCATATTTACACAAATTATAAATAGTGACACCTTCTAGAGATGTGATTCCTGCTGGAGTGGAAATAGGAGTTCTAAAGATTCTACTTTTTGGAAGATTAACTGGTAATTCAGTAACTCCAAGCCGAGGACCAATCACAGTGATATCAAATAATTCCCCGTTTGATTCAGTATAACTAAAATCTCCAGTAAAACACCAAACAACCGCCTTAACTCCTTCAGCATTTAAATATTGATCAGCGTTCTCCATTTGTCCATATTGATCAACTCCGACATAGGTTCTTTTCATGGTCACTTCATTTTCTGCTTTAACCATAACTGGTTTATTAGTCTTATTGATTAATAAAGAAGATAATCCAGCAATAGATATGAGCCCTAATAATGAAGTAGCAATGATATTTCTAATTTTCATAATATTCACTCTCCTAAACAAAGTAACCAAAGTTATATAACTTTTAACTTCGTAATTCAAGGAATTATTTATTTAGTATGATTCAGTGGAAAAAACGAGAAAAGAAATAATAAATAAACGCATTTTTGTTATAATATTCACAAGATGGTTATACGTGAGTTTGGAAACATTTATTTCGACGATACCGCAATTTTATTGGCGTTATTTCGACAATATCTGCATTCTTTTAAAAGTATTAAATCTCCTCTTGATATAGAATCCGCTCGCGAAGAACTAAATAGTTTTATTCACGATCCTAATTATCCAATATTTGTGTGTTTAGAAGAACAGGAAATAATTGGTTATATGATTCTTAAAGTCGATGGTTGTGTTTGGGTTGAACAAATCTATGTTAAAGAAAACTATAGGCAAAGAGGGGTTGGCTCTGCTTTTTATGAAAAGGCAGAAACAATATCTAAGGGCGACACTCTTTTCAATTATGTCCATCCTAATAATGATGCAATGATTAACTTCCTTAAATCTAAAGGTTATACAGTATTAAATCTCATAGAAATTCGTAAACCTTTTAAAGGCGAAAAGAATAAAAGAACTATTAAAGTTGGGAATAATGAATTTGATTATTAAATATTCTATTACATAAATATGTACAATTGTACTTGATAGCGTACACAATTAGTGTACAATATAATCAGGAGGAAAAACTTATGGCAGTTACTAATATTTCTGTTTTGAGAAAAAATCTCTTTAGTTCTATTGATAATGTCATTGAGTACAATGACTCTATCACTGTGAGCACCAAAAACGGGAATGCAGTTATTATCTCTGAAGCTGAATACAACGCTATGTTGGAAACTATTTATCTGGTTTCTCAAAAAGGTCTTGTTGAAAAGATTAAAGAAGGCGAAAAGGAAGATATTTCTAAAATGTCTACCTATAATCCAAATGAAGAGTGGTAATTATGTGGGTTGTTAAATTCACTAAAAACGCTGAAAAAGATAAAAAACTGCTTAAGAGGGCTGGATTAGAAGACAAAGTAAAGAAATTATTAAACCTTATCGCTCAAAATCCTTTTCAAAACCCACCTAGTTATGAAAAATTGGTTGGTGATTTGCAAGGTTATTATTCTAGAAGAATTAATCTTCAACATCGATTAGTTTACAAAGTTCATGAAGACATTAACACTGTTGTTGTTCATTCAATGTGGTCACATTATGGAGATAATTAGAGAAGATCGGGAGACCGGTCTTTTCAATAACTATCAATTATTCGGAACCTAGTTTATAACACAATTGTCAAGGGTGGAGATGTACGTCCTCTTCCGCTAAGCAAGGTTCTTCCCACCGGTGAGTAAACGTCAGCGTACGACCACGGCGCACCTATAATAGGTGGTACAATGCGATCCAGGATACGCGCTGACCTGGTTGACAAACAATTAGTGGCTCATTTGAGTCATTTTTTGTTGCACTGTGTAGGCCGTGTGTCGAAGCTTTGGCGGGCAGCTTGTCGTGTCGTCGTCGAAGTAGTCGTAGCAAAATTGGACAACTGGCGGAGGGCAATTTCGGGGAAAGCAGATTTTAAGCCAAACAGGAAAAATGGGATTGGACGACTACAAATGTTGTTGCTGGACAGTTGCGATTTGCCTAAGTTGTTTAAATTGTAGCTTCCTCAACAGAGCATTAGTCAAAAGCATATGGTAAGGCCGTAAATTGAGGCTAAATCAATGTGAATTAAGTCGTCCATTATGGGCGGCTTTTTTGTGGCACATTTGTGACAAATAGTGTGATATTATAAGTTCAGTAAAGGAGAATTTGGGCATGAAAGATGAATTATTAAAAGGTTTAAGTAAAGAACAAATCGCCAAAATCAAAGCTTGTAAAAATGGTGAAGAATTATTAAAACTCGCTAAAGAAGAAAACGTTGAACTTTCAGATGAACAATTAGAAGCAGTTAATGGTGGCGGTTGTTCTAATGACAGCAGTGGCAGAAAAAAGAGGAAAATAGATAGTTAATAATATTGTTATATAAATAACCGACAGTTGTTATAACAACTAAAGAGTTATTGCAATCAATTTGTAAATTAAGTCGTCCATAGTGGCGGCTTTTTATGTGTGACACTTTTGTGACAGACTTTGTGGTATTATTAAAAAGATCTTAAGAGAGAGGTATTTTTATGTATAAGAAAAAACTAAGATTATTGATGACATCAATTTTGTCAGTCGGTGCTGTTTCTGCTACCATTTTAGCGTCAAATTATATTTCACCATCTTTGAACGTTAAAGCTGATATTGAACCATATACATTAACTATTGATCAAAACAACTTTTCTAATTTTTATTATGTCGGAGATAACCTTTATAGAGGAACGTTTAAAACCGCTCTAGGGAACGATATTACATTTACTACAAGTAAAAATGCCAATCTCATTAATAACAAAATATATTGGAGCAACGGTGATTATTTGAAGAATGACATCGCTTTGTCAGGCCTTAGTAAAATTGAAGTGTACGCTTCTGTAAATAAAGACCAATTTAGAACATACCCAAAGCTTAGAGCAGAGATGCTTGTTGATTCAGACCATCCAGAATCTTTTAGCTATGTTGATAAACTCACAAATACTGAAAGTCTTGCGACCTACACAATAGACATTCCTGAAGAAGGATCTGGCAATTATTTGAATTTAAAAATAATTGAAGGTACTGCCCAACTTCTTATTTCATCTATCAAATTTTATTTTAATTGTTCAAACACAGTAAACCCTATTATAGTTGCTTCTAATAACGATAATTATGGTACAGTTTCCATTGAAGGCTCTGATAATAAGAGAACTGCTGTGAAAAACGGTACTTCAGTTACTGTTCACGCAAATCCAACCAGCGATTACGAAAATGAACTATTTTACTCTTTTAAGGGTTGGCATTTGAATGGCAGTGAAGAAATTATTAGCACAAATGCTGATTACACATTCACAACAGTAAATGAAGCCTCATATAATCTCACCGCTGAATTTGTTGAAGCTGAAACCGAATTATTTAGCCATGGTGAGCATATTGCGGATAACGCTCCTCACACATTTGTTTATAGCGAAAAAGCACAAAAGTATTATTCCATTATCGGAGCTCACGATCCCAATGGATCATATAGTCACACCTCACAAGAAGCCACAAGAAAAAACAATGAGTTGTTTGTTGAAAGACATCAGTGGATACAATATAGCCCTTCATACAAGAGCTACTTTAAACTTAATTCATATAGTCCAAGACATGGATATTACGATGTAAAATGGGTTGAAGATGACCAAATTGAAAAATTTGATCCTAATAAGGTCCAGGCAGTAATTTTCTATCTTGCAATGGATGAATCAGGTAGAATTGATGAATTATCTTCCACGAATGGAACATTTACAACATATAGAAATTTGCAAGATCCACTAGATGGGAATAAAGCAATGTCCAAGGTTGTTTGGACAGGATTCAATACCGCGGTAGCGGATGTGTATGTTCCTTCAAAATATTGGAATGGAGAAGAAGATGGCACTCTCTGGATTAAAAGAATGAAAGTTGTCTATAGATAATTTGCTATCAATCATTAAAGTGGATTTGAAATTCCATTTAACAAATTAAGGGGCTGCTCGAAAACTCATGAATGAAAATGAGTGAAAAGGACACCCCTTTTCTTATGATAAAACTAAGAGGTAACATAAACCCTTCTTTTGTTTTTATTTTATATAACAATATGTTACAATATATAAGTATCAATGGTTAACCATTGAGGCGAATTCGACCTCGCGAAAATCTTTACAGCTAGACTGTTTTATAAGAACCATTGATACACCTATATTTAATACTAGCTAAGAGATTATGGATGGCCTCTTAGCTTTTTTACTACTTAGGCATAAGGAGTAATTAGCTTTAGAAATAAAGGACCTGGCGCTTTTTTTGTGGCACATTTGTGACAAGTAGTGTGATATTATAAGTTCAATAAAGGAGATTTTTGAATATGAAAAAAGAATTACTTAAAGGATTAACTGATGAACAAATTGCTAAAGTAAAAGCGTGCAAAAACCATGAAGAACTATTAGCATTAGCAAAAGCTGAAGGTATCGAACTCACTGATGAACAATTGCAAGCTATCGCTGGTGGAGGTGCTTGTAGTGTTGTTTCTGATGTCGGAGATTTTTTAAATCCATTTGATTGCCCAGAATGTGGAAGTAACGACGTTCATGCAGTTAAAGGCAAAGGTAACCTATTCGAATGCGGTGGCTGCGGATTTAGATGGAGAGAGTAGTGTGAACTTTTTAATCGCCTCTCTAATGAAGGAATTGGTGTAATCACTGATGTGGTTGTCCAAAGTCACTTATCCAAAAGTGTCCAAAGACGACTACTTTTGAAATAGTGTAGCCGAAAAGCCAACGGAACATTTACAACGTATAGAAATTTGCAAGATCCACTTGATGGAAATAAAGCGATGTCTAAAGTTGTATGGACAGGATTCACTAATGCTGAAACGGATGTTTATGTTCCTGATAAGTATCGTAGTGGCAAACAAGATGGTACTCTCTGGAATAAGAGAATAAAGGTTGTCTATAGATAATTTGTTCTTGTTTTGCAAAATTAGGTATAAATGTTATGAAAAAGAAAAATATTATATTATCAAGCATATTCTTAAGTATAGGATTAGTTGTATCAGTTTTTCCTTTTGCAACAAAAGGCAATTTATTCATCAAAGGTGAAGCTGATGATTGGCGGTCTCATCAAATAGTTTTTACTGCTGAAGATTCTTCTGTCGAAAGCGAAAGCTTATATACCCACTATTTCAAATTACATCAAGACAACGCCACATTAAGTGGCTATTCAATTGATTCAAAACCAAATGAATGTCTTATTATGGCGGATAGTGAAACAAGCGCCGGCGGTGATCACATTTGTTATGGCGTAGCTAATCCTCAAAGTGGGACATATGCCTGTTTGTATCTCACGATCCCTCTTACAAGTATTAAAAGTTTCACAAGTGTGGTGTTTAGAGGGCAATTCTTTCGTGGTTATTGGGACGATGAAGTGAATGAAATTCAGTTTGGAAGCGAAAGTTATAGTACTATTTGGAATGAATTTGAAGTTGCACTTACAAAGACATATAAAGTGATTATTCTGGATGAAATTGAAATAAATTATACTTGTGCCGTATAAAATCTTCTTTTAATTTTAGATTTATTTAATTAAGCCGTCAAAAAGTGAACTAAATTAGGGTCAGTTCACAAAATGATATGTACCCAGTTTCCTGGACAAGTTAATTGGATTATATCATAAGTCCAACATGGATGCTTCCCTAAACTTAACCGGAGGCATCCATTTTGTTTTACCTTTAATCCTCTTGTTGTTGTAATAATCGATATATTCTGCAATTGCTTGTTTCAATTGTTCAAACGTTTGAAATTCTTGTTCATGACCATAAAACATCTCTCTTTTTAAAGTTCCAAAGAATGTTTCCATGATGCAATTATCAATGCAATTTCCTTTACGAGACATAGATTGGATTATTCCTTTTTCTTTAAGACGCTCCTGGTAATAGTTATGCTGATATTGCCAGCCCATGTCACTATGGAATATAAGGCCTTCTATGTTTGGATTCTTTCTAAAAGCTTCATCTAACATTCGTTTTACTTGTTCTAAATTAGGTGATAAAGAAAGATCCCATGCAACAATATCAGTTCCATACATATCAAGAATTGGAGATAGATACGCTTTACCAAATGGGCAGTTGAATTGAGAAACGTCAGTTGTCCATTTTTCATTGGGCTTAGAAGCTTTAAAATCTCTGTTGATAATGTTATCCGCAATATGACCAACTTCACCAATGTATGAATGATATTTAACTCTTGTTTTAATTGCTTTTAAACCAAATTTATTCATTATTCTTTGAACTTTTTTATGATTAATAGCAATACCTTGATTATTAAGTTCTGCAGTTATTCTTCTAACACCATATCTACTCTTATTTTCTTTGAAAACAGATTGAATAATATCGATTATTTCTTGATTCTTTATATCTAAATCAGGTTTACTAATCTCAAAATAATAAGTTGATCTAGATAACGAAGCCGCTTTTAACAAAGTCGATAGTCTAAACCCAAGTTTGGAATCTATCATTTCTTTGATGACTTTTGCTTTTTCGCCTTGGGATGCGCGGCTTCCCTCTTGCTCACCAAGGCATCGAGTTTTTTTAGATAAGCATTCTCCACTTCTAAATACTCGTTTCTTGCTCTTAAAAGTTCTAATTCTTCTTTTTCTGATGGAGCTAACTTAACTTTCTTTTTATTTGGCATATTAGGCACCTTAGGTTTTCTTCCTTTACGTAATTCTAAACCTTCTATGCCTTTTTCTCGATATCTTCTTACCCAACTGGAAAGAGTGCAATCTTCTACTTTGTTCTCAAATGAGACTTGCGAAATTGTTTTTCCAGCCAGTACTTGAGCAACGAGTTTAAAACGTTCTTCTTTTGTCCATGCATGGTTGAATTGGTTATGCTTTAAACCGTCTATACCATGTAAGTCATAAAGTCTATTCCAATCTCTTACTCTATGCATGAAAAAATCTCTTTCCTTGCATCTTGCATTAGGTGGTAAATCAATATGTATCCCCTTTTTATACTTGTCGATACATTCAAGTTTGAATTCTAATGTGTATTTCATGAAAAATACCCCTCCTCCTGTTGTCCAGGATTTGGGGTACAGTTCAAAAGGCGGCTTTTTTGTGGCACTTTTGTGGCAAACACTATGCTAATATATGACTAACAAAGGAGAACTACGAACATGAAAGAAGAATTACTTAAAGGATTAAGCGAAGAACAAATTGCTAAAATAAAAGCATGTAAAAGCCAAGAAGAAATACTTAAACTTGCTAAAGAAGAAGATGTAGAACTAACTGAAGAACAATTAGCTGCAGTTAATGGTGGATGTAGTAGTACTGATACAAGAAAAGTTTGTCCACACTGCGGCTCTAAAAACACTGAACTTTCCCCAAATACTAAAGGAAAATCTGTAAATGGAATGCTTGTTACTTATTATAAATGTAAAGACTGCAAAAAGGTTTTCTATGTCATCTAATATTAATTAGGAGTTTATAAATGAAAGAAGAATTACTTAAAGGATTAAGCGAAGAACAAATTGCTAAAATAAAAGCATGTAAAAGCCAAGAAGAAATACTTAAACTTGCTAAAGAAGAAGGCTTTGAGCTTACAGATGAACAATTAGAAGCTGTTAACGGTGGTTTTTGTACAGATGACACACCAAAATGCCCAAATTGTGGAAGCAAGCATGTCTCTCGCCTTCACGTTTATGATGGTATTGATTATAATTGTCGCGAATGCTATTACACTTGGAGGGTTTATTCAAATAAGAAATAAACTTTTTGATTGGTAGATGTAAATTGAGTCGTCTAATACAGACGACTTTTTAATGACAGTTTATAAAAGTGTTTAAGCAAAAACGGAAAACAGCAATAAACAATCATATATGTAAATTAAGCGGTCTATATGGGCGCTTTTTTGATAAAATTTAGGTATGAGCAAAATAAATTATCAAAAAGAAAATATAAAAACTATTGAAAGATGGATTGAAGAAGATGGCTGGAAATGGGGAAAGCCAATTGATCATGAAACTTATTTAAAAGCGAAGGAAGGCAATTACGATATCGTTTTAACTCCTATTAAGAGTGTTCCTCATTCTTGGCTAGGAGATTTAAAGGGGAAAAGAGTGCTTGGACTTGCTTCTGGCGGAGGGCAGCAAATGCCAATTCTTGTAGCTTTAGGGGGGATTTGCACGGTTTTTGATCTTTCTGAGCTGCAACTAGCAAGTGAAAAACTTGTAGCCGACAGAGAAGGTTACAATATTGAAATAGTAAAAGGAGATATGACAAAACCCTTGCCTTTTAAAGATGAAGAGTTTGATATTATCTTCTCTCCAGTCTCATATTGCTATATTGAAGGACTTGAACCGCTTTTCCGCGAGTGCTATCGCATTCTTAAAAAAGGCGGAAGATTTATGTTTGGGGCAGATAATGCAATTAATTATTTAACTAATGATGAAGAGAAAATAGTTAACTCATTTCCTTTTAATCCATTAAAAAATGAAGAACAAAGAAAATTATTAATTGAAGACGATTGCGGTTATCAATTTTCTCATACTTTAGAAGAAACTCTCGGAATCCCACTAAAAATAGGCTTTAAACTTCTCGATATGTATGAAGATACAAACGATGAAGGAAGATTGTTTGAATTGAACATTCCAACTTATGTAGCCTTCCTATTTGAAAAATAAAAACTATCAATCCCGATACTTTTGTGACACTTTTGTGACAAACACTATGCTAATATATGACCAAAAAAGGAGAACTACGAACATGAAAGAAGAATTACTTAAAGGATTAAGCGAAGAACAAATCGCCAAAGTTAAAGCTGCTAAAAGTAACGAGGAAATCTTAGCAATTGCAAAAGAAGAAGGCGTCGAACTTAGTGATGAACAACTTGAAGCTGTTAATGGTGGATGTGGAAAAAGCAAAGAATGGTATGAAATCGATAACATGCAATGTCCTGAATGTTTAAATAGGCACTGCATGGAAAAAGTATCTGATGCCTGGTATAGATGCAAATACTGCAATAAAATTACAGTTAACAAGAACCTTCAATAATTTACCTAATAATTAATGTAAAAGCTGTCTAAATAGGCAGTTTTTCTTTTCTAACTGGTTAATTCCATGCATTTTCTCAGTTATTTTAATGTATTATATTATAAAAGAGGTTTTTACGAAAAAGCTGGTTCGGGGCATTATATGTACAGCGAAAAGGAAAAAGTATTTATTAAAAACTGGATAGCAAACGGAGAAAAATAATGGCTAGCTCTAAAGAATATTTATTTTATGTTTTAGATTTACTAAAAAATTTTCCAAACATTACATATAAAAAAATGATGGGAGAATACTTGCTTTATCAGGATTCTATTCTTTTTGGAGGAATTTATGATGATCGCTTTTTGATCAAAAAGAACGGAAAATTATCTAAATACCATTTTCAAGAAGTCATTCCATATCCTGGAGCAAAGCCTATGCTTTTAGTAGACATTGAAAGTTCAGCAGAAATTGAAAAAATGTTTGCTGAACTAAAAAATAATGTTAGAAAAGATCCTCTTATAACAGAAAGATTAATCCTAAGGAAACTTAAATTAAGTGATGTAGAACCAATGTTCAATAATTGGGCAAGCGACCTAGAAGTGACAAAATACATGACTTGGCCTCCTCATCAAAATAAAGAAACAACCGAAAGAATTGTTAATTATTGGCTGAGTCAGGAAGAAGATCCTAAAACAATAAGATTTATGATTACTCTTAAAAACAGTGATGAGCCAATAGGATGCATAGATGTAGTTGATTATATAGAAGGATATCCTGAAATAGGTTACTGCTTATCAAGAAATCATTGGAATAAAGGTTATATGAGTGAAGCATGCAGAGCTTTTCTAAATTATTTATTTAATTTAGGCTTCAAAAAAGTTCTTATAGAAGCTGATATTAGAAATATAGGAAGTAATAGAGTTATAGCAAAATGTGGGTTTAAATTTACTCATATTGAAGAAAAAGAACACTGTTCGAAGTTTAAGCCTGAACCAGTAACCGTAAATTGGTATGAAATATTAAAATAGGTACTCTACCAAGAAAGCATTCAGGTCAAGATGCTATTTATAAATATAGCTGTGGCTGACTGAGTTTGTTTTATTAGATTCGCGAGATAGTTCAAGTTTAATTCATTGATCATATTTAAATTTGTATTTAAGATCCTGTAGATTCATAGCGTCTAGCACAAAAACTCCAAATTAGAGTTGCAATAGTAAAGAAACCTATCGCAAATCCGATTATAGTTAGACTTAATAAATAAGGATTATAGGTTCCATAAAGTAACGTATCTACAGGTAAAGAAACAAATAAACCAAACGGAAATATAAATAATAAGATAAAGCGAATTGCTGCGGGGAAGATAGCAATTGGATATTTTGCATATATAGTGAAGTTATAGATTATTTGTAGGAGTGGACCGCTACGTTTAAAGATAAAAGCAAAAGAAGAAATGGCGATTTTAAATGAAGTAATAATTATCGCTCCAAATATAGCGCCGATAATTAATACAAATATTGCTCCGAAAGTGACTTGAACTTGCAAATTTATTCCGCATATTACAATCATGGTCACGCCAACGAGAACTTCTCCAAATCCATCAGGCTGGAAAGTTTCAGCAAACATTTGGAATATAACAGGAACTGGGCGCAAGAAGTGACGGTCCATATCTCCAAGCTGAACTCTCCTATAAGCTACAAGCCAAAATTCATCGCTAAATAGATGGTCAATTGCAATCGGGAGCATTGAAAATCCGTAAAAAAAGCCGACTTCTGCAACGCTATAGCCTTTTAAAGAAGGAATTGCTTGTAAAATAAAGTAGATTGAACAAAGTGCGCAAGCATTAGAAATTAAGAAAGAGAGAATAGAAATGATTGAATCTTTTTTATATTCCAGCCTACACATTATGCTGCGTTTAATACAGGTAAAATAAAGCTTAACGTATCGCATATTAACCTCCCTGCACCGTAACGATTTTTATAGCATGATTGAAAAGTAGTTTGCCAATAACTTCTAAAAGAATTAGCCAACCTAAAGCAATTAAAATGGCTTTTCCACATGCTAGATAATCGTATTTCATCATTAAAATAAGAACTGGATTTTGACTCATCCCAGCAAAAGGCATATAAGAAACAATTTGTCCAAAAACTCTAGGGAAGAACGCTATTGGGAGAAGTGTACCAGATAAAAATGAAATTATTGTTGTTTTTAAAGCGTTCAGTCCCCAAGCGGCTGTTGTATAAAAACACAAAATTCCAAATATATAAGAAATAGCGCCATTTAATAAGCAAGCAAGCACTCCTGAAAGTAGAAATAGTGCAATGTGAGCTATGAAATCCCAAGCTGAAATAACTTCTAAATAACCAATTCCGATTAGTGTGCCTAATCCTGTAGCATAAAGAGGAATTCCAAACATAATGGACATCATTAAGAAAGCGCCAAGGTTAGATGCAATAAATTTTCCTCGGTAGGACATAGGTTTAATTAAAAAATTGCCTATTGTACCTTTCTTTATATCTTGGTTCATATTCCATAAAGTATCGTCATTAAACGTTACAAAACCAAATATTGTCGTTATAACAACATAGGAAATCATTTCTTTAAAAGTAAATCCATTAATTACTGAATCTATTCCGCCTAAGCTACTTTGATAAACCGCGAGCCATAAGAAAATAAGGCATGCAACTTCAAAAACTGTGACGATAGCCCAAGTGATTATATTAAAACGATAAGCCATCATGTCCATGGCTGCAGCACGAACAAATGGTTTATACTTTTTTAGCCTTTGCATGCTCTTGCTCCTGCTGAGAAAGTATCTTTTTTACTACATCTTCAATTGAAATGTCTGCAATTCTCATATCAATTGCATGATATTGGGAAAAAGCATATTGAACAACATGCTCTAAATTAACCTTATCTGCATCAAAAGATAAAAGTACTTTGTCTTCCTCTAAAGCCATCGTAACATCTTCTGAGAACGGCTTGATTTCATTAGGATCAATGTTTGGCGGAATTGTTATGGTGAGAGTTTTTATATTTCCAAATCGGCGTTTAATATCTCCTAGAGGACCATCATAAATAATGGATCCCTTTTCAATCATGATGATTCTAGAGCAGAGATTTTCAATATCTGCCATATCGTGAGTAGTAAGTACTACTGTGGTGTGATATTTAGCATTTAAAGCATGAATAGCGGTGCGGATTTTATCTTTTACAAGGACATCCATTCCAATTGTTGGTTCGTCTAGGAAAAGAATTTTAGGGTTATGAAGCATTGAAGCAGCTAAATCAGCTCTCATTCTCTGGCCTAAAGAGAGAGTGCGGACAGGTTGAGTTAAAAATTCATCAATTCCTAGAACCGAAGATAGAAAGTTCATTCTTTCTTCATAGTCCTCATCACTAACTTGGTAGACTTCTTTAAGAACTTTAAATGATTCAATAAGTGGAATGTCCCACCATAGTTGAGACTTTTGTCCAAAAACAACGCCGATATCTTTTGCAACTAATCTTCTTTTTAAATATGGTTCTTTATCCTCAATTAAGACTTTTCCTGATGTTGGAGTAAGGATTCCACACATCATTTTGATTGTTGTAGATTTTCCTGCTCCATTAGACCCAATATATCCAACAATTTCACCTTCTTTAATATTGAAAGAAACACCATCAACTGCGCGTATTTCAGTATATTTACGTGAGAATAAGGTAGAAACCATACCAATAAGACCTTTTCCTCTTATTGGTTTACGAAATACTTTTACTAGGTCAATTACTTGAATCATAAAGGAATAATTTTAAGTATCAATATTTTACCATAACTAAAAGAATAGAGTAAAAGAAGGAAATTTAGTCTGTAAAACAATACATATTATTAATTTTATTGTTTGATATTGTTAAAATTATTAGTAGTTTTTTAGAGTAATACTCGAGTAATTAAATGAATAAGAAAGTTTGGTTAATTAACGTTATTATGAACTCAATGGTTTTGTGTTTAACCATTGTTGCTATCTTTTTGATGTTTTTTGCTAATAACGGAGCTTTAGGAACTGGAAATATTACTTCATTTAAATTCTTTACTGTAGATTCTAATGTTTTAATGGAAATTGCTTCTGCAGTCTCATTATTCTATTTATTATTTAAAAAAGATAAGCAATATCCTAAGTGGCTTATAGTCTTTAAACTGGTTGCATCAACTGGAGTTGGGCTTACTTTCTTTGTTGTTTTTGTGTTTTTGGCTCCTTTATATGGTTTACCTTTATTACTTCAAGGATCAAATTTAATTATGCATTTATTTGAACCTTTAGTTGCGATTGTTTTAATGGTTTTATTTGAACCTAAAGCGAAACTAAAATTTATTTATAACTTGTTTTCAATAATTCCAGTGGGGGTTTACGGCACTTTTTATATGATTAACGTTGCAGTAAATAATGATTTTGGAAATTTTAAAGGTGCAGATTGGTATGGATTTGGTCAGTGGGGACTAGGAGTTGGTTTTATTTGTTTATTCATGACTGTTGCCGCTGCATTTGTATTTTCAATCATCTTATATCTAGTTCATCAAAAAACAAAAATAAAACGTTTATTTAGAGAAGAAAAATCTCAATAATTAACATAAGGGTCGCCTCTTTTTATGAAAATGAAAGAAATTACACAATATTTATTCTCTCAGAAAGATCAAAAATATAGGGATTTTACATTACCTTTAATTCCTAATATAGATAGAGAAACTTTCATAGGAGTTAGACTCCCAGTCCTAAAAAAATATGCAAAAGAATTAGAGAAAGAAACTAGAGAAGAATTCCTAAGATCTCTTCCTCATAAATATCATGAAGAAAACATTCTCCACGCTTTTATTCTTTCTAACATAAAAGATTTTGATGAATATATTAGATACGTAGATGAATTTCTTCCTTTTATAACTAATTGGAGTGTCTGCGACACCTTATGTAATAAATATCTAAATAAATATAAAGATGAACTTATCCAGATTATTTATAAATGGTTAGAAAGTAAAGAAATCTATAGAGTTAGATACGCAGTCAAATGCTTAATGAATTACTATTTGAGCGAAGACTTTAAAGAAGAACATATTGAGCATGTCGCTAAAGTAAAACTCGATGATTATTATATTCAAATGATGATAGCGTGGTATTTAGCTACAGGATTAGCAAAAAACTATGATCAATTTATCAAAGTAATTGAAAATCATACTTTTGGTAAATCTATTCACAACAAAGCAATCCAAAAAGCAGTGGAATCTTTTAGGGTTAGGGAAGAACACAAAATTTATTTAAAAACGTTAAAAGTTAAAGATTAAATATCTTCTCTATCAAAGAATCCTAGAGTTTCTAGTGAATCAATCGCTTTAATTAAGTAATTGAAGTCAGTAATTGGCCATCTATATCCAAGAATATATAAAGCTTTTACTGTGAAGGTAATATCGTTTTGGATAAATTCATAGCTATGGTTATCCCCACTTGCATAAGAGAATAATGAAGCAATTTTGGCACTCTTTTCTTCATCTTTCATAGCTTCTTGTACAGCTAAACCAAATTCTTGACGACTAACTTTATCAATCTTTATTCCAGCTAAATTCATTGCATCAATTACGTCACCCATTTGGACTTGGTGAGAGTTCATTGAATGGAAAACAGTGAACTTTGATGGAGTTTTTGCAAGAATTAGTATAGTTTTTGCTGTTTCATCAATTGGTGAGAAGTCAATCTTTGTATCAAGATTAGTAACAGGGAACTTACTTAAAACTCTATAACCTTTTAAGGTCTTCATGAAGGAATTAGTGATAGAGTTGATTTGGAATTCTCCATCGCTTTGTCTACTCATTAAGTTACCAACTCTAATGATCTTTCCATCAAGAGTGCCTTCATCTATAGCTTTAAGAATTGCTTCTTCAGCTTTGAATTTAGAATAAGCATATTTATTAGATAAATCTTGTCCGAAGAATAATTGATTTTCTTTCATCAAGTAGTTAGATGGGAACTTGTGATCAACATTTTCTCCAGCAACAGAAAGAGTGGAGACTTGAACGAGTCTAACTTTTTTTGCTTTAGCAATTTCAATTAAGTTTTCGACTCCGTGAATATTAATTCTCTCGATTATGTCATCTTTTGCGAAGTGCTTAACACATGCAGCAGAGTTAATAATTGTGTCAAATTTGTAGTCTTTTAGTTTTTCTGCAAGACCTTTATCTGTGATATCTCCATCGACAACAGTGACATATTTTTCTACTTCTTCATCTAAAGGAGAATCAAAGTAGTACATGAGCATTCCCTTTAATCTAACTAGAGGATCTTTATTATTTCCTCTAACTAGAGCAAGAGTCTTAATCTTATTATTTAATAATTCTTTTAAGATGTGGACTCCAAGGAAGCCTGTAGAACCAGTTAATAAGACTGTTCCAAGTTCTCGTTCGCTCTTAATTTCTTCAACATATTTAACATCGTTAAATTGTAAAGATTTTAAGTCTGAAGAGGCTTCTTCTTGAGGAGCTGTTTCTTGTTTAACTTCTTGTTGTCCAGCTCTAGAAGTAATTAAAGCTGCCAGTTGACGTGGACTTGGATTGTCAAATACGTCTTTATAAGCGATTGAATAACCTTTATTTAGAGCATGCATGACAACTCTAGCAGCAGTTAGAGAAGTTCCTCCAATATCAAAGAAGCTATCGGTTGCAGATACTTTTTCTACACCAAGGATTTCGTGATAGATTTCAGCGATGTCCTTTTCTAGTGGAGTAGAAGGAGCAACGTAGTCTTTTTGATCATCAACAAATGTTGGTTTTGGAAGAGCACGTTTATTGACTTTTTGGTTTTGGTTAAGAGGAATTGCCTCTAATTGCATGATTGAAGGTGGAACCATGTATGGAGGTTTTCTCTCTTTAATAAAGTCTTTAAGTTTATCAATATTGATATATTTATCTGAGACTACATAAGCAGCTAGATACATTCCGCCGCTATTTTCATCTTTAAATGCTTGAACTGTGCAGTCTTTAACATCTGGATATTCTCTAATTACCATTTCAACTTCGGTAAGTTCGATTCTAAATCCACGAATCTTAACTTGTCCGTCGTTTCTTCCTATGAAGTCGATTGCTCCGTTAGGTAATCTTCTAACGATATCTCCAGTTCTATAGGCTCTTTCATAACCTTTTTCTTTAGAGAATGGGTTAGGAATGAATGTTGTTCTAGTCTTCTCAATTTGATTTAGATAACCTAAACCAACGCCATAACCAGAAATTAAAAGTTCGCCTAAACATCCAACTGGGACTTCTTTTAAGTTAGTATCTACAACATAAAGTTTATAGTTATCTAAAGCGTGACCGATTGGAATTCTGTCATATGGTTTATCATAAAGTTGAATAGTGGAGAAAATTGTACATTCAGTTGGACCATATCCGTTAAAGAACTTATATCCTGAAGGAATTCTTGTTACAGGAGCAAGTTTTTCTCCACCAACGGAAAGTTGTTGTAAGGAGTAACAAGTGTCATTTTCTTCAGCAAATAATCTACCAACTTGAGTGGTCATGAAGGAATGAGTTACGTTATGCTTACCAAAATATTCTTTTAGTTGAGCTAAGTTCATCCTCATATCTTCTGGGACAATACAAACTGCTGCGCCAGTAGTTAAAGCAGGATAAAGATCCATCATACAAGCGTCAAATCCGAAGCCTGCATAAGCAGAAACTGCGCAATTCTCGGTTAAGTTATATGCTTTTCTATACCAAGCACAGAAATTAACTAAGTTAAATTGACATAGCATTACGCCTTTTGGAACTCCAGTTGTTCCTGAAGTATAGAGAAGGATCATTAAATCATCAGGTTCTGGACCAGCGAAATCTTTATTAGATTCTTTAAGTTTTTCAAATTCATCTGTAAAGAGAACTGGTCTAGTATTATTTGGAATTTTATTGATTAGATTTCTATCAGCAATAATTAAAGAAGCATCAGCATCTTTAATCATGAATTCTAATCTTTCTTCTGGGTAAGAAGGATCTAGAGGTTGATAAGCTGCTCCAGTTTTCATTACACCAAGCGGACATACAGTCATATTTAATGATCTAGAAATCATAATAGATACGACTTTTCCTTTTCCTATTCCTTTAGAAGAGAGATAAGCAGCAAGTTTATTACTTTGTTTATCTAATTCTTTGTAAGTTAACTTACTTTCATCATAAATCGCAGCAGTTCTTTCTGGGAACTGTTTAACTTTTTCTTTAAATAGAGAAACTAGTGTAGTTCTTTCAACATCAGTTTGAGTTAAATTGAATTTATCTAATTCTTCTTTCATTTCTTTATTTAATAGAGAGATTTCAGAAGGATTTTCTTTGTTAACAAGAGCTTTAAAGGAAAGGATCATGGAGTTAATTAAAGAAGCAAGGCTCCATTCTTCATATTTATGTCCATCATATTCTGTATGAACAACAAATCCTTCGTCGGTTTCTGTAATTGCAACTAAGATAGCTGATTTATTTTGATTTCCAGAAATGACGTTCATTTCTTTGACTTTATGTCCGTCAATACTCCAGCTTGTTCCGAGTCTGCCCTCATAAACGAAGAGAATGTCTGCTCTAACTTCTAAGTCATGAGCAATTTCCATAAATCCGTAGATGTCGTTAGCCATGCTCTTTTTAATTTGAGTTGCTGTAGCTTTAACATATTCTGCTGCGCTACCTGTTGCAAATGGATCCAAAGCAACTGGAAGAGTATGGACAAACATACCGACAGATTTAGCCATCTTCGCATCGTTACGTCCATTATATACAGTAGTGAATATTGCATCTTTTCTATTCAAAAACTTTGCAATTCCTAAGCCTAATGCAGAAATCCAAAGAGAATTTACAGTTGTTTTAGTTTCACGTAAGAAAGCCTCTAAAGGTGCTTTATCTAGTTTAACTTCGATATTAAATTCGCCTTTTCCTGCTTCTTTAAGATTTGTGTCAAAGACAGGAAGACAATCAATATCTCTACCTTCAAGAAGGTTTCTATACCAAGATTTAGCCTCTTCAAGAATTTCTCCTTGATGTCTAGCTTCTTCATCTAGAGCTACTTCAAATTCACTAAATACTTCTTTTTCTAGAACTTCTCCTCTATATGCTTTATCAATGTCATCAAGTAAAACGGTAAGAGATTCACCATCAAAAGCAATATGATGTGCATCAAAGAAGAGCTTATTTCCTTTGTCAGATTTAATTAAATAGAATCTGTATAAATTATCTTTAAATAAATCAAATGGTGTGACATAGTCATCTATTTTCTTTCCTTCATCTTCAAGAACAGAAATAACAACTTCTGCATCATCTTGTCTATAAGCGCGAATATTTCCTTGAGAATCAGTAATTAGCTTCATCTTTAAGTAAGGATGTGCATCAATTGCTTTAACTATAGCTTCTTGAAGTTTACCTAGATCTATTTCATCTGGAAGTTCAATCCATAGAGGAATGTTATAAATAGTTGTATCTGGGTGAGCTAAAACTTCTGTTAAAATACCTTTTTGAGCCATTGTAAGAGGATAATCTGCTTGTAAAGCGAATATCTTTTCCTCTTCTTTATTAGTTATAAATCTAACTAAAGTTTCTATTGTAGGATATTTTTCTAAATCATTAACTCTTACAGAAGTATTAAATAAGGTAGAAAGTTGAGCTGTAAATTGCATGGACCCTAAAGAAGTTAATCCAGCAACTTCAAAGTTTGTTGTGACGCCGAATTCTTTATATCCAAGAATTCCAGCTAGGCAGTCAAATGCTTTTTGTTCATCATCGTTTCTTGGAGCAACGATTTCTAAAGTTCCTAAATTTGGTTCTGGAAGAGCTTTTCTATTAATTTTCCCATTTGGAGTCATAGGCATTTCTTCTAAGCAAACAAATACATTTGGAACCATGTATTCAGTTAAAGATTCGCCCATTTTGGCTTTTAAAGCAGACTCATCAATTGGCTTTTCAGCAGTGTAATAGAGGATTAAATGACCTTTTTTGACTTCTGCTGCAGCTTGCTTAATTCCATCATATAAGCAAGCACAATTTTCAATTTCTCCTAATTCTATACGGAATCCGCGGAGTTTTACTTGGAAATCGATACGACCCATGTATTCAAGTTCACCTTCTTTGTTATATCTAGCTAGGTCGCCTGTTCTATACATCTTTTGTCCTGGAAGGAAGGAACAAGGTACGAATCTTTCTTCAGTGAGTTCTTCTCTATTGTAATAACCTGCTGCGATTTGAATTCCACTTAGGCAAAGTTCGCCGGCCATTCCTTGTGGTAATAAGCATCCATTAACATCACAAATAAATGAATATGTATTAGGAACAGCTCTTCCAATAGGAATATCTTTTTCTTTTTCTTGATCAACAATGTGGTAAGAAGAAGCAACGGTAAATTCGGTAGGTCCATAAGCGTTAACTAGTTTGCAAGAAACTTTCTTACAAGGAACCATCTTCTCTCCGCCCATGAGAATATATTCTAAGCATAGATCAGGATGTGCATTAATTAGTGACATACCGATTGCGGTAGAAGAATTCATTCCAGTAATCTTGTTTTTATCTAGATATTCTTTAATTAAATCTAGATCCATTCTTAATTCTTCATCTAAAACATGTACTTCTCCCCCAGAAGTTAAAGTTGGAAAGATATCGATAACTGAAGCATCAAAAGAGAAGCTTGCGTGAGCAACATGTTTAGTATTTTCGGTTAGTTCAAAGCCGTGTTTATACCAAGCAATTAAAGCAGTTAAGCTATGATGTAATATCACTACGCCTTTTGGTTTTCCTGTAGAACCAGAAGTGTAAATCATATAAGCTGGGTTATCTATTTCAGCTAAGTTAATTGGGGACGCATCTTTTTCTTCTACTAAAATCTTGGCAATAAGTTCTTCAGTTAAGACAACTTTAGCTTGGCAATCAGAAATCATGTAAGAAATTCTGTCTTCTGGGTAAGCAGGATCGATTGGTACATAAGCTGCACCGGCTTTTTGAGTTCCTATTACTGCGGCAAAGAATTCTTTAACTCTATGCATTTTAATCGCAACGAACTCTTTCTTTTGAACGTTATGTTTAACTAAGTAATGAGCGACTTTATTAGAGATTTCATCCAAATTCGCATACACGTATTCGCTATTTTTATCCACAACCGCTATTTTTGCAGGATGTAATTCAACTTGTTTAGCGAATAAATCAATGAATGTAAGTTTGTTGTTGTAAGGTAAATCTCCTCCATAAGAAAGAGCAATTAAGTCTTTTGTTTCTTCTTTAGAAACTAAACTTACTTCAGCGATAGTTTCTTTTTCTAAAAGATTTCTAAGGACTTGTTCATATCTAGAAGCAAATCTTTTAATCCATTCATCACTATAGAGATTGCTATGATATTGAAGATTAAGTTCAATTTGACCGTTCTTTGGATAGATTTGAATAGAAAGCTTTTCTCCTGTTGCATTAAATGGAAGTTCTTCTAAATTAATATCACCTTCTTTAAATGAAGGAATAGAGAATAGGTCTCCTTGCCAAGTAAATAAAACATCACTTGTATAGCCTGTAGAATTAGTAAGTTCAGCAAATGAATATAAATCATTTACCATAGCTCCCATTAATTGTTCTTTAATTTTCTTTAAATAAACATCGACCGAGCATAATGGATTAGAAACACATAAAACAGGAAGAGTTCTAACAAACATAGATACTGTTCTAGCGGTTGTTAAATCATGTCTCCCATTATATACAGTGGCGAAGGCGCCCTTTTTATTCATTGTGTAGGAAGAAAGGAGAAGTCCGAAAGCAGTTAAAGTAACTACATTCTCGGTTGTTTTTCTTTCTTCACAGAATTTTCTAAGTTCTTCAAACTTAACATTAAGAGAAATTTTCTTTTGGCCGAATTTAGTTTCAGTTTCTTTTAGATCTCCTTCAGGAAGAGAAACTTCATCTACATCGCCAAATTCCTTAAGATACCAATCTTTAGCTTCTTCATAAGCATTAGATCCTCTATCTTTCTTCTCTCTTATAGATTCATCAAAAGCGGTGAATTTTTCTTTTGCAATAGCTTTTCCTTCATAAGCATCGAGGATATCTCTAACTATAACTTTCATAGAGAATCCATCGAAAACTATGTGGTGGATATCCATGAAGAGATAGAAGTTTTTCTCGGTTTTTATAATTTTGAAGCGGAAAAGACGGTCTTTTTTAATAAAGAATGGTTGTTGGAGGTTAACTTTTTCCTTTTCAAATTCTTCTTGAGTAAGTGTTTCTATAGGGCAAATTGGATCCTTAGCAAACTCAGGATTATATTTTGTCATTGGGTTTCCGGCTTCATCAATAAGCATAGTTGCAAGAAGTCCTGGATGTGCTCTAACAGCTTTATCTATTGCTTCAGCTAATTTCTTTTCATTGGTTGAGCTTGGGAAGCGAAGGAGCATTGGATTGTTATAAACAGCTTTTCCTTCATTTTTAATACATGCAAAGAAAATACCTAATTGAGCTTGGGTTAATGGATAAACTCCATCTAAAGTAGCTTTTTCATATTTATTAAGGTTATCTTTTAAAATTTGAGCGATTTTCTCAACTGTTCTATTTTCATAAATTATTTTTGTGTTTAAACCTAGATTAGGGAGGAGCTGTTGAAGAGCCATAACTCTAATACTATCTCCGCCTAAATAGAAGAAGTCATCATTAATACCAACTTTTTCAACATTAAGAACTTTTTCAAATCCTTTACAAAGTTCTTCTTCAATTGGATTTGTTGGAGCTTTATAAGGAGCCATGGTGGAGCTTAAATCTATAGCTGGTAAAGCTAATCTATTTAATTTTCCGTTGGTGTTTACTGGCAATTTATCAAGTTTTTGATAGAAAGCAGGGACCATGTAAGGAGGCAATTTAGTCGTTAAGAATTTGCTGATTTCTTCTTCAGAAATCTCTTTTCCTTCTCTAAGAACGTAATAAGCACAAATGAAAGTTTGACCAGCGTTACCGGCGAAATCTTTGACTGCGCAGTCCAAAATTTCAGGAATTAACCTAACTGTTTCTTCAATTTCTCCTGGTTCGACTCTTTGACCGTTAATCTTAATTAACCAGTCTTTTCTATTTACATATAGGATATTTCCAGTAGGAAGTCTTCTTCCTATATCACCTGTTTTAAGAAGGAAATCATAGCCGTCTTCTTCTTTATATGGATTAGGAACAAATGTATTTTTGGATTGTTCTTCTAGATTAATATATTCAAGAGCAAAGTTTCCGCTTAAGCAGATTTCACCTTCATCAGCTCTATTGCCTTTTTCATCAATTAAGTAAACTTTTTCATTGCAAACTGGGACACCAACTGGAGTGTTTTCGTATTCTTTATTAATAAAGAAGAATAAAACTCCACCAGCAGATTCAGAAGAACCATAGCTATTTACAATGTGAAAATCTTTGGAGAAGAGATTTGTAACTTTTTCACTACCGACGAAGACAAGTTTTAAAGAATTGCCCTTTGGTTTAAATACTTTAAGCAGTTTTGGTGGAATATAACCTATGTTAAGTTGGTTCTCATAGATGTAATCAGATAATTTGGCAGGATCTCTAACGATGGATGTATCTACTAGATAAAGAGTTAATCCACATTGTAAAGAAGCTAAAACTACTTGAATACCAGCAACAAAGCTTAGTGGAACAGATTCTAGATAACGGTATCCAGGAATATCTAAATGATAGTCTTCAAGGACTTTTTTACTTCTTAACATTGAGTCAAAAATACTTTGTTGAGAATGTAAAACACCTTTTGGTCTTCCTGTAGATCCTGAAGTATAAATTAAAAGAGCGGGATCTAATCTATCCATTTCAGGATAATTTGTAAAACATTCTTCTTTATCTACATCAAGGAGAAAATCTTTATTAATACGGACTTTAGCTTTACAGTCAGCTGCAATAAAGTCGAGTCTATCTTGAGGATATAAGGCATCTAGAGCAGCAAAAGCTCCGCCAACCATCCAAGAAGCTATCATTGAACAAACATAGTCAATTGATTTTGGAAGCTCAATTGTTAAAAAATCACCCTTTTGAATACCAGATTTGTTTAATTTAGAGGCAATTTTTTGGGCCCTAATAATCATGGCTTCATAGGTTATTTTTTCATCGTTTCCTACTGCAGCAATTTCATTAGAAAAACGCTTGGCATCTTCTATTATTAGATTAATTAACATAGAATTTTCTCCTTTTTGAGTAACAAGATTGTATATATTATACAATTTATTGTTAAATGTTAGATACCTTAATTATTATTGTTTTAAGTGGAGATTTAAGAGTTCAATAAAAAGGTAAAATAAAAGAGTTTTGCAGGAAAATCACCGCAAAACCCCTTTATTTAATTAATATTTATTCTTCCCAGACAGATTCTATGAAGTCTAAGTCATAGAACTTATTATATGGAATTTCATAATCTGGAGTAGCGCCAGCTTCAACGCAAGCATCAAATGTGCCGTCTGAATTTGGCATAACTAATCTAGATAAAGAACTATAACTAACTCCTCTTGCAGAAGGAAGGTATGCGGAACCAACTGTACATTCTCCTCCTCCGGAAGTTTGACCAAATATTTTAGCTATTCCGTTTCTTTTAGCTGCAACTGGAAGAAGATTTCCACAAGAGAATGAATTAGGTGAAGTTAGAATGCCGATGCTTTTGAATTTATTTCCAAATATATCGTTTTCATCATATTTGCCATCGTGATTTGTATCTAACTTGGAAGCCATTTTTGATATTTCTCCTGTCTTAACATCCTCATTAATTACTTCGGCATAGTTTGTTTTAGATATTAAATTTATTAATTTAATAGCGATTCCGACTGTACCGCCGCCATTTAAAGAGTCATCGATTAAGACTTTTTCAACTCCGCCATGCTTTTCAATCTCTTGGAATTGATGGAGGAAATAGAAATAAGAATCTCTTTTCCAAATATCTGGATCCGGATTATCTTTGTTATATTCTTTTAAGTCGAACATAAAGCTATCGAAATAGAAATAGGCTACTTTACCTGAAGAAGAATAGTAGACTTTATCATCTACACCAAATTCGGTAGGTTCACTCTTCAAGGCTTCATTTCTTTGAACTGTTAAACTATTCTTTAATATTTTTCTTTCAACAGAAAGTCTACCTCTATGGTTACAAGAAGCTTTATCTCCCCAGCCAGGAGAAATTGATGTGATGCCTGTGTGATCATCGTTTAATGAGGCCAAAGTATCAAATACTCCATAACATCTTTGTTCTGCATCATCTAAAAGGAAAACATCATCATATTTATTTGTATGGAAATATTCTGACATCGAAGTTATATGGCGATTAGTTGCTAGCCCATAATAGCTATCCATTAATTGATATAAAGAAGCTCTTTCTAATAATCTAAGATCTTTAGGATATCCTTTGACGTTATAATATTCTTGCATACGTTCAATAGCCATTTTTTGACTTGCGCCAGTTTTTACAGCAAATGTCATTACTGAGTTATATTGCATGATGTAATCGAATAAATCTAAGTGAAATAGATTAAATGAGGACCCAAAAATTACATCGTAAAGAGCTAATGGAGCAAGTAATTCCCCATTAAGAGTATAAACTGGTAAGTCATTCATAAAGGTTGTGAAAGGAAGTTCGAGAGCGCCACTACCTTTTTTAACTACACTAGTGGTAATCTCCATATCAGCAAGCAAAGCCCCATATTTTTGGCTCATATAGTCTTCGCTCGGCGTTGTTGCAGCGCTAGGACTTCCTGAAACATAGAATGATTTTGTGCTTGGATTAACTTGAGCTGCGAAAACAGTTGTTCCGTCAGTTTTTTTGACTGCCATCGCGTTTTTAGAAACTTCTAACTTATAGTCAGGATTAATAATTCTATTATTTGCCATCTTTGCGTAGTCGGAGAAAGTAACATAAAGAACATTTGGGTAATTTGAATTGACTTTAAACGTTACATTTCCTTTATGGGTATATTCATAGTTGGTTGCTGAATTATAAATATTAACGTCGTCAGTATTAGTAAAATCATGAATTTCCTTGATTACATCGGTGAATTGAGGAAGATCACTTGAACTTCTTGCGCACCCTGTAGCAATCGCAAGAATTCCTAATATAAAATAAATTTTTTTCATAGCTTATACCTCCGATAAATTATCCCATTTTATCGACTTAATTCAATTAATTAGATAATTGTTTATTAAATATTAAAATAAAAAGTATAAAATAAATTAACATATGAATTTTCGGGTTTATAGAGAAAGTGATTACGAGTTACTTATTGATTTTTTAGTTCGCATAAATAAAGAAAATAAAAAACAAATCAATTGGAACTGGGGAAGACTTGAGTGGATGATTGAGCATCCTAATTTCGATAAAGAAAAATCTCATTTAATAGGATTATGGTTTGATAAAGAAGAACTTATAGCAGCTGCCATTTTTGATATGTATCCAGGGGAAGCGTCCTTATTAGCGAAACCTGGCTATGAAAATCTTTTAGACGAGATGATTGAATATGCGATTAACTTTTTAGGTGATGGAAATGGTTTAGGAATTTACGCAAACGTAAACGATGAGCGTCTTAAAGGTTATCTTAAGAAGTATGATTTTATTCAAGCAGAAGAACAAGAAAATATTATGTCAATTTCATTAAAGGACAATTTTGAGGCTTGTTTTACCGATGAATTTACTTTAAAAGAGCCTAAAATGCCTGAAGATTTAGAAGAAGTTGAATGGACCATTTATCAAGGATTCGACCACGGAGAAGACAGGGATGCCTTTGTTGCCCAAAGAAAAGAATGCAAGATCAGACCCCATGTAAATCCTTCATTAAATTTGCTTGTTAAAACTAAGGAAGGAAAATCTATTGCTTTCTGTTCTTTGTGGTATTTAAAAGATACAGATTATGCATATTTAGAACCATTGTGTGTTATTCCTTCTTATAGAAAAAAAGGTATAGCAAAGTCTTTAGTCTATTCTTTATTAAATAGAGTTAGAAAACTTGGAGCTAAAAAAGTTTATGTTATTTCGGATAGTGAATTTTATAAAAAGATAGGCTTTGAAGATGAAGAAAATTATGTTCTTTTCTATAAATTTAAACGTATCGAAGTTAATTCTAAGTTTTATGAAGTAGAAAGACTCTTAGGTAAAGGAAAGGGCGGATATTCTTTTTTAACAAATAGAGATGGAAAGAAAGTTGTTGTTAAACAAATGCATCACGAGCCATGTGATTATTATGAATTTGGAGATAAAATCCAAACAGAGTTAAAAGATTATAAGAGACTAGAAGAAGTTGGAATTAGAATTCCTAAACTATTAGATGTTGACGAAGAAAAAGAAAGATTAGTTAAAGAATACATTAATGGTCCGACTATAGCCTTATTAGTTAGATATCAAATGCCTGTAGATAAATATATTCCTCAAGTTGAAGAGATGGCTAAGTTAGCTAGAAAAGCAAATTTGAATATTGATTACTATCCAACAAATTTCATAGTTCAAGATGATCTTCTTTATTATGTAGACTTTGAATGCAATGCTTACACAGATGAGTGGAGCTTTGATAACTGGGGAAGAAAATATTGGGGTTTTTGAAAAAAGAGGCTACCCTTATATTAATATTTGAATTTATAATTATCAATTTTTAGATAAAAATAGTTTATAAATAGAAATAAAATTTCTAGGTATTATAATATTGCGAATTTAAGGAGGCTTATTATGGCAGATAAAATTAGAATACAAGATGATTTATATTTATATGTAAATCAAGAAAAATTAGATCAACTTGTTATACCAGAAGATAGACCAGTTGCTGGAGGATTTTCCGAGTTAGATATTACTGTAGAAAAAACATTAATGAGAGACTTTAAGGAACTAGAAAAGAATCACGAAAATCTAGAACCAAACTTTGAAAAAGCTGTAAATCTCTATTCGATTGCTAAAAATATTAAGAAAAGAAACAAACAAGGCGTCAAACCAATTGCTAAGGATTTAAAGACTATTCAAAGTATAACTGATATGTCTTTATTCAACAGAAAGCTAAAAGATTTCTATCTTAATGATTTTCCTCTCCCATTTAGTTTTGGAGTAGATGTCGATTTTAAAGATTCAAATACATATTCAGTTGCTTTACGTGGACCATCAACTTTCTTACCTGATACAACAATGTATGATCCAGCATATCCAAATAAAGAAATGATGCTCGCTGTGTTAAAAGCTTCTATCGTTGAGGCTTTGAAGTTCACTGAATTAAGTGAAGAAGAAATCAATCTTTATGTTGAAGACGCTTTTGCTTTTGATGCAATTGTTGCTACTTTAGTTAAATCGAGCGAAGAGTGGAGTGAATATGTTAAATGTTATAATCCTTATAAAGTAAATAAGGTTAATAGATTATTAGCTCCTGTTAAATTTAAACCTTTATTAAAGAAATTATTTGGATTTGTTCCAGAAGTTATCATAGTTTCTGATCCTAGATTCCTCGATGAATTCAAGACTTTATTTAACGAAGAGAACTTAACTAAATATGTTCACTGGGCATTTGTAGTACATTTAATCTCTAACGGAAAATATCTTAGTGAAGATTTAAGAGAAATTTGTGGAAGATTCAGAAGAGCTATTACAGGCGTTCAAAAGATGCCTACTCCAGAAAAATTTGCTTATCAATTAGCTTCAGGCTTATTAAGTGAACCTGTTGGAAGATATTATGCTTTAAAATACTTCGGTGAAGCAGCCAAGAAAGATGTCGAAGAGATGGTTAAAGAGATCATTGAAGCCTATAAAGAACGTATTAAGACTAACGATATTTTAAGTGAGCCAACAAAAGAAAAAGCCATTCTCAAATTATCTACAATGAAAATTAAGATGGGTTATCCAGACAAAATTAGAAAGATTTTTGATGAAGTTGTAGTTAATAAGAACGATTCTTTATATAAAGCAGTCAAAGCTGTTGAACTTGTTTTCTTAAAAGATAGTCTAGCTAATTTATCTAAACCTGTTGATAAAACTAAATGGGCAATGCCGGGACATATGGTCAATGCTTGTTATGATCCAACAAATAACGATATCACTTTCCCAGCCGCTATTTTACAGGCTCCATTCTATTCAATTCATCAAACTAGATCAGAAAATTTAGGTGGAATAGGTGCGGTTATTGGACATGAAATTTCTCACGCTTTTGATAATAATGGCGCAAAATGTGACGAAAATGGAAACCTAAATAATTGGTGGACAAAGGAAGACTTTAAGAAATTTGATAAGAAAACAAAAGCCATGATTGCTCAATTCGACGGGATTGAACTTCCTTGGGGAAAAGTAAACAGTAAACTTATTGTTAGTGAAAATATTGCTGATAATGGCGGTGTAGCAGTTACTCTCCACGTCATGAAGACGCTTAAAGATGCCAATTATGAAGAATACTTCAAGAATTGGGCAAGAGTATGGTGTTTAAAAGCCAAGGATGAATATAAGGCATTGCTTATTTCAGTGGATGTCCATGCACCAGCCGTTCTTAGAGCAAATATGCCTCCAAGAAATTTCGAAGAATGGTATGCGACATTTGATGTTAAGAAGACTGACAAGATGTATATTGCTCCTTCAAAGAGAGTTGTAATCTGGTAATCTAAGCAATTAAGAAGTCGCTCCAAAAAGGAGCGATTTTTAATTGATTACTGTAAAATGACCGCAAAAACCTCATTAAAATTTAGAAAATGAGCTACGGAAGAAGTTCTTTTCTAATATGAATTATAAAATAATAGAGAATAAAGAAACGCCATAGTATAATTCGGTAGTTCAAACTTGCCGCCTTGGTGAAATGGTAGACGCGGTGGACTCAAAATCCACTTTGTGATGAGCAAGTGTCGGTTCGAGTCCGACAGGCGGCACCA
>JAXFZD010000024.1:0-3526 GCA_034185265.1 Bacilli bacterium | reverse complement strand
TCGTTTCTATAACCAATATTAACCGCCAATTAATTGCTAATCATAAAAGTATTGGAAAGAAAAAAACCGATGTAATGGAAGAACATTTACTTTCTATTAATCCAAATATTAAAGTTGCTAAATTAGATTTATTTTATTTACCTGATACTTCTGATCAAATTGACTTATCTAAATTTGATTATGTTTTAGATTGCATTGATACAGTTTCAGCAAAAATTGATTTAATTTGTCGATGTAAAAAGCTCAATGTCCCTATTATTTCTGCATTAGGCTGCGGAAATAGATTAGACCCATCTAAGCTTCAAGTAACTGATATAGCTAAAACTCATACTGATCCTTTAGCAAAAGTTCTTAGATATGAATTAAGACAAAGGGGAATTTCACATACTAGAGTTGTTTTCTCTACTGAAGAACCAATAAAGATAAATCCTGAATTAATCGAAGAAAAAACAGAAAAAAGATCTATTCCTGGTTCATCTTGTTTTGTCCCACCAGTTGCCGGAATTATGATGGCAAAAGAAGTAATTAAAGATTTATTGGAGAAAGAATAACAATGAAAAATATATTAGATTTAATTGGAAATACTCCTCTTGTGGAGCTTAAAAACATTGAAAAGAAATATAACCTTAAAGGAAAGATATTTGCAAAAGTTGAATATTTTAATCTTACGGGTTCAATTAAAGACAGAATTGCTCTTGAAATGATTTTAGATGGAGAGAGAAAAGGTGTTTTAAAATCTGGTTATACAATTATTGAACCAACTAGCGGGAATACAGGAATTGGTTTGGCGGCTATTGGAGCCATCAAAGGTTACAAAGTAATCATTGTTATGCCTGAAAACATGTCTATTGAGAGAATAAAAATGATGATGGCGTATGGTGCTGAAGTTGTTCTTACTGGTGCTTCAGAAGGTATGTCTGGCTGTATAAAAAAAGCTGCAGAACTAAAAGAAACTATGCAAAACGCGGTTATTTTAGGTCAATTTGATAATCTTGCTAATCCTTCAGCCCACTATAAAACCACTGGTCCAGAAATCTTTTCCGCATTAGATTCTAAAGTCGATATTTTGGTTGCCGGAATTGGAACTGGAGGAACTATCACTGGTACGGGAAGTTTCTTAAAGGAGAGAATCACAAATCTCAAAATTATTGGTGTCGAACCTGAAACTTCACCCTTTTTAACTAAAGGATATAAAGGACCTCATAAAATTGCGGGAATCGGGGCTGGATTTAAACCATCCGTTTTAAATGCTTCTTTAATAGACAATATTGTTCCGATTTCTAATGAGGATGCTTTTGCTTATGCTAGAGAATTACTACAAGTTGAAGGACTATCATGCGGAATTTCTTCTGGAGCAGCTTTAAAAGCAGCTGTTGAAGAAGCAAAAAGAGAAGAGAACAAAGATAAAAACATCGTTGTCATCTTACCTGACAGCGGAAATAGATATCTATCTACAGAATTATTTAAGGAGGGAAAATAATGCTAGATGCGATTAAAAATAGAAGAACTTGTAGAAGTTTCGATATAAACAAGTCAGTCGAAGAAGAAAAACTTAAAGAAATAATTAAAGCAGGTTTACACGCGCCAAGCGGAATGAATAGACAAACAAGCGTAATAATTGCTATTCAAGATAGAAAAACACGTGATGCATTAGCCTCAATTAATGGTAAATTTGGTCCGTGGGGAGATAACTTTGATCCTTTTTATGGAGCACCTGTAATTTTATTAGTTATTGCAAATAAAAATGGTTTATCCGTGCATGATGGTGCTGCAACTATAGAAAACATGCTTATTGAAGCTACTAACCAAGGTCTATGTTCGGGCTGGATCCATAGAGCTAAAGAAGAAATTGAAAGCGAAGAAGGAAAGTCTTTATTATCTTTCACAGGACTCGATTTAAATGAATATATTGGTATAGGCCATGTAATTTTAGGCTACCCTTTAGGTGATTTTGAACCAAAACCTAAAGAAATTAAGCCAGGCCGAGCTTTTATAAAATAATTAATTAATCGTTATCGTAATTATCATAATAGGAGTGATAAACTCCATCGATTTTATATCCTAAATTCATATCTAAAGTTATATTATTCGGAGCATTAAAGATATTTTTATCTACTTCAGGAATTGTTTCTTTAAGAGTTTTAATTAATTCTTTAGTTTGCTTTCTACGACTTTCTAACTCATTTTTTGCTGCTGCATCAGTAAAATGACAAGCACATTGTAAGAACTTAAGATCGAAATGATCTTTAAAAGCAATTATGTCTTCTTCCCTAATAAAGTACATTGGACGGATTAATTCCATACCAGGATGGTTAGTGGATTTGAGCTTAGGAAGCATAGTTTGGAAGCTTCCAGTAGAAAGCATATTCATTAATGTAGTTTCGATAACATCATCATAATGATGGCCTAAAGCTATTTTGTTACAACCTAATGCTGAGGCAAAGTTATAGAGAGCTCCTCGGCGCATTTTTGCACAAAGAAAGCATGGAGATTTATCTTGTAAAGAAGCTATATCAAATATATTTGTTTCCTTAATTTCCACATCAATATTTAGCTTTTTGATGTTCTCTTTAATTAAATTAAGGTTTTTCTCATTATATCCAGGATTCATGACTAGATATTTAACTTTAATTTGAAAATCCATAAATTTCTCTAGTGAAGAAAATAATTTAGCAAGAAGCATGGAGTCTTTACCACCTGAGATGCAAACTGCGATTTTATCTCCTGGAGAAAACATTTTGTAATCATAGATGGCCTTTAAAAATTTAGACCATAATGTTCGTCTAAATGTTGTTGTAATTGCTCTTTCGTATTTATCAATTAAGGGCTTTTCCATCGGATGAATTTTATCACTAGGTAGACCACGTGAAAATAATTAATTATTTTCTACCTAAAAAATAATATGTATTAAATTTTTTCCGCTGTGCTTTATAATAGCAACATGAACATCCTAAGTCTTTTGATTCCTAAAGCATCAACAATTTTTGTTTTGGATACTTCTTCGGTTAGACAAGTTTTGGAAAAGATAGAAGTTCATAAATATAGTGTGGTTCCCGTCATTGATGAAAATGGAAAATATGTCTCAAGCGCTTCAGAAGGCGATATCTTAAGATTTATTAGAAATGAAGAAGAATTTAATTTAGATAAACTTGAACATATTTGTATTACTGAATTAGAAAGATATAGACCTTATGTAGCTATGGATATTAGTGCAAGCTTTGAGGAACTATATGAAATTTCTTTAAAGCAGAACTTTGTTCCTATAACTGATGATAGAGGGATTTTCATAGGAATTGTAACAAGAAAAAATATTATAGAAGCGCTATTTAAAGTTGAATAAACCTGCAAATCACGGATAAATTTTACGAATTAAGAAGGGAACAATTAATATTATGGGGAAAATAAAAAGAACAAACTGGTATAAAGATGCGGTAGTTTATCAAATCTATCCTAGATCATTTTGTGATTCTAATGGAGATGGATTAGGTGATATTAGAGGTATTATTTCTAAGATAGATTATTTAGC
>JAXFZD010000023.1:0-6171 GCA_034185265.1 Bacilli bacterium | reverse complement strand
TTACAATAAAGAAAGAATAATGGAGAAAACAAAAGGACTGTCTCCATTAACTTATAGACAACAGTCCTTTGTTCAACTAGGATATTAGAAGCAAGTCCAACTTTTGGGTCTCACTTCATTTTGATCCGGTATTTTTTTATGTTTGCTATAAATATTATTCATCAAGAGCTTGCATTGCTCTATGAACTTTTGAACTCTTAGAGAATTTAACTGGGATATCAAATTCTTTGAGAAGTTCTTCAAGAATCTTTTCTGCACCTGCTAAATTGTTATATTCGAATTCTACTTCATAATCAGTGATTCCTGAATATGTGTTTCTATCTATTGAGAGAAGTCCGCCTTGATATTCAATATCGATACGTTCAGTAGTTAATGAAGTAAGGATTCTAAGTTCTTCTACGGGAATATCTAACATTCTAAGGAAGTTTTCTGTTCCACCTTTAGGGAAAACTTGTTCTTTCGCAAATTTGGTGAATACTTCTTTTGAAATTGTACAGTTCTTTTCTAATAAACCTTGAGATAGAGGAGTCTTTAATGTTAATTCATAGATTCCTTCTTTTTCTCTAATTCTAAGAGCGAATCCTTCTTTTGAGATTACTCTATCTGAAGAATCGATATAGTAATTTGTTTGAATATATCTAGGAGCATAAGGGAAGTGCTTCATGAGTTTTTTATAATCTTCAGGAGTAATAAGAACCTTTGCTTCAATTTCAATTGCATTCGATGCCATTATTTTTACCTCACTTAACTTAATTATATTATAATATCGTTGAGGCAAAAAGATGTATCAAAAGTTTGTAATGTTATCTAATAGTGAAGACTTCAATAATTTCTTAAAAAACAATTCCTGGTGGATTGCTATAATTTGTGCAGTTGTAATAGTTATTGCAGTATTAGCAATTTTGCTCCCTAGATTACTTAAAAAAGAGAAAAAACCCGCAAAACCCGTCTTAAATTACGATGATTCAATGAATTTGCTTGGTGGAAAAGATAATATTGTTGAATCAAAAATCAATGGAAGTCGTATAACAGTCATCTTAAAAAATTACGATTTAGTCAATAAAGAAGAAATTGAAAAACTCGGTGTAGATAGATTTATCTTAATGAGTGATAGACTAATTTTAGTTGCAAAAGAAAACGTAGAAGAAATTTATAAAAGATTATTTTCCTAAAGGAATGTGACTTTTAATATCTTCAACAGGGAGCCCAATGACATTTTTAAGACTTCCTTCTATTTTTTCTATTAAAGGAAAATTATCTTGAATTCCATAGGATCCAGCTTTATCTAATGGATTAAATTTATCAATATATTCGATTATTTGTTCTTCAGACAGCTTTTTAAAATAAACATAAGTTTTAACGCTTCTAGAGATTTCTTTTCCCTTACCTAAATAAGTGTATGAAGAAATGACAACCTGTTTCTTTCCAGATTGTCTTTTAAGCATATTTAAAGCATCGTTTCTATCTTTTGGTTTTCCTAAAGCAATTCCATCTAAAATGACTATAGTATCGCAAGAGAGTATTTCATCGTTAGGATATCTAGAAGCAACTTCGTAAGCTTTCATTCTTGCTTCTTCATAAGATAGTCTAGAAGGCTCTAAATCTAAAATAGCCTCATCTACATTAGGAGGAACTATTATAAATTCATCAACAATTTCTTTTAAAAGTATTTTTCTTCTAGGAGAAGAAGAGGCAAGAATAAACATAAAATTTAGTTTTCTGTAAGAATAATAGGAATAATCATTGGTTTACGACCAGTTTTTCTATCAACATATTTAGCGACATTGTTTTTAATCATGTTTTTAATTTCACCAAATGGGGTTCCGCTTACTCTCCAAGCATCAATAGCTTCTGTTGCTCTCATTAAGGAGTGTCTAACTACATGGGTAGTTGGAGAAACAGCAAATCCTTTAGTCAATATTTTTGGTGTTCCAATAATGTTATTACCTTTATCAAAGCTGACTAAAATAATGATAATTCCATCATTCCTAATGATGCTTCTATCATTAATTAAGGTATTGTTAACTCCGTCAAGGTTAGTTCCATCGATATAGATATCGTCAGCTTGAACTTTGTGAGCTCTTGTTACGACGTGATTTTTAAGAGATAAGACCTCGCCATTATCGCAAATAAAGACATGATCTTTAGGCATGCCCATCGAGATTGCAATATCACCATGAAGCTTTAACATTCTATATTCGCCGTGAACTGGCATGAAATAATTAGGTCTAACTAAAGCTTGAATTAAGCGTAGTTCTTGTCTAGAAGGATGGCCTGAAGAGTGGAGAGAGAATGCTAAACTATTTTGCTTTACGTCAGCTCCCATTTTGACAATTTTATTAACTAATCTATCAACTAAAATTCCGTTGCCAGGAATAGGATTTGAAGAGAAAACTACGGTATCTCCCGGATAAATTGTTGTATATTTGTTTTCTCCAGCAACAATTCTAGATAAAGCGGCAGTGGTTTCCCCTTGGCTTCCTGTACACAAAATACAAATTTCACTCAGCTTATAATTCTTTAAAGCGCTATCTTCAATTAGTGATTCATCAGGGATTTTGATATATCCATATTCTCTAGCTATTGCTATAACGTTTTTCATGGATCTACCAAGAATACAAAGTTTTCTATTATGTGCTATAGCAACTTCGACGACCTGTTGAATTCTGTTTATGTTACTAGAGAAGGTTGAAACGATAATTCTGGCTGGAGCTTTTTCAAAAATTTCTTCAACACCCTTTCTAACTGCTGTTTCACTTGGAGTATATCCTTCAAGTTCAGCGTTGGTGGAGTCAGCCATAAGTAAATCAACGCCTTCAGTGCCAAGTCTAGTTAGTTTATCAATTTCAAATTTAGGTCCGACAGGAGTTAAATCTATTTTAAAGTCACCAGTTTCAATTATTCTTCCGTGTTTAGTATCGATACAAACCCCATATGCATCAGGAATAGAGTGGGTAACCCTAAAGAAGGAAATTACAAAATCTTCACCAATTTTAACAAATGATTTTTCATCGATTTCTACTATATTTACTGGATCTTTAATCTTATGTTCTTCTAATTTTTTTCTAATTAGAGCAGCAGCAAGTCTAGGAGCATAGATTACAGGAATAGTAATAGTTCTTAGTAAGAAAGGAATTCCTCCGATATGATCTTCGTGTCCGTGAGTAATAAATAAGGCTTTAATTTTTGCTCTATTATTTTTCAAGAATGAGTAGTCAGGGATTACATAATTTACACCTGGAAGGGAGGCTTCAGGGAATCTAATTCCTGCATCAACAATGATTAAATTCTTTTCGCTTTCAAAACAATAGGTGTTTTTACCAACTTCACCTAATCCACCCAGCGCATAAATATTAATAGGTGCTTCTGATGCAATCACAAATATAAACCTCCAAAGCAAAAACTAAAAAGTATGTGTTTTTCTTTAGGACTATGATACTTACTTTTTAAAAAAATACAACAGACTAAATTTATAATTTAGATTTCTACAGAACCTGGGATTACTTTAAAAGGATCTTTTTTGTCGATATGATCGTAGAAAAGTACCCCATTTAAGTGATCTATTTCATGTTGGAGAACTATTGCGTCATAGCCTCTAGCTGTGATTGTTACATCTTCTCCTTTTAAAGCATCAAAAGCTTTAACAACGATTTTATATGAACGATAGACATATCCTTCATGTTCGTTATCTACTGATAAACAGCCTTCCCCATTACTTAAATATGCTTGTTTAACACTATTAACAACAATTACAGGATTAACTAATTGATACTTAACATGTTCTCCTTCTTTTCCTGAAGGGTAATAAATAACAAGCATTCTTTTATTTAATCCAATTTGAGGGGCGGCTAAACCAACTCCTTCTCTAACTTTTGGATGAGCTTTTAAATATTCTTCGTCTTGAGAGTTAATTAAATACTCTAGCATTTTATCTAATGTATCTTTTATTTCTTTTGAAATAGGTAGAGGTACATTTTCGCTTCTTACTCTTAATGAAGGATTATTATCTTTAACGATTTTTAACATAATAGTATTATATCATTGTTAGGAAAGCTTGTTAAAAACTAACTATGAAATCTGAAACTTTAAATGACATTTTACTTTTAAAATCTGTAATCAAAAAAGACCCAAGATTCCTCAAATTAGAACAAATTAACGGGGAATTGCAGGAAAATTTAGAAGTTAGAGATAAAAAAAGAGAGGTTGATTTATTAGTTAACGATTATGAAGAAGCTTTAGATAGTTTTGAAGAAAATTCTCTTGTTGCTAAAGATTTATCTAAGAAAATTTATTTAAAGAAACTTGAACTAGATAATTTAGATATATCAAAAAGGTATACTGAAGCTTTTATTGAGGTATCAGATGTTCTTAGAGAAATAGACAGCATTCTCTTTTATAGATTTAGAAAGAAGATCAAATGATTAAGATTATTGGTGGAAAATATAGATCTAGAGTAATAAATACTCCTGAAGGAGATACTTTGCCTACAAAAAACATGGTAAGAGAAGCGTTTTCCTCTTCATTAACTTCTTATCTTCCTAATTCAGTTTGTTTAGATTTATTTGCTGGAAGTGGTGCTGTTGGGATTGAATTTATTTCTCGAGGAGCAAAAGAAGTTTATTTCAACGATCACTCAAAAGAAGCCTATAAAATCATTAACGAAAATTTAGCTAAATTACAAATCCAGGGGGGACGTGTATTCAATTTGGACTATTTAGAAGTCTTAAATCAAGTTAAATCTATTCACTTTGATATAGTGTTCCTTGACCCTCCATATGCATTAAAAGATTCATATTCTAAAGCTATAAGATTCTTAATTGAAAATAAAATGATAGATTCGAATTCAGTCGTTGTTTTAGAATATGAAGGAGAAATCTCGGTAGACGATGAAATAAAGTTTGAGAAAATCAAAAATTATAAATACGGAAAGACTTATATTAGAATATTAAAGGAGTTAAAAGAATGAAGATTGCTGTTTATCCTGGATCATTTGACCCAATAACTAATGGACACCTAGATATTCTTAAAAGAAGTTTAGAAGTTTTTGATAAAGTCATTCTTCTTTTAGCTGTTAATAGAAATAAGAAAAGTGATTTTAGCGTTGAAAAGCGTTTAGAATTCATGAAAGAATCTTGCAAAGATTTAAAAAATGTTGAAGTTGATTTTTATGAAGGCTTGACCGTAGATTATTGTAAAAAAGTCGGAGCTAAACATATTATAAGAGGATTAAGAGCTGTAACTGATTTTGAATATGAATTCCAACTTACCTCGGCAAATGCTTTTATAGATGATTCAATTGATATTGTCTTCTTTATGTCTTCAACATCAAATATGTTTATTTCTAGTTCTACAGTAAATGAACTAGCAAAAAATGGGGTTGATGTTTCCCCATTAGTGCCAGAAATTGTAGCGAATTCTTATAAAAAATAATTAGAAGATTTCAACTAAATTATATTTTTCATCTCCTCTTTTCTTAGAGTAGAAGATTTCATCATTTTCAAATGTATCGATATTTACTGTTTTAATATTCTTAAATGGAATACCAACTTTTAATAGTTGCATAACGTTTAAAAGAAGGAAATCTAGATAAAGTTTACCGCTAGTTCCTTTACAGCAAGGAGCATAACCAAGTTTTCTAATTTCTAACGCTTCTTCTTTACTTATTTCTATATTAGAGAAAGTAAGGCAAGGAGGGATGATGACATATATTTCATTTGGATCAAGAGATTTGTTAAGAATAAGCTTGTTAAGTTTGTTATAGACAAGTTCTTCTTTTAAAGATGCTAAATCGCTTTTAATAAAGCCGTCTCCTTTAGAAGATTCAAAGCAGACTAAAACTTCATCGTGAATTTGAGCTTTTAAAGCTTCTTTTTCAAAACTGAAATCTTTTTCTGGGTAAGTTAGTTCTGATTCATTTTCTGGACTAGATTTAAAATGGACTTTAACAATAAGCCCGTTGTTTTGTAGTATTAGATTTTCCATGCTTCTATTATATATAAAAAGATTAAGAAGTGTTAGAGGTGTATTTAAATAAAAAACCGGAGTTTTTCTGAGATGAGACCCAATTGTTAGACCAACTAACAGGAGGGTCTTTTCTCATATGAGATATACAAAAGAATTTAAATTGGAATGTATCAGAAAGTACAAATCTGGCGAGCATATTGATGATCC
>JAXFZD010000022.1:0-43042 GCA_034185265.1 Bacilli bacterium | reverse complement strand
TTTTTGACAACATCAAAAGGTAATAAAAAGAAGCAAAAATTACCAAAATTGAAAAACTAAAAGTTTTTAGTTCTTTTTATCATATCTTTTTTATCAAAATGATAAGATAATAGTTGCATGAATTATTTGCCACTCCACATTCATTCAGGATTCACCCTTTTAGGAAGTGGTTTACGTATTGAAGATTTAATTAGCAAAATAAATTCTGAGAATCTTCCTTATTATGCGATTAGTGATTTGAACTCTGTTTCTTCATATCCTCACCTATATCAAAAAGCTGCAAATAACAATAAAAAAGTTATCTATGGGCTTGACTTAAAAATTGATGATATCCTTTTTTCTTGCTACATAGAAAACGAAGAAGGTTATTCAAATGTAAATCAACTTTTATATAAGCAAAGCAAAGGTGAACTTAATTTAGAAACATTCCTATTGCATCTAAAAGGTCTAAGAATAGTAGTTGATTTAAATGAATCTAAAGCTAGATATTTTTTCGAATCATCTAGAGATGAATTTATTAAATATCTGGATAATTTATTCGATAAAATACCTTCTTTAAATGTAGGTATTCCGTTTATTGACTCTAAAGAATTTATCCAAACTATTAGGGAATATGCTGCAAAGAAAAACATACCAACTTTAGCGTTCCCTTTTATCAAATATAATCTACCTGAAGATGAGATAGTCCTCAAAATTGTGACTGCAATTGAAGCAGGGACAACTCTAGAAGAAACTACCTCTAGCGGAAAAGAATATTTTATTGAAGACGCTATCGCATTAACCTATTTCACTAAAGAAGAAAGAGAAAATACTTTTACTTTTGCTGAAGGATTCTCTTTTGAATTCTATCAAAAACGTGGAGGGCTTGTTAAATATCCTAATAACAAAGGAATGTCTTCGAAAGATTATCTTTCTTATGCAGTAAAAGCTGGCCTTATAAAAAGAGTAAAAAACTACGATCAGCGCTATATAAATAGACTTAATTATGAATTATCTATCATTAATTCTATGGGTTATGCGGATTATTTCCTCATAGTTGCTGATTATGTTTCTTGGGCAAAGAAAAATGGAATATTAGTCGGCCCAGGAAGAGGCTCTGGAGCAGGAAGTTTAGTTTCTTATTGCTTAGGAATTGTTTCAGCTGATCCCCTATCCTATGGATTAATGTTTGAAAGATTCCTTAATCCATATAGACAATCAATGCCTGATATTGATGTAGACTTTGAAGACGCTAGGAGAGACGAAGTTGTAGCATATTTAATTTCCAAATACGGAATTGAGCATGTTTCTCACATCGTAACAATGCAAACTCTAGGAGCTAGAGCGTCTTTAAGAGACATAGGAAGAGTCTATAATTACGAGATTAGAATAATTGATTTAATAGTCAAAACTATCAAAAATCCTCAATTAACTCTAAGAGAAAACTATAAAACCAATGCTGATTTTAGAAAACTTGTAGATTCTGATTCTTTTTATCTTAACATCGTTAAACTTGCTTCCAAAATAGAAGGACTACCTCGTCAAACAGGTTTACACGCTGCAGGAATTATACTTAATGACAAACCGTTACAAGAATCTTTGCCAATGTCGCTAGATCCTCTTGTGGGAATGGTTTCTCAATTTGAATTTGAATATCTAGAAGAACAAGGATTCTTAAAAATGGATCTTCTTGCTCTTATTAACTTATCTACAATTAAGCAATGTTTACTTTATATTCAACTCAATAAAGGGATTTCTTTAAATTTTTATGAGATTCCGTGGGATGATAAAAATGCAATAAAACTCATAGCACAAAATAGCACAATGGGCTTATTCCAATTAGAATCAGCCGGAATGAATTCCGCTATAAAAGAACTTAAGCCGACAGAATTTAATGACATAGTAGCCCTACTCGCTTTATATAGACCAGGTCCAATGGCAAATATTCCAACTTATGCCAAAAGAAAAGAAGGCAAAGAAAAGATTTCTTATATTGTTCCTGAATTAGAACCAATACTTTCAGATACGTATGGAATTATTGTTTATCAAGAGCAAATTATCCAAATTGTGCAGAAAATCGCAGGTTTTGACAGTGCAAAATCAGATACTTTTAGAAGAGCTATTTCTAAAAAAGATGCCTTAAAGCTCGATTTATTAAAAGAAGAATTCCTCAAATCCGCTATTTCAAATGGTTATAAATTTGCAGTGGCCCAGAAGATATTTGACTTGATTTATAAATTCGCTGACTACGGATTTAACAAATCTCACTCAGTATCTTATGCCATTCTTTCTTGCCAAATGGCATATCTTAAATATTACTATCCTGTTGAATTCTACTGTGCATTATTAGACTCAATTTCTTTAAATGATAAGAAATTTGAACTCACACTCAACGAAATTAAGAAACAAAGAATTAAACTGGCTTTACCTGATATAAATTTAGCTTCTTATCATTTCATTAGCTCAAATGACGAAATAATCTTCCCTCTAACCAGAATCAAAGGTATAAACTCTGGTTTTGCTATTTCTATTATTCAAGAGAGAAATAATAATGGGCCTTATAAAGACATCTTTGATTTTGCTAAAAGAAACATAAAAAACGGCCTTACAACTGAACTTTTAGTAAAATTAATCGATTCTGGATGCTTTGACAAAATAGATAATCGTCGTGCATCCTTACGTTTTGTTGCTGAACCAACTATTGAATATGCCAAAACAGTTACTGGCGACCAAGGAAATGAACTTTTACTGAGTTTAAATTTCCCAACCCCAACAATTACAGAATTTAAAGACAATATCGTGGAAAACCTTGATTATGAAAAATCTAATTTAGGTATTATGATTTCTGGTTCTCCTTTATCTCTTAAAAAAGAAGAAATAGAAACTCTAAATCTAAAATCACTAGCGGATTTAGATAAAACTAATGAAGAAATTGAGGTTGCAGCTATTGTTGCAAATAAAAAAGTTATAATAACGAAAAATAATAAAAAGATGGCTTTTGTAACTTTGTATGACGATACTTATCAAATAGAAGGTACTATGTTTAGCGATCTTTATTCCCAATCCTATATATTATTAGGAGAAGGATCTCTTATTAGAGCAAAGATTAAAAAAGACCCAAGGAAAGAAAATTCGTATCTAATTAATTCAATTAACCAGCTATAGGAAAAATTATGGAAAAAAAGAAAATAATTATAATCGACGGGAACTCATTACTATTTAGAGCTTATTACGCAACTTCATATGGGGATGAGTCTTCTATCATGCGTACTTCAAAAGGTATTCCGGTTAATGCTATTTTCGCTTTTTCGAATATGATTTTGAAAATTTTGACACAAATAGATAAGAATTGCGGGGTTTTTGTCGGATTTGATAAAGATGGAAACACTTTTAGAAAGCAAGAATTTGAAGACTACAAAGCAAATCGTAAGCCTTGTCCAGAACCTTTAGTTCAACAATTTCCTATATCTAGAGAAATGCTTAATGCTTTTTCGATCCAAAATTATGAAGAGAGTGGCATTGAAGCAGATGATATTTGTGGATCGTTAGCTAAACAAGCAGCTGTTCAAGGTTATGAAGTTGAAATCTATACTTCAGATAAAGACTATCTTCAACTTGTTGATAAAAATATAATTTTACATTTAATTAAGACTGGTTTATCTAATACTGAATTAGTAAATATTACGAATATTAAAGAGAAATTTGGATACCTTCCTTCTCAAGTAGTCGATTATAAAGGACTAAGAGGAGATTCAAGCGACAATCTTCCTGGCATTCCTGGTGTTGGAGAAAAAACTGCTCTTAAGTTCCTTGAAGAATTCAACTCATTTGAAAACATCATCGAGGCAGCAAAAAATGGCCAAATTACAGGAAAAATAGCAGAGAAAATTGTTGAAAATGAAGAACTAGGAAGAAAGAGCTACAAACTAGCCAAAATTAAAATCGATGCAGAATTACCATTTTCTGTTCAAGACTGTGAATACAAAGGCTTCGATTACGAACAAGTAAAATGTTTCTGCGAAAAATACGAGCTAAGAAACCTTCTTTCTAGAGTTCCCGTATCGTTAAGTACTTCAAAAGAAGATGATAATGTGCCACAAATTGAAGACATAAATAGTTTAGACAACATAAATATAGGAAATAAAATTGGTCTGGCTATTGATATTGATTTCTTAAATTACCATAACGAACTTCCTAAAGGCATCGCTATTTATTCTCAAGGCCACACATATTACTTAAAAGAAAATTGCTTTAATGATTCTAAGCTTAAGACTATTTTAGAAAATGAATCCATTGAGAAATACGTATTTGATTCAAAGTGCCTTTATTACATTTTTAAAAAATACGGAATAGATCTTAAAGGAGTTGCTTTTGATATTCTTTTAAGTTCTTATTTACTTGATTCATCGTTAAATATGTCTCCTAGAGCTATTTTTGGCTACTATGGTATTCCTTTTAAAGAGGAACAAGAAATCTCTTTATTTGATCAAGTCGAAGATAATACCAATATCGGAATTATGGCATATTTCTCTTTTAAGTTATTTAATAAAATCAAGGAAGAACTAATCCAAAAAGAATGCTTTGATTTACTTAATAATATTGAATTACCTTTAGCTAAAATTTTAGCAAAAATGGAATTTGAAGGTTTTCCTTTAGATAAATCTATCCTTGAAGAAATGGGAAAATCTTTTAAAGAAAAACGCGATAGCATCGAACAATTTATCTTTGAAAAAGCAGGAGAAAAATTCAACATTGCTTCTCCAAAACAAGTCTTAGAATTCCTTCATAAAAGAGGCTTTACAGCAATAGATTCTACTTCAGTTGAAGTTTTAGAAGAAATAGGAAAAATAGATCCAATAGCTCTAGATATTTTAGAATATAGAAAATACGCCAAATTACTTTCTACTTATGTAGATGGCTTAATTCCTCATATTCAGGAAGATGAAAAAATACATACATACTTCAATCAAGCTTTAACTAGTACAGGCAGACTCTCTTCTTCAAATCCAAATCTACAAAATATTAGTGCTAGAGATGAAGAAGGACGACAAATAAGAAAAGCGTTTTTCTATAAAGATGGATCAAAAATTCTTTCTTTAGACTATGGACAAATAGAATTAAGAATTCTAGCTGAACTTGCTAATTCACCACATTATATTGAAGTCTTTAATTCTGATAGAGATGTTCATACAGAAACTGCAAGAAAATTATTTAAGATACCTCAGGAGGAGGAAGTTCCTTCAGCTTTAAGAAGAAAAGCAAAAGCAATTAATTTCGCAATTATTTATGGCACAACTCCTTACGGATTATCAGAGCAGATTGGCTGTTCGCCTAAAGAAGCAAGTGCTTTTATTGCTGCTTTTTATAAAGAATATCCGGAAATTGCAGAGTTTTTGCACTCAATCACAGCAAAAGCCATCAATGATGGATACGTTAATACAATGTTTGGAAGAAGACGTTACATCAAAGATATTAACAGCGCAAACTTTGGAAAAAGAGAAGCGGCAAAACGCCAAGCTTTAAACGCCCCTGTTCAAGGAAGCGCTGCTGACTTAATCAAAATCGCAATGATTAAGATAGATGAATTCTTACTTCAAAATAATCTAAAAACAAAAATGGTTCTCCAAATTCATGATGAATTATTATTTAAAGTTGATAGCAATGAAGAAGATTTCATTATCGACAAACTAAAAGAAATAATGAACAATGCTATTAATATTCGTGTCAAACTGACTACCGAGGGATCACTAGGATTAACTTGGTATGATGCTAAGGAGTAAAATATGCCTGAACTTCCTGAAGTAGAAACTGTTAAAAATATTCTTAACCCTATAATCAAAGGAAAGAAAATCACAGATATTATCATTTATCGTGATAAAAATATCGTTACAGGATGCAAACAATTTAAGCAAATCTTAATTGGCAAAAAATTCCTTTCAGTCGAAAGAAAAGGTAAATTTCTTCTTTTTAATGTCGAAGATGATTATGTGATTCTTTCTCATTTACGAATGGAAGGAAAATATTTTGAGTCGGTTAAAGGAAAGAAAATAAACCAACATGATATTTTCGCTTATGTTTTAGACGATAGCATTACTTTAGTTTATAACGATGTCAGGAAATTTGGAGAAGCTGGACTTTATAAAAAGGATGAGCTTTATATTAAATCTCCTTTAAGCAAACTAGGTCCAGAGCCTTATGATGTTGACGCTAATAATCTTTATGAACAAATCAAAAGAAAATCTTGCACAATAAAAGAGAGCATAATGGATCAAAACATCATTTCTGGTATAGGAAATATATATGCAGATGAGGTCCTTTTTGCTACGAATTTGGACCCACGTATGCCCTCAAATCAGATTTCTCTTGAAGATTGCATTAAGATAAAAGCTGAGTCTATTAGAATTTTAGATGAAGCTATTTTTGAAGGTGGGTCTACCATAAAATCCTATCATCCTAAAGAAGGAATAGATGGAAAAATGCAAAGCAAACTTAGAGCATATGGTAGAGGCGGGCTTCCTTGTTTTAATTGTGGAACAAAATTAAGAAAAATCACGGTAGGAGGAAGAGGAACTTGCTTCTGCCCTAAGTGTCAAAAAGATGCTAATAGACCATACGTTTTAGGCGTCACAGGAAGAATCCATTCAGGAAAAACACTAGTTTCGAAATATTTAGAGTCAAAAGGTTACATCGTTTTTAATGCAGATCAAGTGGCAAAAGAAGTATATAACAACCCAAAAATTAAAATTAAAATTATTAATTTGCTTGGGCCGAATTCTTATTTAGATGAAAAAGTAAATTCCAAATATATTAGGCAAGTTTTAATTGCAAAACCCGAGTTAAAAAATGAACTAGATTTAATCATTCATCCACAAGTATTTAAAGCAGCAAAAGAATTCGTAAAAAATACTAATGTAAACCAAAAGATTGTCTTGGATATTCCTTTAATAACATCCGCTAATATAGATTCACTTTGCGATGAGATTTTGCTAATTGATTCTTCATTAGATTCAAGAAGAGCAAGACTCAAAAAAGAAGGAAGAGATTATTCTTCGTTATTAAAAATCAACAGTTCATACCCATTTGCCTTTATAAAAAATCTCTCCACTTACTTTATTGAAAATAATTCAAGTGAAGAAGACTTATATAAGAAAATAGATAATTTAAATTTATTTTGAGTGATATGAAACACCTGAAACATCAAATTCATCTCCGATGTGTTCTTTAATAATATTTGTTAGTTGATTTACACGAATTCTATTGATTTTAGAATAAACTTCCTTAATTTCATCTATTCCAAATTCCGAAACAAAACACGTCGGAAGATTTTTGGTTGCCCTATAGTGAATTAAAGGGAAAATTATATTTGAAAAGGAAAAATCTGTTGGGAATTCGTTACCAAAATCATCTATTACGACAAGTGGAGAATTTGAGATTGCATCGAATCTTTTATTAAATTCTGGTTTATTTTCAATAAATAAAGAGGATAGATTTCCAATCAACTTAGTTAAGTTTGTATAAACTCCGCCTTTTCCGACTTTTTTAAGATAATAATTTGAATAGGCTGCAGCCAAAAGGCTCTTACCGCATCCATGATTTCCTTTAATAAAGAACCACTTATTGTTTCTAGTTTTAACTGAAGTTAAGAACTCTTTAAGCAGTCTTTTCCTTGAAGCAGAATTCAAATCAATGTTTTCCATCTCAATGTCTAACCATTCTTTTGGAAAATCACGAATAATGTATCTTGATCTTTTCTCTTGTTCAGCTAAAGCAAAAGGACACATTGTATATTCACAAACAATATTATTAAAATCTCTTCTTAAAATCAGATTATATCGAGGATAAGCTTTTGCACAATTAGCAAGACCAGGACAATTTTTACAATAATCTTTGTCTTCTTTATATGAAACTAAAGATGCGAGATTTGCGTTTACTTCTTTCGTTGTTAATTTTAGATTTTCATGGATAAAAGCATACATTTCAGGGTCACTTTTAAAAGAAGCAATAACATCTTTTTTTAATTCGTTAATGTCGTTGCCTAGATCTACTTTAAAATCCTTAGCTTCTATCATTCTTTAAAACCTTTTAAGATTTCAGCCATTTCTTCATCAGAGATTTCCTCTTCAGTTGCTGAATTATCTTTCGATGGAGATTTTATCGTATTTTCTCTTGAAAGAGAATTCTTTTTCTTTTTGTTATCAATAGAAGTTAAATAATCCATTGTTTCTTTTGCATAAGAGAAATTTTTACGAGCTACACTTCCACCAATTTTATCAGCATAAGCAAAAGATAAGACGTTATCATTTTTGATTAAAATATAATCAACAACCGCATTTATAACAGGATCATTTAATCCTAAATCAACTTTCAAGTGTTCAATGACTCTTAAGTCTCCGTTTGATGGCTTTTTCCCATTTTGTTGTAAAGAAAGATACTCTACAGCGCTGCATTCATCCATCCTTGCAACTTTTTGTTCAATTAAATTGTTTCCGGTAAATTTAAATCTTGTAACTTCATCTTCAATATTCTTTGGTATTTCAAGTAGTTCTCTACATTCTCTTTCTAAGGATGCAAAGTTCACTCTTTTACCTTCTTGTTTAGTCGAAACAAAGTATTTTAATGTAATGTCAGCCATCTTTTCAGAATTGATTAAATAGAAGTTAGATAAGTCTCTAATATGTTCAACTTCTTCTTTTGAGAACATGTTAATTGAGTATCCAAAATCCTGCAAATATTTAGAAAAACCCTGCAAATCAAAGGTTTCTTTTATCTTTTTTACGACTTTTCCTTTAACATTTTCTTTGTTATCATGATGCTTTATTGTCTTTCTAAATGAATAGATTTCAGAGAAATTTGCCGATACATCACTAAATCCTTCAAGTTCAAATGATGTTGAATATTTTTTCTTTAATTGGTTAACAGCTTCTTCTCCTAAAAATCCTTCTAATGCAGCAGACAAAAAATCATTGCTGAAGAAAGATTTAGGGTCATAAGGAGCATAAATACAATATGTGAAGTATGAATTCGTTTTTCCTTTTTGATAAAAAGTTGAAATAAGTGAAACAGCTTCAAGTTTTTTCATATTTGAAGTAAAAGCTGCTGAAGAAAGATTTAATTTGCTTAGAAGAACTTCATGATTTTGAAGCTTGCCTCCGTTATATAAAGATATGTCATTATAAAGGGCTAAATATATTGAAAGACCTGCTGGACCGATTAAAGGCAGGTAAAGATCTACTATAGTCTCAACATCAATGTTAGAGACTAAAGAGATACGCTTAACATCATAAAAATCATTCGAAGACAAATCTTTCATGGAGCAAATTATACATTTTTAATAATATTCTTCTAGGGAAAAGTTCGATGAAATCTTACAAATTTAATGTTTTTCCACACATAGAATATGCTTAAATCCCTATATAAAAAGAATTATCCACAACTTTTTCAACAATAATCTAAGTTAGTCAAATCAAGATTTTTCATTAAATTTTGAAAATAATTTTAATTTAAAATTAACAGACCACGAAAACATTGTTATACTTAGGGTAAGATTTTTTTGGAGGACTTATGGTTAAGAAAATAGGTGTCTTGACATCCGGTGGTGATTCACCTGGAATGAACTGCGCTATTAGAGCAGTTGTAAGAGCCGGTCTTCGTCATGGACTTGAAGTTTATGGCGTTGTAGATGGCTACAAAGGTTTGGTTGAAGATCAAATTTTCAAAATGGATAGAAATTCTGTCTCCGATATTGTTTCTAGAGGCGGAACTATCTTAAGAACTGCTAGATTAAGAGAATTTAAAGAAGAATCAGTTAGACAAATTGCTGTCCAAAATCTTAGAAAAAGAGGTATTGAAGCTCTCGTAGTTATCGGTGGTGACGGCTCATACATGGGTGCTAAAAAGCTTACTGAAATGGGCATCAATTGTGTAGGCTTACCCGGAACAATTGATAATGATATTGCTTCTACAGATTACACGATTGGATTTGATACATGTTTGAATACAATTTGTTGGTGCGTAGATAGAATTAGAGACACAACTGAATCTCATCAAAGATGTGCTTTGATTGAGGTTATGGGAAATCATTGCGGTGACTTGGCTTTATTCTCAGGATTAGCTGAAGGTGCTGAAATGGTTATTACTCCGGATCATCCTATTCCTGAAGAAGAACTTATCGCAAGTCTTAGACAGTTACATGACTCCAATAAAAAGAGAGCTATCGTTATAGTTTCTGAAAAACTTTATCCAAATATTCATGAATTAGCTGAAAAAATCGGAAGAGAAACCGGGTTTGAAACTAAAGCTGAAGTTTTAGGTAGAGTTCAAAGAGGTGGCGATCCAAGTGCATTTGATAGAGTTTTAGCTGCTAGAATGGGAAGCTATGCTGTTGACTGCATCCTTGATGGAAAAGGCGGAATTTGTGTTGGTATGATCAACAATAAGATTGTTGACTACGATATTTATGAAGCTCTTAAACTTCCTAGAGATAAGCACGTCTCTATGCTAAGAATGCTTGATATTTTAAAATAAAATTTATGGCGGATTCATTCCGCCTATTTTTTAATTTTGAGGTGAACATATATGTTATTAAATATAAGTAAGAAAACAAAAATAGTTTGTACTATTGGACCAGCTTCTGAGACTCCAGAAAAGATATTAGAACTTTATAAAGCAGGCATGACAGTCATGAGACTTAATTTTTCTCATGGAACTCATGAAGGCCAACTTAAGAAACTTTTGATTGCTAGATCTTTTGAAAAGCAAGGAATCTATATTCCTGTGGCTTTAGACACCAAAGGACCAGAAATTAGAACTGGCTACATGGAAAATGGAGCAATTGAAGTTGAAGATGGCCAAAAAATGAGAATCTCAATGGAAGAAGTAACAGGTAATTCAGAAAGATTTTCAGTTACTTATTCAGGACTTTATGACGATGTAAAAGCTGGCGATCACTTACTTATCGATGATGGAGAACTCGATTTTGAAATTATCGGAAAAGATGAAAAAACCCGCGAAATCCTCGTGGAAGCAAAAAATTCCCATGTTTTAAAGAATCAAAAAGGCGTTAATGCACCATTCTCAAGATTATCGATGCCATTCATTTCTCCAAAAGATGAATCTGACTTAAAGTTTGCTTGTGATCATGATGTAGATTGTATTTTTGCATCATTTACAAGAAGACCAGAAGATGTTCTTGCAATTAAAGAAACTTTAGCAAAATATGGAAATCCTAATATTCCTGTTTTTGCGAAAATAGAAAATCCTGAAGGCGTTAAGAAAATTGATGGAATTATTGACGCGGCAGATGGAATTATGGTTGCTAGAGGTGATTTAGGAGTAGAAATTCCTCCTGAGGAAGTCCCTGTAGTTCAACAAATGATTATTAAAAAATGTAGAGAAAAAGGAAAACCAGTTATCACAGCTACTCAAATGCTTGACTCTATGTGTAATAATCCACGTCCAACTAGAGCTGAAGTATCTGATGTTGCGACTGCTATTGAAGAATCTAGTGACTGCGTTATGCTTTCTGGAGAATCTGCCTCTGGTAAATATCCAGTAAAAGCTGTTGCCATGCAAGCTGCTATTTCCAAAACAATGGAAAAATATTTAGATTACGATACACTTGCAAAAGAAGCTTTTGAAACCTCAGAAAAGACAAATAATGATGCTATTTCTAATGCTGTTGCAATTACCGCGAGATTAATCGATGCTAAATTAATTGTTAACTTCTCTGAAAGGGGAAATTCATCTTGGAGAATCTCCAAAACTAGACCATGCTGCCCTATCATTTCTGTCACAAACAATAGAAAAACATGTTTACGCGGAGGTTGGATGTGGGGAGTTTATAGTGTTTTACTTAAAACAAATATGCCTGACTTCATTGAAGAAATGGAAGTTCTTGCCTTAAAGATTGCTAGAAACCTTGGAATTGAACCAGGTTCTGCAATAATCATTGCTGGAGGAACTCCTACTGGAGCAGGAAAAACTAACTTCATGAGAATTGTAACTGTTAATTCTGTTGAGGAGATCGACTAATGAAGAAAGTTATAGCTTTAGATATTGGTGGCACAAACACCCGCTGTGCTCTCATTAATGAAAACTACGAAATAGAAAACATTAACATTAATCCAACAGTTACAGGTAACGTTGAAACATTTTTAAATTCAATAAAGGTTATTATTGATAAGACAATCGCTGGATTTGAAAAAGATGTTGTTGCTATTGGAGCAGGCCTTCCAGGAAGAATTAGATGGGACGGATATATCAACGAACTTCCTAATGTTCATATTGAAAAAATCCCTCTTTCTGCTTTCTTAGAAAAGCACTACAAAGTTCCTGTTTCTATCAAAAACGATGCAGAAGTCGCCTCTTTAGCTGAAGCTAACGTAGGAGAATACTCTAGTTATAATAGTTTATATTTCATAACAATCTCTACTGGAGTTGGCGGAGCATTCACCAAAAAAGGTGAGTTAATTAACTCTTCTTACGAAGTTGGTCATACTCTAATTGAATATAAAGGCGAGCTTTATGAATTTGAGCATCTAGCTTCCGGAACCGGTTTAGTTAAATTAGCAAAGCTTAACGGACTAGAAATAGAAAACTCTCTCCAATTATTCAATTTAGTTTTAAAGAAAGATCCATTAAGTTTAAAAATCTACGATGAATGGCTTAACCTTTTAGCTCAATTCATCAAAATGGTTTATGACTTATTTAAGCCAGAAGTTTTTACTCTTACTGGCGGGGTTATGAAATCAGCTGATATTTTCTTCCAAGATTTACAAAATAGAGTTCCATTTGCAAATCTAAAGAAATGCTCATGCGGACAAGAAGCTGGACTTCTTGGCGCTGCTTCAGTTGCTCTAAAGATTTCTAATTAATAATTCGTGATAAAAAAGAAGACTTTCATAACTGAAGTCTTCTTTTAATTTACTCTTCTGCTTTGACTTCTTTATGTTTAAACGGAAGTTCGACTAATTTATCAGCAAATTTAGGTAAGAATGTAAAGGCTAAATCAGTGACTAAGATAACCATTATAATGGATGCTAGAACGTCAGTTGCGTTGTGAGCTCCGGTAACCATTCTTGATAATCCGACTACAATTGCGAATAAGAAGGCGACAATTTTCCAGATGTTCTTTCTCTTAGAAATGAATGGAAATACATTTCCAGAGAAAGCTAAAACAACGATATACATCGCACTAAAAGTATGACCAGATGGGAAGGAAAGGAATTCACTTCTTCCAACTTTATCGATTCCCAAATATTTAGCAGCGGCAGCTAAAACATCATCACCTACAGACATATAAGTTGAATATGCTTTCCAAGTTTGTGGCTTATAAACAGCTCTCCAATAATTTCCTGCATTTTCTCCATATAGAGCAACTAATGTACGATATCTAGGTCTGAACCATATAAATTTAATCGCTGTACTTGCAGCTAAAACAACAATAAATACGATTAAAGCAATATAAGCAAATCTCAATGCTTCTTTTTTGTCTCCCCTGGATAAGAAATATCCTAGTCCACATCCAGCAGCTAAATAACCTAAAACAAATGGAATTACAAAGGCAAAGGATAATTTTTCACCTAATAATCTATCTACAACACCCTTGGAGTTATATCCTGCATATCCAGCTCCACCAATAATTGCGATAGCAAAAATTACTTTGCCAATTATTTTGATATTCTTTCTATCACTATCAAAACATTTAAATCCAATCGCCCCAGCCATAACGGCGACAACATAGCCAGGCATTTCTCCAATTAATTCAAATGTTCTTCCAAATCCATTTACTGGATCATAGATTTTCATTGTAATTTTCTTATCTAGGAAAATAGCAATAACAAAAACAGCAATTAATGCTAAATAAACAATAATTCTTTCAACCTTTTTCATACCTGCTTATTGTAGTATAAGTCAAAATAAAAATCACTAATGATATTTTTTATATAAAAAAGCTTTCAATATATCTATATTTAACCGGGATTTGCGGGGATTTTACTAAATTAAAGACTAAATTACTCTCCTTAATCCTAATTCTTTAAAATATTTTTCGAGCTCATTCTTATGATGACCATATATTATTTGGTGATGATTGCCTAAAGAAGAAGTTAAAAAATAGGTGACTGGTGAATCCAATTTAATCTTTATTTGAGTTCTACATCTATCCTTTCTATAGTCGTTTTCAAGGAGAGTTCCTTCCTCTACATAGAATTCGTTTAATTCTGAATTGATTTTAACAATAGTCACATTACCTAAATCAAGCTCGCCATGGATTCCTACCCCTATTCCAGATTCAAAATGCGTGTCAAATACATATGAACTACACATGTTTAAAGGAAGGGTACAATGAGCAAATTCTATTTCATTTTTCTTAGGCTCTATCCACTGTGGATTAGCTTGGAAAGCTGTTACACCTAAATACTTTTTTATCAAAAAAGCAGTTAACATCGCAGGAATATCACCTTCGCATGTAGCAATTATCTCATCTTTATTAAACAATGCTAAGGCTAAACATGCTGAAGATTTAACTATAGAAATAATATCGAAACATCTGATTGTAAATCCTTCAACATTGTATCTAGCAACTATTTTCTTTAATGCTTCATAAATTTTTAAAGCTTTTTTAATTTCTATTTCATTATAAGTGAATTTTGATGCTTCAAGACTCTTATCATCTATTTTATTAATCTCTTCAATTACTTCTTCTTGAGGAATATCAATTAGTTCTATATTAAATACATCTAAACACTTTTTATAATCAACTTCGGAGGAAATAAGCCAATCACTTGGCTTGCCTATAACACCCAATCTTGACTTTCGACTGACTATTTTTTCTTTCCCTAAAAAAGAAATTCTTTCGCATATATAATCATAATTCCCATGCAAAACCTCACTCTTTTTTCCGTTTTGCTTTAAAAATGTTAATATTTCAAGACTTGCAGCAAGAGAATTAGATGATCCATAAGTTAGTAAATGAAAAGGTCCTTCGTAGAAAGGGAAGATGTCTTTTTTAAAAATATCTTCTGATCCACCACTTTGAATTAAGAAAAGTAAAAGCCCATCTTTATGAAATTCTTCTAAAGAGGAAATTACATTAAATTCATTATCAGGCAATCTTTTTTTTATTTCTTCAAGAAGAATGTTTGAGTCTTTAGTAATAAAATTGCCGTGAGACATCAAAGATTTAATTGGATAGATGTATATTTTCATGACTAACTCCCTTAAATAAAAAGTGGCCAAAGACCACTTTTTATCTTACTTTATTCTTAATTATGTCCTTAATAAGAACTTTGAATTCATCTAAGGAAACAGGAATTTGTTCAGCAGAACCTAATTTACGATAGGTTACACCACGGTTTTCCTTTTCTTTATCTCCTAAAACAAGAGTAAATGGAACTTTCTTAACAGAAGCAGCTCTTAATCTATAACCTAACTTTTCGTTAGAATCATCAATCTTTACTCTTATTCCAAGTTCTTTAAGTTCTTTCTCGACTTCTTTTGCATATTCAAGATGAGCTTCATTATTTACTGGAAGTAAGCAAACTTGAACAGGGGCTAACCAGGTTGGGAAATTACCACCAAAGTGTTCAATTAAGATACCAATAAATCTTTCGATAGATCCGAAAACAACTCTATGAAGCATTACTGGTTCAACTTTTTCTCCATGTTCATCTATATAAGAACATTCGAATCTATGCGGTAAATTAACATCTAATTGAATTGTTCCACATTGCCAAGTTCTTCCATTAGCATCTTTTAATTTGAAGTCTAATTTTGGTCCATAGAAAGCACCATCACCTTCATTAATAGAAAATTCATGTCCTGAAGATTCACAAGCTTTAGCTAGAGCTTTCTCGGATAAATCCCAGAAATTTTCTTCACCAATGTGGTCTTCTGGTCTAGTAGATAAAACAATCTTGTAGGATAAGCCAAAGACATCATAAACTTCATCGAACAAAGCCATAATTCTTTTAACTTCATCTTCAACTTGATCTAATCTAACAAAGATATGAGCATCATCTTGGGTAAATGCTCTTACTCTAAATAATCCATTTAATGCTCCAGAAGCTTCATATCTATGAACATGACCTAACTCAGCTAATCTTAAAGGTAATTCTTTATAAGAATGTAAATCAGATTTATAAGCTAAGATTGCTCCTGGACAGTTCATTGGCTTGATTGCATATTCTTTTTCATCAATCTCAGTTGTGTACATAGAATCTTGATAATGTGCCCAGTGACCGGAGGTTTCCCATAATTCTTTGGACATCATTGTTGGAGTCATGATTTCTAAATAATTTTCTCTAGCATGAATCTCTCTCCAATAATTGATGAGCTCATTCATTACAATTTGTCCATTTGGTAAGAAGAATGGCATACCTTGGGCATAATCAGAAAGCATGAATAAGCCCAATTCTTTTCCTAATCTTCTATGGTCATTAAGTTTTCTTCTTTCAACGAGTTCTAAATATTCTTTTAGTTCTTCTTCGCTTGCTCTAGAAGTTCCATAAATTCTAGTAAGTTGCTTATTTTTAGAATCTCCTCTCCAATAAGCTCCAGCTAAAGAGAGAAGTTTAAAATATTTGATATATGATGTGTTAGGAACGTGAGGTCCTCTACATAAATCAACAAAATCACCTTGTTCATAGCAAGAAATATTGCCGTCAAGTTCAGAAATTCTTTCTACTTTATATTCGTTATCTTTGAACATTTCAAAAGCTTCTTCCTTGCTTAAATTCTTTCTTTTGAAAGGAATAGCTGCTTTAGAAAGTTTTTTCATTTCAGCTTCAATTTCTGCAAAATCTTTATCAGTTAAGACTTGATCTCCAAAATCTACATCATAATAGAACCCTTCTTCAATTGCAGGTCCAAAACCAAATTTTGCTTGAGGATAAAGATGCTTAATTGCTTGAGCCATTAAATGAGAAGAAGAATGATTTAAAATTTCAAATCCTTCTCTAGAAGAAATATCTATAAATTCGATTTCTCCTTCTTCAACTTTTTCGCTTAAATCGTGTTGAACACCGTTTTGAACAAATGCAACAAACTTTTTGTAAGTTTCGGGTTCGAATTTTTTAGCAACAACAAAACCATTAGCTTCTTCAAATTCAGCTGCTTTTCCTTTAAAAACTACTTTCATAACTACCTTCTTTCTGCAGAGAAATAAAAAATCCCTGCCACTGCAAGGACGCTTTTAGCGTGGTACCACCTTGTTTCATCTTTCGATGCACTCATTGTTTCTCGATAACGGGAGAACCGTCAAACTTATTTCGCTTGAAGCTCCAGAGTGGTAGTCCATATGGGAATCCATTTGACCATGTCTCTTTCAACGCACCACTATTTTATAATCAATAATGATTAAGTCAACGGGAAAAAATAGACAAAGTAGAAAAAAATACATGTAAGAATACAAGTAACATCTTTATTTTACTTTTAACTTAGTTAAAATATCGTTATGCAAAAAAATATACTTCCTTATCAAGCGACAATTACTTTAAATCATAAGGTTACTTTTTTTGTCGGTGACATCTCATATAAATTAGGAAGACTTAATTTAATTAGACCAAATAAATTATCTGGAGATCAAATTCTTTCAAATATCTCCTCTTTATTTTTATATAGTGAGAAATATTTACATTCTTCAATAAGAAAAGCAATCAAGTCTAATTCGTTTAAGGAAGACTCATATTTAGCAAAATTAGCCGAGTTTTACCGTATTTTTAATGAAATCGATCCATTTAAAGTAGATTTCTTTAAGATTTATAAGACTCATTTTGGGGAGTTTGTTTCCTTGAGAGAAGAAAAAGAAATTGAAGGTCTTTCTTTCTCTTTGCCAGCCCCATCTAAAATCAATTCTTTGATGAAAGATTTGTTCAACTATCTTAAAAACTCTCAGAAAAAGATTCATCCTTTAGTAGCAGCTACAACTATTTACTATCTTGTTTATACAATTCATCCACTTAAGGAAAATAACCTACATCTAGCCCTACTTTATGCTAAATCTATCTTAAAAACATATGACTTAGCTTTCCTTTCTTTAAATCTAGAAGAAGAAATCCGTATAAATAAAGTTTCTTTTGTTGAAGCATTAAATAATTCAATCGGTGAATTAGACTTAATATACTTCTCTCAAACTTTCCTAGATTTAGTCCAAAAATCTATAGAGAAAGAAAGCAAAAAGAGACTTACTCAAATCACTCCTACTAAATCTCTTAATAAATTATTATCTTTAATGAAAGAAGATGAATATTATTCAGGTAAAGAAATGATGGCTCTATTAAATCTTAAAAATAGAGTTTCATTCTTAAAGCATTATTTAACCCCAGGGCTAAAACTAAATTTATTAGAACAATTAAATCCACTATCTCCTAGAGATAGAAATCAAAAATATAAAAAGAAGGTACAATTATGAGTGTAGAATTGATTTTAACAGTATTATTCCTAGTAGCTTTTGGCTTTACAATTTTTCTACTTTTTAGCAAATTATCGGCAAAGTTTAATCTTAAATTATTAGTTGCTTTCGTTTTAGTAGCTTTTATTGGATTCCTAGCATTTTCTATTCTTTATATTAGGAAATCTTTTAAAAATTATCCTGAAACAATCGGCACTCTTTACGGAATTATAATAGCTTTTGACTTACTTTTATTTGGCTTTGTTGCTTCTGCTTTCTTTAGATTTAAAGTTAAACACACTCTATTTAGGTGGAGCGCTGATGGATTTGTGCTCCTCTGCTGGATTCTTTTAACTGCGTTCATGACATTATGGTCATATAAAACTTACTACATCTACAATAAGGGAATAGCCTTATCTTGCGGAATTATCCTAGGATTTTTCCTTCTTACATGTATCCTTCCTTTCTATATTAAAAAGCTTCCTTCTTTCTTTACTTATATAGATATGTTCTTAATTCTTGTTTTTGGAATTACATTTATCCTCTTAGCAGTTAACCAAACAAGATTCATTTTAGGAAATGAAAAAGAGATCGCTGTTGCGACCTCTACTTCATTACTAAATTTATTTTGGTAATTATTTGCCTTCTTTAGCACCGTAGACGATGGTGATGATACCAGCGATGGTGATGAAGATTTCACCAGTAAGGATACCAAGGATACCAAGGATAATGCTGAATACTTTGCTTGTTTGGGCTTTTCCGACATTAACGATCATTAAGACACCAACGACAGCACCGATAGCAGCAACGATACCATAAACTAACATGTATGTACCACAAGATTTAATGACATCTACAGTAAGTTTAAGATCGACTACAGTTTTAGGATTGCTCTTTGCAATATCTTGAAGAATTCCAGCAGCATTTCCTAAAAAAATTGCACCGACAATAATTAAAGCAATTGCAAAGATTGCTGAGAAGATAATACCAGCGATTGATAAACCTCTAATTGAACCTCTCATTTCATCTATTCTCCTTTCGAAACAATAATATACCTATTTTTTTCCAAAAAAGAAACATAAAAATAATGAAAGCGGTTTAAAAAAGCCCTCTTTTTATAAAAATTTATAAATATATATTGCATTACGTACCATTAGAGAGTAAATTTACACCGTTGATAAAGGCTAGAAAGCAATTACCACCCGGTAATTCGCCAGATTTCCTAGGGAAATTGGCTAAGAGCTAACTAAGATAATTAGTATGTGAGTCCGGGTTAATTGCCTGGGCATTTTATCTATTAGGAGGATAAGAACTATACCAAATTACAGTCCTGAGGATCGCCGCAGACCTCAAAAAAGATTTGATCCCGTCAATGAAAATATCCACTATCCAACAGTTATGGTTATTGGGCCAGATGGGGAAAACCTCGGCACTATGTCATCTAGAGAAGCTAATTCCTTAGCAGCATCCTACAACTTAGATTTATTCTGTGTTGCTCCAAACGCAAACCCACCAGTTTGTAAAATTCTCAACTATGGAAAATATAGATATGAGAAACAAAAATCAGAGAAAGCACAAAAGAAAAATTCTAGAGCTGCTTCACTAAAAGAAATTAAACTTCACATTTCTATCGGTGACCACGATCTTAAAGTTAAAGCTAAACATGCTAAAGAATTCCTTAAAGATGGAGATAAAGTTAGCGTTTGTGTCCAACTAAAAGGTAGAGAAATGGCTCATCAAGACTTAGGTGAGGACTTAATGAAGAAATTCATATCCACTGTTGAAGAAGAAGTAACAATATTTGTTGAAAAAGCACCTTCCTGGGAAGGAAAAAATTATTCAGCAATTCTTGCTACTAGAACTAAAAAGTAAAGGAGAACAACTATGCCAAAAATGAAAACTAACCGTTCATTAGCAAAGAGGGTTAAAGTTACCGGAACAGGTAAATTAAAATTTGTTCACGCTTATAAGGGCCACCATGCTCCATATAAGACAGCAAAGCAAACACGTCAATTACGTAGATCAGGAATGATTGATAAGACAGACTATCGTCGTATCAAATTCATGATTGTTAAATAAGGAGGAACACGAATATGTCAAGAGTTAAAGGCGGAACAGTTACACACGCACGTAGAAAAAAGATTTTAAAACAAGCTAAAGGCTATTTTGGTTCCAAACATTTATTATTCAAAACAGCCAAAGAACAAGTTTGTCACTCACTTCGTTATGCATACGATTCTCGTAGATTAATTAAGAGAGATTATCGTAAATTATGGATTAAGAGAATCAATGCTGCTTGCCACGCAAATGGTATTAGTTATTCTAAATTCATGGGCGGACTTAAGAAAGCCAACATCGAAGTCAACAGAAAAATGCTTTCTGAAATCGCAATTGCTGATCCAAAAGCATTCACTGCCTTAGTTGAAAAAGCTAAAAAAGCTGCCTAAGAATATCCTATTTTGTAAAAAATGTCTGCGATTTGCAGACTTTTTTATTTGTTTGATGGATCAACCTCTTCTCCATTTTTAATGAATATTGGTTCAAGAGAAGCAACTGCTTCATCTATAAGAGATTGATAGTCAAATTGACTTTCATAATATAAGCAATCTTTAAGCTTTGGTTTTGTTTTAGGCTTCTTAGGTTTGAAAATTGTGCAACAGTCTTCAAATGGACGGATTGAGATATCAAATGTATTTATCTTTTTTGCTAGTTTAATAATATTTACTTTATCTTCAGTGCAAATTGGGCGAAGAATAGGAGTATTAGTTACTTCATTAATTACATTAATTGATTCTAGGGTTTGAGAGGCAACTTGTCCTATGGATTCTCCAGTTGCTAAAGCAAGACAATTTCTTTGGGAAGCAACAATTGAGGCGATACGTACCATCATTCTTCTCATTATTGTTATGCAATATGGCTCTGGAACATTATCGTAAATTACTTCTTGAAGCTTGGTAAATTTAATAACATTTATTCTTATGTCATTTTGATAAACATTAAGTTCTTTTGCTAAATCTATCAGTTTATCTATGACAGCCATTTGAGTATAAGGAGGAGAAGCAAAATGGATTGCTTCAACTTTTATTCCTCTTCTCATTAAAGAATAAGCTGCTACAGGAGAATCAATTCCTCCGGAGAAAAGCAGTAAAACTTTACCCATCATTCCTAAAGGATATCCTCCTAGGCCAGGGAAATCTTTACATGAAATATAAGCAGCATCTTTTAATATAGAGACTTTTAAGAGGACGTCTGGGCTATGTACATCAACTTTTAGTCCTTTATTGCTCTTTAATAAAGCTCCTCCAAGTTTAAGAGTTAAATCTCTGCTATTCATTTCAAAAGTTTTATCACTTCTTTTTACATCAACTTTGAAAGAAACATTTTCTTCTTCAAAAAGCTCTACAGCAGCTTGAATAATCTTATCTACATCTTTTTCAACTTTAGCAACCAAAGATATTCTTTGAATACCAGATATTTCTTGGACAATAGAAAGAACATCTTCGTAGTTTTCTTCTTTTAAATAGATATAAAGATGATCTCTATTTGAAGTAACCTCTACAGAAAATTTATTTAAAGCATTCTTAACATTTCTAGTTAAAAGACGAATAAATTCTTTTCGATTATCTCCTTTTGTAGAAAGTTCACCATAATGAATCATTAAAAAATCGTATTTCATCTTTCTTTCACCTCTACTAATAATCGTTTTAGTTCACTTAAAAATATATTTATCTCATCTAAAGTTGTTGAATAAGAGAATGAAACTCTAATTGAATTATCTGCATCCGCTTTTGATTTTCCTAAAGCTAAAAGTACTTCTGAAGTATTCTCTTTTTTGCTTGAACAAGCAGAAATAGAGGACACGTATATCTGTTTTTCACTTAATCCTTCAACTATAACGCTAGCTTTATGCTTTCTTAAAGAGAAATTTATAATGAAGTTAGAACACTTGGGATTACTATTAATTGAAACTTCATCAATTTTAGATAATTCGTTTATTAAATAATCATGAAACTCTTTTATTCTGTTTAGATTTGAATCTCTTTCTTTTAAAGAAAGTTCGAGAGCTTTCGCCATTCCTGCTATTGATGGAACATCGATAGTTCCAGCTCTATTATTATTTTGTTGAGCTCCACCTTCAATTAAAGGAGTAAAACTGATATTTTTCCTGAATATTAAAGCTCCAACACCTTTAGTTGAATGGAATTTATGACCAGAAAAAGAAATTAAATCAAATAAGGAATAGTCAATTGGTTCCTTTGCAATTGCCTGAGTAGCATCTGTATGAAAAATGATTTTTGGATATTTTCTAATCAAGGAACTTATCCTTTTGAAATCTTGGATTACACCCATTTCATTATTTATGGTAATGATTGAAACTAAAATAACATCACTTGTTAAAAGTGATTCAAGCGCATTAATTTTAATCATTCCAAGCTCATCAACAGGTATCTCTTTTACTAAAAAACCTAAATTTAAGAGGGATTTTGCAGTACTTTTTATTGAAGGGTGCTCTATTGAGGAAATTAAAATAGTTTTTCCTCTATTCTTGTACTTTTCACTAATTCCTTTTAAGACGAGGTTATTTGCTTCTGTTGCCCCGGAAGTAAAAAGAATATCAAAATCTCTTTTAAGTTTTAAAAGATCAAGAACCCTAGTCTTGCTTTGTTCATATAATTTCTTTGATTGAAAACCAAAATTATGTATAGAAGAAGAGTTAGCAAAGAGCTCCAAGTTTAACTTGGAGACTTCATTAACTACTTCTAAAAATGGTTGCGTCGTTGCGGCGGAATCCAAATAAATCATTATTCTACACCGTAGATTCTCTTAATATTAGTTTTTGTATCTTCGTAGCATTTTTCAAAGTCGCCTGCGAAGAAAAGTTGTTCAGAATTAACTAGATAAGAATTAAGCTCTGGGGCACCGTATCTATGTCTATTTCCATAGACAATAGAAGATTCGCAAAGAAGCATCTTCTCATAGTCATCTTTAACGTTTTGAATTAAAGCATCGCCTTTTTCTTTAAGTTCTACTGCAAGAGCGTTAACTTTATTTACATCAATAGGCATGCTGTGAAGCAACTTATAAGAGGCATCGATGTTGTTATAAAGATCATCGATTGTTGGCATATATTTTTCTGTAATAGCTGCAATATTTATTTTTCTAATAAAACATTCACAATTTTTAAGTTCGGCGTAGTAATACTTAATATTCTTCAATGTAGCTTCGCAATCATTCTTTAAGGAGAATAAATATTCATCAAATTCGTCAATAGCTTTAGATGCTTGACTGGATTCATCTTGAAGACTATGCATTTTCTCAACTAAAGTTGTGAAAGGTTGTTTTACTCCAGAATGAATAAATGTATCCAAAGAGCGTTTAGTTGCGCCAGCTTTATTAATTAAAATCTTGATATTATCAATTTTTGCTTGCTCATCAGAAGGTAAAACATAAATTTTCTTAACATCTGGGAGAGCATTACAAAGCTTAATGTACTTCTTTTCTATATTTGCATTAGAAAGATAGATTCCATCACATTCAGATTCAAAGATCTCTCTGGCTTCTTTTTCCTTGTTGAAATTTTGATCAAATTCATCAATTCTACAGATAATTTCATCAAGCTCTGTATGAATATCGGTTAAATCAAAGTTTTTCATACGTTTGCCGATTGCTTCCATAGAAGAATCAATTTCCATCATTGTTTGATTAAAATGCAAATGATTTAATGGATATCCATCTTTGGATAAAGTTTGATAAACATCATTTATATAGGAAATCTTTTCAGGAATGACTTTCTCATAAGTAATGCAAAGATTGGGTAAAACTTCTAATGATTTTCCTAAAGAAACAATAACAGACCCAATCTTTGGTAAAATTCCCTTAGCTTCGTCATATTTTGCACCATTAATAAATTCATCGAAAGCTGCGAAATTTTTATCAATTAAAGCAAAAACTTTTTCGAAGGATTCATTCATCATACGAAGATCAGCTTCTTTCGAATAATAGTCTTGCTTTATAACTCTTAATTTTTCTTTTAATTCTAAAGATTCTTGTTTGTATTGTTCTTCGGGTCTAATTTTTTCTAAAAGATCTTCATGGAGTTTTGTAGCCTCATCTTTATAAGCATTAAGTTTTTCTTTTGCTTCAGGAATGCTAGCTTTGAGTTCCTTGAAGTTCTTTTCATCTAAATAATCTTTGAGTCTGAAAATAACAGTTTGACAAGGAGTGTCGAATTTATCACGAATTTCTTTAAATCTCTTAATAAAGTTTTGATAAACATCAACGTAAAGAAGATTGGTCAAAGAAATCATCTCAATTCTCTTAATATATTGTGAGTCTTGAGCATTCAATAAAGCATGGAAATATTCAAATGTTTTTGATAATTCTTCAACTTCTCTTTTAAGTCTTAGTCTTGAAAAGAGGAAGAAATAAAGTAAAACCAAAACAACGGCAACTCCAGCTGCGCTGCCTAAAATAATTCCTAATAATGCTGGCATAGATAAAAACACTGTTAACTTCATATTTATATTGTATCACACCTTAACTTTAAGTTAAGGATTTTATAATATATTTTTATTCGCTAATTAGTTTTAAGCAAAGTTTTGATAGAAGGATGCATGAATCATCTAAATTCTCAAAATATTCGTTGCTTCCACCTAAAGAATCAGAGACAACTCTCAAGCAAGAAAACCCTTTGTTCATAACATAACAGACCGTAGCTAAAGCAGCTGATTCCATATCACAGCACACCGCATCAAATTCTTCTGCTAACTTATATTTTTCATCAGGATCAACAATAAATTTATCACCAGAAATAACGTTTCTGACGTGGTATTCAACACCAAAATCCCCGCAAATCCCCGCTAAAGCTTCATTTAGGTCCTCATTTGCATCAAAATAAACAACATTAATTCCAGACACCATTCCTTTAGGATCTCCTAGTGGAGAGGTATCTAAATCATGTTGAACAAACTGTTGCCCAATAACAACATCGAAAACATTAATTTCACCTCTTTTAAGTCCTCCAGCAACTCCAATATTTAAAACGTAATCAATTTCTTTATGGGTAGAAAGAGCTGCTGAAAGAGAAGAACTAGCAAGAACCTTACCGATACCGCAAATTAAAATGTAAAAACTTTCGTTTTGGTAGCGACAAAAAAGTAAGCGGCCAAATCCTGCTTTTTCTTCATTAGTAGTTTCGCAAACCTCAAGAATGTAGCTTGCTTCTTTTTCCATTGCAGAGACAAAACAAATCATGGGCATATTATTAAGAAGTTTTTAACAATTTTCCACAAAAATCTCTATTGACATAGTCAATATTTTTCTATAAGATACCGCTTGCGTAATGAAGCAGCATGATTCTACGCTCTCGTCTAATGTTAGATAATTAAAAGTAGGCTTGGCTACGATGCTGAAATTCTAACATCCGGAGAGATGGAAGGATCAAGATAGTACTTTATTACCCGAATGAAAGGAGACATTTTTTATGTCTAGATACACAGGTAGTACTTGGAAAAAATCACGTCATCTTAATTTCTCCATTCTCGAAACAGGTGAAGAACTTAAGAAAAGACCTTTTGGCCCTGGACAACATGGCCAAGACAGAAAGAGAAAAGCTAGTGAATATTCTCTTCAATTAACTGAAAAGCAAAAAATGCGTTTCTTCTACGGATTGAATGAAAGACAATTCAGACGTATGTTCATTCTTGCAAAGAAAGATCCAACCGTCACTGGATTAGCCTTCTTCAGACTCCTCGAATCCAGATTAGACAACTTAGTCTATCGTATGGGATTCGCCAGAACTAGAGCTGGAGCAAGACAATTAGTCAACCACGGACACGTTCTCGTTAATGGAAAGAAAGTTGATATTCCTTCTTATCTTTGCAAAGTTGGAGACAAAATTTCCTTCAAAGAAGAATCTCCACTCAAAGTAGTTAAAGAATCTGTTGAATCCAATGCTTCTATCGCCCCATTTGTCAAAATTGACGTTGAAAAAATGGAGGGCGTCTTCGAAAGAATGCCAGAGAGAAAAGAACTTCCTCAAGACATCAACGAAGCTCAAATCATTGAATATTACAACAGACTTCTGTAATTTAACTCAAAAAGTAGCAAAAAAAATTGTTGGTCATTCCAACAATTTTTTTGTTTTGTTATTTTTCTTCTTCCTCTTCTTCGACAACTTCTTCAATGACTTCCACTTCTTCAGTTTCTTCATTAAGTTCTTTTTGTTTGAGAATTTCTTCCTCAGCTTCAACACGTTTTCTTTCGGCTAAATCTGCTAAAGCTGCTTCTACTAATGTAGGAAGAGGATGGAACCAGTGATAAATTGCTTGGAATATGTAGATAATACCTACATATAATAAAGCTGCAGATAAAACACATTTGAAAACAAAGAAATTGATATTAAATCCTAAAATAAAGACAAAAATATCAAACCCTATTATTGAAATTCCAAATGGCAAAAGTAAGCATTTATCGATGATTGGGGCAGTTTTTCTATGTTTTGGTGAATATAAAGCCCAAAAGAAATCGAAAATCATATAGGCTCCACCAACACAAGTTAAGATGCTAAAAATCTTTACTTTAGTTTCAGTTATAGGAAGGACTTCAAAGAAAAATAAGCTGCAAAGAACTAATGCGACTGAAACAAAAATAAGTAGTTCGATTGTATATACAATCTTAACTTTTTTTACAATCTTTTCTTCTTCGCTCATTATTCAAATTCTCCTAAATAGTAGTTTTTCTTTCCTCTTCTAATAACAACATATTTATTAAATAAGGAATCTTCTTTTGTAATTATTTTTTCTAAGTCAGTTACTTTTTCTCCATTAATTAAAACTGAGTTACCACTAATAAATGTTCTTGCTTCTCTTTTGCTAGATGCAGCACCAAGTTCAACAAGAAGATCAACTAAAGGAGTATTTTCTTTAATTGTGGCTTTAAATTCACCGAAAATTTCTTCAATTTCTTTTTCTTTTAAAGCTGAAACATTACCTGAGAAAAGTGCGTTTGTCATAGAAATAGCTTCTTCGGCACCTTCAATTCCATAGATATCTTTCGTAACTTCATAAGCAACAGCTTTTTGACCGATTCTAGCTCCAGGAGCAGCAAAATGTTCTCTAGCAATTTCTTCAATTCTTTCTTTTGGTAAGAATGAGAAAACTTTTAGGAATCTAATAGCATCTTCATCTGTGACATTCATGAAATATTGGTACATTTGATAAGGAGAAGTTAAATTTTTATCTAAGAATAAAGCGCCTTTTTCGCTTTTTCCAAATTTCTTTCCATCGCTTCTAAGGATTAAATGACCTGTAATGACAGCGACATCCTCATTATCTCCATCAATTTTTCTAATTAATTCTAGTCCTGAAGTAAGATTGCCCCATTGGTCATTTCCACCTAATTGAATAGAAACTCCATAGTTATGATGCAAATGATAGAAATCAATTGATTGAAGAATCTGATAAGAGAATTCGGTGAAGGAAATACCAGCTTCTAATCTAGATTTAACTATTTCTTTAGACATCATGTAGTTAATTGAGAAATATTTTCCATAATCTCTTAAGAAATCGATCATGCTCATATTTCCAAGCCAATCATAGTTAGAAACCAATTCACCTTTTTCTTTAGAAGATAAATCGATATATCTTTCTAATTGGGCTTTGATGGCTAAGGTATTTTTTTCTAAAGTTTCCTTAGTTTGAATGTTTCTTTCTTTACTTTTTCCTGAAGGATCTCCAATCATTCCGGTTGCTCCGCCAACTACAGCGATAACTTTATGACCAGCAAGTTGGAAACGTTTTAATAAAGAAATCATTACGTAATTACCTAAATGCATACTAACTGCACTAGGATCAAATCCGCAGTAAATTACTTGTTTAGAATTTAATAATTCTCTGACCTTATCTTCATCAGAGTATTGCTCTATAAGGCCCCTATACTTTAAATCATCTAATATGTTTTCCATGTCGAATATGATACTAACTTTTTTAAAAAGTTAAAGTATTTAATATATTTCGATGCAATAAAAAAAGACTAGATTTAGTTCTCTAGCAAGTAAAGAATAGTTTCTAGTCGTTTTTTAATTAAATCTTAGGTTCGAAATAATCCGATTTTTTTACGTAATCTTTGAACTTAAGTTCGCCTTTGGAGATGGCTCCAACTGGGCAAACATGAGAACAAAGTAAGCATCCAACACATTTATTCTTATCACATGTTGGCTTTCTTCTCTCGTTATCAAAAATAAGAGCTTGGTGGGCGCCATCAAAACAAGAAATTACACATCTACCACAGCCAATACATTTATTTTCATCGATGTTTGGATAGATAACATAATCTCTATTTAGCTCTTCCGCAGGAATCATATTTTTAGATGCTACACCGACTAATTCTTCCAAAGAATCAACGCCCTGTTCTTCCATATAAAATTGAAGACCAGAGATTAAATCTTCTACTATTCTATAGCCATATTGCATAATTCCAGTTGTGATTTGCAGGGTTTTTGCTCCTAAAAGAATAAATTCAGCAGCATCAATCCATGTTTCAATTCCACCTATACCCGAGATTTCTACGCCAGGAATTCCATTATATAACTGAGCAATAAATCTTAATGCGACAGGTTTAACTGCTTTTCCAGAATATCCAGAAATGGAAGATTTTCCATTAATAATTGGAAGACCAACTTTCTTTTCTAGATCAACATTACAAATTGATTTAATTGTATTAATAGCAGCAATTCCATCAGCTCCACCTTCTAAAGAAGCTTTGGCTACAGTTACCATATCTGTAATATTTGGGGTCATTTTTGCCATAACAGGAAGGTGAGTATTTCTTTTTACAGCAGCACAATAAAGTCTACAAAGTTCGGGATTACTTCCGACATCACTTCCCATTGCATGAGAAGTCATTTGAGGACAAGAGAAATTTAATTCGATCATGTCAGCTCCTGCTTCAGTAACTAATCTAGAAAGTTCTTCCCAATCTTTTTCGTTACTTCCCATGATAGAAGCAATTAAAACTTTATCAGGGAATTCAGCTTTTAATCTTCTTAAATCAGCTAAATTTTCTTCTAAAGAATGTTCAGCAATTTGCTCCATATTCTTAAACCCAACAAAAGAAGTAGATTCTTTGTCTAGTTTGTCAAATCTTGGAGAAACTTCATTAATCTTATAATGCTTTGGACCAATTGTTTTAAATACAACTCCACCCCATCCAGTTTCATATGCTTTTTTACACATTTCATAGCAATTTCCGACTGGAGAAGATGATAAACAGAAAGGATTAGGAAACTTAACTCCCATAAATTCTATGGATAAATCTTTTTGTTTCATTAGAATTTACCTCCTAAATAAGCATCAATAGCTTGTGCAGCTTCTTTTCCCGCCCTAACGCATCCAACAACACTCTTATCGTTTCTAGAAAGATCTCCAGAAACAAATAAATTATCTTTAACGTGATAGTTTTCTGCTTTTATCTCGCCTTTTTCTACTTGTAAATCGAAATCATTTTCAATTTCTTGTCCTATTCCAAGAACAATTAAATCACCTTTAACTTTTAAAGAAGATTCAACAAATCTATGTTTAAATAAGACTTCATTTTCTTTAACTTCAACTGGTATAAATCCATCGAGTAAAGAGACACCTAATTCTCTAGCGGTATCTAATTCTTTTTTAGAGGCTCTAAATTCAGTTGCTTCTTCATAAATAACATCAATAACTCTTGGAACTCTCTTTATTTTTAAAGAAGTGACTACATCCATTGTGACATCTCCGCCGCCAATAGTAATTACTGTTTTATAAGGAGAAAGATCAATCTTATTTTCTTTTATCCTCTTCAAGAAATCTAAAGCAGTTATGACATATTTATTATCTTTAAAGATATCTAGAACTTTTGCTTTAGAATATCCAGAGGCTAATACAACAGCATCAAAGTCCTTTTTAAGTTCTTCTAATTTTTCTTTTTCTATATATGTATTAAGATGGACTTTGATTCCTAAATCTATGATTCTATTAATTTCTTCATCAAGAACTTTAGTTGGAAGCCTATATTCAGGAATGCCATAGCGAAGAGCTCCACCAAGTTTTTCTTCTTTTTCAAAAATCTCAACTTGATAACCTTTTCTTGCTAAAAATGCAGCTATGGTTAAAGCAGAAGGACCACTGCCAACTAGAGCAATTTTCTTATCAATTTTGCTTTCAACTTCAAGAATTTTCATTTTAGCTGAAGACTCAAAATCTGTTATAAATCTCTGCAATCTCCCAATATCTATAGGTTTATCAATACCACATCTAGTACATCCTTTTTGGCAATATGCTTCAGTTGGACAAACTCTAGCACAAACTCCCCCAAGAGGATTATTTATTCTAACAGTATAAGCTGCTCCTTTGACATTTTTAAATCTTAAAGAACGAATAAATTTTGCTGGATCTGTCCCAGCTGGACAAGATGCTGAACAAGGAGCATCAAGACATAATAAACATCTAGAAGCTTCTTCAGTAGCGGTCAATAAAGAAAATGGACCAACGTACTCTTCAAAATACTCTCCCATTTAAAATGGCCTCCTTATTAAGTTATAAAGATGACCTTATTATACCTAAAGATTAATATTTATCTATTAATAAAAGACAATTTTGGCTGGGGTGACTGGGATCGAACCAGTGCATGCGAGTTTCAGAGACTTGTGCCTTACCGCTTGGCTACACCCCAAAGCAACGATATTTTACTCACAAAACTAAGTGATACAACAAAATACTACTTTATAATTTAAATAATATAGTAAAATACTAAGGAAAATTATGGCTATCTTAATTGGATTAAGCGGAGGCTCAGGTTCTGGAAAAACATATGTATCTAGTGCCTTACTTTCCTTTCTTAATGGCAGGTGTAATGTAATTTCTTTTGATAATTACTATAAAGATCAATCTCATCTACCGCCAAAAGAAAGAGATAGATTAAATTATGATGATCCTAAAATGCTTGATATGGAGCTTTTTATTTCGCATCTAAAAGAAATCAAGAAAGGAAATAAAATAGATGTTCCTCAATACGATTTCCATTCACATACTAGAAAACTAGAGACAATACAATTTACTCCAGAAGAGATTGTAATTGTTGAAGGAATTATAGTTCTTTTATGCCCTGAAGAGCTTTTTGATCTTAAAGTTTTTGTTGATGCTGATGCTGATATCCGTTTAGCAAGAAGAATCATCCGTGACGTTGCAGAAAGAGGAAGAAATCCTTACTCTGTCATCCATCAATATGTTAGAACGGTTAAACCTATGCATGAAAAATATGTTGAACCAACAAAAGCTAAGGCCGACTTTATTTTCAAAAATAATAGTGTTGATGGCTTAAATACTAGAGAAATGGCCGCTTTGATCGAACAAATTAAAAAATTATTATGAAAATCATAGACACACACGTTCATTTTTCTTCCTATCCTAATATAAAGGATAATTACAAAGCTCTTTTAAACATCTCTAAGAAGTACAATATTGACTTCTCTTTAATTTCTAGTGTTGATGTTGCTAGCTATCCTAACGAAGGAATGCCTGATTATAAAAAAACAACCCTAGAAGGAGCATTAGATATTCTTCCACTAGTTAAAAAATACCCAAAGAAATTCGGTTTAGCGATTTGGTTTGCGCCAACTAGAGAAGTTCCTACACTTGAATTAATTGATTTTATTAGAAAAAATAGAAAATACATTTACGCTCTTAAATTCCATCCGTTTATGGAACGCTTAGAGATTTCAAATAAGCTTTTAGGGCCTTGGCTAATCTTAGCTAGGCAAGAGAAATTACCTGTCTTAGTCCACACCGCTGCAGATATCTATTCAGACATAAAAAATGTCGAAATCGCTGCAAAAGACCATCCAAAAGTTGTTTTTATTGCTGCTCACTGCCAATTAATGGGTGACAATATGGACTCTTATGACATTATAAAAAATAACCCAAATATATATGCAGATACAGCTTGGGTTCCTGCTAGTTTTGCTGAAAAAGTTATTAAAGAAATATCTCCAGATAAGCTTATGTTTGGTTCAGATAGCCCTGTCGATGGAGTTGATACATTAGGAAATAAAATGTACAAACCTTATTTTGAACATTCTCTTAATATTACAGATGATGAATATCAAAAACTAATGTACTTAAACGCTAAAGAAGTTTATAAAATAAAAATTTAAGCTGCGTCGTAGCAATCTTTATATTTCCTGGAAGTTGAAGCGAGAGATTCGTCATTTTTTTCTCTTAGAATGTCTCTACAATCTCTATGAATGTATTTTGATTTAGTTTTTTTTGAATATTTTTTCTTATTTTTTTGATACATAGATATAATATTATAAGAGGTTAAAAAGATGAAAAAAGCACTTATTTTATTAGCTAACGGATTTGAAGAATCTGAAGCACTTGTTACACATGATTTATTACTTAGATCTAAGCAAATGGAGGTTAAATTAGTTTCGATTACTTCTGATAAAATTGTTACTGCTTCTTCTGGATTAGCAGTTGTTGCAAATGAACTTCTAAATGAAATTAAAGATATAGATTTATATGATTTTCTTGTCCTTCCAGGAGGAATGCCTGGAGTAAAAAACCTTTTTGAATCACTTTTAGTTAGAGAAATAATTAAAAGATTTAAAGAAAAAGGCAAACACATCCATGCAATTTGCGCTGCCCCATCAATATTAAATGCTATGGGATATTTAAAAGACTATTCCTATACATGCTTCCCTTCTTTCCAAGGAAAAGATGGAGCTTATAAAATTGAAAAGGGTGTCGTTCTTGATAAAGATACAGTTACAGCAAAAGCAATGGGATATTCTATTGATTTTGGTTTAACGATTGTTGAATTTGAACTTGGAAAAGAAGCTAGAGAGATAGTTGAAAAATCTATCTTAGGCAAATAAAGGCAACAATATATAGCCAATAGCTAAAGAAGTAACAAAGCATACTCCAAATACAATAAATGCATTTTTAAGTTTTGCTTTGTCTTTTTGTTTAAATAAATAAAGCATACCCAGGCCTGCGTTCATGCATAGACCAGCAACTAAAGCTCCAAAAGGAAGTACTCCACTCATCCATAATTCTGATAGTAAAACACTGCTTACACAGTTTGGAATCATACCAATAAAAATAGAAAAGAGCGGGGACATGTATCTGTTTTCGCTTACAAAAGCGCTAATTTTATCTTGTCCAACATAGAAAACTATTGTGCCAAAAATAAACGAAATTATAAAAGCATAGACAAATATTTTTAACGAGTGAAATAAAGGATGAAGCAAATGCTCTTTAAGCTTATTTTCTTCTTCTATATGATGGCCACAACATCCTCTAACATCAGTTTCATCTTCGCCTTCGCAATCATGATGATGTTCTAAAGTCTTCATTTTGGATTTAATAGAGATCAAATCGACAAGAACGCCAACTATAACGCCAACAACTATTTTTATCGCAATTAAAACAAAAACCATCCACCAAGGATGCTTACTTCCTGAAAAATTAAATAAAATTGGTAAAGCTTCGTCAGAACAAGCTAGAAAAATAGCAATCAAAGTTCCCATTGTAATGTGCTGTTTAGAAAATAAATCAGCTCCAACTACACTAACTCCACATTCAGGAATAACTCCTAAAGCTCCACCAATTACGGGACCTAATCCATGCTTAGATGCTAAAAATTTAGCAATCTTACCTTCGATAAAAGACAAAATTACATGAAAAGCAAAAACAATTCCTAGTATTTTTGCCGAATCAATTAGTGCATCTAGAAAAACGTCTAACATAACGCAACTATTCTACTACTCGTGTCAAGTATCTAGGATGATATATGTTTTTAAAATAAAAATATCCAAATCATTTTCACTAAAGTATAATATTCGCATGAAAACAAAAGATTTATTAATTCCAAAGACAAAAGTCGACTTTTTATATAGCGATGTAACTATCGGTGAAGCCATCAAAAAAATGGATAAACATCGTTACCAAATGATTCCAGTTATTGAAAGAAATTCTGGAAGATATGTTTATTCTGTTTCTGCTGGTGACATTCTTAGAGAAATTACATCATCTCAAACTTCTCCTTTAGAGAAGCCACTTTCAACAATTTCTATTTCAAGATTAGTCGTTCCTTCAAAGAATTATTCAGATATTAGTGAATTAGGCTATTTAATTTCTAACCAAAACTTTGTCCCAATCGTCGATGATTCCGGTGTTTTCTTAGGAATTATAACTAGACAATCAATCATTAATTTCTTACTTAATAAGTACGAAAAAGCTAACAAAGGTGCATAAAAATGTCGGATTGTAATCATGACTGTAGTTCATGCTCTTTAGAATGCGGAGAAAGAGATCCTTCCTCCCTTTTAATTCCTTTAAACAAAAATTCCTCAGTTAAAAAAGTTATTGCTGTTGTTAGTGGAAAAGGTGGCGTAGGTAAATCTCTTACCACTGCTATTTTAGCTATTAACGCTGCAAGACAAGGCAAGAAAGTTGCTATTTTAGATGCTGATATTACTGGTCCTTCAATTCCTAAGATTTTTGGAATCAAAGAATTAGCAAGAGGAAGTGAAGAAGAAATCTATCCACTATTTACAAAACTTGGAATTGCCACAATATCTCTAAATAATTTAACCGATGATCCAACTTCTCCAGTACTTTGGAGAGGACCGGTCATTGCTGGATTAATCAGGCAATTCTGGACAGATGTTTTTTGGGGAGAAATCGACGAAATGTACATTGATATGCCTCCAGGAACAGGAGATGTCCCCCTAACTGTTTTCCAATCTATTCCTGTAAATGAAATAGTTGTTGTTACTTCACCTCAAGAATTGGTGTCTTTAATAGTTGAAAAAGCAATTAATATGGCGAATATGATGAACAAACCAATTCTAGGCTTAGTCAATAACATGGCATATATTAAATGTCCTCATTGTGATGAAAAGATTTATCCTTTCGGAAAAGTAGATTCCACACTTGCTTCAAAATATGGGATTTCTTTAGTTGATGAGCTTCCTATAGACTCTGCTTTAGCTAAAGCTGTAGATGAAGGAAATCTCGAAGAACTTGACTTTTCTTATCTGCAAAAAATAACAGAAGCTATCTAAAAAAGCCTTTAAATCTATAAACTTGTCCGCGATTTGCGGACTTTTTATATAATGTTGTATTCTTTAGCTAGCTTTAATAAATCGCTATCAGAGAGAAATCCATTCGCTGATCCTACTTCCCCAATCTTATATCCAGCGAATAAACTAGCAAGCTTTAACGCAACATCAATATCGTAATGTTCTAAATAAAAATGTATAAAAGCAGAGAATAAAGCATCTCCAGCTCCAGTAGTAGAAACGATACCTCTAGGAACATAGGCTTCAACTTTAATAAACTTATCTAGATTTCCTAAATACATTAAAGATCCTTCACTGCCACAGCCAATTACGATGATGTCATTTTTATAAGTTCTATAAAGATCTTTTACGAATTCTTCTTCACGACCTTTAATATATTCATTAGAAAGAAATAAAATATCAGCATTTTCACAAAATTCTTTATTATATTCATCTTCTGTATTGGATAAACAATGTACATCAGTTGCGATTTTTATCTTTTTATTCTTACAGTGAGCAATAAAACACCTTGAAAAATTAATATTAGTTAAAACTGCCAATTCATAATTATCTAAAGGCTTGCCTTCATATCTTTGTTCCTGGATATCCTTTAAATCACAATAAATTTTCCTTGCTCCTTGCTTATCAACTAAGATAACAGATTGCGGAGTTTGTTTAAGCGATTTTTGTAGAAAACGAATAGACGTCCCAGCTCTTTTTATATTTTCTTCAATTTTTTCCCCTGTTAAATCTTTGCCAAATAAAGAATAAATATCTGGAGAATCACCAAGTTTCTTTAAAGCTTGGAGAACATTATATCCAACTCCGCCAATAGAAGAATTCACTCCAAAGAAAGAATACTCAACTGGAGAATAATCAATAGGAAAGGAATCAACACCAACTGTTATTTCCTCATTAATTAACCCAGATATTAAAATTTTATGATTCACAAAATTATAATAATAATTTTTAACTTTAATTTCTAGAAGAAGTATAATAATAAATTGGAGGAATTCTTATGGCCTTAAAGAAAATTATAATCGGATTATCTGCCTTACTTCTTGTCTCATGTTCAATAGGCAGTAAAACTGTTTCTAGCAGTTCTCAGCAGACACAGACTAGTGAAAATACATCAGAAGCTACTTCCGAAGCAACTTCTGAAGCTACAAGTGAAATAACATCGCAAGGAACAAGCGAGACTACATCTGAAAAAACAAGTGAACAAACATCAGAAAAATCAAGTGAACAATCTTCAGAAATAAGCAGCGAAAGCTCAGTTCAATCTTCTGAAATAAGTTCTGAACAATCTTCGGAGATAAGCAGCGAAAGCTCAGTTCAATCTTCTGAAATAAGTTCTGAACAATCTTCGGAGATAAGCAGTGAAAGCTCAGTTCAATCTTCTGAAATAAGTTCTGAACAATCTTCGCAACAAAGCAGCGAAATCTCCTCTGAAGTTTCATCAGAAGAATCAAGTTCGTCGGAACCAGAAGAAATTGAAATTCCTATAAAACATATGCAAGATACCCCTGTTTTGCATTGTTTTAACTGGTCAGCAACCACTATTTCAAATAATTTAAGTGCTATTAAGGATGCTGGATTTAGAGCAGTTCAGCTTTCTCCAATGCAGCCTCAAAAAGACTACTATAACGGAGGAAACTGGGCTAATGAATGGTGGAAATTATATCAACCTTTAGGCTTCGTAGTTTCTCCAAACTCAAATACTAGCACTATTGGATCTAAAGACGATTTAAAGAATCTATGTTCTAAAGCAAAATCATTAGGAATAGATGTCGTTATGGATATTGTCTCTAACCATCTAGGCGGAGGAAATGAAAATTCATTTAATGGAGGAGTTAGCCAATACGAATCCACTATTTATAATAATGAATTAATCCATAAATTAGGTAGATATGCAGATGATGACGATGTTCAATCCATTGTTCAAGGAAATATTGGCGGTTATCCAGATTTAAAAACTGAAGACACAAGAGTTCAAAATAGAGTTATATCTTTATTAAAAGAATATATAGATTGCGGTGTTAATGGATTTAGATTTGACGCTGCTAAGCATATTGAAACTCCAGATGATGGTAATTATAAATCTAACTATTGGCCAAATGTTTTAGGCGCTGCAACTGAATATGCACAAAATAAAGGATTAGAAAAACCTTATTATTATGGAGAAATACTACATACCTGTGGATCTGGAAGAAGTTTTTCTTCATACACAAATTATATGTCCGTTGTAGATTCGGAATTCTCTGCTGACATTCTTGATGGAGTAAAAAACAAAAACTTAGGTAAACTAACTAACGGTTATAATTCTAGACAAAACGGCGATAAGCTTGTCTTATGGGCAGAATCTCATGATACATATTCTAATATGGAACATGAAACAACAAATATTGAAGAAAAAGTCATTAATAAAGCATATATGGTAGTTACTTCAAGAAAAGATGCTACTTCTTTATATTTAGCTCGCCCAGGTAATGGAACTAGCATGGGTCAAATGGGTTCAACTGCTTTTAAAAATAAAGAAGTTGCTGCTATTAATAAATTCCACAACCTCTACGTAGACCAAGATGAAAAGTTAACCGCTTCAAACGGCTGTTTCATCAATGTTAGAGGCGGAAGAGGCGCTACAATCATTAATATTAATGCAAGTAATAGTATTACTTTATCTCTTCCGGGAATGAGAGATGGTCAATATAAAGACCTCATGACAGGAAATATGGTGACTGTAAGTAAAGGTTCAGCAACCATTAGTTTTACTAATGATGCTTGTATTTTAGTAGATCCTGCTTTTGAAGAAGCTGATCCATCAAGTGGAGTAGGACCAACAATTAATGTTAGTTATCAGCAAGTTTATTCTTCTACTCAAACATTAAATATAACTGCATCTAATGCTACTTCCATAACTATTTCGGTTAATAATGCTTCCCCTGTTACTGTTTCAAATAACCAATATCAACTTCCAACTTCTTTATCTAATGGAAAAGTAGTTGCTAAGATTACCGCAAAAGGCAAAAAAGGCACCTCTACTAAAGATATAGTTATGATTAAAACATCTAAATTATTGGATAAAGAAATTGTCCTTTATGATATTGATACTAAATATAACTACTTTGTATGGGCTTGGGTTACAGGAAAAGATGGCTCATGGAAAGAAGGGACTAAAGAAGGAAGCGTCATCGGATTTGATTTAGGTAATGAAGATAATATCATATTCGTAAAAACTAATTCAGATGTCACAATCTCTTCAATGAACTGGGGATCAAAATTATCTCAAACAGATGACATGAAATATTCATCATCTAATAGGTTATACGACTTCAATTCATTTAATTTATAAATAAAAATAGACCTAATTTCTCAAAAAAAGTTAGGTCTTTTTTATTGTTTTTTGCAAAATAAATTGAGATTTGCAGACTTTTTATTAAATCAGCCAGCAAATTATTTCTTATTCTTATCTCTTTTACTTATTTTCTTTGCCACAGCATGAGAACTTAATAAAGCTGTCGGGGTGCCTCCTAAGGAACGGTTCCACTGTCCACATAAATATAAGTTGGAAATCTCTTTTAATTGATTTTTTAGTAAGTAGAACATTCCTTTGTCTGAAAAAGAAAATGACTGAATCGAACCATAAGAAGTATTAAAGCGTGTTTCTAATTCTAATGGACCAAAAGAGCTTAAATGCTGGACTTTCCCTTTATATTGAGGATAAAATTCTTCAAATAAAGAGATTAGATCATTAATTATTCTTCCAAATTCTTTTTTATAGTCTTTTACTTCTTTAAAAAATCTATAATCATCCTGATTTTGATTTATATACAAACTTATTACTGCGCCGTTATTATCATATATAAAAGTAGGATCAAAACTGTATGGGCGAACTAAGAGATTATTTACTTTATGAGCTCCAACTTTAACTTCTTTTGTTTTGATAATGGTCGGCACATCAATATCATCTTTATAATCATCAACTTTTACATAAATGTTAAAGCAACTTGAAATAGAATAATCCTTAATATTTTGATGAAGCTGATTTAATTTTTTAATCTGAAATTGACCTTTTAATAGTTTGTTTAAAGTATATGAATAATCAGTAGAAGAAACAAAATAATCACCTTTTATCACTTTTTCGCAAGATTTAGCAGATTTTATCAGATCTTCTTCTACTACTAATTCATTAATTGGAGTATTTAAAAATAGCTTCCCTCCTAAAGAAAGGAACCTATTCTTAATTCTTTGGACCATATAATAAGCTCCACCAAAAGGAACGTCTCCATCTCCAGCAGCAAATAAGGCATAAACTTGCATGAAAAAATACATATTGTTATAGCCTGTTAAGCCATTTTCTATAGCAAATCTTAAAGCTGGATGTTTAAACCTTTTAGAATATGTTTTCCTAGAAATTTTCATCGACCTAATGATTTTAGAAATATTAGGTATGCTTTTAAAAATTTCTCCTGAGAGCTTTTTATGATTTATAACTTGGGTAACTACCCAGAGTGAGGAAAGACTCCTTACACAAGAAAAGAAAATCTTGATAGCTTTATCATCTTCAGGAGAAATTTCAATCCATCTTTTCTCTTCTTCATCAAGATCTCTAGATAATGTCACTTTTGTTCCTTCATAAATAAAAGAACATAAATAAGGAAGATGAGTTATTTCAACTTCATCATTTAGTCCATCAATATTCTTCCACAAGTTATAAAGGATAGTGTCTTTCTTTGTCCCCATCATCCAGTGAAGACAAGCATCTATGTTACATCCATCAACAAAGTAGCCTGAACAAAGCCCTCCAACTTCATTATTCTTCTCATATATTTCTACATCATAACCATGTTGTAAAAGCTCTATTCCTGCATTTAACCCTGCAATTCCCGCTCCGATTATGATAATTTTCTTCTTCATTATGGGCATAATTTTACCAAAATAATTTTGATTTAGCACTTATTTATAAATAAAAAAGCCTATGAAGTGAAAGCTCCATAGGCAATCTTTTTTAATAGTTTGATTACGCTTTAACAAACTGAGAATTATATAAGTCAGCGTAGAATCCATTCATTGCCATTAACTCGTCATGAGTTCCTTACTCGACAATATCTCCTTTATTAAGAACTAAGATTAAATCTGAATTCTTAATTGTAAATAATCTATGCTATCCCTAATTCTCTTTTCATTTATGTAGTCCTTTCATTATTTAGCACTCAATATCTTTCTTCTTCTGAAATTGGATAAAAATACATAGCCTTATCATTCAATTCTTCTATATCGATTGGATCATCAAATTCTGAATATTTCTTGATGTCAAAATTCCAAGGTTTATATATTCCTCTTTCTTCATCTTCCTCATCGAAGTCTTCATCAATCTCGCCATCGAAATAAGCATATAAAGATCTAATATTATCTTCCCAAATGCCCATCCCTTTAGCATCTAAGACATAACCAGTCGGTACATCTTCGTCATCTTCAAATTCTTTTGTGATGATTGTTTTGTAGATTTTGCAGTCAAAATCCCAACCATCACCAGTATCATAAATAAAGATAAAGTGTTCTGGCAAATCTTTAATAGTTTTGTCTTTGAATGGTTCGTGCCTAGAAGCACTAAAATCATCCCACTGCTCCATCCAAGAAGATGGTATATATGCCTTATCCTTAGTAGAATACATGAAGAAGTGTTCCATAGTTCCACCAAAGATTTCGACAATTAATTCACCAAGTTCTCCAAGTCCAATATCTTCTCTAACTAAGAATGTACGATAAAAGCGGCCCTTTGTAGTATACTTGAAATCCGCTCGAATTTTGCAATACTTTACTTCCATATTATTTAATCACTTTCCAATAACCCTTTTTATTTGTTCCAACTCTACGAATGTAGCCTTTAGCGACTAATGATTCAAAAACTCTAGAAACTGTTCGTCTCGATATTTTGAGTTCAACAACTAATGTATCATAAGGAACGGATGGATTATTAATGAGTTCCAGCAAGACCCTTTTTTCATTCTCTGATAGGTCGTTATTAAAAAGATTTTTGCCATCATTTTTGCCAAGATTTTTGCCATCATCCATTTGGCTAACCATTTCTTTGTCAAAAGGAATAGTCACATTAATATATGTATCATGTATATCAAAAGCTTTCATTTTGAATAATGTCTTTTCTTTCTATTTTTGATAAACGTAAATCAATATTTTCGACTCTATTAATAAGATTTATATAGTTTTCATTTGTAATTAAAGTTCTGTTCTCATTAATAACATATCCTTTGAGCAGATATTGCTTTAGAACATTGTTTGCCCATTTTCTAAAAACTACACCATTTCGCGATTTTACTCTATAACCAACTGAAATAATGACATCTAAATTAAAGAGCTCGGTGTAATGGGTTTGCCCATTGACCTCATGTGCATTTTTTGCACACGAGCTATCTTTGCACAATTCCCCTTCCTTATAAATGTTATTTATGTGTCTTGAAACAACACTTCTATCTCTTTCAAACAATTGACCAATTTGTTCTTTTGATAACCAAACTGTTTCTTCTAAAGGAGAAACATTAACATCAAGAGTTAATCCGTTCTGCTCAAATCTTACCAACTCATAATTATCATTCATTGTTCTCTCCTCCTATATTTCTTTTTAACACTATTTCTCCATCGACATAGTCTTCAGTTAACACAAAACCAGCATCCCTATAGAATTGAATTGCTTTTTCATTATTAACATCTGCACTAGTGTATATATTTTCTGATTTGCCAAATGGATAAGATTTACACCAACTGATTATCGCTTCTAACATCTCTTTTCCATAACCTTTATTCTGATAGTCCATATCAACCATAATTCGCCAGAGACAATAGGAATTAAGCATCCAGTCTTTTTCTCCATCTGCTCCAATACTCCCGAAGGCAATTGATACAAAGCCTACAGGGATAGTGTTGCTATATGCAAGAAAACATTGAGTTTTGGTTCCGATCCTCTCAGCTGCATAAGCTTCGGCTATTGCAAGTGCATTTTCTGCAACAAATTCCCTTTGATTGGGTGCTACTTTCAATGAAAGTGCATCATCCAACTCTTTAAAACCTATCATTTTTATAGTTAGCCTTTCCGCATTAATAATTACATTCTCTGTTTTTGAAGAAGCTACGCGTAAGACACCGACATTATCATCTTTAAAATCGTCTTGGAATTTAGATAAAAGAAGAATTAACTTGTCATAGCTCATTTGGGCTGAATCGTTTTCAATGCGACTTATCATTCCTTTACCTGAATAGCCTAAAATATTTGCCATTTCAGTTTGACTAAGATTCCTTTTTAAACGAATTAATCTAATCTTCCTACCTAATTCTTTTGACATGGTTTAATTATAGTAAACTTTTCAAATTTATTCAATTTAATTAGAATAAAATTTTTTAAATCGAGTAGGGAGGAAAATTAAATAATTTCCTCTCCCTCTCAACCACGTAACGTGCCGTTCGGCATTACGCGGTTCAATTCATTTTCAAAGCATGTCTTTGTAAATAATAATCTAGACAGCTGACTAATCCCTTTTTGGTCAGTTTTTCTTTTGAAATTGCTC
>JAXFZD010000021.1:0-97108 GCA_034185265.1 Bacilli bacterium | reverse complement strand
TTATAGGCCCAAAGTTTCCATTCAAGCATATCAGGTTTCGAGACAGTAATTGTAGTAGAAGTACTTGAAGTCTCTACATTAACTTCCGCAGTAGCTTGGAACCACGCGAATGTAGAAATCGAAGCAGAAAAAACAGCCACTAGTGATAAGGCTAGAGTGTAAATAAGAGTCGCTTTAGCTTTCTTTTTACTTCTCATAAAAATCCACTTCTCCTACTGTTACTATTCCCCTGTTACAAATCTATTGTCGAATGATTCATTGACTTCATCCATATCCAAATCAATATCTCTTGCTTTAATGGATATAACTCTAGATGCGTATTCTTGATTCTTATTATACTTCGTATAAGAGATTCTGGCAAATAGAGGTTTAAAGTCAAATTCTTCTTTTACATAGTTAAGAATGTTATCTAAAGCAAATATAAGTCCTGCTTCGATAGCATTTTTAACTGCTTGCTTATTATAAACATAGTCTCTTTCTCTAATAAGAAGAACTAATTTACGTTTATCTACTTTTCTACTAGCTAATATTCTTGCGATAGAATCTAAAGAAGTTTGATTAAGAGCTTCTTTGGCTAAAGGAAGAATATATTGCTTATCTTCAAAATCTAATTGACGAATAAGTCTTTCGATCATTGTGTTATATAGTCCATCTTGTTTAGCATATAGAGTCATTTCATCTTCTTTAATAGGCCTACCTTCATAATCAAAGAAATCTAGATGAATTTCATTATATACAAGTTTAGTCATTCTATCTAAAGTATGTAAGAACTTTAGAGGGATATTATCTTTAATGAATGATGCTTCAAGAGTTTCTACATAATATCTACGTTTATCTATTGGAAGAGGAGTTTCATCTACCATGTAGAGTCTTCCTTTCTTATCCGCTAAATCAAACATTGTTCTTGATAAGCTATCAAGAGAGAAGATAGAAGAAACTTCTAGAGGATAAGAAAGAAGAATGATTCTATAAGGAAGAGTTAATCCGTTCTTTCCAAAATCAAGTTTATCATTTAAACAGAAAGTAACTTTTTTAGCTATATCAATAGCTTCAACTCTAGAGATATCTTTTAAGATGAATGCGAGTTCATCTATATCTTTGATATATAGATTATATCCTAGATTATAAGCAGACATTCTTTCATAGATTGCTCCTAAAATAGCACTGACTGTAATCTTATTTCTAGACGCTAAATCTTCGATTCTTTCTATCTTAATTACAAGTACGTAACCTTTTTCATCTGCATTAATTAAATCAACTAAATCTTCATCTAGTGCGCTTCTAGGAGATAAATAATTCTTCTTTTCTTCAAGCATGAAGATATCTTTATTTTTGCCATTTACTCTAGCTCTAGCATGATATCTGCCACTTCCTAAATAAGCATTAGTTTTAAGTAAATTAGCTTTTGTTATAGGACAATCTTCACATGGTTTATCTTTCCCATATAAGGCTTTATAGCACTTCATCCCTATTGGATTAACAGGTAATTTATTTTTCCAAGAATCAGAAATATAAGAGATTTCAAAAGAAGAAGTAATTGTATAGTTAAAACTTGAAGTAAGTTCACAAAGTTCTTCTATTCTTCTTTCTCTTTCTCTAGCATCAGAAGAATCTAAATATCTATTTAATATAGATAATAATGTAGATTTAAAGATAATCATCTTATCGATTTCTTCTTTATCTATAACTCTATATTTTTCTGTATTACCCATTACGAGGTATACTCTATTTCCTTCTTTTCTAAGAATTTCTTCTTCTTTGAAATAAAGGAAATCTTCTTCTTTAACTTCATTAAGCATAGGAAGATCTTCATAGGTGACTTGTCTAATATAGTTGTCATTTAGCTTAATTCCTAGATGAGTTAAATCTAAATAGAATAGAGATTCTTTTAAGAAATCAGTTAGAGCAAAGTCATCTGAAATATTTATTGTAGAAGCTTTTTCTAAGAATTCTTCAAAAGAAGCTTTATGTTCTATTGGTTCAACTTTAAATAGTCTTCCTGGCTCTATAGGAAGAGCAGCTAAAGAAGGGAAAGCATCTTCTATTTTTCCAAATGGATATATAGCATAAGCGATAAATAATTTTTTATTATATTTAATAAATCTAGATAAATAGATATCTAAAGAGAGTTCATCTATATCAAATAAAACAATATAGAACTCAGCTTCATCTTTAACTGTGATGAAGTTCCCCCATCTTTCTTCCATCTTTCTTAAATCTATGATGTCTGCTCCTACTAGTCTAACTAAATAACAAGAAGAGAAGCGTCTGCTTCTTATATCAGCATCAAAAAGCGCTATAAAATCTTCTCTAGAATATTTATTTCCAGCTTCTAGATGAATTGGAGCAAACCCTAAAGTATTGATATTAGATGCTAATAAATTTAATCCTGTAGAAGAAGAATTAGGAATGATGATTCTTTTTTCTCCTTGTTTATAAGCATCTATAGATAAAGATAATGAAGAAGAAAGGAATTCTTTTTCAGTTATATCTTTTTTATAACGAATGAAAGCAAATATGAGGAAAAGAAGAGAAAGGAAGACTCCGCTAACAGTAGCGATTAGCATATAGAGAATGAAGTTATATTCTTTAAAGAATATGGAAGCAACTCCTACTCCTATACTTCCTAGTCCAAAACAAATACTAAGAAGAATATAAAGTCTAATAAGTTTTAAATTCTTATTTTTCTTCTTCATTTTCTTTTTCCTTTCCTGCTGATAATAACTTCATACGTTCATTCTGATATTGCATATAGAAGAATATTAGTAAGACTAATACAAGGATAAACAATATCAGAGTGAAGTAAGACATGACTGATAAAAGCTTGTCATTTTTATTTAAACTTAAGCAAAATGAAGCGATTGAAAGACCTAGCGTGGCTCCTAGAAGAGCCATCAAAATGAAACAAACGATCAATAATCTATTTTTTCTTTGTTCATTCATGTTTATTTTCTTCTGCTTCTTTTTTAGCTTTTTCTAGCATTTCTTTTCTTAATTGTTCCTTAAGTTTTTCTCTATCTATTTCTTTAGACATTTCTTTCTTAAGTTGTTTTTTTGCTCTCTCTTTTTCTTTTCTAGCTTCTTCTCTAGCTTTTTCGATTTCTTTTTCTAGCTCTTCTCTATACTCTAATCTCATTTCTTCTTTTAAAGTAAAGAGTTCAACAGCAGCTTCATCATTTCTATCAATTCCAGCTTCATCCATGGCTTTTTCTATAGCGAGCTTTCTTTGTTTTTCTTCTTTCCTATATTTAATAACTGCATCAGTAATAGACATACCTGCGATTATTACTATTGGAGCGATTATAGCGACAGGGAATAACCAAGCTGATTTTCCTGCACTAGCAGCAATTGCTGGAGAAGAAATTAATAATATAGATCCAAAAGCTTTAGAGTCATAGACGACTTTTCCGATAAATTTCGTATCAAAATCCCAGACTTCTTTAGTTTGCCTAGTATGGGCTATAGGATTATCTCCCATCGTCGTGATAGTCCATTTATTAGTTGCTTCATCATAAGACTTATCCACTACTCTATGCGTATCAGGGATTTCTCTAACTCTACCTTGTTCATCTTTAACTGTAAGAAGGAAAGTAGCGATAGATCCATCTTTTTCATAATCTACGATAGGATTATCTTCTCTTACTTCATAGTCAGAAGGAAGAATTTCTTCTTCTACTCCAGAATCAATTAAAGCTCTTTTTTCTTTAACTATTTTAGTTATAGGAGTTGAAGGATATAGCTCATTAACTGAGCAAGATTTAATTATAATCCCGCTTCCTTGACCTAGATTACTTCTTCCAGGATCATCCATAGAATCAGTTAATACATATAGAAATGAAAAACCAAATGCGCTAGGGACATTGCCTTTATTCTTCTTAGAAGTGATCATCATGGATATAGTGACATACCCAAGAAAACCTATAAAGGCAACTAAGATTCCATCAATTGTATAAGAGAGCCATTTCTTCATAAAATGTGTTTTATAAATACTAAATAATTAATAAGAGAAAATTACTCTTTTTTGATAGAGTCCATGAATTCCCTTAAAGATGGACGAGATTTGCATCTTTCTAAATGAGCTTTTGTCTTCTTAAGCTCTTCTTCTAAAGAAGCTTTTTCTTCTTCAAGTTTACTTAAAGCGACTTTATAGTCTATCTTGGAAACACTTTCATCTTTAATTACAGATACTTGATCTTCTAAAGAAGAAATTTCTTTATGCAATCTTGCATTTTCTTCTTTCTCAATTTTAAGAAGTGCCTGTAATTCTAGAGCTTCGTTAATATAGGCTAGACGCTCATTGTTAAGTGCTTTTTGTTTGTGGACACGCTTAAGAGTTTCTTCGTAAACAATTCTATCTTTATCTTCTAGAATAACTTTATCTAAGATAGTCTTAGCGGCCTGTTGGTTTTTAAGTCTTTGCCTCATAGCTTCATTTTCTAATCTAACTTCTTCCGGTAAAGGAGGGAGAGGAAGTTCTCTAGCAGCTTTAGCAGGAGGATAAGCTTCGAAGAGGAAACGAGAATCCGCATAGGTTTCGTCCTCTAATGAAAATACAACTTTAGGTACGAATTTAATTGGTTTAGCAGCCTTAAGTTCGCTTGGGTTAACTCTGTTAGAATGTATAGCAAGAATAGAATTAGCAATATAAGTTGCTACTTCTTCTTTATATGCAGCATCCATAACTTGGTTATATTCTTTAACTTCGTAATTAATACCTAAATCTTCATATTGATCAAGGAAGACCCATAATAAATATGCTTTATGGTATTCAGGATGCTTTCTAAGCATGTTAGTCATATGGATTGGAGAAGAGACATCTTTTGCCCCTTTCATACTTTCCATAAACGGCGAGCGAAGATAATATGCACAATTTTGTCTTAAAACGGTGAGACGTCTAAGAAGTTCATCGTTTTTCTCACTATTTCCAGAATCATCACTAGGAGTAGAAATCTTAATTCTAGAGTCTACTTCATAAGTTATTCCATCTATCTCAGTCTTATTATGAATTTGAAGAAGATCGCTATCTCTAGTTTCTCCATGTTCAATAACAAAGTAATAACGAGTCTGGATAAAGGCTAAACAGCGTTTAAGAAGAGTCATTACGAATCTATTTTCATAAATAGCTGTATCGGTTTCAGCATGGATTTCTAGAATCTTTTTAGGAGTGACTTCTCCATCTTCATCGACGTTTCTTAAATATCTAGAATTAGTAGCGAAATGTCTAATTGAGACTGCGGAGATCTTTTTAGCAAGTCCAGCTTCAACTAAATCAGATTCTTCTTTAATGAAGGTACGAGGATTAGCTAAGATTTTTCCTACAGCATCTAGACCAATTTCAAGCTCGTTAATGAAAGTATCATCGAAAGCTTTAGTTTCGCTCCTAAAAGTTTGACGGATAAATGTTTCACCATGAGAGATGTAATATTTTAAAGGAGTAATAAATTCAGATTCAGAAGAAAGAAGTTTGTAGTAGGAAGAAGAAAGGTCTTTGAAAGAAAACGGGTGATTTTGACTTGCTGTCACTTCAAAAGTACGTTTATACATATCTTTTTGTAAAGAAGTATGTACAACACTTTCTACTTTCTTAACAGGTTCAGCTTTCACCTCCACTGTTACTTTCTCTGCTTTTCTTTCTACTTTTTTCTCTTCTACTTTTTTAGGTGCGATAGTAGGCTTAACATCGACTTTTTTAGGAGCTACTTTTTTCTTAACTCCTTTAGCGAAACGGCCTTTTTCGTCACGAAGAGGTAATTTATTTTCTTCTGCCATCTTCATTTATCCTTTATATATTATCTAGACATCTTGATTAAGGTTTTTATCTTATCTCTAGAAAGTGGGAATTCGTTTTTACCGAATAATTTTGTTAGTTGTTCATCTAAACCAACAAGTTCATCTCTTAAGAAGGCTACGTTAAGGACTTCGAATTTCTTTAAGATTTTAGTCTTAAAGATGAAGTCGATGGCTTCTAGTTCAGTTCCTCCACAAGCAACATAGCAAGGGACGAAAGCGTTGATTTGCTTCATGATACGGTTACCGAAGGCTAGCTTGAAGTGCTCTATGACATATTCGTCAAGAGAAGCAAATTTAGCTAAGGTATCTTCGCTAATCTTATAATCAGCTTTAGCTTTGTCATATAAAGCGATGAGATTTTCTGCTGGAAGACCTAAAGCTTCTGTAAATGGAGCTTCGAATGGTTGGCTCTTATTCTCAAAGAATAAGGAAGATGCTCTATCATAAACTTTATCAGTAATAGTAAATGTGGAGTCATCGTTATTAGCTGTACCGAAGAACCAAATGTTTTGTGGGATAAGTAATTTACCTTCGTGGAGATGACGTGGGTCGTCTTCTCTAGGAGAAGCGATGACATCAATTATCCACTCTTGGACATTAGGCATTTCCATGATGGAGAGGAATTCAGCGAAATAGTACTCAACACGAGCTAAGTTCATTTCATCGAGAACGATGAAGTTACAGTCGTTGCGGTAAGTGGCTTCATAAACAGCTCTAAGGAATTCAGTTTCAGTGAATTTCTTTGTGAAGTCGTTATAGAAACCTAATAATTCGTTTCTATCTCTCCAGGAAGGTTGAACTGAACAAATTGCAGCATTATGTTTAAAGAATCTACCTAAACAGTATGGAAGGGAGGTTTTTCCTGTACCGGAAATACCTTCGAGAATGATTAACTTACCAGTGCCCATGGCAGCAAAAGCTTCTCTAACTGTATCGATTGTGTAGTAGAGTTTCATTTGACTACAAGCGAAGTTTCTAAATCTTTCGCAGATATCTTTTAAAGATAAATTAGCGCCATCTTCAGGAACTTCTACATTAAGAATTTCGTAGTTATATTTTTGATCAACAAGATCTAACTTAGTAAATCTTGGACCACCTTTAATAGCTTCTTTACCTTTTTTATCTCCTAAAGAGTTATCTACGTTAGGTAATCCTTCAGCTTCTCTATGTAAACCTAAGATTCTATCTTTTTCTCTAGTTACATCAAATAACTCAAGATTTAATCTTTCGATTTCTTCCATCATTTTCTCTTCTGTCATACCTTTCTTTCTTCTCTTAAGAAGTCTCTTGATAAGATAGATAGCAAGTAAGATTAAACAGACGACTAAAGCGACTGCGAAAATAATGAATAAAACGAAGAAAATCCAGCCAACTGCTCCAAAATTAGAGCTATTTTGAGCTAGCATCTCGCCTAATTTAGCGGAATCAAAATTTCCACTAAAAAGTCCACCAAAGAATTCTTGTAAACTTTCTTTTAAATAATCAAAATAGGCACCCATAGGTAGTTTCCTTTCTTATATATATGATAGATTAAGAAGGTCGATCAAATAGTGCTGCGAAGTTGAGCGACACATTCATACTTGCTCTAGCGATAGAGTCTATCATATCTAGATCCCATCCTTCTAAATAGATGGAAACTATAACACGTTTGTCTTGGTCTTTATCTAAAGTAAATAGCGGAGCATGAGTTGCTACAGCTTGATCTTTCTTTAAGATATAGTCAGACATTGGAGAAGAATCTTCTTTAGCAATTGCTACTGAAGATAAGTCGACCCCGTAGACATTAGGATTATGATATGCAGTAAAGCAAGAGAATTCATCCTCTGCTATTTCTCCTCCTCTAGCTTGTATTTGTTCTTCTATAGAAGGATTTCTAACATAAGAGATATGATCTCCTAGGAGAGTATATTCTCCAAAGAGAATTTCTTTGTCATCTATATAGTCATAATATCTAGAGCTTTCTCTTTTAAATCTAGAGAGAACTCCTCCATAATAAGTTTCTCTAGGAGCTGAAGTTGGAGTAAGTATCTTATAGTTAATTTTCCTATCGTTATCTATAGTCATAATAGATATTCTAGTTGCGTTAACTGATTTAGCTAATTTCTCCGGATCTAGACCATATTCTTCAGCGGTTTTCTTATTTAGTTCCTCATTAGATTCTAGATAAGATCCTTCAGAGAGGAAGATTGAGCAATCTTCATTTGCCCTAATATAGAATTCTTGTTGGAAATAAGCCTCTCTATCCGCCAATCCACTCTTAGTGTAATTATTTGCAAATAAATAAGAACTTCTAAAGGTTGGAAGAAGCGAATCTACATCAAGAACATTATCTTTCCATTCACTAGAAAACATTCCAGAAACTTCTCCTAAAACATATTCAGAAGAGGCACCGACATCTTCTTCATCATATGAAGATTCTCCTTCAGGATAGATTATCTTGCCTGATTCATCTTTTATACCTAGTTTAAGTTCATAAGTTGAAGTAGAGAATTTAAGGTTAAATCCTTCGATAACTCCAACTGTCATGGTGTTATACCAGGCATAAGTTGCTGTAACAGAAGTTGCTAGACCGAAACAAAAAGAAAGTGCCGCCGCGAAACAAAGTTTCTTTTTACGCGTCAAAAATTTCTTTTTATGTGTATTCGGATTGGTTTTATTCATTATCTACGCCAAAATGTAATGAGAATAGAAGGTATGCTGAACTTGGCTTAACTCCGCCAGAATCAGGATCGTTTCCTTCAAAATAAACCACAAATGAGAAACGTAGGGTCTTACCCGCAGGTATGGTCTCCTTAACATCTATAAGACCTTTATTTTCAGTGAAGTTTACACAGTACCCTTCGTTAGGAGAAGATTTGAATACAGGTCTTCTAACTAAATCTTCTAGATGTTCTTCATCTATAGGTTCTTTTTGCCAAGAAGAGACGCATTCTCTATCGTCTTCCGCACTTATAACGGTGCCAACAGATGCGGATTTAGCACCGTAATAGTGGTTAGCAAGGCTATGATCTAAGGCTCCATCATTTTCAACTACAGAAGTTTGAACTAAGAATCTTACATATTCATAAGGATTGTTAGCACCTTCAGTAGTTCTATTGCCTTCATAATCCACTCGGTATCTGAAGTAAGAATCTTCGGTTGCGGATGCATTCTCTAAATAAACAGTATAGATTGAAGCAAACTGGCCTTTGCCAGAAGGACTATCATATATGTTAGCTCCGGCCATAGAGTCAATGTCTTTAAAAGATGCAAGGTAGTCTTCTACCAAGTATGCTTCACATAAAACAGAGTCACTAAGACCTTTAGCTTTTAGATACGTAACAGTAGGAGCTGATTCGGAAGTTGCTGTCTTCATTCTAAATGAGGCAGACTTTCCTCCTGTATCATCCGTAATCACGAAGCCTTCGCTATTCCTTGGAAGGAACGCCATAAAAGTAAGGACACCAATTCCAATAGTTGTAATGACTACACCAATAATCGCCAGCCTTTTGATTCGGCGCTGTCTAGCCTGTTTTTTACCATTTTTAACCGGTGAAGTACTCATATATCACTCCTTTATAGGTATAACGAAAGATTTTAAGCTGTTCTCTATCTCTTGAAACTAATTTCTATTTTGCCCTAAAGAAATATAATTTCTTAATCTAGAAGCTGCTTAAGCTACCCATGTAAAAGAAGCAACACAAAATGAGGTATTAGAACCATTTAATGACCTCATCATATTTTACCTCCGCCGATGATTTCTCATCTCGCCCTTTATGAAAGGGCTTTCAAGCATGTATATTGTAAAAACTATTTCTATGGTTTGCAACAATATTTTTTCTCGTGTTTTTTTTCGATGGCTACTAACTTTCTTAACTTTACAGCCTTTTTTATATCTTTATATATCCTCTTATAGAGGACGTTTTAGTAACCAATCAACAGTTATTTGGCTTTCAGGAAGGACCCCCTATCACAGTTTGTATTTTTTTCTTAGATAGACATTTTTCAAGAACACCCAAAGATTAAATAATTTAGAAAAAGTATTGCAATTTGATTATAAAGCAAAAAAAGAAATCTGCAGATTTTTACAGATTTTAGCAGATTTCGATTTTTGGATATTTAGAGAATTTTGAATTATTTCTTATAATTCTTAGCATCCTTCTCATGAATTGTTGTATCAGCTTCGATAAGAAGAGGTTCCATAATTGCAGTTTTTTCAACGAGCTCACGGTTTAAAAGATCGGTAAGCATGTACATAGCTTTCTTTCCAACTTCAGCCATATCGATATTTAAGGATGTGATAGCTGGTCTACAAATGTGAGCATATTTTGTTCCGACTAAAGAAATGACTTCAACTTCTTCAGGCACCTTAAATCCTAAATCAGTTGCAGCGTTTAAAACACCAGCAGCGATTGAATCTCTATAAGCAACAAAAGATCCACCGCCTTTATGAGTTTGGAAATAGGAAAGAAAATCATTGTAAGTATGTAAATATGAGTCATCACAATTAATGATCTTATATTCTTTTCCTAATTCTTCATGAGTCTTAATGAAAGTTTTTTCACATCTAGAAGCTAATCTACCAGCATTATGAACATGGAGGAAAATCATTGGCTTATCTTTTCCAACGTTAAAATATGTTTCAATATTTCTCTCAACTGCATCATCGTAGTTGAACAAGATTGAAGCAACTCTATCTCCACTAACTTTGTTATCAATAACTACTGTTGGAACGTTATATGAACTAATCTTCTTAATGTCTTCTTGGCCAAGTTGGTCGTCGAAAATAATAGTTCCATCAACGTGGGTTGTAATGACTTTTTCAATCATTGATAAAGCTTCTTCTCTAGAGTGGGAAGTTGTAAATAAAGTCAGCAAATACCCCTTTTCTTTTGCAATTTCGGAAATTCCATTAAGTAAATTTGAGATATAAACGTAGTTAGCTGAAGGAATAATTACACCGATATTTGTAGATTTAGAAGTAGCTAAAGCTTGGGCTAATCCCGATGGCTTATAACCAAGTTCAGCAATCGTTCTCTCAACTCTTTCTCTTGTCTCTGGGGTGACCATGCTACTCTTATTAATAACTCTAGAAACGGTAGCTAAAGAAACACCAGCTTTTTGGGCGACATTATAAATAGTCACTCTATCTTTTAGATTTTCCATATGTGAGGATTCCTCCTATTAGCTATATTATAGAGAATGAAATGAAAAAGAAAAAGATGAAAAATTTACATTGGATTTTCTTAAATTTTCAAAAATTTTCTTTTTTCAAAATCAATCTAAATATTCTTCTTTGGCGACTTTTCCGGTTATTGGCTTAAGGAAAATCTTCTCGTAAAGAGATTCAAATGAAGATAAATAAAGTAAAGGTTCAATTACTACAGCGGTTTCTCCAGTAGAAAAAGTCACAACATCTTTTTGATTTAATATCATGCCTTCAGGAACTTTTGCAAATCCTGGCATCTCACTCTCTAGGAATAAAACTAATGCTGTTGGTATGTAATTAGTAAGAGCTTCTAATAATAAAGGATCTTTTTTTAAAGAAACAAAACAGCTTAAATGCTCAATTGCGTTGCTAGGAATAGCTAGAATCTTATTCCCTAACGAATTTCTATGTAAATCATCCAGATAGAAAAATAAATCACAGTCTACTTTTACATTTTGACTAATCATATTTAAAGGTAGGTAAACTAAAAAATCTTCTGTATAAGCAAAGCAACTAAAGTTTTCATTATAAACTATCTCATAATTACCTCTAATTCGCTCAATTTCTAGTTCATCACCAACGTGTTCATCTAAAGCATAAGGAGAAATATAGACTCTTCCATTTTTAGTTTTGAAATGATTTATACAGTATTTATCTCTTCCAGAACCACTATCGAGTAAAGTGTGTCCAAGAAGTAAAGCATATTTTTTAATTGCTAAAACAGTAAGAAGCGACGTTGATAAAGGACAGGAAGATGCACATAATTCAAAAAGTAAACCATTTATTCTAGTTAAGCAAATATCAGGTAGAGACTCGAAAGTTTTATTAGTAAATGGATTCTCTTCTTCAATAATTGCTGCTAGAAGATCTAATTTAGTTATAAAAGTTGAAAAATTTCTACCTACTGGAACTGCTTTATCAGATAAAGATTTAGCAAATCCAGAATAATCTAAAGAAATTGTTTCAAGATAAATGGCGTTAATCAGTCGAGAATAAATATGTAGTGAACGAGTTTTCTCTAAAACTTCTTTAGCTTCTAGATATTCTCCTTCAAAATTTTCCATATAAGCATAAACAATATTTGCTTCAGGAATATTCCATTCAAGAATTAAGTCTTTATCGATTTCTTCAAATTCATCTCTGCTGTAGGAAAGATCGAAAATACTATTTATATAATTGAAAAATTTAAGCCAAGTTCCATTACTTCCATATGCTGAAGAATAATCTTTAATTAAGTCGTTAATGTTGCCCTGATACTTAATACCTAGGAAGAGATGGATGCGAATATAGAGAACGAAAAAGATTTTATAAAAGTCTTCATCTAAATTTTTGTAGTTCTTGGTTTGAAGATATTTCTCATAAGATAAAACTAATCTAGTTAAAAGATCCGCACTTTCTTCATTAGGGAAATCATCCTCTTCAAATTTATCATCGTAGATATATAAAATCAGTGTTAAAAGAAAGTACTCATTATCCAAATTTGAATAAAAGAGCCGGGAAAGGAAGCCTTTTTTGAGTCCATGATCACTTTTTTCTTCTGAAGAACCTTCCCAATAAACCTTCTTATATAAGTCAATTATTTCTTCAAAATAGTCAGTGGAAATATCTTTATTAAAGTATCTATGAGCTAAAGAAATGATTTCGTTTTTATATCCTGAAAAAGTTAATTCTGTATCTTCTAAAAGTTCGTAATAATTATAAAAAGATTCTTCAGGATAAGTTCCTGCTAAGATTGAAGAAATATCACTAGGAGTAAATTTATCTATCGGCATAGATAAAGTCAGCTCCTTCGGGCAACACTTCCTCAATATAGGCAGCCTTAAATTCTTCGCCAATAAAAAGATCCTTTGGAGAATTTATTTCGACATTTATTTCTATATTTCTAGAAATGTAAGCGTGGAACATAGTTCCGTCCATTTTTAAAGTATTGTCTTTAGTTACAATCACTTTGTCTCCAATGTTGAAATTCTTATATCTAGTAACTGTTTGATAGAATTTTCCATCTCCTAAGTCAAAGTTAACTAAACTCATTCTTTCGTCTAAAGGATGTTCAATTATCTTGGTAACTTTAGCAACTTTATAACCAGAATCAGTTTCTTCTAGGAGCTTTTCTACGCCGGCTTTTTCCAAAACAGCGTTGATAATATCTAAAAGTTCTTTGTCTAAACTAAGAAATCCCTTAGTAGAAAGTTTTTTAACTGCAGAGAAATTAAGAATGTTAATTCCAATTAACTTGTTTTCTCTATATAAGCAAACAACATTATCTTTTTCTTCTTTTTTGTCACAGATAGCGTCTAAATCAAAAACTATATATAAACAATCAAATTTAGAGTTTGAATCATAAAATACTTTATACATCTTATTTCTCCTTTTTTAATACAATTTTATGGATTTCTTTCCCCTGCTCTCTGAAATTCCTTTCATATTCAGTCATAACATCATTTGTTTCATCAAAGATGTAAATAGGAAGATTCTCCACCATTTTCATACTTTTGACATCTTCTAGATATTCTAATGTGTCTTCATAAAGCGAATCATTATCTGTTTTAAAGACTAACATGCCTTCTTCTTTTAGCAAGGAACCAAAAAGCTCTAATCTAGAAACAGAAGTAAGTCTTCTTTTGTGTTGCTTCTTTTTTGGCCAAGGGTCTGAGAAATTTAAAAATATTTTATCAAATTTAATATCTTTAATTTTCTCATAAGCTGTATCGAAATCTTCGTTAAGAATTTTTACATTTGTAACTTCAGCCTCAACTAGCTTTTTAACCATGACAGCACAAACATTACTTTCTTTTTCGATTCCTAAAAATCTTCCAGAAAGTTTAGAAGACATTCCTAAAATGAAGTCGCCTTTTCCACACCCAACTTCTAAAAAGAGCGGGGACGTATGTGCGAATTCGCCAATTTCTTCCTTTTCTACAGTAACAATTTCTTTATGTTCTTCTAGATAAGGAAGAGCCCATTTTTTGTGTCTAGATCTCACTACTTAAGCGTTCCTAATCTATAAATTGCATCAGCGTAAATTGCAATTTGTTCAAATAAATCATCGATATAAATATATTCATCGATTGAATGGATTGCTCCATCGTGTCCTTTATAGTTCATTGCTGAACCATAAGCAACTGTATTTTTAGCTTCTTTAGCATAAGTTCCTCCGCCAATTGCTAGAGGCTTATCGAAATATCTATGAGTCATCTTCTTATATGAAGTCATAAGAGTTGAGACTAATTTAGACTTTTTATCAAAGAGTAAATATGGAATGTAAGAATCGAATTTAACATCCATTTGAGAGGCTTTTGCAAGGTTTTTGCGGATTTCTTCCCTATCAGCATCTTCACCAAATCTAAAGTCTAGGATGAGTTTTAATACTCCATTTTGATACTTAACAATTCCATAGTTATATGTTGTTTCACCAAGCTCTTTAGACTTAACGTAACAGCCAATTTCTTTTCCTCTATTGTCATTAATTATCTTAGCTAAATTAACTAAGAATTCGTTTCCGTAATATTTTCCTAAATCGTCAAAAGCAATAGCAATAGCATTCTTTCCTAATTCAGGAGTAGATCCGTGAGCTGCTTTCCCCTTGAAAGTAAGCATCATTATTGAACCAATAGCATTAACTTCTCCATCAATGCCAGCTTCAATGAAATGCTTCTTATATTCTTTATCAAAAGGAATTGTAATATTTACTTTATCGCAGACTTGATTAGAGACTAATCCCCCTTCAATTGCTACTATTGGAGAAAGGTCTATTTTACGTGAGAATGTACCTTTGCACATTGCTTTTTCTGCGTAGATGAGAGGGAATTCTGAGTCTGGAGTAAATCCATAAGCAGCATCTTCTTTATGTAAAGTGTGGAAATAATAAGCTAAACAAGAAGATCCTCTTTCTTCGTCCCCTCCGGAAACTAATCTAACTCTATATCCATTAATTAATCCGTTATCTTTTAATAATTTAACTGCATAAAGAGCTGCAATAAGAGGACCCTTGTCATCGCTAGTTCCTCTACCAATCATCTTTCTATTTTTGCCTTCTCCAATTACTGTTCCTTCAAAAGGAGGATAGCTCCATTTTCCAGTTGCTGGCACAACATCAGAGTGAGCATAGATGCCAATTAATGGTCCGCTTTCACCGCAAGAGATTTCTGTCGCGTAACCATCACAATAATCAACATCAAAGCCGTAATTAGTTGCAAGCTTTCCTAAATAATCTAAAGCACTCTTTACGTTTTCTCCATAAGGAGCTCCTTTAGCTATCGTAGCTTTGTCATAAACAGATGGCTTTCTAACGAATTCTTGAAGTGCTTTTAATGCAATTTCCTCGTAATTCTTGGCTAATTTTTTAAAATTTGGCATAAATTACCTCCTGACTTTTCTATTTCTAAATAGATTTGGTACAGCCTTTTTTAAGGCTAAATAAATTGCTGGAACAAGTACGCCAGCTAAGACAGCTTCCCCTGCTGCACCAATTCCAATAATACCTGCAAATGTTAACGCCGTAGTTGAAGCGACAGGATTTGATGAAGTTAACAACGGCCAGATTTCGCTTCCAAAGAAAATTAACAAAGCCCCAAATACTAATAATGTATGCAAAATAGTTAGGGCGACGCAAGCGCAACATAAGTATAGACCATATTTCTTCTTTTTTTCAACTTTTCCTAGTAAGGAAAAAGTTAAACCAGCAAAGAATCCAAATAGAACTCTTGGAAGAATAGAAATCCAAGGATAAATAAAGTAGAAATTTAATCCCCCGCCAGTTTGAGTTGCTTGAACACATGAAGAGATTCCAAAAGCTAATCCTAAAAGAACTCCTCTTCTAATTCCACCAGTAGCAGCTCCTAGAAGTACTGGAATGTGTAATAAAGTAAAAGAAATAAACGATCCTATCGCAATAAAGCCTAAATTAGGCACAAAGTTCATTATTAAGATTAAAGCAATAAACATTGCATCAACTGCCATGTCTAAAATAATGTCTTTGTTATCTTTCTTTTCTCCACTCTTAGTTACATTTTTATAAAGAACAAATGTATAGAAAACAACAAGACAAAGTAAAACTAAAAATGTTGCTGTATATATATTCATTTTTAACTCCTATTCCTTAAATAAGTTGCATATAAACCTTCTAAAATTAGATTCTTTTCATATTCATAACCTTCAAAAAGAGGAACAAATAAGGAAGATAATCCTCCCGTTAAAATCTTTTTGCATTCATATCCTGCTTCTTTTTCTATAGCTAGAGCTAAATTAGTTAAAGAAAAAGCAGTTCCAAAAGTAAAAGCTGAATTGAGAGAATCTTTTGTATTCTTCCCTAAAACCTTCTTAGGAATTTCTAAAGAAATTTCATGTAAAGCGGCTGTTTTATCAAATAAAGCATGAGATGAAATATTAACTCCTGGAGCAATTACGCATCCTGCAAAAGCTCCTTTATCATCAAGAAGAATAACTTTATTTGCCGTACCCATATCTACAATTATGCATTTATTGCCGTATTTTGCTTTAGCACCTACAGCATCCATAATTAGATCAGCACCAACTTCTTTAGGATAATCAGTATTTATAGGAAGTCCTAATTTAATTCCTTTACCAATCACCATACATTCAACATTGAATTTATTTTTAAACATTCTTGAATAAATAGCTTCTAAACTAGGAACAACACTAGAAATTATTACCCCTTCAAGAGATTCGATTTCAATACGATTAGATGCTAAAAATAAAGAAAAAGAGGAAAAAATCTCTTCCTCTGAAATTATTCTTTCGCTTCTATAGTTTAAAACCTTAAATAACTTCTTTTCTTCGTTAAAGAAGCCAATATCAGTAAGAGTGTTGCCAATATCAACACAAATAACCATAATTTTCCTCCGCTCCAATCTTTAATAAAAGTATCGGGCCTAATTACTATACATTTTCTCTTTCCTATGGGAAAGGAAAAGAACACAAAACAAAAAAAGTTTTTTTAGTGATTTAAGAGGCTTCAATTTTAAAAAAGTAAGTTATCTGAAAACTAAAAAGAATATAAATTATCTTCAAATAAGAATGCCACAATATAAGGAAATTTTTTCCTTTGTGTTCCTTCTAGGCATTTATTTAAGGCTAATTGATAGTCATTTTCTCTAAGGAAATAAAAATAAAAATCTTCATGAATTAAATCAGGAAGATTCTTTAAATAAGTTGTTGAATATTTTTGTCCATCAAAAGACTTTATGAAAGCTGATTGATCAGTTTTTATTCCATATACATAGAAAAATCTGTCCTTAATCATGAACTTCTCGTCAAGTTCAATAATACAAATTGGCTTAGTACCTTTAAGACGATTTTTATCTATATTAAATGGTCTGATTTTCATTCAAAACTTTAAATTGAGGGTAGACGTATGTCAATATTCGCTATTTTTATTGATTTTAGATAGCAACAATATTAAGCATTCTTCCCTTAACATAAATGACTTTCTTTATCTCTTTTCCTTCAACTTGAGCAGCAACTTTTGGTAAGCCTAAAGCTACCTTTTTAATCTCTTCTTCACTAGCATCAGAATTAACTGAAATAACATCTCTAGTCTTTCCGTTTACCGCTACAGCAATGTTAACAGTATTTAAAACAAGTTTGCTTTCGTCAAATGTAGGCCACTTTTCATAAGTAATAGTCTCTTTATGTCCTAACTTGCTCCAGATTTCTTCTCCAGCAAATGGACATACACAGTAGAATAATTTAGCAAAGCCTTCCATATAAGGACGATATAAAGATTTAGCTTTATAACAATCGTTAACAAAAATCATCATTTGAGAAATAGCTGTATTGAAGGCTAAATCTTCAAAGTCTTGTGTACATTTTTTAACTAAGAAATTGTAAGAATAATCAAGTTCTGCGGAGTTTTCGTCACTATAACGGCTTAAATACTCTTCTTCGTCGAATAATCTAAATACTCTTTCAATGAATCTCTTGGAGCCATCAATACCAGTAGTTGACCATGGTTTAACTTCGTTTAATGGTCCTGCAAACATTTCAAATAATCTTAAAGAGTCTGCACCATGAGATTTGATAATATCATCAGGATTGACGACATTGCCTCTACTCTTGGACATCTTTTCACCATTCTCGCCTAAAATCATTCCTTGATGATAAAGTTTTTGGAATGGTTCCTTACAAGAAACAACGCCTATATCATATAAGAATTTATGCCAGAATCTAGCATAAAGGAGGTGTAAAACAGCATGTTCTGCACCACCAATATATAAATCAACAGGAAGCCAGTGTTTTAAAAGCTTTTCATCACACATTGCTTCTTCGTTTTTTGGATCAATATAGCGAATGTAATACCAACAAGATCCAGCCCATTGAGGCATAGTGTTTGTTTCTCTTTTCCCTTTTCTTCCATCTTTAGTTTCGTAATCTAACCATGAAGAAGGTGCTTTAGATAAAGGAGGTTGCCCATCTTTTGATGGTTGATATTTATCCATTTCTGGTAAAACTACAGGTAGTTCATCTTCAGGGACAGGATATTCAGTTCCATCTTCTAAAGTAACCATTGGGATTGGTTCACCCCAATATCTTTGTCTAGAGAATATCCAATCTCTTAACTTATAGTTAACAACGACCTTTCCATCACCATTTTTAACTAATTCTTCAGTAATAGCACGCTTTGCATCATCGATATTTAATCCATCAGCAAAGGAAGAATTCATATGTTTGCCATCTTCGGTATAGGCACAAGTAGAAATATCTCCTTCAACTACTTGGATGATTTCTAAGCCATGCTTTTTAGCAAATTCATAGTCTCTAGTATCATGGGCTGGAACAGCCATAACTGCACCGGATCCATAACTACCTAAAACATAATCAGCAATATAAATAGGAATTTCTTTTCCATTTATTGGATTTATTGCATAAGCTCCTAGGAAGACTCCAGTCTTTTCTTTAGCTAATCCAGTTCTATCTAAATCAGACTTAAATGAAGCTTTTTTGCGGTAATCCTCCACTATTTCCTTTTGTTCTTTACTAACTAAAGAATCAACTAAAGGATGTTCAGGAGCTAAACAGCAATAAGTACAGCCAAATAATGTATCAACTCTAGTAGTAAATACATCAAAGGATTTATCACTATCTTTTATTTTAAATTTGATTGAAACTCCAACAGAGCGTCCAATCCAATTCTTTTGCATTTCTAATGTGGATTTTGGCCAATCAAGTAAAGCTAAATCTTGATCTAATCTATCTGCATACTCGGTTATTTTTAAAACCCATTGCCTCATCGGCATTCTTATAACAGGGAATCCTCCTCTTTCACTTTTTCCATCAACAACTTCTTCGTTAGCTAAAACTGTACCAAGTTCAGGACAATAATTAACGGGAACATTAGCAACATAAGCTAGATTTGATTTGAAAAGTTGAATAAAGATCCACTGTGTCCACTTGTAATAATCTTTGTCAATTGTTGCAACTTCTTTATCCCAATCATAAGAAAAACCTAAAGATTGAATTTGATTTTTAAAATTAGCAACATTCTTTCTGGTAAATTCTTCAGGGTGAACGTTATTTGCAATAGCAAATTGCTCTGCAGGAAGACCAAAAGCGTCCCATCCCATTGGATGAAGAACGTTAAATCCTTGCATTCTCTTCATTCTACAAATGATGTCAGAAGCGGTATAACCTTCAGGATGTCCTACATGTAGACCTTGTCCAGAAGGATAAGGAAACATATCTAAACAGTAATATTTTGGTTTAGAGAAATCAGAAGTATCGCAATAAAAAGTCTTATTGTCTTCCCAATATTTTCTCCATTTCTTTTCAATTTCAATATAATCGTAACTCATAACAAAGAAATTATACTCAAAGATATAATCAAAAAAAGATTAATCTTTTTTATTAATCTCTTTTTTTAACTACCAATTTTATAAAACCATTGAATTGTAGAGTTTTAAGTATTCTTTTGCTGATTTATTCCAAGAATGGTCAGCTTTTAGACAATTCTTTCTTAATTTAGTTAATGCTGCTTTATCCTCAAAGATTTCCTTAGAAACTTTGAAAGCATATCTTAGTCCATCTAAATCAAAATCATTAAATAATATTCCATCAGCTTTAGTTTTATTAACATAAAAATCTTTAATTGAATCAGCTAATCCACCAGTTCTTCTAGCCATAGGGATTGAAGCATACCTTTTAGCAATCATCTGTCCAATTCCGCAAGGTTCAAAGAAAGATGGCATCATAAAGAAATCAGAAGAGGCAAATACTTTTCTTGCTTTATCATCGTTATAGCCGAGGAAAAGGAATACTTGATTAGGATATTCATGTTGAAGAAGCTCAAATTGTCTTTCAAAGAATTCGTGACCTGAGCCAACTAAAGCAAATAATGATCCTTTATCAAGTTCTTCTTTAATAATAGGAATTAAAATTTGAATGCCCTTTTGGTCAGATAAACGCGAAACTAAACCGTATAAAGGAGCATTAACATTTCTCTGTTTTATTGATCTAAGAAATAACTTTTTATTTGCCAATTTTCCCTCATTTACATTATTATAACCGTAATTTGCGGAGATTTTGGGGTCAGACTCGGAACAGAATTCATTAGAATTTATTCCGTTTAAAATACCAATAAAGTCTTTTCCTTTAGAACGAAGAACTTCTGATAAATGGAAATTGTAAATATCTTGTAGAAGCTCTTGCTTATGAGTTTGAGAAACAGTAACAACTTTATCACAATATTTGATTCCAACTCTTAATGAAGATACTGTTCTATCCACATTAATTTTCTTTTTATCAAAAATAGTATCGTCAAGATTGTAATAATTACCTAAATAGTAGCGATCAAATTCACCTTGAAAAGAAGGATTATGAATAGTTAAAACAAGCTTTTCTTTTTTAAAGAAAGAGGATTTATCTTCTTTAATTAAAGCTGATAACATTCCTACTTGCCAGTCATGAATATGAATAATGTCAAAATGCATCTTGAATTCAATTAATGCTTGTTTAATTGCTAAACAGAAATAGGCAAATCTTTCATTATCATCAGAATATCCATAAAGAGCATTTCTACCAAAATAGAAAAAATTATCTATAAATAAATAGGTTAAGCCATTATATTTACATTCGAAAACTTCTCCATGTTGCTCTCTCCAAGACATTTTAGTAACGAGTTTTCCTACCTTAGTTAATTTAATTTTCTTTCTTCTTATAAAGTCTCTAGCAGACTTATATAAAGGCGAAAATAGATATACGTCCTGCCCCAATTCACTTAATTGGGTAGATAAGGAGCATACAACATCTCCCATTCCTCCAGTTTTAGAGAATGGTTTTATCTCACTTGCAGCCATCAAGATCTTCATACGAAGGCTCCTTGTTTAATATAAATAGGATCATCGGCTTTTCCTTCGACTGCATGAGATCTAGTTATGATTGCATATTTATCAATTAACGCATAGGAAACTTGAGCGTTTTCTCCAACAGTTACATTAGAGAAAACAATACAATTTTTAACTACTGCACCTTTAGAAACTTTTACTCCTCTACCAATAATTGAATTTATTACTTTTCCTTCGATTAATGCTCCGTTAGAAATATAAGAAGATCTAACTTCGGCATCTTTAGAATATAATGCAGGAGGAGTATCGTGAGTAACTGTATAAATAGGCCAGTTAAGATTAAATAATTTGCTTACTTCAGGATAGCAAAGAAGAGAGGAAGAGATTCTCATATAATCTTTAAACGAACTTAAACACAACGAATAATTCTCATAAAGAAGGAAATTTCTCTTAAGTTGATTCGCTTCTCCCATTGCAAAAATAAGTTCTTCTAAATTTAAAGATGGATTATCAATAGAATGTTTTAAGACTAAATCACCTAATAGTTTCCTATTTATAATATAAATAGACATAGATGCGATAGCTTCGCCTTTTTTCTTTCCATTATTTATTGAACCTGTCTTAATAACATTATCTTTATCTAATTCAAGTAGATGCTGTCCAATATATTCTTTACTGGCGTCTTTAATTTTGGTTCCAATAATAGAAAGCTCGGCTCCTTTTTCTACGTGTTCTCTAATAAATGGTCTAAGATCAATTGGAGCGAGAATATGAATTGGAAGAATTACAACATAGTTAGCATCAGAAGAATAGAAAACCCAGTCATTCTCCTTTAAGTTATTTATATCTGTATTTAGATATCCATTAACTAGAGCATTCTCATTAAACATGATGTGATTCTTGGCTATTTTTGTATTATTTACCCAGGTTGACATACTTCCTACGTGCTTTAATAAAGATCTTTGATGGTCTCTAACTAAGATTCCTACTTGAGAAATATTGCTGTTACATAGACAAGATAAAGGGAAATCAATTAAAGCATATCTACCTAAAAAAGAAGTAGATGCTAAAGGTCTAGAATCTGTTAAGGGAGATAGAGAAGGAGTATTAAATGTATTTATTAAACCAATAACTTTGTGTTCCATGTTTATTTGCCCTCCTCTTTAACTGAAGAAGAAACTAAAACAACTTCTTTTCCTACTTTATTTATAGTAACTCGCTCTCCAATAGTAATTCCTGGAGCAATAACTGCGTTATTTACCCTACATCCTTTGCATAGTTTTGCTCCGCTCATAATAACACATTTCGTGGCTTTGGCCCCTTCTTCTACTATAACTCCAGAAGAAATAACGCAAGAATCTACGCTTCCAAAAATCAAAGCTCCTTGGTTAATTAAGCAATTTGTAACACTAGATTTTTCTCCTAAAAGTTGAGGCATTAAATGGTTATCTTCAGTGAAAATATGATTCTTTCCAATAATTGAGTAGATTGAGGAATCTCCTCCTAAAAGAAGATCCATATTTGCTTGATGTAAAGAAGAAATAGTTCCTACATCTTTCCAATAGCCTTTATATTCATAAGAATATAGCTTCTTCTTTTTAGCTAGCATTGCTGGAATGATATCTTTTCCAAAATCGTGACTAGATTCAGGGTTTTTTGCATCTAGAATAAGTTCATTTCTTAATGTTTTATACTTAAAAATATAAATTCCCATAGAAGCTAAAGTTGAGGTAGGATTCTTAGGCTTTTCTTTGAATTCAAGAATTCTTTGCTCGCTATCTACTTTAAGAATTCCAAATCTAGAAGCTTCTTCTTTGCTTACATTTATGACTGAAATTGTGCAATCTGCGTTTTTATCTTTATGAGATTTAAGCATTGTAAGATAAGTTTCAATATAGATATGATCACCAGACAAAATAAGAACATTTGCAGGATTTAATTTATCTAACCAATCTAAATTTCTATAGACTGCATCGGCGGTTCCTTTATAAAAAGCACTGCCTTCCTCGGTTTGTTTAGGAGAAAGAATTGAAGTTAAAGAATTAACTCCATTAAATCCCCAGTTAGATCCGTCTCCAATATAAGAATTTAAATCGCTAGATTCATACTGAGTTAAAACTCCAATATGGTTTATCTCAGAGTTTGCACAATTAGACAAAGCAAAATCGATAATTTTGTATTTGCCGCCAAATTCAATAGCGGGTTTCGCTGATTTCCTCGTTAAAGCCTCTAAACGAGTGCCTTTTCCACCAGCTAAAATAAGAGCTACAATTTCAATTTCCATAAATTTCTACGAATATTTTATCTCAATCTTCTTCATTGAAGAAGACTATATTTTTCCTAATCTCAACATAAAAATTTTATGTAATAAAAAAATAATGACAATACTTTATGCTTATGGTATATTATCGCAGTTGCAGCAATGCATGGGAGGAATTGAAATGTCTAGATATTGCCCAGTTAGCGGAAAAGGTCCACAATCAGGAAACAATCGTTCCCATTCTTTACGCGCTACAAGACGTCGTTGGAATGTTAATCTTCATACTTATAAAGTTAATATTGATGGACAAATCGTTTCAGTAAAAATGTCAGCAAGAGCTTATCGTAGTTTACACAAAACCGTCAAAGGAAAAGAATAAGCTTAATTACAAACTAAAAAATATCGACCGCTTCGTTGTGGTCGTTTTTTTATCTTTCTTTAGATAGCTTGATAAAGTAAGAAATACGAGATTGCAGCAAAAACTACAAAACCTAGATTTAAAAAGATAATGAGCCATTCAGTATAAGCTACAACATAAACTCTAGGTCTCATGTAGCTAACTGCACCATTTTGAGCAACTTTATCTAATTTAGACCAAGAAGAGAACTTTGGGTTAAGAAGTAATAAGACATAAACACCTGCAAATATATAAGAAACAATCGCAAATATATAAGATAAATTAGTCCCAAATCCTCTTAATCCTAAGTAGAAGGACCCTAAAATTGTTCCAACTATAATAGCGATAAAAATGTGGATCATTAAAGCTAAGAAATGAAGTCTGTAATTAAAGAAATTAGTTAGGAAAATACCTAGTAGAGATATATTAAGTAAAACAAATCCACCAAAAACAAGAGAAGGCATCGAAGAGCCCATAACTATTTGTAGCCAAACAAATATAGAAGCAACTCCAATATTTGCAGCTAGGAAAACGCCTACTAAAGTAAATATCAATGCTCTTTCTTTAACTTGAAGAAGCTCAAAAGGCATTCTCGCGAGTAATGAAAAATGTTCATTCAGTTCTTTCTTAAAGAGAATTTTTCCAACAAAAATCAAAACAACAAGAGATAAAACTGATAAACAAGTAGTAGCAATAACAAAGCTTATCTGCATAGTTCTAATAAACCTCTTGCCCTTTCAATAAAATCTTCATGTCCATATAAGTAGCTACCAGCAACTAAAATATCCACTCCAGCTTTAACGCATCTTTCTCCAGTATGAAGATTGATTCCTCCATCGACTTCAATTTTATATTCATAGCCATTCTCTCTTCTTTTTTTATCTAAATAAGCTATTTTGTCTAGAGAATTTTCCATGAACATCTGTCCGCCTTTTCCGGGTTCAACAGACATAATTAAAACTAGATCAATGAAAGGTAAAATATCATCTAAAACACTTACATTTGTATTGGGTTTGATTGAAATTCCCGCTAAAACCCCTTTATTTTTTAAAATTTTGATACATTTGTATATTTGTTTCTTATTGCAGGCTTCATAATGGAATGTAACAATTTGAGACCCACTATCAACGAACTTCTTTAAATATTTCCAAGGCTTCTCGATCATCAAATGAGTATCTTTAATTAGCTTATTATCTAACGCACAAATCTCTTTCACATAAGGATAAGAAAATGTTGTATTTGTAACAAACTTGCCATCCATAACATCTAAATGAATAAATTTTGCCCCGGCTTCGTTAGCAAGCGAAAGCTCAGAAGACATCATCTCTTTATTTGCGGATAAAATTGATGGAGAAATATCTATGCTCATTTAAATCCAAGTATTCTCGATACGAGACCTTTCTTCTTAATTAAATTATCTTTTTTTTCATTAAAATCAGCAATAGCATTATAAAAATCCATCGCACTTTGATATCGTTCAGCAGGATCTTTTTTACATGCTTTCGCGATTAATTTATCTAGTTCTTTTGGATAATTTGAGATAACTGAAGAGACATCAGGAAATTTTTTCTTAACTTGCTTATAAGCAACTTCTTCTTTGTTTTTGCCGTTAAATGGGACTTCTCCAGTTAAAAGTTCATAAAATAAGACGCCCATCGAATAGATATCGTTTAACTTAGAAACTGGATTACCTAATAAAACTTCTGGAGCGCAGTAATAAATTGTTCCTTGGATTTTTTGATTACTTCCTGCACTTCCTTCTAATAAAGAAATACCAAAATCAGCAATTTTTAACGTTCCATCAGAAAGAAGGAATAAATTATCTGGCTTAATATCTCTATGAATTAATCCATGTTTATGAACAAACGCTATTCCTTGAGTAAGCTGCATCATGATGTTCAAAGTTTCATTTAATGAAAGAGAAATGGAATAATTCAATTTTTCCCTTAAAGTAAGACCTTTAACATATTCATTAGCCATATAAGGACGGTTTTCGATTTCGCCAACTCCATATATTTTTATAATATTAGGATGATTTAAAAGAGCTAAATTTCTAGATTCTTCCTTAAATCTATTTAAGTTCTCTTTATCGTTTAGAAGCTCTTCTTTCATAACTTTTAAACAAACTAATTTCTTTGAAATGATGTCGTTAGCCTCATAAACATCAGCCATTCCACCAGTTCCTAGTCTAGAGATGATTCTGAACCTTCCATCTATTAAATCGTTTAACTTAATCATTTTGAAGACTCCCAATAAACTACCGCAATATTATCGCTCCCCCCATTGCCATTAGCTTCTTCTATAAGCATATCAACTTTAGTTATTATGCTGTCGTTACTATATAAAATCCCTGCAATTTCTTTAGCCGATAAATTGTTATAGAGACCATCGCTACAAAGAAGAATTGACTCTCCATTATATTTAAAAACCCTGCAATCTACGGCCAAACTTGGGTAAATCCCTACTGCATTAGTAATTCCGTGTCGAATTTCTGGGTTTTTTTCTAGTACTTCTTGAACCTTATTTTTATCAATTTGAGAAATCACGCAATCATCAATAGTTAATTGCTTTAATTTTCTATCGGAAAAATAATAAGCTCTAGAGTCTCCTGCATTAATAACAATTAATCTATCTTTAAAAAGTAAAGCTGCGGTCAAGGTTGTACCAGATTTTAAATTATCTTCTTCAATATAAATTTCTTTATTAGCAAGCTTAGCAACTCTAATAAGCCAATTCTTATTCCCCAAAATTGTGAATTTCTTCTTTTTATTCTTAAATTCTTTTTCAAATACTTTCTTAACTTTTAATGAGGCTTGGTCTCCGTTTTTTAGACCACCAATTCCATCACAAACCAATAAAAGCACTTCTCCAAATTCATTCCTGGCTGAAAAAACTTGATCTTCATTAGTTGTTCTAATTCTTCCAAGATCAGCTTTTTGATAGAAATGTCCTTTGAAATGTTTGCTCACTATTTTTCTCCGAGAACAACTTTAGCTCTTAGCTGGCCACAAGCAGCATCTATATCGCTACCAAATTCTTTTCTTATCGTTGTATTAACACCATTTTTATTCAAAATTGTAGAGAATTCCTTAATTCTTTCGTTAGAACTTCTCTTAAATCTCTTTTCTTTTACTTCGTTATAAGGAATTAAATTAACGTAAGCAAAAATATCATATTTCTTTATTAGACGAATTAATTCATACGCACATTCATCAGAATCATTTAATCCTTTAAGAAGAATATATTCAAAAGTAACTCTACGATTAGCATTTTCTTCATATTCTTTAATGGCTTTCATTAGCTCATCCATACAATATTTTCTAGAAATTGGCATTAACTTATTTCTAATTTCATCATTAGGAGCATGTAAAGAAATCGCTAAGTTGATTTGAAGTCCTTCTTTTCCATAAGCTCTAATTCCATCTACTAATCCACAAGTCGAAACAGTTATATGTCTAGCGCCAATTTCTAATCCGCAAACATGATTACAAATTCTAATGAAATCTAAAACATTTTCATAATTATCAAAAGGTTCACCTGTTCCCATTACAACAACATGAGTGACTTTTTCATTCTCTAAAAGAGAATTAACAGTTAAAAGTTGAGCTAACATCTCTCCTGTAGAAAGATTTCTTTCCTTCTTAAGTAAACCAGATGCACAGAAAGCACAGCCCATATTACAGCCAACTTGAGAAGATACACAAATTACATTGCCATAATTATATTTCATTAAAACTGTTTCAACTTTAGCACCATCTTTCATCTCTAAAAGAAGCTTAATGGTTCCATCAGAACTAATTTGTTTTTTATAAATGGATGGCCAATAAAAAGAATAATTCTCATTTAGATACTCTCTAAAAGAGAGAGATACGTCGGTCATTAAAGAAAAATCATAGACATTCTTTTTATAAATCCATGAGAAAAGTTGTTTAGATCTAAATTTTGTTTGACCTAAATTAACAAATTCAGTTGTTAATTTTTCCAAACTGAAATCAAATATATTCTTTTTTTCCATATTATTTTTCAGATGCAGAAGAAATTGAAACAGAGGCGTAGGTAGAAGTTGTTGATAAACCGGGAATTAGAACGGTGTCTTCTTCTTCAACTTTCTCCATTACTGCTACATATAAAGATGTATCAAGCTCTTGATATGGGAAAATTTGAGATTCTTCAATAACTTTGAAATTTTTATGATTTTCTAGGAATGAAGTAACAATACCTCTACCTTCTTTTTTAGAAATTGTGTAAACCATATAAACAAGCAAGCCACCGAGTCTGACAAATTTAGAACATCCATGTAAAGCAGCTTTTTCTTCTTCAAAAATTTTGGTCATATCTTCTTTCTTAAAGTGAAGGATATAATCAGGAATAAATGGAATTAAATCAAAATTAGTAGAATTTGGAGCACAGAAAACTAATTCTTGTAAGTCAGAAATGTATGCTTCCATTGAAAGAGGGTCTTTACAGTCAAAGAAATTTACATTCTTAAGTTGTCTTTCTTTAAGAATCTTATAAATTTCAGGTCTATTAATAGCATTCTTGACGCCAATATTCATTCCGACTTCACTTCCATAGCTTTCGATTAATTCTTTTTCTAAAGAAGAATCAGAATTTCCATTATATAGCATAACTTGAGAAGGATCTTCTACTCTATATTTATCAAAGATAAATTTAGTTGCAGGACGAATTTGGAAAATTTTTCCTTCATTATAGACACTTAATTTCTTTAGAGGAACTTTTCCTTTATAAACTAATAAAGCTGGGATTTTAGTCTTTTGGAATCCTTCGATTTTTAAAACTTCATCGACGCTAATTAAACTTTCTCTAACTCTGCAAACAGGAGCGAAAGGTTTAGCCATCTTTTTTAAAGTTCTATATGTGGTTCCATAACCAAAATGAACAAATATTTTAAGTAACCATTCAGGGGCATTAAATCTTAAAGAGAGATATTTATTAGATGTTCTAGAGATATCTTCAGGGATAAAGTTATCATTTCCCGGCTCTTTTTCTACTAAATCACGAATAAGATTATAGGTAAGCTCTCCAATTTCTTCTTTTAAAACTGCATTAAGCTTTGCAGTTTCAAAATGACGATAGAAATAATTATTCCCTAAAACTAATTCAGTAAGTCTTCTTTCTCTTTTTGCCAAACCTGCTTCAGCAGTTAAGTATTCTAAAAGGAGATAATGTCTTAAAAGACATCCAACTAGTCCAGCAACTTCTTTTCTACAAGGTCTAGACTCGACATCCTTTAAAAAAACTTGCTTTAAAGCATCATTAAAATAGCAATCTTCATCAAGTATTTTTTCTAAAACAACTAAGCTTAAATCTAATTCTCTCATTAAAATCACCTAATTTTTCTTTTCATCCATTTCTTCAAGCATGTCTTCAAATTCTTCAAAAGCATTACCTAAATAAAGTTGTTCTTCATCGTTAATGTCAATTTCAGATTCTTCTTCATGCTCGTGATCATGATGATGTCCGCATTCACAATGCTCATCTTCACAATGATGTTCCTCAAATTCTTCTTCGGAATCATCAACTTCCTCTATTGGAGTAATGTTTTCCTTCTTAATGTAACGAGGATATTTTTTATTGATTTGTTGATATCTTGAACTTTCTTCAAAATATTCAAATTCAATTTCAATATGAATCGCGAACATACTTAAAGTTTTGAAAATGTATTCAGTTAACAATTTCTCAAATGGCTTAAATTTGATTGGAGCATTAATAGAAACTATAACATTCCAAGAAGTTTGCTCAATTCCTTTATGGAAAATCATTGCATTTGGAGCATAAAAGATAATTTCATCTTCTTCTACTTCAAGAATATTTGCAATATTTGCAGTATGGTCTCCTGAATAGTCTCCGACAACAAATTGATCTAACCCATATATTGAAATTCTTATCATTTTCTACCTCACTTCAAAATAATCTTAGCGATTTGATTCGCTGCTTCTTCAACGTCTTTATTCAAGATTACATAGTCATATTCACTTTCAAGATCGATTTCACTACGTGCCTTTTCTAATCTTTCTTGAATAATCGCATCGGTTTCTGTATTTCTTCCTCTAATTCTTTCTTCAAGTTCTTCTAATGAAGGAGGAGCAAGGAAAATAGAAACAGCTTCAGGTAAATTTTTCTTAACTCTACGAGCTCCGTTAACATCTATTTCAAGAAGAACATTAAAACCTTGCTCGAGTTTTTTAAGAACTTTGTCTCTAGGAGTACCATAAAAATTTCCAACAAATTCGTTATATTCAAGCAAATTATTTTCTGAAATTTCTTTTAAGAATTCTTCTTTTGTAACGAAATAATATTCTTTTCCATCGACTTCTCCATTCCTTGGAAGTCTAGTAGTCATCGAAACACTATAGAACAAATTAAGTTCAGGGTGCTTGAAAAGTTCGACCCTGATAGTTCCCTTACCAACACCGCTTGGTCCTGACAAAATAATTAATTTACCTCTCTTAGACATGGGCTAATTTTACATTTTCTTTTATGAAAAGAAAATATCTAAAATAATAGATTTGCTATATGCAATTTCTTAACTTAAAATCTTGCTCATGAAGATATCTAACAAGTTAATTGAAAAACTTTCCCTAGATTTAAATGAAAAACTAGCTGGAAAGCGTATTAACAAAGTCGTAATTTATACGAAGGATATTTTCATTTTTTACATAAATAAAAGTGATGAATTAATTGTTAATTTAGAACAAAACAGGCCATACGTATATCTAAATTCGACTAGTTTTGAAGCAAACAACACACCCTCAAATCTACAGTTACAGTTTAGAAAGGAATTCTCAAATTCTACGATTTTGAAAGTTGAGCAAATCAATGAAGATCGTATTCTAAAAATAAAAATTGAATCGACTAATGAGATATTTAAAAAAGAAATAAAATATATAATTGTCGAGCTTATTACAAATAGAGCAAATTTCTTAATTCTCAATGAGCAAGATAATATTTATTTTGTTTTAAGACCTACCCCGCTCACCTATTCTCGCCCTCTGTTTAAGGGAATGAATTATACTTTGCCATCTAAAACAGTAAATTCAGCTCAAATTGAAGAAGATTCTTTAGAAGATTATTACGAGTTCTGCAAAGCAAATGAACAAAAAATCTTGAATAGACGAAAAGATGATAAATATAAACAAATAAAAAGTTTTTTGACTCGTAAAATTAAGTCATTAAAAAAGAAAATCAATTCAATTGAAAATGAGAAAGAGCAGTCTAAAAAAGAACTAAATTACAATGAAATAGGTGACTTTATCTACACAAATTACGATGAATTATTAAATAAATCTTTCTTTATTTATGAGGATAGAAAAATAGAAATTCCTAAAGATAAATCACTTTCAAATTTTGCTAATGATTTTTATAAAAAATCAAAGAAAGCAAAAAAATGCATAGAAGAAAGTTCAATCCAAACAGAAAAGGCCAAAGAGGATCTAATTGAATATGAGACACTTCTTTGTCTTTTAAGTGTGTCATCAGAAGCTGCTCTTGATAGATTTATTGCGGAGAATCATTTAAATAATTTGAACTCTAAAAAGAAAATTCAAATATCTCCCGCTCTTCCTTATGAAGTTATTATTAATGATGTAGTCTATAGATTTGGCAAAACTTCATCTCAAAACGATCTATTAACTTTTGGAATTGAAACAAATCCAAACTACCTCTTCTTCCATCTAAAAGATAGACCTAGCTCACATTTGATTTTGAAAAAAGTCTCTCCATCAAATAAAGAAATAGAAACCGCCTGTCAAATTATTCTTATTTTAAGTGATTTGTCCTCAGGAGAAATCGAATATACACTTCATAAAAATATAAGAAAAGGCCAAGTTCCAGGGCAAGTAATTCTTGGCTCATATAACTCGGCTTATCTAAATAAAATTGACTCAGAATTAAGGCAAATTGTCAAAAATGCCCGCAAAATCCGCTTAAAAAATTAAAATTATAGATATTCAGGAAATTTTTCTTCATAACGTTTTATAGCTCTTTTAATTGTGGATTTAGCTTTTTCTACGCCATGAATTCCTTCAATAACTGTATCTTTAAAATTCTCTAATTCTTTATAGTGTTTAAAGAAATGCTCTATTTCATCAAAGACATGTGGAGGTAAATCCTTAATATCTTTAAAAGAATTATAAAGAGGATCATTTTCACATATAGCAATAATCTTGGAATCAGATTCTCCACTATCATTCATTGATAAAATGCCTATTGGATAGCATCTACATAAAGCTAGAGGAACTAAAGGTGCTGAACAAATAACAAGTACATCTAGTGGATCCTCATCATTTCCCCAAGTTCTAGGAATAAATCCATAATTATGAGGATAATGAGTTGCTGTATATAAAACTCTATCAAGAACTAAACATCCTGTTTCATGATCTATTTCATATTTATTTGAGCTTCCAGCGGGAATCTCAATACACGCATAGAAGTGATCTGGTTGAATTTTAGATCTATCGATTGAATGTAAAATATTCATTCTTTACTCCTTTCCTATTTAATACTTTAGACACGTAAAATATCTAAAATTAGTATCATACGCTCTCACTACATTAAGTATATAATAATAAGGATGAAAAAGGTAGCGAGGACATTAATTACTTTAAGTTTTGTAGGAGCGCTTTTAAGTTGCTCTTCTACTTCTTCAAAAGACGATCCAGCAGATTATCCTTACGATAATTCTTTTCCTTACTTCCAAAAAAACGGTGATATTTATAACACAAATATCGAGTCTCAGGATTATTATTCATACGCTAGAGAAGCAAATTTAGATACGATAATAAGTAAAATATGTTCTGGAGAATCTATCTTCCTATATTTATATGGCGAATTCTGCCAACATTGCATTGAATTCAAACCTATTTTGTTTTCTTTCTTAAAAGAATATCAATATGAAATGTATGCTCATTCGGCTACATTATCGTCTTTAAATCCTTTGATTGCTGCTTTCCCATCTTATGCGGAAACTTTTGAATACTTAGTTACTCCAAGTGTTTATTTCCTTCAAGATGAGAATAAAGCCTTTAAAGTAAACATCGACGATGCTAGAGTCTCCTCTAAAGCATTTAAAAATGCAATCTCCGCTCAGTCAAATTTATTAAATATGTATAGTATAAGAACCATGACGGGATTCCAAAATATTTTAAATAAATTTGATTCACTAATTTACTTTGATAATGGCGAAAATGAACATACGTATCACCTCTTTTTGAAAGTAAAAGAGACAAAAAGGAAAATAATTAGAGTTGAGACTTCCTTCTTAAGTGAACAAGAAAAATCCTATTTACTTGAGAATTACCCTAACGAATTTTACGTATCAAAAAACGCTACTTTAACTAGCGTTTCTTATGATCAAATTGATTCTTATTTCTCTTGATCTATTTGCTTTCTAATGAAGGCATCAAATTCCCAAGCTTTTTGATAGTCTGTGAACTTTCCGTAGAAATATTCATCGCCCATATCATCAGCTATGTGCTTTGGATATCTTCCATATGCACAGATATAATCTTTATATTTTTCGAATATTTCTTCATTACTATGCTCATATTTATGGTTATCTCTTCTAGAGATTGCAAATGAATAATATTTAGTTAAAGACATGTCTTGTCTATTTTCATCAAAAGCGATTACATCAGCGTATATTTCATAAACAGAGGCGGAAATTGCAAAATTTATGAGGTCTGGAGTATATCCTCCAGCTGGTCTCATATTGCACTCTAGAGCAATAATATCACCTTTCTTTCCTAAGCCTTTTTTAGTCTTATTCAGAACGAAGAATTCGATATGGAACATTCTTTTTTGAATTCCAAAGCTCTTAACAACTCTTCTACCCATTTGTTCGAATTCTTTGATATCAATATCATAAGAAGAGAGATCAAATGGATTGATAAAATAAACATCATCAAGAAGAAGATTAACAACATCTGCTGTAGGAATTGGGAAATGATCTGAGCAGCAGAATACGCATTCACTCTTAGAATTACAAATTCCATCGAAAGACATAATCCAGCCATCAACATATTCTTCCATAATGTAAGTTTGATTGAACTCTTCCATGAAGAACTTATTTAAATCAGCTTCGTTTTTAATCGAATAGGATTTAGCAGCACCAACTCCGATGTCAGGTTTAACAAATACCGGATATCCAACTTTTTCTATAAATTCTAAAGCGGCAACTCTATCAGCAGTTCCATTAATTAAGATATATCTAGCTGTTTTGACTCCAGCTTTTTCAAAATAAGCTTTCATAGCAGATTTAGCTTTGATTTTTCTCATATCTTCAGGATGGAAACCTGTATTAATGCCAAATTCTTTTCTTAAAGAAGCATCTTGTTCAAGCCACCATTCATTATTTGATTCTAAATAATCTATTTTTCCATATTTAGATTCAAAATATCTGATTGCTTTCTTCATTTCTTCATAGTTAGATAAATCAGCTAAGAAATAATATTCAGTCAAGTAATTAGTTAATCTAGGACTTAAGTCATAATGTGGGGAGTCCCCTATTCCTAAAACTCTGATTCCTCTTCTTGAAAGAGATTCAACCCATTTAAAATAGCGAGATGGGAAATTTGGAGAAACAAAAACGAAATTAATCATAACTATGCGTCCTTTCCGTTTGTTAAATTTTTAGCTGAAATTCTAGATATGGCTTTAGCTAGTTTAACTTTTGCCATCTTAATATCTTCAGCAGATAGATTTTCTTGAAGAGAATTCAAAGCTTTATCTTTTGCTCTGATTGCTCTATCTAAATCTACTTCAATTCCTGAATTAATATCTGAAGCTGTAATGATACAGTGACCTTCTATGACTTTAACTATAGAATTGAAAATCGCCGCAAAACTTGCTCCTTTTTCATCAATTATCTTTATAACCCCTGCATCTTCGCAAACTTCAATAATATTTGTATAACCGCTAGATATGCTTAAAGGACCTTTTAAAGAAGGAACGATTACTTCATTAACTTCCTTCTCTATAAAGATTCCATTAGGTGTATAAATAGACAATTTAAACATTATTTTTTGTCCTTAAATCTTTCTTTTACATCTTCAATAGTTCCACAATATAAGAATGCACTTTCTGGGTAAGAATCATATGCTCCAGAAAGTATTTCCTTAAATGAACGAATTGTATCTTTTAAAGAAACATAAATTCCTTTGTATCCTGAATAAGCTTCAGCGACGTGGAAAGGTTGAGATAAGAAATTTCTTACTCTTCTTGCTCTATTAACAATAGCTTTATCTTCATCAGAAAGTTCATCGATACCTAAAATAGCGATGATATCTTGTAATTCTTTATATCTTTGTAAAAGTTTTTGAACTCCTCTAGCAACTTCATAATGTTCTTCTCCAATTACGTTAGGATCTAAAACATTAGAAGAAGATTCAAGAGGATCAACCGCAGGAAAAATACCTAAAGCAGCTGTATTTCTATCTAATAAGGTTTTTGCATCTAGATGAGAGAAAGTTGTAGCTGGGGCAGGATCTGTAAAGTCATCAGCAGGAACATAAATTGCTTGAACTGATGTAATAGAACCATCTTTAGTAGATGTGATTCTTTCCTGTAATTGACCCATTTCTGTAGCTAAAGTTGGTTGATATCCAACCGCGGAAGGCATTCTTCCTAATAATGCGGAAACTTCACTACCAGCTTGAGTAAATCTAAAGATGTTATCGATGAATAAAAGAACGTCTTGATGTTCAACGTCTCTAAAATATTCAGCCATAGTAAGTCCAGAAAGACCAACTCTCATTCTAGCTCCTGGTGGTTCATTCATTTGACCGAAAATTAATGCAGTTTTATTTAAAACTCCGCTGCTCTTCATTTCAAAATATAAATCGTTACCTTCTCTAGATCTTTCACCGACACCAGCGAAAACAGAGGTACCGTTATGTTGTTTTGCAATATTGAAGATTAATTCTTGGATTAAAACTGTTTTTCCTACACCAGCTCCACCAAATAAACCAATCTTTCCACCTTTGACATAAGGGCAAAGTAAATCAATAACTTTAATTCCGGTTTCTAAAATTTCTGCGGAGACATTTTGTTCAGAGAAAGTTGGAGCACTTCTATGAATAGGCATGTGCTTTAAGGAAGAGAAATCTCCACCTTTTTCATCGATTGGTTCGCCTAAAACATTAAACATTCTTCCTAATGTTTCTTTTCCAACTGGAACAGAAATAGGACTTCCAGTATTAATTACATCCATTCCTCTAATTAATCCATCTGTTGGACCCATAGCGACACATCTAACAACGTCATCTCCAATGTGTTGCATAACTTCGATAACTAACTTTTTCTCGTCAGCTAGAGGAATTTCTAAAGCAGTTAAAATTTCTGGTAAGTGTTTATTTTCAAACTTAACGTCAATAACTGGTCCAACTGCTTGGACAATTTTACCAATTTTTCTTTCATCTAATTTTGCCATGATTTTTTTCCTCCTATTTCGAAGCATTTGCGCCGCCTACAATTTCAACAATTTCTTGAGTAATTGAGGTTTGTCTTGCTTTGTTATATTCAATTCTTAATTGTGCTAGTAATTCGTCTGCGTTGTCGTTTGCACTTTCCATTGCATTTCGTCTACTCGCCTGTTCAGATAAACTTGATTCGATTATTTTTCCTTTGATCTGAGAGAACAAGTAGTTTGGAAGAGCTAGGTGCAGTGCCTCTCTTGGACCTGGATTAAATAAAGGTGGACATATGTCTTCATTTTTTTCTTTCTTATATTTGATATAGAGAGGAAGCAATGTAAGACAAGAAGGTTCAAATGATAGAGAGTTAATATATTTGGTATAGATAATATTTATCTTTCTATATTTTCCTTCATTGAAAGCATTTTTAAGCTCCATAGAGAACTTAAGAATGTCTTTATTTCTGCTTTCTAAAGACAAATAACCCTGCAATTCCGACCTATTTTTATAAGATTTATCAAATGAATAATGGGCAGCTCCTTTTTCTCCAATCATCAAGATTGTGTCTTTCTCTTTATCAACAGTAGATTCAACAAACTTGAAAATATTATTGTTATATCCTGCACATAATCCTAATGAAGAAGTAATTATGATATATAAACTGCCTTGAGCATTTTCATTTTCTTTTGTGTAATGAGATTTTTCTTCTCCATCATATTCAATAAATGAACCGATGATTTTTGTAACTTCGTCTAAATAAGAAGAACTTGCTGCAAAAGCATCTTTAAAAGATTTTAGCTTTACAGTAGCTATCATTTCCATCGCCTTCGTGATCTTTTGTGTGGTCTCGATTGATGATATTCTTCTTTTAGTTTTATTTAGACCTAAAGACATTAATTATCTCCTAGAAATCAAATAATCCTTTATTGCAACATGAAGTAAATTATCAATTTCTTCAGTAATTGCTTTTTCTTTGTTTAGCTTCTCAATTAAATTTGGGTAAGAAGCCTCAACAAAAGAATCTAACCCAGTTAAATAAGATTCAACTTCTTTAACTTCGAGATTATCTAGATATTTATGTTTAACAGCGAATAATTCGACAACCATCTTCCACATTGGATATGGGTCAAATTGTTTTTGCTTTAAGGTTTCCATTAAGATTGAACCATGTTTAAGAGTTTCTCTAGTAGATTCATCTAAATCAGAACCAAATTGAGCAAAAGAAAGCATTTCTCTATAGGAAGCTAATTCAATTTTTAAGCTAGAAGCAACTTGTTTCATTGCTTTAAATTGAGCACTAGATCCTACTCTAGAAACAGAGAATCCACTATCAACAGCTGGTCTTTGACCTGCGTTAAAGTAATCTACAACAAGAAAGATTTGCCCATCTGTAATAGAAATAATATTTGTTGGAATATAAGCAGAAATATCTCCAGCTTGAGTTTCAACTACTGGTAAAGCAGTAATAGAACCGCCTCCATATTCATCAGAAAGTCTACAAGCTCTCTCTAATAATCTTGAATGTAAATAGAAAATGTCTCCTGGATAAGCTTCTCTTCCTGGAGATCTCTTTAATAAAAGAGATAAAGTACGATAAGCAACGGCATGCTTACTTAAATCATCAAATACAATTAAGACATCTTCTCCTCTTTCCATCCATTCTTCAGCAATTGCCATACCAGCAAATGGAGCGATGTATTGAAGCGGAGCACTTTCTGAAGCAGAAGAAGAAATAACGCAGACATAATCTAAACAATTATGTTGCTTTAATTTCTCAACTAAAGAAGCAACGGTTGAATTCTTTTGACCAATTGCAACATAAACGCATTTAACATTTTTACCTTTTTGATTGATTATTGTGTCTAAACAAATAGCTGTTTTACCAGTTTGTCTATCTCCAATAATAAGTTCTCTTTGGCCTCTTCCAATAGGAATCATAGCGTCAATTGCCTTTAATCCGGTTTCTAAAGGAGTGTTAACGCTCTTTCTTTTCATGACTCCAGGAGCAATTCTTTCTATTGGTCTAGTCTTATCTAGTTCTATTTTTCCTTTTTCATCTAGAGGAAGTCCTAAGGAATTAATAACTCTACCTAAAACAGCATCGCCAACAGGAACTTCAACTACTTTACCTGTTCTTTTAACTGTGTCACCTTCCATGATTTGTTTGTCAGAACCAAATAAAACAGCTCCGACATCTTCTTCATCAAGGTTCATTACCATTCCGTAAACATCATGAGGGAAGATTAAAAGTTCACCTAACATAGCTTTATCTAAGCCATAGACTAAGGCAATTCCATCACCTACAGAAATAACTGTACCAACATCATCGAGTTCTACTTCACTTTTGTAGTTCTTAATCTGTTCTTTAATAAGTGAAGCAATTTCAGCAGAATTAATTTTCATTTCTACTTCCTCCCATAAGTTCTTTCTTTAAATTGGTAATTTTTGTTTTAAGCGATCCATCAAACACTTTTCCCTCAATGGCGACTTTTACTCCACCAATAAGTTCAGGATCAATTTTCGTTGTAAGTTTAACCTTACAGTTGAAATACTTTTCTAGATTATTTTGAATCTCTTTAAGCTGCTTTTCCTTAAGAGGAAATGCGCTATATAGCAAGCCTTCTTTTATACCTATTGAAGCATTAACCAAACTCTCAAAATTCTCTAAAATCTCCGTAAATCCCCAACATCTATGACGTTTTACGATTAATTTTAAGAATTCTTTTAAATAAGGTAATTCAACGTTTTTAAATACTTTATCAATGATTCTTTCTTTCTCATCAAAGGAAGGAGAATATCCTGAAAGAAGGCGAAAGAAATCTTTCTCGTTCTTAAATATAAGACTGATTTCTTTCAAAGCATTAACGTAGTCTTCCTGCTTAGATTTATCAATCAAATCATAGAGGGCAAAAGAATAAGTATAAGCATACGAATCCATTATTTGCCCTCCTTAGAATTAATTGAATTAATAAAATCAGAAACTAATCTTGAATTATCTTCATCGTTAATCTCTCTTCCAAGCAAAACACTAGAAGCAGATAAAGCAACATCAACCATTTCATTTCTCGTCTCAAGAAGAGATTGTTCTTTAGCAAGTTTGATGTCTTCATCAGCTTTCTTTTTAACTTTTGCAGCATCTTCTTTAGCTTCAGCTAGAATTTTGTTCGCTTCAGCTGCTGCTTCAATTTTTGCAGCATTAATAATTCTAGAAGCTTCAAGTTTTCCTTCTTCAATAGTTTTTTCTTTATTCAAAGCTGCTTCGGTTGCGATTTTATTTTTTTCTAAAGCTTCGTTTATATTAGTTTCAATAAAATCTCCTCTTTTCTTAAGCATTTTCTTCACGGGTTTATAAGCTATGAAGAAGACAATTAAAAGAAGAATGACAAAAGCAGCGATTTGAATAACAAGTTCCCATATGTTATTAGGAAATACCTTGTTTACAAAATCGTCCGCGCTAAAAGGATTGCTTCCCGGAGCTGCCGTGTTAGATTCGGAAGAAGCACTACTTTTTAAAGCAAAAACAATATTGCTTAAATCAATCATTTTATCTTCCTAAATTAGGCTGCTAAGTTTCCTGGAAGAATGAAGATAATTAAGATAGCGATAATTAATGCGTAAATAGCACAAGATTCGTCAAGAGCGACCGCTAAAATCATTGTTGATTGAAGATGTCCTCTCTCTTCTGGGTTTCTTGCCATAGCATCAATTGCGTGACAGCAGATCTTGGATTCTCCTAAAGAAGAGAATGTTCCGACGCAAACGCAAAGAGCTGCACCAATAGCGATTAATCCAATACCCATGGCATTGTCTAGCATTGGTAAAGCTAATAATGAATTAAATAAAGACATAGTTTTTCCTCCTTATGCGTTTTTTAATTCCTTATCCTTCTGTCTTGTCACCTGACTTGCTTTCCCCATTGTTTCTTCTTGAGGAAGTTCTTGCCCAATCCAAACGGCATTTAATGAGGCAAAAACTAAAGTCTGGATAAATCCAGAGAATAAACTAAAGTAAAGATTTAAAACTGCTATGACAGCTGGTGCTAAAAACACCTGTCCAGCATTGTTTGGAAGGGCTGCAAAAATAGATAGAGAAATTTTTCTTAAAGCCCAGGAAACTAATCCAATAACTACACTTCCAGCAAGAGCATTACCAAACATACGTAATGAAGTGGAAATTATTGGAGTCCACATAGTAATCAAGTTAATTGGTAACCAGATTTTTACTGGTTCGATATATCTATGGAAGTAATAAAGATGCTTATGATGAATTGCTGTAACTTGAATCAATACAAACATGACAACTGACAAAGAGAAAGGAATAAGTAAATATTCAATAACGCCGGTCATTCCAGTGATTGACCAAATAAATGAAAGAAATAAATAGACGAATAATCCCATGAGATATCCGCCCCAATTTCCATGGTTAGGTCCCATTTTCTCTTCAGCAAAGTCTTCAATCCAGTTAACCAAGATTTCTACTAAAGCTAATATCCTTCTAGGTTTCTTTAAAGGATCTTGAATTAAGGTCTCAATAAAAATAATTAAACAAAGGATTGCAACAAAACCCATGACTACTAAAGAGACATAAACAGGTCCAGTAATTTCAAAATTTAAAAAACGCTCTTTGAGGTCGTTAAGAGGGTTAGAAGACAAAAAACTCATCATTTCTCGGCTCCTTTTTCTCTATTTATGATTAATGTTGTAATTCCAAGCACGACAGGAAGAGGTAAAATTCCTCCTACTGTTGTCCAAAAATATAATAAATTTGGCCAGCCAAATAAAAATGTATACATAGCGGAAACAATAAGCATTCCAACAATTAAACCTAATCTAACAACAGAGAAAAGGATAGTTAACGCAACTCCTTTAGTCTTATCAGGGTCAATAAGAACAGAAAAAGTTGAATAATAAATAGTAAGTAAGCAAATCATCTCTACTCCACAGCCAAGTATCCAGCCATACATAAACCCGATATAGCCATTAACTGCATAAGGAATTAGAGCGAGAAGTACTAAAAAATCTATACAAAGTAAAACAATGACGTTCAACTTTAGACTAAATTTTTTAATTTTACTTTTCCCCATACGATTCAAAACACGAAAATATTAAACTAAAAAAAGCTCTTAGGCAATATTGACCTATTTATTTTTAATAAATATATCGATAGAAAATAGTTAGAAATTCTCCCCTTGCCATACCATAAAAAAAGAAATTTTAAAGTATTGAAATGAAAGGGCTTTCATATTAATATACTCTACTCGAAAAAGGAGCTTAATAATTTATGGGTTTTACTGTGAAAATTGGTGGTAAAGAAATTCAATGTGAAAAGAAGGCTTCTCTTCTTTCTCTATTAGAAAATAATGATGATAGAAAAATAATTGCAGCAAAAGTAAATAACGTAGTTAGAGAATTAACTTACGAAGTTTATTATGATGCTGAAATTGAATGGCTTGGTGTCTCTGATACTGCAGCAATGAGAATGTATGAAGCAAGTCTTCGTTACGTAGTTGCGATGGCTTTTGCTCGTTGTTATCCAAAATTAAGGATTAAATTCTCTTATAATGTTTCTAGATCTATTTCCATCAATCTTCTTGGTAATGAATATGTTGCAAATACCGCAATGCTTATCAAAGTAACTCATGAAATTAAGAACATTATTAAAGCTGATTTACCTTTAAAGAGATATATTGTTTCTTCTCAAGAAGCTGAAAAAGTCTTCCAAGAAAGAGGGTTCTACGACAAATTAGATATCCTTAAATATAGACCTGAGAAAACAGTCCACCTCTACTCTTGTGAAAACTACATCAATTACATGTATTCTCACATGGTTCCTTCTACAGGATATATCACAGATTTTACTTTAAGACTTTATGCTCCTGGATTCTTACTACAATATCCACGTGCTGAAGAAGGTGGAAGAATTCCCGAATTTGAAGACGCTCCAACATTTAGAAGAGTCTTAAAAGAATCTCATGAATGGTCAAAAACAATTCAAACCGACACTGTTGCTAAAATAAACAAGATTATTGAAACCGCAGGTCCAATCGAATTTATTAATCTTAGTGAAGCAAAACATAACAGAGAATTATGTGAATTAGGACAATTAATCGAAGATGGAATCGATGATATTTCTCTTATTTGCGTTGCAGGACCTTCTTCTAGTGGAAAAACAACATTCGCAAATAGATTAAGAATAGAACTTCTTTCTAGAGGTATCAAACCTATTAGAATCTCCCTAGATGATTATTACTTAATGAAAGATCAAATTCCTTTAGGTGAAGATGGAAAACCTGATTTAGAAGCTCTTGAAGCTCTTGATATCGAACTATTTAACCAAAACATGCTCGATTTAATTAATGGTGAAGAAGTTACTCTTCCTTCCTTTAATTTCCAACTTGGAAAGAGAGTTCCAGGAAGAACAATTAAAGTAAGCAGGAATGAGCCAATCATCATCGAAGGAATCCATGCTTTAAACGATAAATTAACTACAGGTATCCCTAAATCTGCTAAATTTAAGATTTTCATCGCTCCTCAAGCTCAAATGAATCTTGATGATCATAATCCTGTTTCTCTTACCGATTTAAGACTTTTAAGAAGAATAGTTAGAGACTATAAATTTAGAGGAGCCAGCGCTGAAGAAACATTAGCCATGTGGCCAAATGTTAGAAAAGGTGAATTTAAGTGGATTTATCCATGCCAAGAGGGCTGCGATTATGTCTATAATTCAATGCTTCCATATGAATTACCAGTTCTAAAGAAATATGCTCTTCCACTATTACAACAAATCGATAAAAACTCTGAATTCTATCAGATTTCTTTAAGATTACTTAGAATGCTCAAATTCTTCGTTGATTTACCAGATCAATGGATTCCATCTAATTCTTTGATGAGAGAATTTATTGGTGGAAGCTGCTATGCAGATGTATAATCTCTCGCATGAATATTAATTTACGTCGTTTATTATTCATTATACTTAACGGATTGGTTTTTCTTTTCGAAATTTTAGCTATTATTTTGCAGCCAAAGCCTTGGGGAATTTTCTTTCTTTCATACGTTTCCTACTTCCATTTATTATTAATAGGAATCTCTGCATTTAATATCGTTTTTAACATTATAAACTTCAAAAAAGACTTTAAATGTAAATGGCTTTATATACTCAATATCTTATCAAATACCGGGGTTTTGCTGGGATTTTCAGTATGTGTGATGGTTTACATCCCTATTTATGGAGTTAAATATATCTCCACTTTTACTAGCTGTGTTTACTATTTAATAATCCCCGTTTTAGCTATCATAAATATCTTCTTAGATGACAATAGATATGACATGAAAAATATTTATTGTTTAGTTATTAATTTACCTGAACTTATTTATGGAGCAGTTATTCTTATTGCAGTAGTTAATGATGCGATTAAGGCGCCATATTCATTCCTAGATATAAAAAATAATGATGTTGTTGTATCGATATTATCGATATTTGGCATCATTCTTCTTACTTGGCTGCTCTCTTATATAATTAATGGAGCCCACCAACTAATGATTAGAAAGAAACATTAATTTTTCTTTTCGTTATATTTTTTAAAGTTTTCTTTAATTTGATTATATGCAGCAACTACTTCCCAATAGTAAAGTTTTCTCATTTCCGCATACTTTTTTCTTTGCTCTTCTTCAACATTAGACATATATAAAGAAGTGAATATCTTCTCTAAGCGGAAGAAAGACTCATAAAGATTAAGTAAGGTAAAATAGAAGAAATACCCACGTCTAGAATAAATTAATAATGGGGATGAATGAGCTATTTCACTAGACATTTCATAGACTTTTGAATATGTATTGAGTTCTGCTACTCTTTCTACTCCATCTCTAAAATTAAGTTTGAAATCTGAAACATTTTCAATTCCTGGAACAGATAAAAGCCAGCCATATTCGATAAATTTCTTAATATCTTTAGACTTTAAATCGTGAACTTTCATCTCGGATTTAATCTGTAAAAAGATCTTATCCGTCTCTTCTTTACTAGGAATTCCACCTCTAAAAGCTATTCCGTAACTCATATGCTTTAAATAAGCTTCAATAACTGGTGGCCCATATTTAACAATGATTGCCAGAATACATTCATTTTCATGTAAAGTTCTCCAAGTTGAGAAAGCTTCGGTTTCATAGCCTCCTTCTAGTAAGGAAGAAACACATTTTCCTATCTGAAAACCTTTATTCATAATATCAACTATAAGAGTTTGTCTAGGATTTCCATGTTGATATCTAGATAGCATGCCTAATATAAAATTGAAATATAGGTCTAAAGTAGACATTTCTGGGGAGAATCTTGAAGTTAAATTCCCCATTTTATAATTAAGATGTTCGTTCGTAAAATACTTATCTAAAGTAATAGAAGCAAGCATTTGAAGGTATTGCTCATTCTTAATTAGTTCATCCATGTTTAGATTTGGATGAGTTTTTATATAGAAAGAATGCTCGTTTATAAGATAAAAAACCACCTCAAGAGGATTGATTCCGTTAGAAATAAAAGAAGCATTTTGTTGTGAAATAGAAGCCGCACCTTCCATTGCATATTCAAAAGCAGTAAAAAGGAACCCATAGTTAAAAGATTCAGGAACTTTGAGTTCTCTTAAAAGGCTATCAAAATCTTCTCTTTTGGTTGGCATAAATTTATTTTACTTTAATTCGACCTATTTTATAAGACATAAAATAGAAAATCTATTTCGGTTAAGACACTAAAATATTAAACAAAATCCACAGAAATACATAAAATGACATATTTTTGCAGATTTTTACATTTTTGAAATAATTAGAATAAATCAATTTTTACCCTTCGATTCAAAAAAATAAAAATATGTAGTATCATTTTTATATGGTTTACGAAGAAAATTATTTTATAGATTCAAATGATGTCAACCCAGACTTAACACTTAAAATTCCTTCATTATTCAAGATACTACAAGATCTAGGAATGAGAGGTTCAACATATAATGGATATGGAAAAGAGGCTACAATAGACAAAGGACTTCTTTGGGTATACACAAGAATGGAAGTTAAAATAGAAAAACTTCCTTCATATCTTTCTAATGTTAAAGGTGTTACATATCCTGGACCTATTTTTGGCTGTTTCTTCCCTCGTCATTATCAAATCTTAGATGAAGAAGGAAATGTTCTTATCAAAGCTTCCTCAATAAATGTTCTAATGGATGCAAAAAATAGAACAGTATGTTTCAATCCTCCAATAATTGGAAAAGATGGAATTTCAAAAGAAGGAGAACTTCCTAGACCTGGAAAAGTCGTTATCGATGATGATCACATATTAGGAGTTCATAAAGTCAAGTTTTCTGAAATTGATTTAAACGGACATTTAAACAATACAAGATATATTGAAACAATTTTAAATCTTAAGGATTCTTCTTTTTATTCAACCCACGAAATAACGCGCATCTTAATAAATTATGATAAAGAGATTAAAGAAAACGAAGAAATTGTTTTAAAAGGCAATATAGATAACGATATCAAAGTCCAAGGATTTGTTAATGAAATGAGTTGTTTCAAAGCCATAATTGAAACAAAAACACGGTAAAACCCGCTTAAAATTTAAAAAACTCGATTTTTATTACAATAATTTAATTTATATTTTTTATATTTTCTTGAAGAAAATAATAAAAGTTGTAAGATACAGAAGCCAAATTAAGAGTAGGTAAATGACGTCAAGTGCCTAAGGATGGGAGGTTGCCTTAGGACGAAAGAAGAAATTCTGCGGTCATTTATCGCAGCCGCTTAACTTGTTTAACCTCCCGAAGGAGGACTTCTTTTGGGAAAACTATCAATTACGCATAGAATAACACTCTATGGAATGCTTACAGCACTTTATATAGTGCTTTCTTATATTTCAATTCCTTTACCAGGAATAAATGGAAAAATCGCTTTCTCTGGACTTCCAGTTATTTTTGTTGCTGCTAGCTTCGGCCTAATCGATGGACTTGCTGTTGCAACTTTAGGATCTTTCTTAATGCAAGTATTCCAGTATGGAATTTCAATAACTACCCCAATGTGGATGATTCCACCAATTCTTAGGGCTGTTGTAATTGGAATCGTCTCTCAAATTTTCTTTAAGAAAAATGATAGACTATCTAATCATAAGGTAATTTTTGGAATTACTTCGATTGTAGCTGGACTTGTTGTTACTGGCGCTAACACTTTAGCCACCTATATTGACGGACTTATATTTGAATATGATGCCGCAATTACCTGGATTTCAACAATATTAAGATTCGTTACAAGCTTAATAACAACCGTTGTTTTAACGATTGTTTGCTACCCTTTATGTCGACGAATCGAAAAATGGTTCTTGGATTCAAATTAATTTTCAGGTTTAAATTCTCTTGTGGATTTAACAGCACAAAGCCATCCTTTATATAATTTGTTAGCTTCTTCTTTTCCCATAGCAGGTTTAAATGTTTGGGAAATTTTTTGATTCTTCTTAATTTCTTCTTTATCTTTCCAAAATCCTACATCTAATCCAGCGAAATAAGCTGCTCCTAGAGCTGTAGTTTCTAAACTTTTTGGTAAAACAACTTTGCATTGAAGAATGTCTGACTGGAACTGCATTAATAAGTTATTATGAGAAGCTCCTCCATCGACTCTTAATGAAGAAAGTTCTAATTTAGCTTCATTTTTCATAAGTTCAATTACGTCTTTAGATTGATATGCAATAGAGAATAAGCCAGCTCTAGCAATATGATGAGCATTGGTTCCTCTAGTCATCCCAAATATAGCTCCTCTAGCATCATCATCCCACCATGGAGTTCCTAGTCCAACAAAAGCTGGAACAAAATAAATTCCTCCAGTATCAGGAACTTTTTTACAAAAATACTCGGAATTTGCAGAGTTTTCAAACCATTTAGTCTGGTCTCTAAGCCACTGAACTATTGCCCCGCCAATAAAAACCGAACCTTCTAGAGCATAAGTAACTTTATCATTTTCTCTCCAGGCAATAGTCGTTAATAATCCTCCTTTAGAAATAAGAGGCTTATCTCCAACATTCATCAACATGAAGCATCCTGTTCCATAAGTATTCTTAGAGTCACCTTTATTAAAACAGCATTGTCCAAATAAAGCTGCTTGTTGGTCCCCAGCAACGCCATTAATATGCACATTATTGCTAAAGAATTCAGCTATTCCATAGTCAGCACTATTATTCTGAACTTTAGGTAACATAGCTTTAGGAATATTCCATAAAGCTAATAATTCATCATCCCATTTTAAATCAAATATATTAAATAAGAGCGTTCTAGAAGCATTACTATAGTCGGTTAGATGATTTTTGCCCTTTGTCATCTTATAAATTATCCATGTATCAACCGTTCCAAATAAAAGTTCACCTTTTTCAGCTCTTTCTTGTCCTTTAACAATATGGTCCAAAATATATCTAATTTTTGATGCCGAAAAATACGAATTCATACGTAAACCCGTTTTATTTTGGATAAATTCCATTTTGTCTAACTTAGAATCACATAAAGATTGAGTTTGTTTAGATTGCCAAACAATTGCATTATAAACAGCCTTACCGGTCTTTTTATCCCAAACAATAGAAGTTTCTCTTTGATTGGTAATTCCTATAGAAATAATATCTTCAAAACTAGCCCCAGAGACTACTAAAACTTCATTTATAACATCTATAACACTTATCCAAATTCTATCAGGATCTTGTTCTACCCAGCCAGGTTTAGGATAAAGACATTCAATAGGTCTACTTGCTTGAAAGCAAACATTTCCTTGCTTATTAATTAATACAGCTCTAGTTGAAGTTGTTCCTTGATCGATAGATAAAATGTAAGTTTTCATCCTAGTTTCCTCTATAGAATTGCTCTATTTCATCGATTTCTTTTATTAAAGAATTAGATAAAATCTCATTTCCCTTCCCATTAACATAAACCATATCAGATAACCTAATTCCTATATTTAATGATGGGAAATATAGACCTGGAGAAATAGAAAGAATATTTCCTTTTTCAATAACTTGGTTTTTATTACCTAAATCAGGAATATCTAAACCAACATTTTGAATCAAGTTATGATAAATATGCTTTTTTATGTCTTCTGGTTTATTAATTAAGCCTTCTTTTTGACATTCTCTAGCTAAAAATTGATAACCAATTGCTTGAATTTCACTTAACGGTACCCCTAAATTCAAGCTATTAATCAAGACGTTCTCACACATTAAAACGATTCTATAGATCTTCTTTTGCACGTTATCGAAAGTTCCTCCGCTAGGATAAACCCTACATAAACGTGAATTATATAAATTAGAAGTAGCGCATCCTTCAAGTAAAACTAGATCTCCATTTCCTAATCTTTCTGCATAATTTCTATTTTTTAAAATACACGCATCTTTATTTATAGCTAAAACAGGATCAACTGGAAAATCCTCATATTCATTGTTTTCTAGAGAAGAATTTATGTATTTAATACCTAATTCATAAAGTTTCTGATTAGGTCTAATTTCTTTCATTGTAGCTTGCATAGAAATAATATTTCTTCTTACAGCTTCTTTGATTTCATTGACTTCTAAGTTAGATTTAATATTTCTTAAAGCAGCTAAAGTATCGTGGATGTCAACTATTTCTACGTTAGGATATTCGTTAAAGATGGTCGCTGAATAATCTTTAAGATACATATTATCAAATATCTTTAAATCTACATTTTCATAGTCATCTAAATATAAAGTATCTAGAGCATCAACTAAGTTAGTTGGAGAAAGATAAAAGTTAATTCTAGAGTTGAAAGAAGAGATCAATAAACAGTTTTGAATCCCACTAAGAATCTCGGCTTTTTCAAAAGATAATCTTTTTCCAGTAAACTTTTCTTTAGCTTCGTTATCCTCTTCTATAAAGAGAAATTCTTTTAATTCTGAAGCACTTTTAATAAGCAATAAAATGCAATTATCCCGGCAAATCCCCGTTAAATAATAGAAATTTCGATTTACAAAGAATGGATATTTGCTTGAAGCAGATTTAGTTATTTCTTGGCCAGAAAAAAGAATACAGGCTGAATTATCCTTCATTTTAGAAAAAAGTAATTTACGTCTAGAAGCGTATTCATCACTAGGAATCATAACTTAACAACCTCCTCTTTTTCTTCACTTTTTAAGATATTCTGTTCACTAAGTTTAAATATATCGATAATCTTTTGTTTATCTAAAACAGTTTTAATTTCTACTTTAACGTCAACTTCAAATAAGCTATTTAAGATCTCAACTTCATATTTATTCGCGATGCGTTTAAGGTAATCAAATTCCGAATAAGATAAACTTAAGGAATAATAATTTAGCTTCTTTATTTCTCCTTTAGGAGCGTTATCTAGAGTAAGTTTAGCTACATCTAGGAATGTTCTTCTAAGTCTAGGAAGACCAAGCTTAGTTCCTCCAAAGTAACGAATAATAATTAATCCGGAATAGTTGAACCCTTTTTCTTTAAGTAGAAGAACTAGGTTCTTACTCGCTGCGTTAGAAGGTTCTCCATCATCACTTGATTTAATGTAATTATTTACAATAAAAGCGTATGGATAATGGGCAGCTTTAGGATATTCTTCCTTGATTTGCTTATAAATAGAAGCGAAGTCTTCTTCCTTAAGTAGAGGAAATCCTACGCAAATAAAGATTGAAGACAGCACTTCTATTTTTTCTTTATGATAAGCATAAATAACCATGAATGATTATTATAAAACTGAAGCAACTAATGCGTAGCTAAATGAAACATTCGGGACCAAACTATCGATGTAGTTTACAAATGTTTCAGTAGTGTTTTTGCTTCTATCAACATCGTAAAGATCAGTATATTTCATTGTTCCTGGATCGAGTTTATACTTGCCCCTATTAACAAGAGCATCGTACATGTAGCCTAAATAGAATTGATCTAAGAAAGCATTTTGTCCAACAGCATCTAAAACTGGAGCATAAATATTTGTTATTGTATCTTTAGTTTCAGAAGTAACTCCAACATATACTTCATGAGTGAAATTAACTATATATGATAAGGATTTGCACATATTAGCATTGTCAAACATTGCGAAATCGTAATTACAAACACCATCATTAATAGTTCCATAAGCATCAACAAAGATAGTTCTTTCTGAAGCAGGTAAAACATTAATTCTTAAAGTTGTTGGATAAGCAAAGGACGATCTAACCTGATTTGGTAAATTAATGTAATTTAATGCGGCAGAAGATAATCCTTTATAAACACCAGCAACAATATTTCTAGCAAATCTATATGTCGATCTATTTTCATTTTCAATAGAAACAGAATATACAAGATCTGCAATTACGTCTCTCATTGTTCTTGCACTAGCATCTATTGCAAGATTTCCATATAAATATTGAGTAGACATTGTGTAGAAAATGACAGCTTTTTGAGCATCGGAAATTGCTGATTCAAAGACTTCATCACCAATTAAGTCGATATATGTTCTCATTAAACCAGCATCAAGAATATGGTTATCGATCCAATGTCCAAGTTCTTCTGATTGAGCAGGAGAGCTAACTTCAGAAAGAGAACGTTCTAATTCAACTAATGAAGTATGAGTATCTCCAACAGAAATAGAGAAATAATCAGTCATGTTAATCTTAATTTTGTTAGATCCACTAAATGAAGATTCGTAAGACATTAATGAACCTAAAGTAACTGATCTTCCTCTAACGATTCCACTAGCATCTTCAACTTCAATCTTACTAAACATTGAAGAAATTCTAAGCATTTCAATGATTCCTGAGACAGAATGATCTTTTAAATAATCGTTAAATTGCCCACCAGCATTGGTCTTAAATTCGAAGTAAGAACCAGTTCCATCACCATTATCATGCCATGCAGATTGTAAGAAGGCATGTAGTCCGATCATGTCTTTATTTGTCATTTCATCTTTAGTTTGTAAGTAATATAAAGAATCGTAAGAAACTGTAGCACTATCTAACTGAGTTGCGAAAGTTATTACATACTTATCGGTTAATTTATGTAAATCGTATGTATAAACTCCAGCATTTTCACTTACACTAACAAGTCCACTTAAATCATAATTTCCAACTACAGATCTAATTTGATAAGTAGATTCAGTTATTGAAGAAATATAATTAACTTTTACTGGAACATCGTCTTTAGTTACATTAGTAAAATTGGTAATATTTCCAGCAGCTGTGTCAACGTAAGCAGAATATTTATTTAAACCGATACCATTAGATCCGCCATCACTAGTAAGAAGCGAAGCCATTGTATTTCTTGCAGCGTCAGAAGTGATAGATAAATCATTTAATTTTCCAAATAAAATCATTAAGTTATCTGGATTTAATTTAGATAAGGTTTCGTTGCTATAGTTAACACTTCCGGTTGTAGCAAAGCCTAAAGATTTAGCGTAAGAAAGGAAGCCTAAAGTAGGTTCAGAATCTTTACCAATAAGAGTATCAACTTCTTTTAGCCAAGATCCGTTAAAGTTAGAAATTGAGTCATATAATTTGTAATACTGCGCAGAAGCCCCGTATTTTGAATAATATTCGTAATCAATTCCTTCTTGATAATCTTGTTTTCCTAAGGAACTCTTCTTGTATAAATTGAACATGAATTGTTCATAAATAGACATCTTGGTCTTTTCAACTTTATCTGTTACAGCGTTATAGACAAAGTCTCCATAGCCAGATCCATTTTTATAAGCTCCGGCTTCATGGAAGATTTCAGAGTTAGACATATCTACGAGTAAGTTATGAATTAAATCTAAGTCGATAGAATTTAAATCCATTGTATTAAGAACGCTTTGTGCACTCTTTAATTCATTAAAGATAATCAAAACAATTGATAATTCACTGTCATCGAATTTAGCATCATATTTGTTGTTAGCTTGATCGTAATGATAGAAAATGTTCGCTGAATCTAAGAAGATGTTCTCAACTTTATAACTTGTATTAGTTGTAAGTTTAGCGAGTAAATTAGGAACAGCATCGTAGAAGAATTCGTTGTTATTTAACGCGCTAAGTAAGTAATAAGAATCTTCGTAGGAAAGATTTTGTAAGTCGGTTGTTGAACTATCAAGAATTGAAGAAATTCTAGGATTAGTGATCTTATTTAGTAGAGAATATAAGCTTGTATCATTTCTTCCGTTAATATATTTATAAATTTGAGTTTTTAACTTTGCAGAATCATATTTATATTGTCCAAAGACGTTATTAATTGTGTAAAGGACTTTTCCTTCATAAGAATTATAGTGACCTTGAGAAATGTGATATGCATCTTTAGGTGAAGATTCCATGTATAAATATTGACCTAATTTTTCAATATTAAGGACTCTTTTAATAATAGCTGTAAATGAAGTAAGTCCTTCGCCATCTTTCTTACTATTGAAGATTCCACTTGGCCCCATTAAAGCAATGCCATCGGTTAATGTTTCAAAATCAATTGTAGAAAGATTAGTGAAGTTAGCATTAGATAATTTACCTAAAGTAAATATAGAATTGATGAAATTATCGATTTCTTCAGTTGAAAATTTGCCGTAGTCAATCTTTTCTGGATCACTTTCTCCATTAGTTGTGTAATAGAAGTCAGCTTTACCTAAGATATTACGTAAATCACTTCCTGGATCGCCAACTTGTTTCATAGGAGTTTCTAATTTAGAAGGTAAGCATCTATAAAGAACTTCAGAAGAATTAATATCGTTCATGATTAAATTTAAGGAAGTGGAAACACTTTCTAAATAAGCTGGATTTCCTTGGAAGAAATCTTTTTTAGAGAACATGGAGAAGTCAATTCCACCGCTAGAATTTAAGAATGGGGAACTCTTTAAATCTTTAACTAATTTAACAATTGAATCAATTTCTGCTTCCCATCCATTAGCTTCACTAACATCTAAAACCATTTCAGAAATGCTCTTATTTGTTTGAAGATTTATTGGAGCATAATATGGAGCAGTTTTTCCTGCATCAGCATAAACTCCAGCTCTAGCGACGAATTCAATCATGAGCTCTTCAAAGATAGAATAGGCGTTTTGTTTTCCGTGTTCATCATGACCTCTAACTCCAAAGATAGTAGAAGCTTTCATTCCTTTTAGAAGAGGTTCTAGTAAATAGTCAGGATCAATATTACCTAAAGAGAATGTTGAAGAACCTTTTTCAGATTGAATTAATCCGTAATGAGGATCATATAGTCTATAGAAAATATCGACCATATCGTTAATTTCTTGAGTTCTTGCTTCTCTACTCGCTTCCCAGAGATAAATTGTATTAGCATCGCTCATGACGATAATTGATTCATCACCAACTGTTTGTTTTAAATCAACATCGGAAATAGCAGTTTTACATGCGTTATATAAAACGACTCTGCCGAAAGATCTACATTCGTTGATATCTTTTAAGACTTGAGAGAATAAAGGAAGAGATTCGTAGTTAAATTTCTCGATTTTTTCTGGACCGCCAATAGCATTAAGTCCATTTAATGTGCGAGTAAGTCTTTCAATTTCTTTTCCTTCACCTAGCCAATCAGATTTTGAAGATAAAGATAAAATATCTCCTTGAAGCCCTGTAGTAAGTTCTTGTTTATCTACGATAGTGGCAGAAGATGCACAGGCTTGATCGATTTGAGCTTGAGTTACATAAGGATCGCAAACATAACCTAAATAATCTTTATCCATAGACATAATTAACTTGTTATAGAGGAATTTAGGGAAGACATATTCTCCATTTTGAACGAATATATTGCTACTTGCTAAGTTAACTAAAACTTCACTAAGTAAATTAGAATCTACAGTTAGGAAGTTAAGATTTGCTAAATCTAATCCGTTACTTGCGGCATAAATAATTGAATTGAAATATCTTCCTTCAGCTTGCCAATGACCTTTAGCAATATTCTTAAATGAAACTTGTCCAGTCATTCCTAAATTTTTTAGATCTAAAACTTCTTCAAAAGCTTTATCTAAGACTGAAGACATAATCTTAGGTAAGAAATAAGAATCATCTACAGGAGTAAAGATATCTTCTAAGTTTAAGGTAGAAATTATTTCAATTTTTGTTCCTAAAGATGTTGTATCTAAGGAAAGCTTATCTAATCTATCGAATGATGGAGAATCCGCTAATCTCTTCATAAAGTTGACTAAAAGAGAAGATTCTGCACTAGTTTCACTTACAGGTTGCAAATATTCTCCGCGATAGTTAATTGGATTATATAAATTAGAAACTGAGTTAACTTCATCAACGGTTAATTTTGCTTCTTCATCACCAAGTTTAGAGAAGATATTGTTAAGTAATTGCGTTAAATTGTAGTTTTTAGCATAAGTTACTCCCCCAACTTCAACATTTTCTGGATTTAAAATCTTAGATTGAGCGACTGTGTCGATTAAATGAATTAGTTCATCTGAGTAGTTTGTTAATAAATGTCCTGCGGAAGCTAGAGAATTAATTTGAGAGCTATTTAAAACTACGTTCTTAGAATATTTAAGAATTGAGAATAATTTAGAAAGTTCGGTTCCTAAATTTTGTTTTGGGAATTTAAATTCACTCATTCCAAGGTCAGTTAAACTTTCTTTGAAAGAAGTAAGTAAATTATCAGCAAATGCTGGGATAATTCCGGTTAAAATAAGAGAATTATCTACATTTTGAATACCTTCCATTAAGGAGTCAACTAAAGATTCTTTAACATCATAAAGAGCTCCAGTTGGATCAAAATATAATCCTGGATGATTTTCTAAATCTTTTAAGAAAGCTTTTCCATCATCAGTTGCGGCAAAGTCACCTAAAACTTCAAGAACATGCTTATATTCTTTCTTGAAATTCTTCTTTAATGTTGGGGTATCTTCACTATTTAATGCAGCTCTAGCGTCATCTAAATTAATCTTTGTTTCGCTAGAATCATTGACGGTTTTCTCGATAACATCAAGTATTTTAGGCATACCGTTAGCTAATAAGTCAGAGTCTAACATACAGTTTCCTTGGGTAGAATTACCTTTAGCATCTACAATAGGTTCAGTATTATTAAATTTACCAACAAGAATGTCAGTTATTCCGGAAACGTTATCGATAACTACATCAGTTAATGAATTTGTTTTAATTTTAACTGGTCCAAATTTGATGTAGCCTTCTTCTTCACTACTATCAACTGGTTGTTCAGGATCATAATAAGAAGGAACGTCATCAAAAAGTTTCTTAACTTGAGTTGGATTAACTTTGTTTAAATCATAGAATCCATCATAAACGATTCTTAATTCTCTAAACCAATCCATGCTGGTCATCTTGTTATAAGAAACATTTCCACCTTCTTTAGGTAAGAAATCAGAAAGTCCAACTGTAACTACATCAGGATCGTCGTTTACTTCTTCTTTGGTAGACATTGTGTAGGTTAAACCTGTGACGATTCTATTTAAAACCTTTGAATCATTAAGATTATTAGTTAGATTATGAATTTGAGTTTTAGTTGAATCAGAGCTAATTAATTCATAAACCTGTTTTAGATTAAAACGAGGAATCTTGAGATATTCATCTTCCTCAACAATACAGTTAAATAAGCCTGAATCAAGGAGATTTTGATAGACAGTAGAAAGGTTTTTAAGTTCGTTTGTCCAGTTAATTTGATTCTTTTCATCAGTTAAATAAGCAATTGTTTCTTCGCCAAGAACATTCTTAACATCTTCCATATTCATTGCGATATTAACCGCGAATGGTAAAACGATTTTAACTAAATCAACATTTGCGATTGTAGTAATAATTTCAGGAATGGTTGAACAAGTTAAAAGCATGTACCACTTAATTCCTCCAGATTGATTGAAGGATTTAAGAAGGCCAGAATTAACAACTTTTCCTCCAACAGAAGCAATATTGGAAACTTCATTAATCAAGGAAGTTTTTACAGTCCCATATTCCCCAGTTCCTAGGAAATCCATTAAGCTCATATCTAATGATTTAGTTCCATCGCCTTTAGTCCAATCGAAGAAAATCTTAGACATAATCGAATTATCATATGCGTTGAGCATATTATTGACATTAATTAAGATCTCGTTTCCATTAAGATCTTCATTTTTTACTTTGAAATTATTTTTAACTGCGGATGCGATTGCAGTAAATGGCATTAAGAATAAGCATACACAAACCGTTGCTAAAACAAATTCTTCAAAAGCAGAAACTAAGCGTAATTTTCTATATTTCTTAACTTCCCCTGTTCCTTGAACTGTACCATCAACTCCCATTTGTTGCTTTTGCAATTTAGCAGCTTTCTTAGCAGCTCTTTCTTTACGCATAAAGATTCTTTTGAAAAGAACGTGCCAGAAAAGAAGGCAAAGAAGTTGTCCAATAATGATAATAATTAACATTTCTGCTGCTAAAGTAAGTAGCTTTAATGTTGAGGATGCTAAAGCATAAGAATAATTTAGAAGTTCTGCAGGACTAGATTTAACGTTATATGCATCAGCTATACCGTAAATTAAATCTTTTAATGTTTGGAAAACGGTTTGAGGAGTCACAACAACCGTTTTATTATTTAAATTGAAAGATATTTTCCCAACAAAGTTGCTAATATTAAATTCTCCTATTGCTTGAGAAACAGAACCTAGGATACAAACTGCAATTGCAATCAAGATTCCAATGAAAACTAAACGATAGGTTCCATATTTCCAACCTCTAAGTAATCCTCTTAAAAAACAAAGTACTAAAACTACGATAAGACCGATACCTACGCATAACAAAATTGTTTCAACCATTGAAATAGTACCGCTCATATCAGCTAACAAATTCATTTTCGCCATAACAGACTCCTTTTTTTAATTATAAATTAAAAGAAAGTTTCTTAGTAGTTTTAATTTTAAAAAATGTTTATACTATGCCAGGTCTATGAATTTGTACTTTGGAAAGCAAAGATGTAAGCACTGTGGATGCGGTTATGACGCTAAGGTTTCAAAATGTCCAAAATGTGGTGAAATCTCCGTAAATTCCCGTTTAAATTCACAATTTAACCATCAAATTCACATTTCTTATACAAAAGAATTAGCTCTATTTTTTATAGGCTTATTAGGGAAATCTATAATCGGGATTATCGTTGCTTTTATAATGCAAATGATCTACATCTCTAACTATGGAAAAGAGACTTTGCAGTTATATGTTGAATCAACTGAGTATATGGTTGTAGCGAATTCTATCTCTTTCTTTGCCACTGCAATCATTATGGCACTTGTAGTTTTAAAGGAAAGAAAGCAATTTGGCAGATCCTTCGCAACTATTTTTGTTTTAGTAGGAATTGGGGCTCTAGTTGCTAATGTTGTTGGTTCTTTAATAAATAATGCTATTGTTTTAGGTATTTTCAACGCGATTGGTCAAACTCCCCCTTCTGGAGATTCAAAAAATCAACTTGAAGTCATAAAAATGATAAGAATGAACCCTGCTTTGATGTTTTTTGTCGTCGTTTTACTTGCTCCATTTGTAGAAGAATTAACATACAGGGTCGGCTTATTTAATTTCACAAGTAGATTTGGAAAGCCAATTGCCTATATTGCTTCAATGCTTGTATTTATGTCTATTCACATCGATTGGGACATAATTTTCTCTGGAATTAGAGGCGAAGAGCTTCTCAACGAAATAATTTCAATGCCTTCATATCTTCTTGGAGGATTAGTCTTAACTTTGGCTTATGATTTTGGAGGATTTGGAGCAGCTTTCTTAGCTCATGTAACCATTAATGCTATCTCTTATTTCCAAATTCTTGGTTCTCAAGCGGGTCTAGTTCAAGTTACAAGAATTCCTTTATTTATAAATGCTAATTTCTTTAAAACAGCGAGGGCGTCTATTCAAATATGGTAGAAAAGCAACGTTTTTCCATATCTTCATTTGGACTTAAAATCATCGCTATTTTAATGATGACTTTAGATCATATTGGTATTTTTCTAATTGAACGTTACGCAACTACTTCAGCTCAATATTTTACAGGAGAGATTTTCCGTATATTTGGAAGAATTGCCTTTCCACTATTTGCTTTAATGCTTGCAGAAGGAATGTTCCATTCTAAACATAAAGAAAAATATTTAGCTAGATTATTCTTAGTTTATTTAGGAATTACTCTTTTCCAAGTTATTACTACTTATGGACTAAAAGGAGTTGCTAAAGTTGATGTAAATTTCCAAAATCCTTTTACTGACTTAGTTTTAAATGGTTTAGTCCTATATTTCTTAACTAGGAAAAATAAATTAAAGATTCTCGCTCTTATCCCTGCCGCCATTACTATTGGAATGACAGCGTTATCAACTTATGAATCTTTATATTCGAAAACTATTTATTGGCTGCCATTAATGTTTAGATCTTCTTATGGAATATATGGATTATTAATTACTTTAGGGTTCTTCTATGCTAGACCAATCGCTAAATTCCTTCTTACTAAACAAAGCGAAGATCTAGGAATGTCAGATGAAACTTTGGTTAATTCTATCTTATATAGCAGATTAATAAATATAGTTTCTTGTGTACTTTTCTTTACGATTAATGTCATATTCTATGTTATTAAATATTATCCAGAGATCGGTCCTAGATTAGATATAATCGGAATGTCATATTCTTATAAACATATAAGTGGATTCCAATCTTACGCGATTTTAGCAATATTACCTATTATGTTATATAACGGAAAAAGAGGATATGATTCTAAGTTCTTCAGAATATTCTCTTATCTTTATTTTCCACTTCATTTATTTATAATATATCTGATCTTTGAATTTGCTTTATAGGAGGAAAAATAATGGAAATTACAAGTTTAGAACAATTTAAAAAAGAAGTTGCTGCAGGAAAAGTCTTAGTAGATTTCTATGCTGATTGGTGTGGACCATGCAAAATGCTTGCTCCAATCATCGAACAAATTGCTGAAGAACATCCAGAACTTAAAGTATTAAAAGTTAATGTTGATGAAAACGGCGAGCTTGCTTCTTTATATGGAATTTATTCCATCCCTACTCTTATTTATTTTGAGAATGGAGAGAAAGTTAATCAAGCTCTTGGATATCAACCAAAAGTTAAAGTTCTCGAATTTTTAGGCTTATAAAGATAAAAAATACAATTTTAATATTTATTAAAAAAGTGTTTTCAAGTCCTTGAAATTGTGATTTAATATAAGCCACGCGGACCATTGGTGTAGCGGCCTAACATGCTTCCCTGTCACGGAAGAGACCACGAGTTCGAATCTCGTATGGTCCGCCAGACACGCAGGTGTAGTTCAGTGGTAGAACATCAGCCTTCCAAGCTGATTATGCGAGTTCGATTCTCGTCACCTGCTCCAGATTGATTAATTAGTTCGATAAAATCGAACTTTTTTTAAAGGAAAAACATGAATAAAGAAATCGTATTAGCCACTAATAATGCTCATAAACTAGAAGAATATCGCCAAATTTTGGCTCCTTTAGGCTATGTAATATATTCAATTTCAGATTTGAATTTGAATGTTGAGGTTGATGAAACTGGGGCAAACTACGAAGAAAACTCATATCTGAAAGCGAAAGCTTTAGCTGAATTAGTTCCTTTCCCAGTTATTTCTGATGATTCAGGGATAGAAATTGAAGCATTAGGTAATAAACCTGGATTAAACACCGCTAGATTTCTCTCTTCTTTCCCAAGTAGAGAAGAATGCTTTTCCTATATAATTAAAGAAACAAAAAAGAAGAATAATAACAGAGCAAAATTCGTTTGTACTATTTGTTTATTACAAAATTCCATTGCAAAACCCCTTTATTTTAAAGGAATTTGCCCTGGAACCATTTTAGAAGAGCCTCATGGATCTAATGGTTTTGGTTACGATCCTATATTTAAATCTGATGAGGGTAATTTTTATTTTGGAACTTGCTCTCCTCAAGAAAAAAACTCGGTTAGTCACCGAGCTAAAGCAATTACAAAATTGAAATTGTTTTTAATTTTATAAATTAAATAAATGCTGGATCAACTTTAAGTACGGAATCAACATAATTCCACTTAGAGGAAATTAATCCACTGCTCTTATAAGAATTATAGTTGGCTTCTGACATTTTCAAATTGATTGTAGTTAAAGCTTCGCATCCTTGAATTATGCCTTTTCCTAATCCTTTAATTGAAGCAGGAAGAGTAAGAGAAGTTAAAGCATCTGCATAAGAGAACGCAAGAGCATCAATTTTAATTAAGTGACTTGCATTAGATAAATCTAATGAAGTTGCTTTAATTCCGCGGAATGAATTAGCATAAATACAGGTAATATTTTCATCTAAAGTAATAGAAGTTAGATGAGTTGCATCCTCTAAATTAATAGCTTTAATTGGAACTGGTAGTCCAGCTTGTAAAGAAGCAATATCTAATGAATGAAGTGTATCTGGAACACTTTCTAGAACATAACCTCTATCATATGTTGTATTAGAGTTAGCATCATAATCAATGAAACATTCTTTTCTAAAGCTTAGCTTTTCTCCTGTTCCTAAGACTAAATCTGTATCGACAAATTCAGCATAAATTGCTAAATCTTCATTAACTGGAAGCTCGCTTTGTTCCATTGCTTCGCCTGTTGGAGATAATTTCCATCTTCCAGTGAAACACTTTGAAGAAGTATCAGAAACTTTTGGTAAAGTATAGTCAGTTTGACCATAATCTAAGTTAACTTCTTTAGTTTCTGTATAATCTGGGTTAATGTAGCAAGTAAATTTAACTTGTTTCTTAACCTTTTCATATAAAGGATAAACGTTGCAGTGATATCTAACAAAATCTTCAGAGAAAGGAACTAGCTCACCATCAAGTCCAGCAGTACGTAAAGCTTTTTCAACTCTAGGATCAGTTTCGTCTTCAACATTATATTCGCCTACCCAACTCTTAAATTCCCAAGTAAATGATTCATCTACTGGTTCGCTGCAAGCTGGAGCATCAACTGGCTTAGAAGATAAAGGTTGTCCCCATTCATATTCTTCACTCTTAATAAGATTTTCAGGAGTAAAGACATTAGTTTTATAATAATTGATTGTGTAATCTTTATAGTAAGGATGGTAAGAAGGAACAGCAGTTTTAGAATCCTCTTCATCTCCAAAAACTGGATAGAAAGAGATCTTATCTTCAACTGTCCAATTTAAAAGTTGTTCTTTACTTAATAAAGGAGTTTTTACTTCTTCTTCATTATCATCAGCTATAGTTCCTTGATAGCCTTTAAATGGGTAAACCATGTAGTAAGCATCATTTGTCTTTTCTGGATCATGATCTGGTTCTACTGGTAAATCGGTTTTTTCTTCTTCACTTAAGTTATCTCCGACTTTAGTTCCATATTCAACATTTCCTGTGAATATTAAACGCTGACCTGAAGTGAAAACTCTAAGTAAATAATTCTTTGTAACTTCTTCAAAATGAGAAAAAACGTTGCAATTCCCGGTTATATTATTCATAACTACAGGAGTTCCATCGCCATAGAATCCTACAAATTTATCAAATTTATATCTATAAGCTTTAGTTTCTTTCCTTTCAGAAACATAAGCATCAGCATTTCGGTCAATATTAGAAAAATCGCTTATTCTAACATCAGCAACCTCTTCTTGCTGTTCTGAAGAAAGATTTGAATTCTTCTTGTAGAAGTATCCAGTTCCTAAAAATTTAGCAGCTTTATATTTTTCAGGATTATTTAAAGTTGAGCTATCATACTGAATTCCTTCGAAATCAGTATAAAACTTTACAACGTAATAATCTTCTGCATCTCCTTGGGTTTTAAGAGTACAAGAAGTAGCGGAAAACATCGCTGTAAGGAATAATAATGAAATTAAATTCTTCTTTCTCATAATTTTCTTTTATTATTATTACACAAATAATTTTTTTAATTAATATAAATATTAAAAATATTGCTCATAACCTTTGATTAGGGTATATTATCTACTCGGAAGGTTTATATTATGAAGAATAAAGTACGTTTATTAATTGGAATTGGTGCAGCCTTAATGGCTATGGTAGCTGTTTTTGTATTATTTGCCAATGGGTTTTCACAACCAGAAAGAGGAAACACATTCCAAATTATGTTTGGAGCTAGTGTTCTCCATCAACCTGCAATTCCACTACTTATAGTTGCATTCTCATTCATTGTTTCTGCAATTGGACTTGGATTGATTGCTTCATTTATGCCAGGACTTATTTCTAGAGTTCTTTTCTTCTTAACATTTGGCTTACTTGTTGCAGCAGGAATTATATTCCTTAATACCAAGGGAATTGTTACAAAAGCCTACGGACTTGATGCTCTTACAACAAGCCCAGGTTTAGGAAATCTTGGAGCTGGTCCAATTTTATCAGCAATTTTCTCCTTTATTGGTGCTGTCTTATGTCTTTACGGCACAGTAAAGAAAGATAACTAATTAGCATTAAAAAATCTCAGCTTCATTAATTGCTGAGTTTTTTTATGCTTTTTTAACTTAGTTTTTCTTCTAAATAAGCGGGTACGTCTTCGAATTTAAGCTTAAGAGCAAGCGCAACACTTCCATAAAGGATTGGTTCCGCTCTAGAAACAAACATTGCATCCATAGCATTAAGATGGCCATCCTTTGCTTTACGTTGCTTTGCCCCATAAATAAGAGGCCCCATCTCATTTACATTTCCTGTAGAAAGAACAGATTCGTAGCACGTTTTTCTTCTTTTTGAATCAACAATATATAAATCTTGTTTAATAGAAGGCCAGCTTTCGATCATTTTTAAGATATCTTTTTTTGTATATGGTTCTCTTAAAGAAGAACTGTTTTTGACTAAAACTCTGACTATATTTCCTTTATCATCGCCGTATAAAGGCCTAAGGACGTAGTAAAGGTTTCCGCTATTATCTCCTGGAAGAGGAGCAATATCGGTGACTAAACATACACCACAGTGCGTATGAAACACGTAATCCTTTAATTTAAACATATAGCCACTTTAACGCACATATTATAACTTGTTTTTTGTCATTTTAAAATCCCTAAAAAATGCTTTGTATATTTATATATATAAGGATAAGGTGATTTTTAGTCGATAGATTTGTCAATCAAAAAGCTTGTATTATTTCTTCTTCAGATTCTTTTTTTGTGCGAAAGTCAATTCTTTGTAAGCGTTTTCATAAATTCTACTGAAATGATAGTTGTTAATTTAATACCTAAAAAGTTCAGTAACTATCGAATAAATTAAATTCTCTAAATTAGAGAATGGCTTTCTAACGTGCGGATACACGCTAATAGAGTGACATTGACAATGATTCTTTTAAAATGTTACCGCTCAAGGGAGCGGGAAAAATGCCAGATAATTTTGGAAGAAGAAGTGTTGACAAATCAAAACGCAGCAAGAAGCGTGTAATCATAAAAGATTGCATTATCGGTGCTGTCGTTATTGGTTTTGGCGTTGGCGTTGGTATTGTTGCAGCCAATTTCTTCAAAGTTGTTAAGGGTTCAAATGTCGTTGTTGATAGAAATGAACTTGTTGATGACATTGATGAAGTAATGGCTAAATACAACAGTGTCAAAAACGCTAGCAATCTTCACGAACAACTTAGACCATGGGAAATGATTGATGTTGCCATGGAAAAGTTCACTTCCTCTAGAAATTATTTCTCAGTAGGAGTTGGTTACACTAATGCATCTATTGCTAACCAAGCAATCTACGCATCATTTGCAAAGAATAACGACAAATACTTTGAGGAATCAATCTCTACTGGCTTAATCAACCTCTATGATCGTATGTATCAAGAAGGTGATACCACCACAACTTACTGGGGAGGTTCAGCAAATTATTCTGCAGTCACCCCTAAGACCTATGATGCAAAAAGTTACAAAGAACTTATGGGAAGAAACGTTTCTACACCATCTTCCTACATAATTTCTAAAAAAACTTGTTTGAAGAGTAACAACCTTTCAGGAAGAGGAGTTACATCAGCTTCAAAAACTTCAAAAGGTTATCAAGTTGAAATTGAGCTTAATCCCGGTGATGACAAAGGCGTCTCTACCTATAGATTACAGATGAAATCTATTTCAGGACTTGCCTCATTACCAAGTTTCTACTATTGCCATCTTACATTTAATCTCGATTTTGATCTAAATTTCGTAGATTCGGTGGTATATGAGTCATATTTTGCTGAGCAAGCGGCTGGCATAGGAGCCAAGATGACAGCATCACTTAGTACAAAATATTACACATATTCTACTGATTCGGAAGCTTACAAAATTCCGAGCTTAAATGAAACGATTGCTTACTCAGAATATTTTAAATAATTGGAGGTTTAAATTATGAAAAATAGCAATACCGAGAAAAAACACAATAAATTGAAGAAAACCTTAGCTAAAACTGGATTGTTTGTAGCTTTATTTGGTGTAACTGCCGCAGGAGTTTATTTTGGTTTACCTCAAGATAGTCTTCCAGCTGTAGTTAACGAAGAAGATGAAGAAGAAAATTATGTTCCTTCTACCCCAACTCTTTCAGGTTCTGCAAGATTAGTAAATAACTTACAAGAAGGAATCGTTGGCGGATTAAATCTTAACGTTCACACATTTAAAGTTGAAATTCCAGGTAAAGGTGAAGGAATGAATACAATTACTAACGGAACTAACGGGGGAATTGACTTAAAGTTACAAATTGGAAACTTATCCTCTACCGATATGAAGATTATTCACTCCATTAATCTTGATTTAGATGCAAACTTAAAATATAACCCAACAACAGGTTATGCACACGAAAGAAATCTTAAAGTCACATTAGTTGATGATGAGGCTTACATTGGCTTAACTAATCCTATTAAAGACACTGCTGAAGCAGAACAAGTCTGGGATTTAAAATACAAAACTTCTATTAAAGAGAAGGAAATGCTTGTTTGGGATGAAACCGCTCAAGAATTCGTTAGTGTTTACGATGAAATCACTGGTGGTAAACAAATCTATGAATTTGGTTCTCTTGACGAAATTATCGATACAATCCTTACAATTTTAAATTCTAATGAAGATGGAAATGGTATGGATATTACTATTCCTTCCTTATTTGATTTAATTAATGGAAGCAGCGAAGAATCTTCCGAAGAAGAATCTGATACTGAATCTTCAGGATTAGATCTCGATGGAATGTTAGATTCTCTTAATCACATGGTTGAAACTAACACCGACACAGGCCACTATTTCACATTAAATCTTGAATTAGGAAGCCTTGATTTATCCGTTGGTTTAGGAACAGATACTTCTTATAACTTAACTAAAATTGATCTTCCAGCAAATCCAACTGGTGCAGCTGAAGTTGATCCTTTAGTTATTACAAAAGGTGAAGGAGCTGATACAAAAACAGTTGCTAAAATTGCTTTATCTGCTGATGTTAGCAACATCTCAAGTTCCAATAACAACTTAATCATGGCTCCTGCTGATAAAGATTCTTATAGAGCTCTTGAAGACTCTATGGATTTATGGGAAAGAATCGCAAAGCTTGCAAAATCCCCTTCTTTTGCATTAAAAACATTGCATACTGAAGGTGATGAAGATAAGAAAGGTCTCTTATTAACTCATTATAAGAGAACTTCTTTCCATGGCGATACAGTTGCTTATGTCCCACAAGAAACTGCTACCTTAGACTTAAATGTTAATGCTAAATTTGGAAAGAAATATTCTCTTGAAGGTTTAGGATTAGGTCTTGAATTTGAAAGTAAATATCAAGATGAAGATTTAAATGATTTAGTTTCAAGAGCTGCTTTAGGAGTCAACTATGATAGAAGATTCCAAACTGTTAACGAATCTAAAGAATTTGCTGCTTCTACTGGTGCATTCATTAACATTAATGATGTTTTAAAAGCAAAAACCAACAAATTAACTATTGATGAATTATATGCAAGAATTAAAAATCTCATCAGTTCAAGTTCTGAAGAAGAATCCACTACTTCTGAATCCACAATTGATACAGATAAACTCTTAGATACAGCTAAGAAAGTTATTGAAATTGTTGCTAAAAACTTTATTTTAGTCAGCGATATTAAAGATGCCGTAAAGAACATCATTGACTCTCCATTTATTCAAGATGTCAAACAAATGACTTTCGGATCTGCATTAGATTTAATCAAAACTATTCAAAACGATGATAACTATTTACACATTGTCTTAGATTTAAATTACTTAGGTCTTCCTGGAGAAATCGAACTTGCTATTGATGCAAGAAGCGATTCTAAAGGTTTAGTCGGACTTAACTTCAGAGGAGTTAGATTTGACTTAGTCCAACTCGATGGTTCTATCTTAATTAATGAATTAGGACAAAGCGATAAAGTCTTCTTAACTGAAGAAGAAATTGCTTCCTATGATTCTATGAATCACATCTTAGGCATCTATGATCAAGTTAAAGAAATAGTTGATGACGAAGCTGTCTCTATTGGAATCGAAGGTTCTATCATGAATAAAGATGAATATGAACAAGAAACCACTGGAGTTAAGATTGAAGGTGAAGCTGCATTTACCTGGGCTAAAAATGAAGGTAAAGGAAGAGCTGCTCTTTCTATCGACCACATTGCTGAAAACTATGCTCAAAAACATAATGTGGCTTTCGATGTCGTCAACGAAAAGACAGTCGATGAAGAAAACGAAATAGTTGATAGAAATCAATATGTTGCTTTCAAATACGATACAAATAACGGGGAATTGCACGAAAATCCAACAGATTTAGAAGATTCTAAACTTTATAGAGAAGATGGAAAAGTTGCTACAAACCCAGTCAATCAAAACGGTATTGCTGCTAAACTTGACTACTCTTCATTCTCTAGCGTATTTACCGAAGTTAAAGATGTTTTAACTCAACAAGAATTCAAAGATAGAGTTTCCTTCTTTGGTAAGTTCACATGGGCTATCCTTGAACCATCATTAGGTAACTTACTTGGTGGACTTGGTGAAAGCGAAGTTCAAGATGATCCTTATTTATTTAGATTATTCGAAAATCAATTACTCCTCGAAGCCTCTATTGGTGACGAAGAATCTTCATTCAGACTCAATAAACAAGTATTTGGTACTTCTTCTGATATCATTGTCTCTTTAGGTTATCAAACCGATAAGCCAGCCAAAGCTATCGACGAAGAAAACACTAATACATATTTAAATGATAATAGTGAAGTAGAAAATACTTACAACGGAAACGGACTTGCTTACATTGGCGTTAATATTGCTAATGCTTCTAAAGAATCCGCTAAACCTCTTGAAGTTGATTTAAAGATTAACTTAAACGAACTTGATCCAAATGAAACATTCGTTTCTTTAGATACAGAAGGAATGAAGGAAATTAAAGGTGTTGATAGATTAATGTCTTATGCCGCCAATGGATTAATGATGGGCGAAAATAACTCTGCTACTCCAACTACATTTGACTTTGGATTAAATGCTTCTGTCACTTTATTCCAACACGAAATTGACTTAATCAATGCTTCCTTAAAGACAAACATTGGTTCTTCATCCACTAAATTACATGCTTCTATGCTTCTTCCAGCCATTAAAGGCCTCAATGCTCCAGATTCAGATATCTACTTTAGAGCACTTGAAGAAGAAGGAAATCATGATGTCCATGCTTATTACGATGCTCATAGCGTTGTCACTACAATGAATGGACAAAATGAAGAAGAAATTCTTGTTCCATCTAACACTGAAGAAGGTGGAGAATTATTCCTCACAAGAGAATCTGACTACGGAAAAGTTAGAGACGTTAGAGATACTCTCACTTTAACTGGCGCCGAATTCGGTGAACATCCTCTTGAATACTTATTACAATACATGGTTGGTGTCGATACTAGATACTTCGCTACTGAAGAAGAAGCTGAACCAGCTGAACCAGTTGCAGAACCTGTTGAAGAACAAGCAGAAGAAAAATCTGGTTGGAATCCATTTGCTAAAGAAGCTTTACACTTAGAAGACTGTGAGCTCTCCTACACCTTCGTTGATGGAGAAGAAAACCTCCAAGAAAACGAAATCGGTGAATCCAAGTGGGATTTGTCAGTGAATTTAGGTAAGTTACTCCATATGGAATACCTTCTTGACACAGTCCATATCGGTTTATCAGGATTAAAAGGAGACACCTTCTCCACTATCTCCAAACTCGATATTGGCGCTAATGTTAAATTAGGAAATTCTGATCAAGGACATGGAATTAAGCTTGCTGCTGTTAACATTTCCTTAGGCCTTAAGAATGTTGATAAGATCAATGGATACACAGATTCTTGGACCGAAGAAGATGAAAAAGCTGGTTGCGGATTCGTAGGTTATAAGAACTACACCGCTAACTCCATCCTCAACAACGATTACAACCTCTACGTTGGATTTGGAGCTTACGCTCTCTAATTCTTAATCAAAATAAATTAAGTTGGATTGACTATGTTGGTCCAACTTTTTTCTTTCTAAAGAAAAACAATAGTATTAAAATGTCTCCATGGAAAATGAAAATCTAGCTCAAATTATCGGTAAAAACCTTGCCTCTTTAAGAAAAGCAAAAGGATTAACTCAACAAGATTTAGCAAGAGAAATCAATTATTCAGATAAATCTATTTCTAAATGGGAATTAGGCTATGCTATCCCTGCTGTAGATGTCCTAAAAGATTTTGCTTTATATTACGATGTTACAATCGATTATCTAGTTAAAGAACAAACTCAGGAAGATATTGTTAAAGTTGTAGAAGTAGATAAAAGAGACATGGCAAGAAGTAATACTAACAAGGCAGTTGTACTTGCTATGAGTATGATGTTCATCCTTTTAGTTGCGTTCTGTGTCTTCTTTTCAGACTACTATTTCAAGCCAAATGAAAATAGATTAATGTGGAATATCTTCTTCTGGGTAGTTCCTGTTTGCTGTTTAGTTGCCGCATTCTTAACACACATTATGTATCACAATAAGATTGCCGTAATAGTACTTTTATCTGCCTTTGTTTGGACTTTCTTAATTTGTTTTGGTTTCCAAATGGCATATTTTGTCGATCCACCAGAGAATGTTTGGTTCCTGATGGCAGTAGGAGCTCCTCTACAAGTCATATTAATTCTTGCGAAAAATTATCACTTCAAAAGATAAAAACGCATATACGGGTCGCCTCTTTTTTAAAAATAGACTATTCTCTTGTTTAGAGAATAGTTTTCTTTAATCTTGTTAGATTGAAATAGAATACATTCTTTATTAATTATGAAATAATTAACCGGGTTTTGATATGAGAAACTTATTTAAGAAAAAAATTCATTCACAAGGATTAGTGCTTTTGGCACTAATTTCAGCAATGCTTTTTTCTTGCTCGGTTAAACCAGACATAAACGAAGCTAATAATCCAGAAATTACAAATCAAAATCTTAACAATGAATATGACACTGATAAGTTTGCTGATGTTCCAGACACTTTACAAAGCAGAACGAAATTTATTAGTAGCCTAGTTAACATCACTAATGGCGGACTTAGATTCGATATAGATTATGGAACTCTTTCATTTACTTCTAGCGATTCCTCAAAAACAGGAGAGAATGTTATCGATTTCCAAGGAACTACAGGTGTTCTTTGCTTAGATGGATTCTCCGTCCATGATTTGAAAGTTTGTTTAGATGCACCAATTTCTTATAACGGAATTTCTAGAGAACTAGCTTTAACTTTATCTGATGACGAACTCTACTTTAGAATCGCAAACATCGAAAATAACCAAGATAAATATGATTTTGCTTATAAAGCCAGCTTAGAATCCGCAGATACAACAATAAATAACCAATCAATTGACCCTGTTACAGGAGGAGTTTATTGGTTTGAATATGGAAATTTAGATTCCTTTATCCACGATATACTTGAAACTTTAACTCAATCTAGCGATATAGAAGATCCTGTTTCTGTTTCTTCTGAACTAGAAGAAGAATCCACTTCAGTATTTAATACTTCTAAGCTTTTTGCTTCTTTTGACTCAATTGTAGAAACAAGAATCGGAGGAAAGCCTTATTTCAGCATGGAAATAGAAAACAACGATAATACTTACACAATTGGCTTCTTAACTGAAAATGACTATTCACTTTCTAGAGTTGATTTCCCAGCAATAAATAATGGGATTCAAGATGAATGTACCTTAAAAGATAACTTAAAGTTAAAACTTCAAGCTTCTATCACTTCTGCTAACACTCTTCCATCTTTTGTAGTTGAAGATGCAGCAAATTATAGAGATATCACGGATTCCACTGCTCTATTTAAGAAAATTGCAAAATACATCAATTTAAAGAAATTTAACGTTGAAGCTGACATAAATTTCATTCATAAAGAGGCAGCAATTACTGATCCAGATAAAACAAATCACCCAGCCGTAGATGAAACAGTAAATGTAACTTTAAATTCATCAATTAATCTATCTTCAAATAACATTGATGACTTAGGCGCACTAGCTACTTTAAAGTCATTTGATGGCTCAAATAACCTAAAATACTCGCAATTCCTTAATCTTTTCTACGATAAATCATCAGCAGAAGCTAATGATGCAAATAACGAATATTTAATTAACTATAACGATATTGCTCAAGTTAAAACTTCTAAAACTGTCGTAGATGCCATATTTGAAAACCTTTCTGCAATCTTAGATGATGAAAATATTCACAACGAAAATCTTTCCGATTTAATTTCTTTAGCTGACTATGTATTTAAAGGAATTGAAGCTATAACTGATTCTTCTTTAGTAACCAATATGAAAGAAGGAAAATATCACGATATTCTCGATATGGTGACTACTTTAGTTAATGGAAATAACTATCTAAAAGTAGAATTAAGCCTAGCTAATGCCGGACTGGAAGGAAGCGTAGTTATTGAACTTAAAGATGTAAGCGAATCTGGACCACTGGTAGTCATCACTTTCCCTGACGGAGTTGCTTTACATGGCTCTTCAGAAAAAGCCACTTTAGGAATTAGAGGAGAAATTAAAGTTGTTCCTTATAACAAAGTTCAAAACAATTACGATGTTTCTTCTTATGTAGAAATGTCTCATTTAGAAGGAGTTAGCGATCAGCTTAGACTTTTAACTAAATCCACTAGAGCAAGCTTTACTTTAAGAGGCTACATTTTAAAAGATAAACTTAACGATGTAGGAACTTCTCAAGCTTTCTCTAATATTACAGAGCCAAAATACAATAATAAAACTCTTCAAGGATTTACCTTTAATGGTAATTTTGCCTTTGACCTTTTAGCTAAAAAAGGAGCAGGATCCGTTGTATTTACCGATAGAAAAGAAGAATATCGTAACGATCATACATTAAAAATTGATATTGAAGGTGATGAAGTTGAAGGAGAAACTGATGATGAAAATACCGCTAACTTCAATAACATGCTTTTTGAATATAATTCAAAGAACGTAAATACCACTCTAAAATCTAAATCTGCTAGCGGATATGATAGCGGCTACACTTATACGGATTCTGACGGCAAAACTAGAACAGAACCACATAAGAGCGCTATGAAAGGTAGATTCTCTATCCACTCATTAAATGGAATCCTTGATGTAGTAAGAAGTTTCCAAGATCAAGATGATGGAAGACTTAATAGACTTTTCTCCCTTTTATCTAACTCTAATTCACTTTTAAGTGAAATTTTAGATAGACAATACGCCACACTATTAACTAGACCTATGATTCATTCAATTCAAATTGGATCCAATAACGTTGATACTATTTTAATTGAACCTTGGGTTGCAGGAAGCGATGGCTATATTACTGTTAAAATTGGTTTTGATTCTTCTTATGATCCTGAGTCTAGCGATCAAACTAAATTATCTACTGCTGGAATTAAATCTTTAATTATCTCTCTTGCTACAGGCGGAGATAGTGATGGAAGTAATAAAAAGCACATCTATTTAGAGCTAGACGTAACCAAAGTTTTAGGTGAAAATGAACAAATTCAGATGAATTTTGCAGGGCAATCAAAGTCTAACTTCTCAGATTACTCTTCATTTAAGCAACTTGGACAATACGCCCTAGATACTTTCTATCTAGGTTTAGATACAGCAGATTTCTCTACTTATCATATTAACGGATCTGCTACTTTAAGTGCTTCAATATTCGGTAACTTCAATATTAGATTAGATTTCTATTTATGGCTTAAAGGAAGTGAAATCTACTTATATGGATTAATTGATGTAGACTGTGTATATCTTCTTGGCTATGGAAACTTTGATGATAATCACTCAACTATGAAGCACTACTCTTCTATTTTTGCTCATTTCACCGGAAATTCAGATACAGATAAAGTTATTTTACAACGGGTTGACTATTACACGACGATGAGAATGCTTGTTTTAAATTACCATAACTATCGTACATATACAGAAAAGATGACTTCAGCCCACTTTAAGGATAATTTATTACAGTGGTTACTTAAATTCATGCTTGGATTTAATAATAAAACATACGATGCAATGAGTTTAGATGAGGCTTCTCCATCTTCTCTACATGGCGAAGATATGATCACATCATTTACTTATAATTCTTCTGATAAATCATGGAATATTGGGTTAGGAGTCGATGCTTTAGCTCACTCAAGCGCTCTATCCACGTTAAACGCAAAATTAGGAACAAAAGCTTTAAGCAATGGAAAACGTGTTCTTTACTCTCTTGCTACAACAGAATCCATGAGTATTGTCTCTATCTTGGGTGTCACATTTAGTATAACAATCAAGAATTTAGAAACAGGAACATATAAAAACTGCTACGATAACACTAGCTACAAAGCAACTTACTATAAACCGACTAATAGTACTAAAAACAAAAATACTTTAACAATCAGCGGAACCGATACCTTTAAGAATATTATGAAGACTTACTTTACAAATAATACTTCTGCTGTGACTAATTCAACGCCGTACGCTTATAAATAATCATCGGCAAAAAATCCACTATCCTCAACATCATTTGAATAACCATATTCTTTAATGATTTCAAACAAAATAGCACACCCGTGTATGCAAATTCCAGGAAAATCATTGCATTTTTTGTTGTCGCATTTTGATTCTATTTTGCCAAAAGAATCTATCTTTATATGTGTGAAATATGTTTTATTATCAACTTCGGTTTCCCCTTTATAAAACCCAGGACGAACTTGCTCAATAAAGTTAACTCCGCCACTAGTAAAAATCTCATAACCTTTTTTAAAGTTAGGAGAATCATCAAAAGAAGTTGGAAAAGAATCTATCTTTATATTCTTTAAAAACGGATCTTTTTCTTTCATTAGTCTACTAGAGTTATTTTTAAGTATTCTAACTCCATTTTATAATTGCTTTTTGTTGTAAGTTTAAAGAATCCATCAAAGCTAAAATAGTAATAATCTAAACCTGATGTATATTTGCTTTCTAATTCAATTTCTGTAGAAGGATTCATTTCTTCTCCAACATAAACAGTTGGAATTCCAGTAACAGAAGCGCCCTGATGATTATCCATATGAAGGAATCTAAGCTCTACACTTCCTTTTATTCTATCCTTATTATATAAATAACCAGCTCCTTTACTTGCAGAAGAGAATTGGATATATCCATCAAAATCTCCTGTTCCTCTTTGAATTCTATCTCCGTGGAAATTATATTCTTCACTTACATCTGTAAAATCAACGTTATCGAGATATTGACTTTGTTTTGTTTCAGGAATGCAATTTCTATCAATCGTAATAACTGTAGCTTCTTCATCGCTGCTCTCTTCAATTTCTGATTCTTCTTCGCATTCAGAAATGTATTCACTCTCTGAACTATAAATAGATTCAGAAGATTCTTCTTCAGAAGATTCAACTAAAGATGATTCTTCAGCTTCTGATTCACTAACTGCTGATTCTGATTCTTCAGATAGCTCGCTTTCTGAAATTTCCTGAGTTTCTGAAGATTCTTCAACAGAAGAAAGCTCTATTTCAGAAGAAAAAACTTCGGATTCTTCGCTTATTTCTGGGATAGATTCTTCTTCGCTAGAAACTTCTATTTCTGAACTAGATTCAATAAAAGAACTACTTTCGCTTATTTGAGAAGATTCAATAGATGATTGAGTAGCACTTGAACTTACTACCGGAGAGGAATTACCTCCGCAAGAAGCTAGAAGTAAGGCAGAGCCTAAAATTAATAAAAAATACATTTTCATGTTTCTATAATATGCTTTTTCTTCTAAAATTTAAACGTTGAAAAGGAGACTTATTTTTTTATGAATTATAAATGGGACTTAACAGTATTCTTCAAAGAAGAAAAAGAGTTTTTTGATTTCTTAGATTATTTTAAACATTATGCAGGAGATTTAGCTAAATTTAATGGTTTACTTGGCAAAGAAGAAAAACTTGCTGTATTCTTAAAAATCTACAAGCAATCAAATATCGACTTAGCTAGATTATATTTCTATGCAAGTATGAAATCTGATCAAAATAAAAAGAATGTAGAAAACCTTGCTGCCTTAAATAAAGTTCGTTTAGCTTTAGATGATTATGGTAGCGCTTTATCCTATTTAGAGCCTGAATTAATCAGTCTAGGAAAGCCTTATTTAGATGAATTTTTGAACAAATATCCGGAATTTGCGGAGTTTTCATACTATTTTGATAAACTTTTATTAAACAAAGATCATGTTCTTTCTAACGATAAAGAAATGCTTCTTTCTAACTTCAGCCCAATTATGGGAGAAGGAGGAAATCTTTATTCTCAACTTAGCGTAGGTGATTATTTACCTAAAAAAGTAGTTTTGGAAACCGGAGAAGAAGTTAGCGTCTCCACTGCTAATTGGACTTCTTTAATTAAAAAAGCTTCTACTGCAGATAGAGCAAAAATATTTGAAGCTCTTTATAGTTACTTTGATGCTCATAAAAATGTATATGGAGAAATCTATAATCTAGTTGTTCAAAGTCAAATTGCTACGATGAAATCTAGAGGTTATTCATCTTTATTAGAACTTCATTTAAAGGGGAACAATATTCCTCAAGAAGTCTTCCTAAATTTAATTGAAGTCGCAAAAGAAGGTAGTGGTCCACTTAAAAAATATTATGAATTAAGAAGAAAATACCTTGGTTTAGAAGCTCATCGCTCCTACGATAGATTCCTTTCTTTAGCTAAGTCTTCTAAGAAATATACTTATGAAGAAGCAAAAGAACTATTCTTTGAATCTATCAAAGATTATCCTAAAACTTTCCAAGATAAAGCTCATGAAGTCTTAAAAGAAGGCTATGTAGATGTTTATCCTGGAGAAGGAAAACGCACTGGAGCTTACTCTAATGGCGGTTATGATTTCCATCCATTTATTTTGTTAAACTTCTTAGGAGAATTAGATGACGTATTCACTATTTCTCATGAAGCAGGCCATTCTATCCATACAATGTTTGCTGAAGAAGCTCAGCCAACATTAAAGCAAGATTACACTATTTTTGTTGCTGAAATAGCTTCAACATTTAACGAGCATAATTTATTAGATTATTTACTTAAATCAGATTCTCTTTCTAAAGAAGATAAAATTTATCTATTACAAAAATCAATTGATGAAATATGTGGTACTTTCTATAGACAAACATTATTTGGGGAATATGAATATAGAATCTCTAACCTCGCTTTAAAAGGAGAACCTATAAATTATCAAGTTTGCTCTAACGTAATGATTGATCTTTATAAAGAATATTATGGAATAGACATTAAAGAAGAAAAGCTTAAAGAACTTGTCTGGGCTTATATCCCTCACTTATTCTATTCTCCTTTCTATGTTTACCAATACGCAACTTCCTTTACTTCTTCTATGCTAATTTATGAAAGAGTAAGGAATAAAGAAGAGGGAGCGTTTGAATCTTATTTAGAATTACTTAAATCAGGAGGAAGCGGCTATCCTATTAATCAAGTTAAGAAAGCTGGAGTTGATTTAACAAAAAAAGAAGCATTCCTTAGCGTTATTCATAGAATGAATGAGTTAGTAAATGCTTTAGAAGAAATGCTTAAATAAATTATTTTTTAGCAACAATTGGAGTTACACTCTTAGTTGCGCGTGCTCGTTTAGCAAGTGTGGAATTTTTGCCTAAATGGTATTCAAATTGAGCTCTATTCATCGCTATATTGCGATAATATAAACCTCTAATCTTATCGTAATTTCTTGCTCTATAAATGAGCATAATTTGTTTTTCTCTAATTGCAGAAACATCTTGTTTTTGCTTATAAATTATATAATGGAGAACATCTTCTTCGATTATTTCTTTATCATCAGGTTGACCTACTCTAGGAAAATATAAATCATTTAAACAGTGTTCATAATTTTTATATTTCCAGTCGATCATAAATCTTCTCTTCATTTTCTTTCTTGTTGCTTTATCTTCATAGCAAGCAAGCATTTTGTTTAAGGCAGTCTTAATCTTGTCAAATTTTTGAGTGAAAGAAAGAATAGCAATTGCTACAACAAAAAGTAAAACAGCATATAAACTTCCAGCAAAAGCTAGTCCATAATAACCGGTCATTCCAATCCAAGGCATCTTAGACAACAATTCTAGATTAGCTGCAGAATTACCATTAACTAAGACAATATAAACAATAGCAAAAGCAGCGCAAGCCATAAATGGAATGAATAAAATTAAAGTGCAAGTAAGAACCGCAGCTCTACCTTTACCTATAATTAAACATAAAAAAGTTCCTAAGAAGACACCAACAAAGCCGATAATCATTCCTACTAAGCCAAAAGCATTAACAAGATCTTCAGTTCCATTAGACTTAATTATAAGGTCTCCTCTAATTGGTTCCATCGAGGATAAATAATATAAACAAATGCCAGCAACAACTAAAAGGAAGCATAATAAAAGCCATGGCATAAACTTCTGTCTAGGTCTATATCCATACCCTTGAATTAAATCTTCATAGACAACCATATAAATTATTATAGCAAAATTAAAAAAATATGTTATTTATTATCGTAAAATCGTATAAACTATCGCACGAGGATTTTTTATGAGCAAAAAAGTATTAATTTCATATTTCTCTCACGGAGGTGAGAACTTAGTAGATGACGAAATCGTTGATTTAGGTAACGAAGGCAACACTATGAAAGTTGCAAAAAGTCTGCAAAAAGCCCTTATTTCTTACGGAATCGTGGCTCCTTGCTTTGAAATAAAGCCTATTATGGACTATCCATTTTCATATGAAGAGACCAATAAAAGATCTCATGAAGAATATGAAACTGGTGCTCGTCCATTAATTTTTGAAGGACCAGATAATTTTGAAGAATATGATTTAATTTTCTTAGGATATCCAAATTGGTGGGGAACTTGCCCTACTCCTGTCCTATCTTTTTTGCAAGGTCATAACTTTAAAAACAAACTCGTTATTCCTTTTGTAACTCATGGTGGACAAATTTTTATGTCCTCTATTGATGAGATTAAAAAAGAAATCCCTCAAACAAATGTTGTCGAGGGATTTGCGGTTTCGGCAGTATTTTTAAATTCAGCAGACATAGTTATCGCTAAATGGCTTAGTGCGAACCAAGAATTACTTAAGTAAATTTATAACTAATTCGTTATTTTCGAGATCAACCAAATATTTTTTATTAGGTTTGATCTCTTCTTTTATAATCTTTGTTGCGAGGAAAGTTTCGATCTTATCTTGAATAAATCTCTTAATTGGTCTAGCTCCAAATTCAGGAGAGAATGATTCAGATAAAATCCAATCTTTAACTTCTTTAGAGAAATCGATGAAGAAATATTGACTCATAACTCTTTCTTTAACTTCATTAAGCATCTTATCAACTATCTTAGATTGAGTAGATTTGTCTAAAGGTTTAAAGTAGACAATTTCATCAATTCTATTAAGAAATTCAGGCTTAAATGAATGGAATAAGAGATCTTTTGCTTGATTTTCTTTTCCTTCAAGAAGTAAAGAAGAACCAAGATTGGAAGTCATAATGATGATTGTATTCTTAAAGTCTACCGTTCTTCCTTGAGAGTCGGTAAGTCTTCCTTCATCTAAGATTTGAAGAAGAATGTTGAATACTTCATTATCAGCTTTTTCTATTTCATCAAAAAGTACGATTGAATATGGATTTCTTCTAACTTTTTCTGTTAGTTGTCCACCTTCTTCATATCCTACATATCCAGGAGCTGCACCAATAAGTCTAGAAACGGAATATTTTTCCATATATTCAGACATATCGATTCTTATAATGTTGTTTTCATTATCGAATAAGGCTTCAGCTAAAGCTTTAGAAACTTCTGTTTTACCTACCCCAGTTGGTCCAAGGAAGAGGAAACTTCCGATTGGACGATTAGGATTTTGGATTCCAGCTCTTTGACGTAATATTGCGTTAGAAACTAGAGTTATTGCTTCTTCTTGCCCTATTACTCTTTTTTCTAAAGTAGATTTTAGATCAAGAACTTTCTCTCTTTCTCCTTTAGAAATCTTAGAAACAGGGATTTTTGTCATTCTTGAGACAATTTTAGCTATTTCTTGTTCATCAACTACTTCGTTAACTAAATTAGAATCGTTAGATTGTTTGGTTAATTCAGCAATTTGATTTTCTAAAGAAGGAATAGTTTGATATTGAAGCTTTGATGCTTTTTCAAAATCTCCATTTCCGAAGTAAATACCTAAATCTCTTTTTGCTTTATCTAATTGAGCTTTGATTTCTTTTATAGAAGCAACAATATCTTTTTCTTTATTCCACTTTGATGTTAAGGCATTAAACTCTTCTTTTAATGAAGAAAGTTCAGTATTAAGCTTTTCTAATCTAAGTTTAGAAGATTCATCAACTTCTTTAGTTAAAGCTACTTTTTCTATTTCTAATTGACGGATTTTACGGTTAATTTCGTCAAGCTCTGTAGGCATAGATTCAATCTCCACTTTGACTAAAGCACAGGCTTCATCGAGTAAATCTATAGCTTTATCAGGTAAGAAACGATTTGTAATATATCTATTTGATAAAACAGCAGCAGAGACTAAAGCACTATCTGTAATCTTAACTCCATGATAAGTTTCAAATCTCTCTTTTATACCGCGCAGAATAGAAATTGTGTCATTAACAGTAGGTTCTCCAACTAGAATTGGTTGGAATCTACGTTCAAGAGCACGATCTTTTTCAATATATTTTCTATATTCATTTAAAGTCGTGGCACCAATACAATCAATTTCACCTCTAGCAAGTAAAGGTTTTAACATATTAGATGCATCCATTGCTCCTTCAGCAGCACCAGCTCCCACAATAAGATGGATTTCATCAATGAAAAGAATAATTTTTCCATTGCTTTCTTTAATTTTATTTAGGACAGCTTTAAGTCTTTCTTCAAACTCTCCTCTATATTTAGCCCCAGCTACTAATGAGCCCATGTCTAGTTCATAAATTTCTTTATCTTCTAATGAAGAAGGAACATCGTGTTTAACAATTCTTTCAGCGAGGCCTTCAACAATTGCAGTCTTTCCAACGCCTGGCTCTCCAAGTAAAACAACGTTATTTTTTGTCTTTCTTGCAAGAACTTGTATAACTTTACGAATTTCGTCATCTCTTCCAATAACTGGATCTACTTTGCCGTTTTTAACAGAATCATTCACATTTCTGCCGAAACGTTCAAGAACTTTTGGGTCTTGAGAATAATCTAATGGTTGTTCAGTAAATTGCATAATAAGTACCTCCTCAGGCATTATTATACTACTATTTTTAGCACTCTCAAGTGTCGACTGCTAATTTTTTATTTATAATTTGATTTCTGATTTAAAAAACTTAATTCTTTCCCTTTCAATTTTGTCAGAAAGAGATTTAAGCATTAAATGATGTTGCTCTAGTTTATCAGCTACTTCGCGAAGTTTTCCTTTTCTTTCTTCTTCATTAGGAAGATATAAAAGATCTTGAAAACACTGATGAGCATAGTAATTTCTTATCTTATTTACTTCCCATAAAGCATTGTAATCTTCCCTAGAAAAATAAGGATGATCTCTTAAAGCGTCGAAATCTTGAAGAGTTTTAATAGCTTGTCCTAAACTAAGCTTATCATCATCTAAAATAGCTTTCGCAACCTTATATCCATGAGGGGAAACTCCAGCAGAAAGAAGTTTTACGTCATGTTCTACCTTTTGGCAAAACATGATTACTTCGCCAATATATGAATAAAAAGTTAGGTTATCGTTAATCATTTATTTTAGAAAGCTCTTTGTAGAAACTATCGACTTGCTCTTGAGAATAAATATCTTCTAAGTCTCTAATGTGAAACAAGAATTTTTCAGGATTATAAGTTAGAGAAGAATCTACATGAATGATATCCGCATTAAAAAATATAATGTAGGGTTTGAATTCTAAATTTGTTTTCTTTTTTAAAGTTAAAACAGCCCCTTCAATATATCTAGAAGGAGAAGAAACTTCTACTTTAACAAATGTATGAGGATCAGCTTTTATCCATGAAAATTCTCCTTCATCCCCATAGAAAACCTTTTTCTCGTCATTAAAATTGAATAAGAAAATTCCTCTTTTTGAGACTAAACATGAATCAATACCGTAAACAAATCCGCTATCAGATTTAATCTTTAAATCGTTTAAAACATAATCATTTTCTTTTTTAACTCGTTCAATAAAGAAAGAGTTTAAGCTATTCTTTTTCTTATTCTTTTTCATCCTCTTTATCTTAAAGTAAATTAGATTATTTATCAAAAGCATTTATAATATATTCATGTTATCTTTCGCTCAAAAAAGAAATCTAAGAAAATCAAAAAATCTATACATTGAATTTGAGGATGAAGTTCTTTTACCCTTTATTAAAAAATATAGAGGTGAACTTCCTCAAGGAGCATGTTTTATTCATTTATCTAACTTTTTTTCCGCTGTAATTCAACTTTATGAATTTAATCATATAAAAGATAACGTCAAAGCTTATATCGATTTAAAACTAATCGAGGAATTCTCTTTAGGGAAAGATTTAATTAATCTCTCTCATTCTTTCGATAAAGAAAAATACCCTGAAGCGTCTTATAGAACCTTAGACATAGATAAATTTGATTTTGAAGTTTATAAAAAGTTTCTTATTGAATTCAAAGGAACTGTTCTGGAAAGATTTCCTATAAGAGAACTTGACACATCTAAGCTATTTCCAATTCTAGATTTATTGAATAAAGCACAATTCAAAAATGATGAAATTCCGTTAATTGAGGCGGATTTTGCAGAGTATTTAGCCTTTATTTGTCAATAATCTGATAATATTTTCTTCATCTACATTATCTAAAACACTCTCTTGTAGACGGTCAATTTTATAAGAAACTCCATTAACGTATCTGAAGATATTTTCTAAATAGATTCTCGTTGAATCCATTGTTTTGTCATTTCTATTTTTATAGATAATATTTTTTGAATTTTTTAAGGCACTGTCCTTTGGAAAAATATACCCCAAAAGAACTCCTTGAGCGATTTCATCAAATTCTATTAAGCTAGCTTGAAGAGAAGCTCTAAAGAATTCATCAATTTCATCTTTTGAGTAATTATAAAAAGCAATTACACCAAAACAAAATGCGACTACTTCGTGATTTTCTTCGTTTAAATCATCCTTTTTAATTGGGAGAAAAACTTTATTAGCATTTAAAGGAAAATGTCCATATTTAGATAAGGATTTTCCTACATAAATCATTGAAAGAAGCTTCTTTTCTGATACTTTTTCTTTAAATAGAGATAATGTTGCTGCGATTAAACAATTAGTTAAAAAAGATCCTGGGGAATTACAATAATGTTCATCAGCAACTTGTTCATAGGCTTTAACCATTGTTCCAAATTTCTTACTTAGAGAAGTAAAAGAACTTTCAGAAGATTTTTCTTTTCCATTTAGTAAATAATCTAAAGATACATTTAGAACTTGAGAAAATAAGGAAATTGATACGATATCAGGTGTTTTTTCTCCGCTTTCAATTGAAACTAAATATGTAGGAGAAATTCCTACAAGAAAAGCTAATTCATTAATAGATAAAGAATTCTTTTCTCTAAGAGATTTGATTCGCTTTCCAAAATCAATCAGCCTGTTATCACTCATTTGCGGTATTATAGACCAATTAAAATAAAAAGGCACTAAGTCAAACACGGAACTTTAGTGTCGTTTTATTATTCTAATAAATAAAGATATTAATCTAAATACAAGTAGTCCTTTAGATACATTGCATATAAAGGAGATAAAGTATATTTTTCAATTTCATCATGGTGAACATCTAAAGAATCAGATATAACTAAACTTGAAATTGATGCGCTATAAAGATTTTGGATTGCTTGATTAGAGAATAATCCGTGGGTTGCACCAACGAAAATATCTTTTGAATTATGCTCTTTTAAACAAGTTGAACAAGCCATAACTGTTCCACCTGTATCAATTAAATCATCAACGATTAAACAGTATTTTCCATCTACATCCCCATGCAAATCTTTAATTAAAGCGTGGTTTGGAGATGGTCTATATTTATCCATATATGCGACTGTGCTTCCTGGAAGTAAAGAAGAGAAAACTTTAGCTCTATTAATACTTCCTTTATCAGGAGAAACAATACATAAATCAGGAAGTTGAATTCCTTTTTCTTCTAATATTTCTTTATAGTTTTTAGCTAATAAAGGAAGAGGATTTAAGTTAATTACAGGGAAATTAAAATAGGCTGGAATTGAAGCATTATGTAAATCAACACTAATTAAAGTATCGACTCCAGCGCTAGAAAGAAGATCAGCAAAAAGCTTTGCAGAAATCGGGTCGCCTTCGTTGATTATTCTATCTTGTCTAGAATAAGGAACGTATGGGGAAACTAGAATTACTTCTTTAGCACCGTTTAATTTACAAGCAGATGTAAAGATAAGAAGCTCCATAACTCTTTCGTTAACTGGAGTACATAAAGATTGAATAACAATAACAACTTTATTTCTAACGCTAACTAGAGGTTTTGCAAAAATTTCTCCATCAGCAAAATGATTTATTTGAACCGGTGACATAGGAATATCCAAATCAGCAGAAAGATTTTTCCCTAATGGATAATCCGGATGCAAACTAAATAAAAGTATATCTTTTCTTTCCATAATTATTTATAAGTTCCAAATATTCTATCACCTGCATCCCCTAATCCAGGACAGATGTAGGCTCTATCGTTAAGTTCTCTATCAACAGCAGCAATATAAAGAGGAATTTCAGGGAAATTTTCTTTAAAGTGCTTTATTCCCTCGGGAGCAGCAATAATACAAATGAAGTAAATATTCTTGCCTCCGTGTTTCTTAATCATCTTGATAGCATCAACTGCGCTTCCGCCAGTTGCTAGCATAGGATCAAGAATGTAAATTGCTCTATCTTCTATTGAATCAGGCAACTTACAATAATATTCATAAGGAATGTGAGTTTTTTCGTCTCTACTTAAGCCAATATGGCCAACTTTTGCGCTAGGAACAAGTTCAATCATTCCATCTATCATTCCTAATCCAGCTCTTAAAATAGGCACGAAGCAAAGCTTTTTTCCTGAAATGAACGGAGCTTTACATTTTTCAATAGGAGTCTCTATATCTAAATATTCTAAAGGCAAATCTTTTAATGCTTCATACCCTTCTAGAACAGCAATTTCTTTAACTAAATGTCTAAATTCGTTTGTTCCGGTTTCCTTTTTTCTTAACATAGAAACCTTATGTTGAATTAAAGGATGATCCAGTACGATTACATTTTCATAATTTTCGTATTTCATATTTATATTTTACTTTAGTAAAAACAAAATGTTATACATTCTTCTTGGTCCATTCTTTTACATTGTCTAAATCTCAATAATTTTCTTACTAAATTTCTTTCATATAAGAATTTCAAAAAACATCTATTTATATTGAGAATAATTAACGACAAATTATAATTTCTAGGTGAGGTTAAACTATGGACTTTGAAAAATATATTGGTGTTACACCTGATTTCCCAAAAAAAGGGATTAGTTTTAAAGATATTTCTCCACTTCTACAAAATCCTGAAGCTTATAAAGCTGCAATAGATGAAATGTGCAAACTAGCCGAAGAATTCAAACCAACTTTAATAATTGGTCCTGAATCCAGAGGATTCTTATTTGGGTCAACAATGGCTTATAAGATGGGAATTGGATTTGTAATGGCTAGAAAAGCTGGGAAACTTCCAGGGATTACAACAAAAGTCTCTTATCAATTAGAATATGGAACAGCAACAATAGAAGTTCCAGCTTCCGCTATAAAACCTGGAGATAGAGTTCTTCTTGTTGATGATTTAATGGCAACAGGCGGAACTTTCAAAGCTTTAAAAACTTTGATTGAAGAAGCTAGAGCAATTCCTGTTGGATGTTTAACCTTAATAAATTTAGAAGAACTTCATGGCGAAGAAATTGTTGGATTGCCATGCAAAAGTTTACTTACCTTAAGCGATTCGCATTAATATGATTCAAAAGAAACAATATTTTAAAAAATCACTCTTTTTGACATATGTTGATATATCTAAAGAAGATTTATCTCCTATTTCTTATGGAAAGAATTTTGAGTTATGTGCTTCTTTATTTGCCCTAGCTATTATTTTGGATCAAGAAAAAAATGATTTGGCAATCACTATTAACCTTTCAAATAAAGAAGACAAAATATCGGTCTTTTTATCTAATGAACGCTTTACTGGCTACACACTAAATCCATATAAAGTTTTTGATTTGGAAAATTCTTTTATTGAAATAATTACAACTCAGGGAAAAGAAAAATCGACACATTATATAGATATCATAAATAATGATTTATTTGGCTCAATTAGAAATGACTTCAAAAAAGATAACAATTTAGTTGAAGCATTTTTCATGGCTAAAAATGAAAAAGAGGGCATACGTGTATTCAAATTTGAAAGATTTCCATCTTCAGAACTTAACGAAAATGAATCAAATACAGTCTTAAACGAAAAACTAAGTTTGGAAGAATATGTATCTCTTCTTAATCTTAAATTATCTCTTGACCACGAATATAAAATTTCTTGCTCCTGCTCAAAAAATCACTTTGTAAAAGTCCTAAAAAGTCTACCTAAGGATAAAGTGAAAGAAATATTTCAAAACGATGAAACAATCGAGATAAATTGTGGTTATTGTAATAAAAAATATCAAATAAATATTAACGAGATCTAATTGACTCGCAGAATTTTTTTAATCTATTTAAGCCGTCAATCAAGACATCTCTAGAAACAGCAACAGCAATTCTTATAAATTTCTCTCCTGTTTTTCCATAGTGCGCTCCTGAAGCAACAATTAATCCGGTTTCTTTTCTTAACTCTTCAACAAATTCATCTGATAAAAACTTAGTTTTCTCAATATTTACCCAAACTAAATAAGTTGCATCGCCATGGATGACTTCCAGTTCAGGGATATTTTCTTTTATATACTTTTCTAAGAAATCTCTATTTTCAAATAAATATGAGTTTAAAGATTTCAAGAATTCTCTCCCTTTAGTAAAAGCTGATATAGCAGCTTGTATAGCGAGAACATTTGGCTCTGCACACTCATCTGTGTTTAATTGTCTAACAACTTTGGTTCTAATTTTCTCATCTTTAATGACTATTGCGGATGTTTGAATTCCAGCTAAATTAAAGCATTTTGTAGGCGAAATCGCCGCAAAACCCACTTCTTTTGCTCTATTTATCGTAAAAAATGGACAATAAACTTTTCCAGGCCTGGTGATATCCCCATGAATCTCATCGGAAAGAATAATCACTGAATATTTTCTAGCTAACGCAACTAATCTTTCTAGTTCTTCTTTAGACCATATCCTAGAAACAGGATTTCCAGGATTACAAAATATTAATAATCTGTTTTCTTTTTTCGCCATTTCTAGTTCTAAAGAAGCAAAATCAATATTGTAGGAAGTTCCATCGAAAAGAAGAGGAACTTCAACTACCTTTCTTTTGTTATTAATTATCGAATTATAAAAAATGTTATAAACAGGCGGGAGAACAATAACACCATCATTAACATCAGTTAAAGCTCGAACAGAACTTGATATAGTTGGAACAACACCAGTAGAAAAAATTAATTCATCTTCTTCTATATCTAGCCCGTGTAAGTCTCTATAAAAACTTTTGTAGGCCTCAAACCATTCTTTTGTAGGCTGACAGTAGCCATAAACCCCTTTATCAATAATTTTCCTTAAATCATCGATGATTTCAGGCGCAGTTTTAAAATCCATATCGGCAATAGAAAGAGGAAGTTCGCCTTCCTTAACATCCCATTTATAAGAATTCGTATTTCTTCTATCGATTTTTTGATCAAAATAAGAGTTCATCTTTTTTTAATAACTATTCCTTCATTTTCGTGATACTGATTAAGAATGATCTCGTCACATTCTTCATAAATAATAGAACCAGAAGTTGGATTTAATATTGAAATAATGTGTCCCTTAACATCAGCATTGATATTTTTACAGTATTCAAAAATCAGATCAGATTCATTAATTTCGCAATTAAGCAAGGTCAAACCATCTATATAGCAAAATCCTTGATGGGAAATTATCTTGCAGTTTTTAAAGATCAAATCTTTAGAATTCCATCCAACATATTCGCCATTGATAACGCTATTTTCGACTACAACATTTTCAGTATTCCAAAAAGCATCTTTACTATTTAATATGCAATTCTTTACAACGATATTCATGGACCCATCAAAAGAATAATTACCATCGATTGTTACGTCCTCTATCACGATATTTCTACAATTTTTAAAGACGTAATTCCCTTTAAATTTAGTTTTACGAACATTTATATTTTCACTTTGCCAGAATGTTTCGTCTCCATTACTAAAAGTAGAATCAATAATCGTAATATCTTTAGCTCTTCTAAAGAATTTTGGTGCGTTGAATATTGTATTTTTAATTAACATTTTTGAAGAATACCAAATTGCTGATCTACTCATTTCTTCAAAAACACAATCAGAAATAGTTACATCGAAAGAATACCAAAATGGATATTTATACAAGAATTTGCACTTTTTTGCAGAAATGTTCATGCTCTCTTTCAAAGGAGATTCTCCAATATCAAAAGAGCAATTGACAATTTCTAAATTTTTCTCCTTAAATAGAGAACGTTCATCAGTAAAATTTTTGCCTTCTATTATTCGCATTTTGGATTTCTCACTAATAAAATTTTCTTAACATCTTTTAAAACAGGCAGAGTTAAATCTCTTAAGAACTTCTTAAGATTTCCGTCAACATATTTAGATAGATGTTTATAAACTGATTTATGATATGAATTAATCCAATCTACTTCTTCCTTATCTAATAAAGAGAAATCAACTGCTTTTAATTCAATTGGAACATAAGTAATTGTCTCGAATTTATAGAATGTCCCATCTGAAGTTACCTGATCTTCGACGGTTAATAAATTATTTTCAATTCTTATTCCGTATTTTCCTTCTTTATATACACCAGGTTCAACTGTTGTGACATTTCCTGGAACGTTAGGAAGGTCTAATTTGGCTGAATATGGAGTTTTTGATTTATATCTAAAGCTATTTGGCCCTTCGTGAACGACGGAAAGATATCCAACTCCGTGGCCGGTACCACACTTATAGTCAAGTCCTTCTCTCCACATGATATTTCTAGCTAGCATATCTAAAGGTTTTCCTGTTGTACCATCAATAAATCTAGCCTTAGACAAAGCGATCAAGGATTTTAAAGTTAAAGTATAATCGTGAATATACTCATCTGTTGGTTCTCCAAGAAGAAATGTTCTGGTTGTATCTGTAGTTCCCCCAAAATACTGTCCACCAGAATCTACAAGGAGTTCTAACGTATCATAGTTAACATAACTAAAATCTTTTTCACTTGGTGCATAATGCATCATAGCTGCATTGCCATTTACAGCAACTATAGGTTGGAAAGAGTCATATAAATAGTGGGGATTTTCTTTTCTAAAATTGGTTAGGATTTTAGCTAATTCAAGTTCGGAAATTTTCTTTGTGGAATTTGAATATAGGAAATAAATAAACTTCAATAAAGCCACTCCATCTTCTTCTTGAGCACGAATAATATTCCTTATTTCAACTTCGTTTTTTATAGCCTTTTTAAGCATTGCTGGAGATAACATATCTACCGAATTTTGTAAAATTGAGCCGAGTTCTGCATTGATAATGGCTTTATCGACACCAATTACTTCAGTTTTTCTTTCTTCCAAGAAAGCAGCAATTTCTTCATAAGGATGAATAACAAATCCTTCTAACTCATTCTCAACACGGGCAGGATTAACAAATAAATGAACATCGCCTTCTGCTGGGATAAATAAGAAAGAATAAAACAGTGGAGTAAATGGAACATCATTTCCTCTAAAGTTAGTTATCCAGGCAATATCATCTAAACTAGAAAATAAATATCCGTCTAATCTTTCTTTGATTAAATCTTCTTGAATAAGATCTATTTTTTCTGCGGCACTATACTTTTGGAATTCTTCTTTATCAAAATCAATTAACTTAGAATCGCATAAAGGAGTTCTCTTATCCAAGAGTTTGGAGAATCTATAATCGATAACTTTGCCAATTTCTTTTAACTTCTCATAAAAGTTAAATGGAAGAACAGAAAAATCTGTGCCAAGTGGGAAACAATTCTCTTCTTTTAAGAATTCTTCTATGTCTGGATATCCTTTGGTATCCATCTTCATCATCTTAATATCACTTCCTGAAAGTTCTTTTTCAGCAGATATAAAGAATCTTCCATCAACCCATAAGTAAGCTTCATTTTCTAAGACTAAAAGTAAAGCATTGTCACCTGTAAAAGGACATAAAGCAGCTCTTTCATCTCTAAAATATTCAGCTGGTTCTTCAGAAGAATGAGGATCTCCTGTTACAACTAAATATGATTTGAGGCCATTTTTAGCCATTTCTTCTCTTAATCTAACTAAATATTTCTTATTAAATTCCATAGCTTTTCCTTTTAGATATTATATCTTGTCTGTCAAATTTTTCTTTCTATATGCTCAAAGAATTAATTCCTTAACTCAATATATTGATTAACTAACGAGTTAATCGCATCTAGTTTCATAGTCAAATCTCTATCTTTATCCTCAGCTTTTACTGTACTTCTATACGACTCTAAAAAATTCTTATAAAGAGTTTTCATATTCTCATCTTCTTGATGATATCCTCTATAAATTCCTTCTAGAACAACTCCCGAAAAAGTAAAAATTGCACCCAAATAATCAGAGAAGTCTATCTGCTTTTCGTCATTAAAAGCTAGTTTCCATCCATAAAGAATAAAAAATGCATCAGTAAATTGATGGCAATCCTCTTTATAATGATCTTGTTCGTCCCATGGAGGAAGAATTATAGGTCTGGCAGATCCTGAAGCTAGGGTTCTAAAATATAAAGCATCGGCAATAGATAAGATTGCTGAAGACCAGAATTCTTCGCTCATTCCTTTTGGAAGCATGATTGAAGAAGCTAAAAGCACTATTGTTTCTATAGAATGTAACTGATTAGCATTTATTCTTTTATCTTCATCATCTAAAGCTTTAATAATTACGCCAAATAGCGTTGCAAAATCTAATAACTTTAATTGATCAATTGAAACAGTTTTCTCATTATCTTTCATTGCTCGTCTCCTTAAATATTGGACCTATATAGCTAACTAAAGTGTCTCCTTCATAATTCAGTCTTAGATAAAATCTCTTATCTGATTCTAAATATGGGACGAATATTTTATCTCCTTCCCATAAATTAAGCTTGTTTATATCTTCTTTGTTTACCCAGACTAATTCTCCTTCATTACAAGGAGAAATTTCTCCTTCAGTTTCTAAAATCACAAATAGATACATTCTTTCTTTTGGATATTTAGTGTTTAGGAAGTCAATTTTTCCTAAATATCTATATTTCTTAATATCTAGGTTTGTTTCCTCTTTAACTTCTCTTTTTAAGCAAGCTATATAGGATTCACCCTTCTCTAGCTTTCCCCCAATTCCAACATATTTATTCTTATTTAAATCATTTTCTTTTTTGTTCCTATAAAGAAATAAATAAGAGTCATCTTTTTTTATGTAAGCAAGAGTTGAATATATCTCTATTTTTTCCATAAAAGAATTATATATATAATTATTTTTTTAGATATAAAATAATTAAATAATGATTAGAATTTCTAAAAGTAATATTCAAGAGCTAAGTAGTTTATTTGACTGCGAATGTCTTTCTAGTCAAGATGAATTGAATGTTCTAATTGTCTACAAAGAAAAATTACCTATAGGATATTTAGTTTTTTCTTTTGACATAGAGAAAGAATTTGGTTTTACTTCGAACAAAGAATATTTTAATTTCTTATTCTCTTTAGGCATCGAAAACGACTCCCTTATTGCTCTTAAATATATCTTTATAAATGAGAATCTAAGGAACAAACATTACGGAAGTGAACTATTAAATTCACTTCTATCCAACTATAAAACGTATTCATTTTTAATCAAAAAACCTTCAAATTGCAGATATTTTTTTGAAAAATTCAATTTTTTAAGCATAAATGAGTTCAACGAATCTTCTATCATGCTTCGAAAATATATTAAGCCAGGGCTATGTAAAAATATATCTTGGTGATTAAGCAAATTGAGAATTATAAATATCCTTAAATTCACCTTCTGCTGATAAAAGCTCTTTGAAGGATCCTTTTTGAGATACAACTCCATCTTTAATAACTAGAATTTGGTCAGCATCTTTAATGGTAGATAATCTATGGGCGACGATAACAGAAGTCCTACCTCTCATAATTCTATTTAAAGACTTCGTGATAAGTAGTTCACTTCTTATATCAATATTAGATGTTGCTTCATCTAAAATAATTACTTCAGGATTGAAAAGTACGATTCTAGCAAGAGAAATAAGTTGTTTCTGCCCAAATGAAAGATCTCCTTCATCAGAAATTAGAGAATCTAATCCATTAGGTAGACTTTGATAAATAGAGACTGCATCGACTTCTTTTAAGGCATTTAATATTTCTTTGTCGGTATAATTTTCTCCAAGAGTTATATTCTCTCTTAATGATGCGGAGAATATAAAATTCTCTTGTAAAACCATACCTAAATGACTTCTTAAAGAAGAAATAAGAACATCTTTTACTGAAATATTGTTTATACTTATCTCTCCTGAATCTACATCGTAGAAACGAAGCAGCAATGAAAGTAATGTTGTTTTACCACATCCAGTTTTTCCAACTAAAGCATATTTTTTTCCTTGTTCAAACTTGAAATCAAGATCTTTAAGAATTAGTTTTTCTTTATCATATCCAAAGGAAATTTTGTTAAATGAAATATCACCAATTTTCTCATTAATTGATAGACGTCCCCCGTCAATTACCTTTTCTTCGCTTAAAATTTCATCTACTCTTCTTAAAGAATTAAGAGCAAAAATAACTTCAGACATAACATTTGAAACATCATTAAATGGAGTCAGATATTGATAGGAATAAGTTAGGAAAGTAGATAGCATACCAATTGTTGTAACTGAGTTAGCTACCGAGATACCTTGATAATATTTTAGACAAAGTATTGCCCCAACTAAGCAAACAGTACCATAAATAATATTGTTAACTAATCTAGTAGTTGGATTAATCCAGCTTGCAGCAAAATAAGCCTTGAAGTTAGATGTTTTTGCTTCTTTATTTCTCTTGCTAAACTCTTCTTTTTTATATTCTTGTGCATCATAAGAATAAATAGTTGAAAGATTCTCTAAGGTTTCTGCTGTAATAGCTCCAATTTGTCCCTCATCCTTAGCCTGCTTTTTAAAGAACTTAGAATTAGAAAAAGAAATAAAACGGGAGACTATTATAGAAACAGGAGTTAATCCAAGGACTATTAAAGCTAAAATCCAATTCACATAAAGCATCATTCCTAGAGTAAATCCAATCTGTAAAACTCCTTCATAAAGAGTGCTACCGCCAAGAATTAATCCATTTTGGACACTTTCAATATCAGAAGTCATTCTCCTTAATAGATCGCCTTTTTCTTGTTTATCTAAATAGGAATATGGGAGTTTTTCAAAAGAAGTAAATAGATCATTTCTTAAGTTATTAATTATCTTTTGATTTAAAACTGCTGTTAAGAAATCAAAAATATATCTAAATATTGCACCCAAAATTAGGCAGGCAATTATTGCGAATAGATATCCATTTATTTCTAAATTACCTTCTTTAAGCTTATCGATAATTAGACCCGTAAAGAAAGGAATTAGTATTTTTGCAGCTACAGAAAATACACCAGAAACAAATATCAAAGAAATAAGTAACTTACTCTTTTTTAAATAACAAAATAAAGTTTTTAAGACAAACAACTTACCCATTTACTTTTGCCTCACATTCCTTTATTTCTTTATAAATAAGACATGATTTACTTAATTCTTCATGTGTGCCTTCATTAATTATTTTTCCACTATCAATAACAAAAACTCTATCGCACATTGATAAATTGCTTACTCTTTGCGAGCAAATAATTAAAGTAGTGTCAAGTTCTTTTAAGTTCGCTTTAATCTTCGAAGAAGTTCTATAATCCAAAGCAGAAAAAGGTTCATCTAAAATCAAAATATCTCTTTTAAATAGGAAACCCCTAGCAAGAGAAAGTCTTTGCTTTTGACCTCCAGATAAATTTGAACCATTTTCTTCAACGTTGTGGTTTATAAAATCTTCGTACTTGGAAACAAACTCAAACGCATCTGCTTTCTTTAATGCAATAGAAATTTCTTCATCACTAAATTTAGTACCTAGACATAGATTATTTTTAATAGTCCCTTTAAAGAAAGCAGGCTTTTGTCCAACTAGAGAAACTTCTCCCCTAATTGCCGATAAAGAATAAGAATCAATATTCTCTTTATATAAACAAATTTCCCCGCTATTAGAAAAAATCAATCCGTTTAGAAGACTAACTAGAATTGATTTTCCACTACCAGTCCCCCCTAAAATTCCAATTTTCTCTCCTTTTTTAATAGATAGGGAGATGCTATCTAGAACATTATCTCCGCCAAAATTAAGACATACATTATTCATAGAAATAACTTCGTCTGAAGCTTTATCAAAGTTAGTTTTACTTCCTTCAGCTTTCAAAGGAGATAACGCAAAGAATGAATCAATTCTCTTTTTAGAAGCATATGCTTTAGATAAATTAGTGATTAGCTTTGTAAATTGAAGCAACGCAGCAAGAGCTTGAGTTAAGAAGGAAATTAAGGCAACAATAGATCCAACTGATATAAACGAATTATTTTCTATTGAAGTCTTGCTTATAAACAAGACAAAAACAACAGCAAGGTTAACAAGCATGAATGTTAAAGGATTAACAAGCGAATTTAATTTTGAAATACTAACATATTTTTTAGTGTAAGCTTCGTTAGATTGCTCAAATTTTTCAATTTGATGGTTTTCGTTAGAAAATGCTCGAACAATTCTTGAACCGCTAAGATTATCCTTAGTGATTTTTGTAGCATCGTCTAAGCTAGTTTGGGCCTCCATATATTTTTTAGGAGTAACTATAAAGACAGTGAAGATTGCGATGGCACTTAAAAATAAGCATCCCAGAACAACACATCCAAAAATCCAATTTATCAAGAAAGAAGCTATAACAGATCCTATGACTAAAAATGGCGCTCTTAAAAGTAGTCTCATATACATCTGAACGCCAGTTTGCATGGAAACTGAATCATTTGTAATTAAGTTCAAAATTTTGTTTTTTCCGTAACTATTAACTTGTGTAATTGTTAAGTTGTTAAGGTGTGTATATAGTTCGTTTTTTAAATCCTGATTGTACTTCGAACAAGTATCAGAAGCCAAGTATTGCGTAACCATCGTGGCTAAAAACCCAGCAATTCCCAGCCCAAAAATTAAAATTACGTTCCAAATCAAGTATTTTTCGTCAAAATAATGAGACGAGCCAACACTGAAAACATTATCAATTATATTTCTTACAATGAAAGGAACGGCAAGTTCACAAACACACTCAAAAACCTTAAGCCAGGGAGCAAAAATAACTCTCATGCGATACTTTTTCAAAGGAGTTAAAGCGGTCATAAAATGATTTTACCACACAATTTAATAACATTAAATTGCTAGATAAAATCAAATGTGAGAGAATAAACGACGAGGTAATTTCTATGAAAATTTTAGTTGATGCAATGGGTGGAGATAACGCTCCTGTTGATGTAGTAAAAGGTGCAATTGAAGCTCTTAAGAAGGAAAATGATTTGTCTCTAGTTTTAATTGGAGACGAAGCAAAAATACAGAGTCTATTAGAAAAAGAGGATGCATCTCTCATAAAAAGAATTGAAATAGTCGGTTCTAAATCTGTCGTAACAAATCAAGACCATCCTAGTTTATTCTTAAAAGCAAAAGCTGATTCTTCGATGGCAATGTGCTTTGAAAGACTTAGAACTGATGAAGAAATTGCTGGAATGATTTCTGCTGGACCTACAGGTGCTTTATTAACTGGTTCTATTCTAAGAATTGGAAGGCTTCCAGGAGTTCATAGGCCTGCCCTTATTTCAACTTTACCTACTCGGGGTGGAAATACAGTTTCCTTATTAGATTCTGGTGCAAACACAGACACAAAAACCGAATATTTAGTTCAATTTGCACTAATGGGTAACGTATATTTAAAAGCCTTAGGTAAAAATAATCCTCGAGTTGGTTTATTAAATATCGGTTCAGAAGAAGGAAAAGGAAATGATTTAGTTAAAGAAACATATCCTTTATTAAAAGAACTACCAATTAATTTTATTGGCAATATCGAACCTGACCACATTCAAAAAGATGAAGTTGATTTAGTCGTTGCTGATGGATTTAACGGAAATATCCTTCTTAAAGGCATTGAAGGCGGAGCTGGCTATGTAGCTGGATTATTTAAAGGCGCTATGAAACATAGTATCTTTACAAAAATAGGTGCTCTCTTCCTTTTAAGATCAATTAAAAAATATACAAAACCTCTTAAGGACGCTATTAATGATTGCGCTCCACTACTAGGAATCAAAAAGTTAGTTATTAAGTGTCATGGAAAAGGGACCGCTTTAACTTTTGAACAAACAATCCTTAAAACAGCTTATTTAGCCAAACAAAACTTATTAAAGAACATGGAAGAATCTATTTCTTCTGCTTTAAAAGTTGAACCTACCAAATAATATAAAAGCCCAAAGTATTAAATCATATAGAAAATAATATAGCACCCTTTAATGGATGCTTTTTTCAAAAAAATCCCAATTTCTTGGGAATTGTTATCAATGTCTCCAATTGTCGATGAATGAATACATTTCAATGTCCAATTGTCGATACACGAATCAGCTAAACCGCTACTATTTTTGACACATTTAATGATGTACTTACTACGTATTTATGAAAAATTAAGAATTGAACTCCAAAAATTACGAGATATAATATAGTTGAGATAAAAATAATGATTGAAAGAACTATTTATCGAGAAATTATTAAAACAATTAAAAACAAAGCGGTTACCGTTATTACAGGCGCTAGACAAGTCGGAAAAACGACTTTATGTGGGTTAATTGAAAAAGATTTGGGGTTCGGGTATGTTTCTTTAGCGGATCCACTTGTTAGAAGCGCAGCCAAAAATGATCCTGCTGAATTTTTATCTCTTCATCCAGCTCCATATATTATTGATGAAATACAGAAAGCCCCAGAGCTATTTGATTATTTAGAAGGTACAGTGGATGCTCTTATTAAGTCTGGAAAAAAGAGAGGTTTGTATGTTTTGACAGGCTCTCAAGCCTATAAACTTATGAAAGGCATTACTGAGTCTATGTCTGGTCGGGTTGGTCTTATTTCAATGGAACCATTATCTATGAACGAGATTAATAATGTTTCTGAAAAACCATTTGTAATTGATATCAATCGTATAAGCGAAAGATGTAAAACATATATGATTGAAACGAACAACCTTTATGAATACATTGTAAGAGGCTTTTATCCAGAACTTTATGATAATAAGGATTTGAATACTGGTTCGTTTTATTCAGATTACGTAACAACTTACTTAGAAAGAGACATCTCGGATTTAATAACATTAAAAGACAAGCAAAAATTCATTAATTTTATGACAATATTAGCTTCTCTTACTGGCCAAGAATTAATCTATGACAATTTAGCAAAAGAAGTTGGGATAGATATGAAAACCGTACAATCTTGGATTAGTGTTTTGGTAGCTGGAAGTATAATCCATTTATTACAACCATACTATGAAGAAAGTGTTTCTAAACGGGTTGTTAAAAGACCAAAAGTCTATTTCTCCGATACAGGATTGGCGTGTTATTTGGCAAGAGTTAATTCTCCAGAGACATTAAAAAACTCTTATTTAAAAGGACATATCGTTGAAACTTATATTATCAATGAAATAATTAAAAGTTATAAAAACAACCACAAGGATGTCGATGCATCTTTCTATTATTTTAGAACCTTTGATAAGGATGAAGTTGATTTAGTGATTGTATCCGATGGTAATATTTCTCTAGTAGAATTAAAAAGTGGAGAAACATATAAAAAGGACGATATAAAAGCCTTTGACTTATTCAAATCAACAAAACTTAGACGCACCAAAAACGCAATAGTGTGTACTACTCATGCGATTTATTCAATCGGTGAAAATTGTTATGTTCTCCCAGTTTCCTCTATATAGTTAAGTGGGTTTAAACCTCGTGTCTGTCCAGATTTTCACGGGTTTTTATATGTCCAGTTACAAATTGTTAAAGTTGTATTCACAAGACCTAATATAGAAATAATGCTTAAAAATAATCGAGTAGGGAGGAAAATTAAATAATTTCTTCTCCCTCTCACACCACGTAACGTGCCGTTCGGCATTACGCGGTTCAATTCATTTTCAAAGCATGTCTTTGTAAATAATAATCTAGACAGCTGACTAATCCCTTTTTGGTCAGTTTTTCTT
>JAXFZD010000020.1:0-5726 GCA_034185265.1 Bacilli bacterium | reverse complement strand
CCAACTATGAAGAAATAATTATTCTTTTGACTTAATTTAAGTCCATGGGAGTTAAGAAGAGTATCAACAGATCTAGATTCGCTATAACTTACTCCAGGAACTTCGGAAATTCCTTCTCCTTTTTTGATTGCCCTCTCAAGTTCATATAATTTTTCTATCTTTTTAGAAACAGGAATCTCGAATAATTCCTTATTATATGTATTTATCTTTTTATATTTAGCATCTCCTTTATATATTAAAGAAGGGTCATCATTTTCTATAACTAGAGCATTTTTAATGATTTCATCGACTAAATATTCAGCTTTTTTCTTGTTCCAAGTATCGCAAGAGGCACTTCCAAACTTGCCGTTAATTATGCCTCTAGCGATAATTGAATAACCTTCATTAGTTTCATATTCATCTAGTTCACTATGGAATAAAGAGAAAGATAAATTATAAGATTCAGATATTTTAAGTTCGCATTCTTCTATGCCTTTTTCTTTTGCTAGTTTAAAGAAATAATCGTATTTCATTCTAATTTTCCTCCTCTTCCTCCAACAGTTATATTTCTAATTCTTAAAGTAGGTTGACCTACATTAGTTCTAATTTGTCCGCTAGCTGCGCCACACATTCCTTGACCTAAAGCTAAATCATTTCCTACCATATCAATATTCTTTAATATTTCATGACCTTTACCAATTAAAGTAGCTCCTTTAACTGGTTCAGCGATTTTTCCATCTCTAATTATATAAGCTTCAGAGCAGCCAAAATTAAATTCTCCTGTCGCTGGATTAACTGATCCTCCTTTAAAAGAAACCGCATATAATCCTAATTTAGTAGCTTTAATTATTTCTTCTTTAGTTGAAGTTCCATTAGCTATATATGTGTTAGACATACGTGAAGTAGGAGCATATCTATAGTTTTGTCTTCTACAGGCTCCATTTCCTTCTTTATTCATTCTTCTTCCATTAAAGTCATCTATCATGTAGTTAGTTAAGATGCCATCTTTAATTAGAAGGCGTTTTTCTCCTAGATTTCCTTCGTCATCGATATCTATAGATCCCCAGGCTGCAGGAATTGTTGAGTCATCATAAGCAGAGACTAAAGGAGAAGCGATTTGTTCACCTAATTTACCTGCAAAAGGAGATAAATCTCTACTTACTGCGCTGGCTTCAAGAGGATGACCGCAAGATTCATGGAATAAAACTCCTCCCCAACCTGCGCCGACTACTACATCCATTTTTCCACTTGGACATTCCTTAGCTTCTAACATTAATAAAGCTGTTTTAGCGCATTTAGTCGCAACTTCTTTGACATTTATTTTATTTCTAAAGAAAGAGATATCTTCTTGACATCCTGGACCTTCAAAAGCAGTTTCTATTCCATTTTCATTAGCAACTATAACTATATAAACAAGTCTACCGAACTCACTTTTTCTAGAGAAATATTTACCTTTAGAGTTAAAAACAGTAACTTCTCTATGACTAATATTGAAAGCTCCTTGAGTTCTAACAATTCTAGGATCTTTAAGTTCTTCTATAGCTTCTATACCTTCTTTAATAATAGATATTCTTTCTTCTAGAGGGTGATTATCGTAGCTATCTTTAATAGGATTACGGTTAGGAGCTTTGATTTCTTTAAAAGAATCTACGCTTAGAAGTCTAGAACCCGAAAAAGACTCTCTTAAAGATAGAGCTAACTTGCTTAATCCCTTCTTAGATAAATCATTTGTATATCCATAAACAGATCTATTTTCTTTTAATAAGCGTAAACCAACTCCACATAAAGAGTTAGATGAAGAGATATTGACCTTGTTATTTTCTACCATTACAGCGTTAGAATGACTATCTTCATAGAAAATTTCTGAATAATCTGCGCCGGTTTCTAAAGAAAGATTAATTATTTCTTTAGCTAATTGTTTACTAATCATAATAGAAGCCTCCTAATGGCGGATATTATAACAAAATACTTTATAAGTATTTAAGTTTTACATAATTTTTTATACTTCTTATTAAATTTTGTTTTTTATTTTGCATAAAATTTTAATTTTTTATTGTTAACAATAAAACCTTAGAGTGTAAAAAAGAGGGTTAAAATTTTTAAGTATTTTTTTTAATAAAAGTTAAACAACTAAAACATGCCATTTTCAAATATCCATAAAACTTATTTCAAAAAAATAATTGCTTTTGCTATAATAGTTAGTCTCGGCTAACTATCGTGACAAGGAGGGCTTTTATGACAAAGTATATTATTGGAATTGATGGAATGCATTGTGGTATGTGCGAACTCCATGTAGAAGAAACTTTAAGAAGGAAAATTAAAATTAAAAGAATTAAAGCCTCTCATTTTAAAAATGAAGTAGTTTTGATAAGCGAAGAAGAAATAACAGAAGAAAATATTAGGGAAATTTTAGAACCAACTGGGTACAGAATTACCTCATTTAAAGAAGAGGAAGCGAAGAAAAAATTGTTTGGCTGGAGATAAAATATGCAAGAATTTGTATATCCAATATTAGGTATTTCTTTAGTATTTATCTGTACAACTCTAGGTTCCTTGGTTGTTTTCTTCGTACGAAATCTGCAAATTTCTGCAAATTTGAACAAAATCTTCATCGGATTTGCATCTGGAATTATGCTATCAGCATCTTTCTTTTCCCTTATAAAACCAGCTTTAGAAAGTAATGTTTCTTACATGCCAGCATGGGCAGTGGTTGCTATTTCAATTATTCTTGGAGCAGGGTTCTTGTGGCTAATAGATAAAGTTGTCCCTCATTTTCATTCAAGCGAAAATCAAGAAGAGGGTCTCTCTACTAGAAAGATGTCTAAGACATCGAAAATGTTTTTAGCAGTTACTATACATAATGTACCGGAAGGATTATCTGTTGGAATTGCTTTCGGGGTTGCTTTATCTCAGCCTAATAATGCTGTGCTACTTTCGGGAGCCTTATTATTAGCAATTGGTATTGGCATTCAAAATATCCCTGAAGGCGCAGTTGTTTCTTTACCTATTAAAGGAGAAACTGGTTCTAGTGGTAAGGCATTCTTATTCGGAATGCTTTCTGGAGCAGTCGAACCAGTCGCAGCAGTGTTAGGATTATTCTTAGCAATGCAAATCCAAGGAATCATGCCTTGGGCTTTAGCGTTTGCTGCCGGATGTATGATTTATGTTGTTGCGGAAGAAATGATCCCTGAAATGATAGGTGAAGGACATAATCATTTTGGAGTCTGGTCATTTATATTTGGCTTTGTTGTCATGCTGGTTCTTGACTGTATTCAATTTTAAAATTGCTTAAATATCAAATATATAAAATTTCCGCAAAAAGCCTTAAAAAAGTTAAAATTAAACAAAATAAGGGTTATTTGCGGAGTTTTTTTGATTTATTTTGGAAATATAAACCTGTAGACACAGCTAAAGTAACTAGGTGGAAGGCGAAGAGAAATCCTACAGTTGCTGCTATTCCCATTCTAGTTAATCCATATATATCATAATAGAGATTTACTTCTTGATTTGGATCATAATGAGGCAAAGCTCTAATTAGATAAAATACACTATAAATTGTCATAGGAATAAGTGAATAAAGCACATACGGGTAGCCTATTTTTGCATTTTCTTCAAAAATCATGAAGAAGCAAATGGCACAAATTGGAGTTAGTAAATGATTAAATAAATTAGCATTTATAAACATTCTCCAAGCCGTATCTCCTAGGCTTGGAACTATATAGCAAACAGTAGTTAATAAAGTTATGGTTATCATGCTTACTGAACTTAATTTCAAGATAAAAATCCATTTAGGAAGCTTTACTTGCCTTAGAACAACTCTAGAAATAAGGCAGATTAAGGCGACTATGCCAATAAAAAGATTGCTTAATCCTGTAAAAGTAAGCAAATAAGGTGCAGTTGCCAATCTTTCTACATTTATCATGAAATAGAATTTAGTTAGTGTAGCTGATGTTGAGAAAACGCTAAAAGCAACTAAAACTAAGTCTGTAATTAATGTTAGTATGTATCTAGAATTCTTTTTCATATTTTAATTATTATTTATGTATGTTTTATTTCAAATAGGAATTTGTATCCATATTTCTTTCTATTAGTAAAAGCCACAATTCCCGTAAGAATCATTGATAATAATTCTGCAATAACTATTGAAATCCAAATTCCATCTACTCCAATAAATAGAGGGAAGATAAATACGAATGCTACTTGGAAAATCATTGTTCTACAAATAGAGATAATTGCTGAAAGAATCCCATTATTTAAGGCTGTAAAGAACGCTGATCCAAAGATAGAGAAACCAGCAAATAAATAACAAATCGAATAGAATTTCATTGCTCTAACGCTTAGTGCATGAAGTTGGGGAGAAGAGGAAGTAAAAATGGAACAAATCTGCCCAGCTAAACATTGAGATATAAAGAACATTATGATTCCTGTGATTCCAACAAAAATTAAACTTTTATTGAGGACGTTAGTTAATTCTTCCTTATTTTTCGCTCCATAGTTATACCCAACTATTGGGGCAATTCCAACTGAATAACCGATGAAAATAGCAAAGAAAACAAAACATACATATCCAATAACTCCGTATGCAGAAACGCCATCTTCACCAATATATTTTAGTAGTTGAACGTTATAGACCATAACAACAACTGAACTAGATACATTTCCTATAAATTCAGAGCATCCATTAGTGATACTTTTCCAAATATCTTGTAAAACCAGGCGGGTTTTGCCGAGTTTTATGAGATTTTTGCGTCCAAAAGTGAAATATAGCAAAGGTCCAACTGAACCTATAAACATGCCTGAAAGAGACGCTGAAGCGGCCCCAACAACTCCTAATTTAAAGACTCCAATTAGAAGATAATCAAGGAACATATTTGTTAATCCAGCAGCTAGGGTAAATAAAAATCCATGGAAATTTTTCTCATTCACTGAAAAGAACGTATGAAAGAAGCTTTGCATTATATATAGAGAAACGCCACCAATCATTATTTGGCCGTATAGAGTTGCTATATCAATCATTTCTCTAGAAGCTTCTACAGAATTTATTTTCGCGAATCCTTCTGAAATAGGTCTGATTAAAAAGAAGAAAATAATAGAAAGAGCAATTCCAACTCCGAAAGTAGTGTATGCGATTAATGAAAAAGTTTTGTTTGCTTCATCTTTTTTCTTTTCACCAAGACGCTTAGAAAGTAAAGCTGCTCCGCCAGTTCCAAACATAAATCCTACGCAGGCAACTATCATGATGACTGGGAAAATCAAATTTACTCCAGCAAAAGCGTTTAGTCCTATATGATTAGAAATAAAAAATCCATCTACTATCCAATAAATAGATGTAAGAATCATCATTAAGATAGGAGAAATAGTGAATCTTAGTATCTTTGTAAATGTAAAATGGTCACTTAAATGGATTTTCTCTAATTTCATGGTGCAAAGTTTACCATGATTTGACTTTTTAAGAAATCTATTATTAGGGAGAAAATAATAACAATATATTGATATTATTTAAGAAGTAAATAAAATAGTGAATTGACGACTAGGAGTCACAATATATGAAAAAAAGAACAAAATGGTTACTAGCTGGCACAGGGTCAGTTTTAGCAGGGCTTGTTATAAGTCTTTTAATTCACACAAATCTTCAAAAAACTTATAAAGTTGGTGAGTTTGATCCAAGTGAAAATGCTTATTTTGCTGGAACAATTGATGATCCTGCTGGATTAATTAAAGCTCATAAATTTGTAACTCCTACAGAT
>JAXFZD010000019.1:0-21498 GCA_034185265.1 Bacilli bacterium | reverse complement strand
GATTTGAAAATTTTCTTTAGAGCTTTCACAAAAAATATTATAAAACTTAATTTCTACAATTGAATACATTACTTTTCTTCGATATAATCGAAGTGGATTAAAATTATGAACGAAAAGACTATTATTCTAAATTCTAACAAAGTTCTTACAAAAAAATTCATTCCCCACGGGAAAGGTTATGATCCAGATGAAGTTGACGCTTTTCTTGATGTTGTAGTCCAAGATTATGTTGTTTTTGAAAACTATGCCAAAGAATCTAAAGACTACATTATTAAGCTTGAAACAGCGCTAAAAAATGAAAAAGAGCATAGCCGTGCACTCGAAATTGAGAATGCAAAATATGCTGCAAGGTTTGAAGGAGTCAAGAATAATAACAACGTAAATCTATCTAATATTGATTATATCAATAGGATTGATAAGCTAGAAAAAGCCTTGTACGCTCAAGGTATTAATCCAAACAACATAAAATAATCCGGCCCAGGCGATTGCTGCAGTAATGTAGAGGAAAGTCCATGCTCGCACAGTCTGAGATGATTGTAGTGTTTGTGCTAAAGGAAGAAATAACTTTAGGTATAGTGGAGACTATAACGGCGAAGAATAATCTCTAGTAGATTAGGAATCGTAAAGTGCCACAGAGACGAGATTAATGGTGACATTAATATGAAACGCGGTAAACCCCTCAAGCGAGAAACTCAAATTTGGTAGAGGAAGTTGAAAGTTCAAAATGAAGAACGATTAACCGGGAAACCGAGATAAATTATCGCCCTAGACAAAACATGGCTTACAGGGCCGGATACTCAAAAAAGGTGGAGAAAGATATGAAAATCAATTTGCCAACAAAAATCACAATTTCAAGAATTGTCTTAGTTTTTGCTCTTCTTATATTCTTATTTGTATTTGTAATTTTAGGGAAATTTAACGGATATGTTTCTCCTAGATTAGGTGACACACCTATTTATGTAGTTAATTTTGTTGCTTTTATTGTATTTGTAGTAGCTTCTTCAACTGACTGGCTAGATGGACATTTAGCAAGAAAGAATAATCAAGTTACAACTTTAGGTAAATTCTTAGATCCAATTGCTGATAAGATGCTTGTAAACAGCATGCTCATCTTCCTTATTTTCCCTTGGGAATATTATGGAGCAAATGGAGGAAATATTTATATTCCCGTCTACTGCGTTATCTTAATGATAATTAGAGATTTAGTTGTAGATACTCTTAGATTTGTTGCTGCAAGCAAGAATGAAGTTATCGCTGCAAATATCTTTGGTAAATTAAAAACAGTATTTCAAATGATTGCTATTCCTATGGTTTTACTTAATGGCTGGCCATTCTCCTATTTTGATGCTTCTTGGCCAGTTTACTGCAGAATTTCAATGATCTTTATTTATCTAGCGACTTTAATGTCTGTTATTTCAGGTGTTATCTACGTTATTCAAAATTTTCACTGTCTTAAGGAGGTAAAGAAATAATGAAACGCGAAGAAGAAGTTTTAGTACTTTTAGAAAAATTAGGACTCACCTTAGGTTCTGTTGAATCTATTACTGGTGGAGAATTTGCTTCTACTATTTGCTCTATTCCTGGAGCTAGCAAAGTATTCAAGGGCGGATTAGTCACTTATTCTATTGAATCTAAATGTTCTTTATTAGGAATTGATGAATCAGTTATCAAGAAATACGGTGTTGTTTCTAGAGAGACTGCTTTATTAATGGCTAGAGAAGGAAAAAGAGTTTTAGGAGCAGATGTAGTTGTTTCTTGTACCGGAAATGCTGGTCCTTCTGCTCAAGAAGGCGACGCAAAAGTAGGGGATATCTGGGTTGGAATTGCCTATGGAGATAATGTTTGGACAATCCCAGCAAAATTTAATTTAGGACGTAACGAGATGAGAAAAGCAGTTGTTACTACAATGCTTAAATTCATCGAAAGTTTATTTCCAGCAGAAAAAAATTAAACTTTTTTGAAATTTTCTCCAACTAATATATAGGAGGAGAAAAAATGACCGAAAAAAATAAAAAGAATTTAGACTCAATGCCAAATATTGATGACGTTTTAAAAGCTATTGAAAAAGAGCATGGAAAAGGCTCGATAATGAGGCTAGGAGAAAAAACATCAGTTGATGTTGATGTTATCCCTAGTGGTTCTTTACTATTGAATGAAATACTTGGCGTTGGTGGCTATCCAAAAGGAAGGATAGTTGAGATCTTTGGACCTGATTCTAGTGGTAAGACAACTTTAGCATTGCATGCAATTGCTGAAACTCAAAAGAAAGGGGGATGTGCAGCTTTTATTGATGCTGAACATTCAATTGATCCTGATTACGCACGCAACCTAGGAGTAAATATTGATGAATTAATATTATCTCAACCTGATTCTGGAGAAGAAGCTTTAGAGATCTGTGAAACTCTAGCAGCAAGCGGAGAATTTTCTCTTATTGTTATAGATTCAGTTGCCGCTTTAGTTCCTCAAGCTGAACTTGACGGAGTAATGAGCGATAACCAAGTTGGTATGCAAGCTAGATTGATGTCTAAAGCTTTAAGAAAAATAACTGGTATCCTTGATAAAACAGGAACTGTAGTAATCTTTATTAATCAATTACGTGAAAAAGTTGGTGTTCTTTATGGTAATCCTGAAACCACTTCTGGAGGCAGAGCTTTAAAGTTTTATGCTTCGATTAGAATTGATATTCGAAGAGCTGATGCTATTAAAGAAGGTAGTGATCTTATTGGAAATACAGTAAAAATTAAAATTGTTAAAAATAAAGTTTCAGTTCCATTCAAGAGCTGCACAATTGATATCATTTATGGCAAAGGTATTTCTCACTTTGCTGAACTTCTTCAAGTTGGAGAAGACAAGGGATTCATTAGAAGAACTGGAGCTTGGTATGAATATAACGGTTCTAAAATTGGTCAAGGCAGAGAAATGGCTAAGAATTATTTAATGGGCCATCCTGAAGTTTGTAAGGAATTAGAAGAAAAGATTGCAAACTATAATAAAGATGGAGTTTTTGAAGATTTAGGAAATAATAATCCGACATATTCTGAGGATAGTAAGTCCAAATGAAATATTTGCTATTTCATAAAAAAATTAAATTGGATTTGTAAAATTGATAGTTATTAAATTTTAAAGATAAAAAAAGAGCTCTAAAACCTTTAAACAGTTTCGAGCTCCTTTTATTAAAGACCATTTATTTCATCATCCGATAATTTTTTAAATTGAAAGGTTTTAGAGATATACAATCTAGAGTTTTATGATTTCTATCCATAAATTCTATTTCAAACTAATTTTTATCTTCCCAAATTTCAACGACTGCTCCAATTGAGCCGCGTGGTATATTGTCAACATCTTCAGTTGAAATAACAGTGTCAAATAATTTAATATCCATAGTGTATCCTTTCTATTTTATATAATTTGTAATCATTCTAGCTTTCTAAAAATTATTATTGATAATAAAAATTCTAATTTAGATAATTCTATTATCTCTATAAGGTGTGACGGCTTAATATTAAAATGTTCCAATAAATAAAATGGTTAATTTATCTTAAATTGCAATTGAGTAATTCGAAATCTCCGTAAATCCCCTTTAATTTTATTAATTTTAACAGAAATTTTTTATTTTAATGTAATATTGTAGGTATGCTTTTGTGGAAGAAAAAAATGTCAATTTTAAAAATCTAATAAATTAGAATTTCTTTTTTAGTTGTTTATTGATAAAATAAGAGACGTACTTAGGTACTCAAACGAATAATTATATTTGTTCATATATTTAACATAATAAATTTAAGCCATAAAATCGCTGAGTATTTAGGTTATTAAAGGAGTTTTTATGAAATTTTTAGCAATAAGCTCAGGGGCCTGGGCTGGTATTGTTGCTGCTGCCGTCATTGCAGGTGTCATTGTCGGTGTTCTTATTGTATTCCTTCTATTTAAGAATAAAGAAAAGAATGCAAATAAGGCTGCTGATTCTATTATTAAAGATGCCAAGATTAAAGCAGAGCACATTGTCAAAAACGCACAATTAGAATCTAAGCAAATCGCTTTCGACACACGTAATCAAATCGAAGGTGAAATGAGAGAAAAAAGAAATGAACTCTCAGCTTTAGAATCTAAATTATCTTTAAGGGAGCAAACAATCGATCAAAGAGATGCTGCCTTAATTGAAAGAGAAAACATTCTCGAAAAGAAAAATGAAAGACTTACAAGTTCAATCGCTACTTATGAAAAAAGACAAGCTGAACTTGATAAGAAAATCGATGGAATTATTGCTGAGTTAGAAAAAGTAGCAGGTATGTCTGTTCAAGAAGCTCATGACGAAATTATGTCTAGAGTTGAATCTAAGATGGCTATGGAAATCGCTTCTTATATTAAAAATGAAGAAGATGAAGCTAGAGCTACCGCAAAAGAAAAAGCCCAAGATTTGCTCGTTTTAGCATGTCAAAAATATGCTCAAGATGTCACAACTGAAAGAATGGTTTCCGTTGTTGCTCTTCCAACTGATGAAATGAAAGGAAGAATCATTGGTAGAGAAGGTAGAAATATCAAAGTATTAAAGAATCAACTCGGTGTTGATTTAGTTGTCGATGATACTCCTGAAGTTATTACTGTTTCTTGCTTTGATCCAATTAGAAGAGAAGTTGCAAGAAGAACTCTTGAATATTTAGTCAAAGATGGACGTATTCAACCTGGAAGAATTGAAGATGTCGTTGCTAAGGTTAAAGAAGAAGTTGCAGAATCAACAAAGAAATACGGCGAAGATGCTGCATTTAAGCTTGGTTTACCAAGAATTAATAAAGAATTACTTAACTATGTAGGTAGATTACATTACAGAACTTCTTATGGTCAAAACGTCTTAGATCACTCTATGGAAGTTGCTTTCTTAACTGGCATTATGGCTGGCGAACTTGGTTTAGATGTAAATTTAGCTAGAAGAGCCGGCTTATTACACGATATTGGTAAAGCTGTTGACTTTGAACAAGAAGGAAGCCACGTTGATTTAGGTGTTACTCTTGCTAAGAAATATGGTGAACCAGAAGTCGTTATCAATTCTATTGCTTCTCACCACGGTGATGTTCCTGCAACATCAATCATTTCTCATTTAGTTGCAGCTGCTGATACTTTATCTGCCGCTAGACCTGGTGCAAGAAGTGAAACTCTTGAAACTTACGTCAAGAGAATTGAAGCTTTAGAAACTTTAGCCAATTCATTTGATGGAGTCGCTCAAGCTTATGCACTTCAAGCAGGTAGAGAAATTAGAGTTATGGTTATTCCTGAAAAAGTCAACGATGCTCAAGCTATTCTTTTAGCTCAACAAATGAAAGATAAAATTGAAGCTGAATTAACTTATCCAGGACAAATTAAAGTATCAATTATTAGAGAATATAGAGCTATAGAAACTGCAAAATAATGAATATACTCTTCGTTGGTGATCTAGTGGGGAAGCCAGGAATTGATTCTTTGGAACTCTTTTTACCACGATTAGAAGAAGAATACAAATTAGATTTTGTTATCGTTAATGCGGAAAATGTTTCTCGAGGGATTGGAATTACTAAGCAAGATTACCAAAGACTTTGCGACTTTGGAATTGATGCAATTACATTAGGAAATCATTATCGCGGCAAATACGAAATTGATAGATATATTGAATCTGCTGATAAGTTAATTAGACCTTATAATCTTTTCTCCTATAATTTAGGAGTAGGCACTAGAGATTTCACGGTTAAAAATCATAATATTAACGTTACAAATCTTCTTGGACAGGCTTTCTTAAAAGAGAGTGTTCCTTCTCCAATTGAAGAATATGAAAATCTCCTGAAAAATTTAAAAGAAGGGATACGTATAGTTGATTTCCACGCTGAATCAACTAGTGAGAAAGCTATTTTTGCCAAATATTTTGATGGAAAAGTGACTGCGGTTTTAGGAACCCATACTCATGTTCAAACTAACGATGATATGATCTTGCCTAACGGAACTGCTTTTATTTCCGATGTAGGATTTTGCGGAAGTTATGACTCTGTAATTGGGTTTAATAATGAAAGTGTAATTAATTCCATAGTTAGACAAAACGGAAAAATGTTCGTTGATAAGGAAGTTAAAACTTTAATGCTTAATGCTGTTCTATTAAGAATTGAAAATGATAGATGTGTCGAGATAAAGAAAATTAGATTAATAGGAGAAAAGAATGGGTAGAGTTATTTATAAATCTGAACCTAAGATGGTTGATGCGAGAAAACGCGTAGATGTCCCTCGTCAAATTAACGAAAACGTTGTTATTTCTCCTATAGTTTTATTTTGGGCAAAAGAAAAAAAGTACTTTATAAAGACTTTTGGCTGCCAAGCCAATATTAGAGATGAAGAAATAATGGCTGGTTATTTAGAACTTGCTGGTTTAATTAAAGCTAGTGAAGAAGAAGATGCCGACATTGTAATAATTAATACTTGCGCAGTTAGAGAAAATGCTGAAGACAAAGTTTATGGAGAAATAGGTAAACTTAAAGCCAAAGCCCATAAAGATAAGAACTTCATTCTCTGTTTATGTGGATGCATGATGCAAGAAGAAGGTTTTGCTAGAGAAGTAATGAAAACTTATCCTTATGTGAACATTATTTTCGGAACACATAATATTCATAACATTCTTAAATTAGTTGAAGAACATCTAAAACAAAATAAAGACTTAGTTGATGTAGTTTCTTTTTCTGGAGATATAGTTGAAAATCTTCCTTCGACTAGACTAGATTCATCTAAGGCATTTGTAAATATAGCTTATGGATGTGATAAATTTTGCACATACTGCATTGTTCCTTATACTAGAGGAAGAGAAAGAAGCAGAAAAGAAGCTGACATTTTAAAGGAATGTGAAGATCTTTATGAAAAAGGATTTAAAGAGGTTACTCTATTAGGTCAAAACGTTAATGCTTATGGAAAAGATTTACATGATGGATCTTCTTTTGCCTCTATACTAGAAAAAGTAGCGAAAATAGGATTTCCTAGAGTTAGATTCTTAACCTCTCATCCTTGGGATTTCACAGATGAATTAATTGATGTAATGGCTAAATATCCTAACATCATGAAATGGCTTCATCTACCTGTCCAATCTGGAAATAGCGAAGTTTTAAAGAGAATGGGAAGAAGATATTCAAGGGAAGAGTATCTTGAATTAGTTAAGAGAATTCGTAATAAAATGCCTGAGATTGCTCTTACTACAGATATTATTGTTGGGTTTCCTAATGAGAGTGATGAAGAATTTAACGATACGTTAACTTTGGCTGAGGAAGTTGGCTATTTTTCAGCATTCACTTTTATTTATTCTCCAAGAAAAGGAACTCCTGCGGCAGCAATTAAAGATAATGTTAGCAATGAAACTAAACACGAAAGATTTGATGCTCTAGTCAAAGTTCTTGAAAAGTCTGTCTCTGCTTATGCTCAAGAAATGGTAGGAAAAGTTTTCCCTGTTTTAGTCGGAGGAGAATCAAAAAAGAATTCTAATGTTCTTTCAGGATATACCGAATCAAATAAGTTAGTTAATTTTGAAGGGCCTATTGAACTTCAAGGTGAGATAGTAAACGTTAAAATTGATGAATCTCATACTTATTCTCTTCATGGGGTTTTAGTAGATGATCCTGTAGTAGTTTTAGCTAAGAAATTATCAAAATCTATGCAAAACGAACCTATTTTAAAAGAATTTTTAGAGTTGAAAGATCAAATAGATAAAAATAGTGACCTAAAAGACCTTAAAGAAAATATCTCAAAAGTTGAAAAAGAGATGAATAAAGCCAAAGTTGAAAATAGATTAGAAGACTATTCCTTATTAAAAGAAAAATATGAGTTTCTAAATAAAGAATTCAACGAAAATCCTTTGGTCATGAACTTTAATAATGTTTCTGAAGAGGCTTTTGATTTACTTAAGCAAGTGGAAGAATCTTTAAAATGATTATCGTTTTAATTGGAGCGACAGGAACAGGGAAAAGCAAATTGGCTATTTCTCTTGCTCAGAAAATAGATGGCGTCATTATTAATGGTGACGCTTTTCAGGTCTATGAAGAACTAAATATCGCTACAGCTAAGCCTTCAGAAGAAGATAGGATGAAAGTTCCTCACTTCTTATTTGATTTCATTCCTTTAACTTCTTCTTATAATGTTAAAGAATATCAGCAAGATTTAAGAGGTGAATTAGCTGAACTTCTTAAGCAAAATAGAAATGTAATTATTGCTGGAGGGACTGGACTATATATAAAAGCAGGCTTATTTGATTATCAACTTAAAGAGGAAGAAGATATAGATTTAAGCGAATTTGAAAAGCTAAATAACGAAGAATTATATAAAAAGCTTCTTGAATTAGATCCAAGCGTTGAAGGATTTGTTCATCCAAATAATCGAATAAGAGTTCTTAGAGCAATAAAAAGATACTTATCCTCAAATACTCAATATAAAGACATAATAAAGTCCCAATCTAATAAACCAATTTACGATAACGTTAAGATTTTTGGAATTGAATCAGAAAGAGAAATTAATTACGAAAACGTAAATAAACGTGTCGATCAAATGGTTAAAGATGGATTAGTTGAAGAATCTACTTCTTTAATTAGGAAATATGGCAGAGATGTTGGGGCTTTTAAAGCTATCGGAGTTAAAGAGTTTTTTGACTATCTAGATGGGAAATCTTCTCTAGAAGAAACTATTGAATTAATTAAGAAAAACACAAGAAATTATGTGAAAAGACAAAACACTTTCTTCAAACATCAATTTGAGGTTACTTGGATTAAAGAAGAAAGTGAGATTTTAGAGTTAATTAGTAAGTGATTTATTTTAAAAAAGTAGTAAGATACTTTTTAAGTTTTTACGGAGGTAAAAAATGGAACGTATAGAGAAAATTGCTGAAAGAGCTGGTATTGATTTAGCATATGTCGAACCTTATGGAAAATATAAAGCTAAAATCGATACTGCTATTTTTGATACTTTAAAAGATAAAGAAAACGGAAAACTAGTTTTAGTTACTGCTATTACTCCTACTAAAGCAGGTGAAGGAAAAACTACAACTTCTATCGCTTTAGCTGAAGGATTTGGCAAAATTAATCAACAAGCAATGCTTTGTTTAAGAGAGCCTTCTTTAGGTCCAGTTTTTGGAATTAAAGGTGGAGCAACCGGCGGAGGATTAGCTTCCATTATTCCAGCAGAAGATATTAATCTTCATTTTAACGGAGATATGCACGCTTTAACTTCATCAATTAATCTTATTTCTGCTATTATTGATAACTCAATTTATCAAGGAAATCCTTTAAATATTGATCCATCCAAAATTGTTTGGAAAAGAGCAATGGACATGAATGACCGTGCCTTAAGATCAATTTATGTTTCTAATGATGATAAAAAAGCAACTCCGAGACACGATGAATTTGTTATTACTGTTGCTTCTGAAATGATGGCTATTCTTTGTTTAGCAAAAGATGAAAATGATTTTGTCGAAAGAGTTAATAGAATTATCGTTGCTTACACATTTGATGATAAGCCCATTAGAGTTAAAGATTTGAAGATTTCTCACGCTATTATGAAGCTCATGAAAGAAGCTTTAAAGCCTAACTTAGTTCAAACTTTAGAAGGAAATCCTGCGTTAGTTCATGGCGGACCATTTGCAAATATTGCTCACGGATGTAATTCAATAATTGCTACGAAACTTGGATTAAAGCTCGCTCCAATCGTTGTTACAGAGGCAGGCTTCGGCGCTGATCTTGGAGCAGAGAAATTCATGGACATAAAGTGCCAAGAAGCAGGATTAAAAGTTAACTGTGTTGTTTTAGTTGCTACAATCAGAGCTTTAAAGCTTCATGGTGGACAACTTTTTGAAAATTTAGCTGAAGAAAATGTTGAAGCATTGAAGTTAGGAATGCCAAACTTAAAACAACATATTGATAATGTTAGAAAATATGGCGTGCCACTAGTTATTGCTATTAATAGATTTGGAACTGACACCGATGCAGAAATCAACATCATAAAGGAATTCTGTGAGAAAGAAGGTCTTGAATATTCATTAGTTGAAGCATTTGCTAAAGGGGGAGAAGGAGCTATTGATTTAGCTAAGAAAGTTCAACATACTCTATTTAATTGTGAATCTCATTTCAAACCTTTATATACGAGAAATGAACCAAATATTGAAAAATTAGTAAGGATTTGCAAGGAAATTTATAGATGTGACGATGTTATAATTTCTGAAAAAGCAATGAAAGAAATCAAGTTATATGAATCTTTAGGATTTGAAGATGCATATATTTGCGTTGCTAAAACACCGTTATCATTCTCTGATAATCCTAAATTACTTGGCGTCCCTAAGAATTTCAATATTACTGTTAGAGAAGTTAGGCTTTCTGCAGGAGCTAATTTCTTAGTTGCTTTAACAGGTGATGTTATGACAATGCCAGGACTTCCAAAAGTTCCTGCTGCTGTTTTGATGGAAGAAAAGCCATGGTAGAAAACAAGACAGATTATACTATCGGATCTATTGTAGAACTTAAAAAACCACATGCCTGTGCAACAAAAAATAAGAACTTTGAAGTTATACGTGTTGGAGCTGATATTAAAATAAAATGCCTTGGATGCGGCCATGTCATAATGATTGACAGAGCTCAATTTAACGAGAGAATTAGAAAAATAATTAAGAAATAATTAAACTTTTTAAAAAAAGACCCCAACTATAAATGGGGTTTTTTAAATGTCTATTTTAAAAGTTTCAAATTTAGGAAAAACTTACTGGGATTCTTCGGAAGGGTCTCACACCTTGTTTTCTTCTTTTTCATATTGTTTTCCTAACTCTGGGATTGTGGGAATTTTAGGGAGTAGTGGATGCGGAAAAAGCACGCTTTTAAATATTCTTACGGGATTAGAAGTTCCTAGTACCGGAAAAGTTTTATATAAGAAAAAGGATCTAAGGGACTTTTCCGAAAAGGATAAAAATAACTTTTATTCATCTGAAATCTCTTTTATTTTTCAGCATTTTAATTTAATTGATGACTTGAAGGTTTTAGATAACTTATCAATTACCTTATTAAATAAAGGTAATTCTAGGAGAAAGGCTAATAAGATTTCTTTATCCGTACTAAAAGAACTTCATATTGAATATTTAAAAGATAAGAAACCTTCTCAAATTTCTGGAGGAGAAAAGCAAAGAGTAGCCTTAGCAAGAGCAATAGTTAGCGATTCTAAGATTGTTGTAGCCGATGAGCCAACAGGAGCATTGGATATAGAAAATGCAAAATTTTTAATGGATCAACTAAAAGAATTAGCTAAGGAAAAACTTATAATTATAGTTTCCCATAACGAAACTCTTATAGATGAATATAGTGATGTAATTTTACAAATTGAAGGGGGACGTGTACGCGTTATAAGAGAAAACAAACAAGTTTTAACAAGCACAAATATTCAAAAAAATAAACTAAAAAAGAAGTCTAAAAATGTAGAAAATGTCTTTATCGGTCTTAACTTCAAAAGGCATCTAAGTAGAAATTTAATCTGTTTTGTATCAGGTTTAATTGGATATTTATCTTTATTAATTTGCTTAGGATTTTTTTCAGGCAGCAAAAACTCAATTATGAGCGAGAAAAAAAGATTTCTAGATTACCAAGTATCTTATTTATATAAAGAAGAAAAAATAGAATTAAAAAATTCTCCTTTACGATTAGTTCAACAAATTCGACCAACTTTAGAAGAGGCGACCTCATTGCTTTCTAAATACGACGTTTCAATAAAAAACGATTTGTCTTTATTTATTCCTTCTAATGCTGGTTTTTCTTTAAATGGAGAAAAGCAAGATCCATGTTCTTTTAGATGCATTAAAGAAGTCTCCAATTTAAAAAATCTTTCATCTTTAATTGTGAAAGGCGAGGAAATAAACGAAGAAAATCTTAAATATGTTTATGTAAATGAAGAATTCATTAAAAAATACGGCAAAGAATCTTTAGATGGAGAAATATTTTTTAGCAACGAATGCGAAATCGATTATGAAGGAATTAAAGAAACTATAAATCTTAATTTCACGTTTTCTATTGCTGGAGTAGTTTCAGAAATGTCTTTTTTGAATACTCCTAAGATCTTTTATTCTTATACAAAACTTTTAGAGTATCTCAATTCTATTGAATTAAATAATATAGCTGATAAGTTAGGAATAAGCATAAGCATAGAAGAATTATTATTCTCAAAAAGCGGGGAAGATGCCTTAACAAATTATAATTATTTGGCTTTTATAAATGAGTTTTCTGATGTTGAGAGAATCTATAGCGATAATGGAATTAAGGAAAGCAATGTTCAGATAAATAATTTGAATAATCAAATATCAACTAGTTTTGAGTCATTAAATTTTTCTTTTACAGCTACGCTAGTTTTATTTGTAATTATTGGAATTGTTGGACTAATTCTTTTATTAGGGATAAATGGATTTTCTTCATTTGTTTTCCATCAAAAAGAATCAGCAGTTTTAAAGATTTTAGGAACGCCTTTAGACAATATTTTTTCTATTTATCTTGTTGAATCAGTTTTTATCTCGATGTTGTCTTTTACGTTATCAATGGCTCTTTCTTTTCCTGCTTCTAGTTTATTTAATAGATATTTATGGTTTAAGACCGGAATCCAAAATTTAGTCGAGATTCCTTATAAAAATTATCTAAATATTCCATATATTGTAATTGTTGGAGGGCTACTTATTTCTATCCTAATTGGAGTTTTCTCAGTTTATATCCCTTTAATAAAATTCAGAAAAGATAGACTTGTGGAGGAACTTAGGGATGAATGAAATCATTAAAGTTTTAAATTTAGACAAGAAGTTTGGAGAGCGTTATATATTTAAAAATCTTTGTATTAGTTTTCCTAAAATTGGGTTTATTGCTTTAGTTGGCGATTCCGGTTGTGGGAAGTCAACTTTCTTAAATATATTAAGCGGTTTAGATATAGTTTTTGAGGGAGAGTACTTTTTTGCATATAAGAAAATTAAGAAGTTCAATGAAGAAGAAAGAAATGCGTTTAGATTAAAAAGAGTAGGGTATGTATGTCAAAATTCATCTCTATTGGAGTTAGAAACCGCTCTTACAAATGTAATTTTACCTCTGACTGCTTTATCGACAAATGTTAGCGAAGATGTTGTTCAAAGAGGAAAAGCAATTCTAAGATTTTTAGGTTTGCAGCATAAAGAGAAGTCAGTCGTAAATAAAATGTCTGGAGGAGAAAAACAAAGAGTAGCAATTGCTAGAGCACTTATTAATTCTCCTGATGTTGTTTTAGCTGATGAACCTACAGGATCGTTGGACAACAAGAATTCTGATGAGGTCTTTAATATTTTAAAAAATATTGCTAGAGATAGACTTGTGATTGTTGTCACTCACGATGTTGACCTGGCAAGAAAATACTCTGACAAAATCTATAAATATAAAGACTTTGGGTTCACTGAAGAAAATAATGAAGGTTCACCTATTGAATATAAAAAATGCTTGTTAAATTTAACTCGTGTAAAGAAAGTTAAAAGGAAGCCAAAAGTACCCTCTTCAGTATTGTTTTCTCACTGTTTTAAAGTTATAAAAGAAAGAAAAATCAGAGCAATCATCTCTATTTTTTCAATAATAGTCGGTTTTATTGGATTAGGATGTGCGACCTATATTTATTCTTCTATTTCGAATGAATTTTCAGCTATTTTCGATTCTATAGTTCCTCCAAATCAGGTTATTATGTCACCGTTAAACGCTGCTAGTAACACTATAGGGAATGTTTACTCTCAATCTTTAGAATCAACTTTAGAATTAGAAAGAGAATATCCAAGTTATATTAAAGGAGTAGGAACATCTTTTGTTTATCCCTTTGAAGAGATGTTTCCTGAGGCAAATGATTTCTATTTAGATTCGAATAAAGGATCAATTTATTTGCCATCATATTCTATAAGATTATTCAATGACATTTTGTGGATTGAAGATTATTACGACAAAGAATTTTTACCTTTTTTTAAAGAAGAATATAAAGAAGACGAAATTGTTTTGGGGGTGCCTTTTGCAATTTTAGCCGGGATTTGCAATGCTTTTGACATTCCACAAGACTATTCGGCATTAGGAAATTATATACATCAAAACAATGTTAACTTACTAATAATGCTAGAAAATGAAGCCTGGGGATTTGATGATGAGGAGATCTTTACAATTAGTGCAGTGACAGAAAATCCCTTTCCTTGTTTATTTCATTCCGACCATTTATTCGCACATAAATTTTTTATTGAACATTTGCAGTTTTGGAGTTCTGATAAAGAAGAAAATGAGAATCCACAAAATATATATGAACTCTCATATTTAGAAACTTACGGCTCTCATTCTTCATTTTTAAAAGAACTTAGAAAAAATTCAAAATATTCAAATCTAGTTTTTGATTCAAATATTAGTAATTATCTTTTATCCATTGGGGGATATGAGGAAGCTCTAAAGATTAATAGAATCTATATATTTAACTGTGATAAACACAATGTTGGTTTTTCAGATATAAATAAAATAAAACAGTCGCTAGACAATATTAAGGGCTACCTCATCTGTTCTTATGGAGGTTATTTTGGGTCCACAAGTTCGATGATGACGGGATTTTCAAATAAATTCTTCTTATCTAATAATATTGAAAAACTAGAAGAAGTTAATGACGCATATTCAATAATGGATAAGAATTCTCCTAATCAGTTTATTGAGGTAGGAGAAGACGTTATAGATGGAAATTATCTCTCTGTTGGAAGCAGTAAGTTGAGAATATCTAGTTCAATTAATAGTTTATATTCTGGAAGATTACCAACGAGTCTTGAAGAAGTTTGCTTATCATCAAATTTAGGAAAGAAGTTCAATTTTCCTTTAAAAATTTATATTTCTGCTGAAGTTGGACAAGATATTATAGGAGATTATTTAGAAAGAGATTTTAAGATAAAAGCTCTTAAGGTTGTTGGATATGTAAATGATGATTTCAATACACTTTATACAATCGATGATTGGACATATGACTACTTTGTTGATGTTTTAAATTTATCTCCATTTTTAATGGAACCAAATGGTGCAATTTTCTCCTTCGATGATGAAATATCTTGCAAAAACGCCTTAAATTTTCTAAAAAAGAATTATTCTAATTATTTATTTTCTTCTCCGAGTATAGATATAAAAGAGTCAATTACTTTCCTTACTAGCTATATAGGAGAGATGCTTTTTATCTTTTCAACAATCGCATTATTGATATCTTTATTTCTTTTAATACTTGTTGTTGTAGTAACTATTTTTGAAAATAGAAATGAAAATATTATTTTTAGAAAAATTGGCCTTTCGAAAAGTGACATTTTTAGGAAAGATTTTTATTACATTTTCATATATGTTGGAATCGGACTAATTGCTTCTTTAGCAGGAACTGCTGGAATGATATTTATTCTTAAAAAAGTCTTAGGTAAATATTTCGGAACTGGCTCATCTACTTCAATACCCTATATGCCTTTTTTAGTGATAGTTGCCTACGCTTTTATTCTTTTAAGCTTATTTGCTATAGTTTTGTATATAAAAAATAGAAAGAAAATTGGCAAAAATTGAAATATTACTATTTTCTTGTAGAAAATAAGTATAATATACATTCCTAGAAAAATAAGGGTTAAGAAATGTCACTAAAAGCTGGAATTGTCGGATTACCAAATGTAGGAAAATCTACATTGTTTAATGCTATAACAAATTCACATGTTGAAGCTGCTAACTATCCTTTTGCTACTATTAAACCAAATACTGGTGTTGTTACAGTTAAAGATGAAAGACTCGATTTCTTAACAACTATTTTTAAACCTGAAAGAAAAATCAACGCTACTTTTGAATTCTATGATATCGCAGGACTAGTCAAAGGCGCTTCAAAAGGAGAAGGTTTAGGTAACCAATTCCTTGGAGCAATTAGAGAATGTGATGCTATTTGTGAAGTAGTTAGATGTTTTGAATCTGAAGACATTATTCATGTTGAAGATAAAGTCAGTCCTAAAAATGATATTGAGATTATTGATCTAGAATTATCAATGGCTGACTTAGATACAGTTAATAAAATAATCGGTAAACAAGAAAATAAAGCCAGAGTTTCTAAAGATAAAGATGCTATTTATGAAATGGCAATTTTAAAGCCTTTAAAAGAGACTTTAGAGCAAGGCTTACCTGCTAGATTATGCAAAAATCTGTCAAATGAACAAATAATGTATGCTAAGAAAAACTTCTTTTTACTTACATTGAAGCCAATTATTTATGTTGCTAATGTAGCAGAAGAAGATTACATGGACTTAGATAACTGCAAATATTATCAAGAAGTTAAGAGTATTGCAGAAAGTCAAAATGCCCAGTGTATTCCAGTCTCATGCCAAATCGAATACGAGATTTCTCAATTAGGAGAAGATGAACAAAAAGAATTCCTTGAAAGTTTAGGATGCACTGAATCAGGCTTGGATAAATTAACTAGAGCATCTTATAAATTGCTAAATCTTTCTACATTCTTTACAGTAGGTAAAGATGAATGTAAAGCTTGGACATTTAAAAATGGAATGAAAGCTCCTGAATGTGCAGGAATAATTCATAGTGATTTCCAAAAAGGCTTCATAAAAGCTGAAATTTATTCTTTTGAAGATATGAAAACTTATTTATCTGAAGATGCTATAAAGCAAAATGGAAAGTTAAGGGTTGAAGGAAAAGAATATGTAATGCAAGATGGTGACTGCGTATTCTTTAGGTTTAATGTGTGATTATGTTTAGAATTGGTTACGGAGAAGATATTCATAAATTCGCTCAAGGTAGAAAACTCTTTTTATGTGGAATTGAGATTCCTTTTGAACTTGGTTTAGAAGGACATAGCGATGCTGATGTTGCTCTTCACGCTCTTTCTGATGCTCTTTTATCTTCTTTAGCTTTAGGCGATATCGGAAAATATTTCCCTCCTGAAGACGATTCTATCGAAGGAATAGATAGCAAAATTATTCTTAAGAAATGTTATGAAATGGTTTTAAAAAAAGGTTATAAACTTACTAACGCAACTATTTTTATTATTGCTGAAAAGCCAAAACTTAAGAAATATATCTTAGACATGCGAAGTTCTATCGCTAATGTTATGAAAGTTGATGAAGAATTAATCGCTGTTTCTGCTGGAACTAATGAAGGTCTAGATGAAATAGGTAGAGGTAAAGGAATTAAATGTGTAGCAAACGTGCTTGTTGAAAGGGCGGATATATGAGTAATGTTGATTTATTAAAAGAAGTTGTACATAAAGCGCTTAGTAAAGCTGGTCTAGAAGTCGAACCTTCTCTTATTGTTATTGAAAATTCAAAAGATAAAGCTCACGGAGATTATTCAACTAACGTAGCTTTAAAATATGCCAAAGGATTAAATAAGAATCCTAGAGAATTTGCTCAAGAATTAGTTAATTTATTTGAAGCAGATTTCATTGAAAAAGTTGAGATTGCTGGTCCAGGATTTATTAACTTCTTCCTTAAAAATGAATCTCTTTCTTCTATCTTAGGAGAAATCTTTTCTAAAGAAGGAAATTATGGAAGAGGAGAAGCAAATAACAAAAAGGTGAATGTTGAATTTGTTTCTGCTAATCCTACCGGGGATCTTCATTTAGGACATACAAGAATTGCAGTAATTGGGGACTGTATCTCAAATATTTTAGATTTCGCAGGTTATAAAGTTACTAGAGAATATTATTTAAATGACTGTGGTAACCAAGTTGAACATTTAGGAAATTCTTTAAGAGCAAGATATCTTGAACTTCTAGGGGAACCTCTTTGTTTAGGTGATGATGATTATCATGGCGAAGATCTAATTGAGATTGCTAAAGCAATTCTTGATCAATATAAAGATACTTTAAAAGAAGATACAAAAGAGAATAGAGAATTCTTTATTAGATATGGAATAGATGCAGAATTTAGCAAAATTAAGAAGGATTTGGAGGCTTTTAGAGTAGGATTTGATATTTATTCTAAAGAATCTGATATTAGAAAAAGTGGCAAAATTGAAGAGACATTAGCCTTCTTAAAAGAAAAGAATTTCATCTATGTTAATGAAGGAGCAACCTTCTTAAAGACTTCAGAATTCTTAGATGATAAAGATCGTCCAATTATTAAAGCTGATGGCAAATATACGTATTTCTTACCAGATATTTGTTATCACTATGACAAAATTGGTCGAGGATATGATTTCTTAATTGACGTCCTTGGAGCTGATCATCATGGATATATTAACAGAATGAAATCAGCTTTAATGATGAAAGGCTACTCTGATAAAGCTTTAGAAGTTGAACTAGTTCAAATTGTTAGAGTTTATAAAGATGGCGTTGAAATCAAAATGAGTAAACGTACAGGAAAAGCTATAACTCATAGAGAACTTATTGAGGAAGTTGGAGTAGATTCAGTTAGATATTTCTTTGCTGATAGAAGCCAATCTTCTCATTTAGACTTCAATTTAAATTTAGCATTAGAAAGATCTTCAACTAACCCTGTATTTTATGCTCAATACGCTCACGCAAGATGCTGCTCACTTCTTTCTTTATCTAAAGATTTAAGTATAGATGTTAGCGGTAAGAATCTTAAAGAAGATGATGAAATAAGCATTTTAAAGACACTTGCATCATTTAAGAGTATTATTATGTCGGCTGCGGAAAATAGGTCACCTGCAAAGATTTGTCTATTTATCCATACTTTAGCTGAAAAAATCCATAATTATTATGCTAAGCATAAAATTATAGATAGAGATAATATAGAGGTAACTTCTTCTCGTTTAGCACTTATTAAAGGGTGTAAAATTGTACTAGAAAATGCCTTGAAACTAATCGGAGTTAGTGCTCCAGAAAAAATGTAGGAGGAAATTATGAAAAGAAGCATGATTGAAGAAGCAAAAGATTTGCTTGAAAAAGCCGGTGAACCAATGAGTTTCCGTGCAATTTGGTCTCAAATTAAGACAAATTTAGAAATTCCTGATGAAAAAGAAGCTGACTTAATTGGCGGCTTCTATACAGATTTATCTATGGATGGCGACTTCGTTGTTCTTGGTGATAATGTCTGGGATTTAAGAAAGAGACAGAAATATGAAAAGGTTCATATTGATGTCGCTGATGTTTATCAAGATGTTGAAGAAAGCGATGGCGATGCTATCGATGAAGCTGAAGAAGCTGAATACAATCAATCCGTTAACGGAGCAATTCTTGTCGATGATAAAGATGATGACGAAGATGAGAGAAAAGAAGGTGGATTTGATTACGATATAAAGAAAGACGATTTTGACAGATTATAAGGGAATGAAATTAGGGCAAGAATTACTAAACATCATTAAAGAACACAGTTCTATAGTGATTTTTGGTCATAAGTTGCCTGATGGAGATTGCTTTGGCTGTCAAGTTGGCCTAAAAGAAATTATTAAAGAAAATTATCATAAAAAGGATGTCTATGTAGCCGGAAGTGGAGTGAAATCTCTTTTTCCGGTTTTAGGTTACCCTGATAAAGATATTCCTGATGAAGTTTATAAAAATTCTCTCGCTATTATTGTGGATTGCAGTGCGATTTGTAGAGTAGAGGATTCTAAGATTCATTTATGCAAAGAATATATAAAAATTGATCATCATAAGCATAACGAAGAAGAAGATTTCCCTCATCCTTATTTAGTTCAAGAAGGAAGAATTGCTGCTGGAGAGATTATTGTAGATTTTGCTTTAGCACATAAATTAAGAATAAATGTCAAAGCAGCAAGAGCTTTATATGTGGCAATTTTAACTGATTCCGGAAATCTAAAATACTATGGAACAACTCCTCATACCTTTGATATTATTAACTTCTTATTATCAATTGTTGATAACCCTAAAGAATGTTTTGATGCGGCCTTTTATGTTGATGAAGAAACAAAAAGAGCGAGGGCGTACATTAAAAATCACATAAAAATTGATGGGCAAGTAGCTTACTGTATTTTTAGAAAAGAACAATATGAGAAGATTAAAGTACCTTATGAAATTGCTTCTTCTTGTGTTAATACAATTGGAACTTTATGCGAAACAAATATCTATGTTTTATTTGCGGAAACTCCTACTAATAGAGTAAGAGTTGAATTCCGTTCTAATCAAATGTATCCAGTAAACGGAGTTGCTATGGAGTGTCATGGTGGCGGACATAGATATGCTGCTGGATGTGAAATTGAAAATTCTTCAGAAGCAATTAAAAATGTTTTAAATCTTTTGAATAAGGTGGAAAGGGATTCTTAATATGTACGAAAAAGAACTTGAATGCGCAATTTATGCAGCTAGAGAAGCAGAAAAATTAATTAAAGAAGTTTACTTAACTAATTTTGAGGTAGAAATTAAAGAGGATGATTCACCTGTTACAAAAGCAGATAAGCTTGCAGATAATATAATTCGAGAAATATTAGGAAAAAACTTTCCAGAATATGGTTTTTTAACTGAAGAAAGCGAAGATAATCCAGAAAGATTAAAAAAAGAATTTATTTGGATAGTTGATCCAGTTGATGGAACGAAAGAGTTTGTTTCTGGAAATGGACAATTTACAACTAATATTGCTCTAGCAAAAAATGGGGAAGTTGTCGTAGGAATTGTTAATGTTCCTATGTTTAATTGTCTTTATTATGCAGTTAAAAATGAAGGCGCTTATAGAATTAATCCAGATGGATCAAAAGAAAGAATATTTGTATCAAATAAGAAAAAAGGTGAATTAAGAACGATGCGTTCTATATCGTTTTTCAAGCCTGAAGAAAAAGCATTCTTAGACAAACACAAAGATTGTTTTGCAGATGAAGAAATAGAAGAAATTGGGGCTGCTAATAAATTTGCTGCTATTGCTGAAGGAAGAAAAGATTTCTTTATTAGACTTTCTTCTGGAACAAAAGAGTGGGACGTTGCAAGCGGAGATTTATTAGTAAGCGAAGCTGGTGGGATCATGGTTGAACCAGATGGTAACAAAATTAAATATAACAAAGTTGATGTATACAATAGAAAAGGCTATCTAATTGCAAATAGTAAAGAAAATCTCTTTTTAGACTAAAATCCCTGCAAAAACCGGTTAGATTTATAAAATTTAATTACTTTTTCGCTAATATAACCCAAGATTTGGAGATATTTTTCAAACAAGTTTTTTAGAATATTATCTTTATATAAAAAGATAAGAGTGCTAAAATGTAAAAGAAGGAGGTTTATCTATGCACGCATTTTGTCAATGGATGGATTCCAACGAAAGAATTATCAAAATTCTTTTATGCTTACCAATCGTTGATATCCTTTGGGGTGTCTATCGTTTAGGTGGAGCTATTGCAAATAAAGATGTTGCTCACATCATTCTCGCAGCTATCTGGATCATATTTGCAGGTTGGGTTGGATGGATTCTCGATTTAGTTTGGGTCATCGTCTTCAACAGAATCTTCTGGTTTAAAGAAGCATAATTAAAATAAAAAAACTCTATTGCTTAACGGATAGAGTTTTTTCTTATGATAAAACTAAGAGGTAACATAAATACTT
>JAXFZD010000018.1:0-82461 GCA_034185265.1 Bacilli bacterium | reverse complement strand
CCGTGCGATCATCAGTGTTTTCTTGTTCACGAATGGATTGAAACACGACATAATACGGATAGAGACTTTTGTGCAATTCTTGATAAGTGAGTTTGTGTAACTACAACTGTTGTCGTCGTCCGATTCCGTCCTTCCTCGGTTAGACAAAACGGATCGTTCTTTGCGACTTGATAAAGGGTCACCAAAACGGTGGCTTTTTTCGTCTCCTAATTCACCGACTTTGCCTATGACCATATATATAGGCTCAGCCGTACGATTGACTTCACGCCTATCGTCTCACGACTCGCCTTAAACATATATATCTTCACGACAAGGCAGTCTCCGAAACCATCCTTTTGATACTTTTAATAAGAAATAGATTGAGTCTTAGTTCTTTGCAATAGCTATCACAGCCTTAGCTAATACCCGACAAACTTTTTTCATGTCTTCTTTTGCTTTTCTCTTACTCTTATTATTCTTTAATTGTTCTGAGTAATATAAACATGTTTCAAATAATCCTTCAAAGCAAAAGATAGATATATAATCACTTGGAATATCAAAGACACTTGAATTAAGTAATACAGATATGTATTTACTATAGTTATTAAATAACGCTCTCTTAAAGATTTCTAAAGGCAGAGTTTCACCATTATAGATGAGATTGGTGATTTGATGGTAATGCTTTGCTATTAGTTCATATGTAGCGATTAAGGATTGATATTCAATTTCTTCTACATCGGTTACTTTACTCAATATCTTGTTGTATTCTTCATCATATTCAGTGTTGATTAAGTTAATAGAAGCAATTGCCAGTAAGTCTTCTTTGTCGTTGTAGTAATGATAAAAAGTCATCTTTGTTTTATTGGTTAATGCACATATTTCATTAATAGTAATATCGTGATAGTTTTTACTTTCCAACAATTTAAACAGCGATTTTTCAAATTCTTTTGCGGTTTTAGTCTTATTTCTCATATTTATAAAGTCACTTTGTCTATACTTATTATAAGTCAAAAAACTTTACTTTAAATGTGCAAAAGTATAGATTTAATTGGTTTTTATTGTATATTCATAATTAATGTATTATGTTTTTAGTGAAAGCTATATATAAAAATATGAAGGGAGCAAACCTTATGTTTAAGACAAAAAAATATCTTATTAGCCTTCTTAGTTTAACTCTAGTCCTGAGTTCTTGCGGTGGTAAAAGAGGAAACGATAGTTTTACTATCAGTGAGTCAACAGTTGAAAATGCTGTCGCATTGACTAGCAAAGTGTTGAGCAATGATGGTGACTTATTAGTAGAAATTAAAGGAAATGGTGTAACATTTAACAAAAATATTTCCACTTCTCAAGCTCTTGTTAGAGATTTATCGAAATCTCTTCCAGATGGAGAAACATCTAATGGAAACGGATACCTTACCTATAACGAAATTAAGTCACTTTGTGCTGAAGAATATTCTGTTTATACCAGCTCAAACTCAAAGAGTTTATATATTTCTATCCCTGATGTTCCAGTCGATAGCGCTTATTCTTTAGTTTTGTCTCCTTATGCGAGTTCGTTAGGGCAAATTGGTTATGCTTCTTTTTCTAACTTGTATTCAGAAGAAACTGCAGATGATCTTCAAGTTAAAGCGTTAAATACAGGCAAGGCTAATGGATATTTTAATGAATGGAGTTTTGTTTATTCTTATCAAAACGGATCTTTAAAAGATACATTCTCTGCTGATGACATTATCCTTACTGGTGCTTTTGAGAACTGTCGTGTTTTTTCACTCACTAGTGATGATTCTCATTTTGAAATTAAATTACACGGATCCGTTAATACTCAATCGATGGTAGGATATGTCGGCATCGCCGCTTCTGCTTTCGTTGATAATGAATATTCATTTGCGTTCCCATATCAAATTGAATATCCAACCGCAGTCATGCTTAGTTACACATATCAAGTTGATATAAGTAAAAAAGAAGCTTCTTTTGAAATCGCTTTCTATGACGCTGAAGTACCTTCAGAAGTATCACCAAGCGATGTTGAATTAGATGATATTGTTTGCAAAAAAGCTATCACTAATGTAGAAGATAATACTGTTAAATTAGTTTTAGATACTGGCGAGTATGAAAGCGAAGCTTCCTTTACTGATGCTTTACTCAATGCTTCTCTGACATTTTCTTTCCTTGATTTGATCACAGTTGATATTAGCTACATAGAACCTCAAATTGAGGCTAATGCGTATACACAAGGTGAGAAAACATTCTTAGAATTCTTCCCATTAGAAATTGGAACATTAAATATTGATACTGAGAATCTCGCGGAGTCTTTATATATTCCTTCTGATGCAGAAGAACCATTCTTTGATTTAACGAAAGCCGAAATAAAAAGAAATTCAACCGGTAATGGCTATATTTTATCTTGGGATGGCTTATCTGAACAAAATCAAGGGCAATTAATGATTTTGGATGGCACACTTAAAGTTGATTCATATGAAATTCCTCTTAATGGCAATTCCTCATATTTCTCTTTTGTTACTTACTATACTGACGAGGGTGATAATGAATTACTAAGAAGATATGTTTTCACCGCTAGAGCAGAAGAAGTTGATGATGGCAATATCGCCTCATTTGACTCAGAAATAACTCAAGCTGCTAAATCTGCAGCATCAGTTTTAGGCATTGTTTCTGCCGTTCTTGGAGGTCTCTTGGCAGTTGTTGGAGCTATAGCAGGAGTAGAAAGTACTACTATGATGGTAACCGTTGGCATCCTTGGCATGGCTTCTTTCGGACTTTCTTTAGCCTCTATGATAACGGGCATGAATGAAATGGAAAAGGGCATAGAACTTCTTGCAAATGCTATTAAATTTGTCTCAGGTAACGTTGTTGAAATCCGTCGTGACCTTATGGCACTTAATTATAAAGTTGATACACTTTTGGTCAAAGAACGTGTGCATCACGACAAACAAATGTATGAAATGTACCGTAATAGATTATCAGATTTCCAAAAAGGATTCGAAAAGCCAGTTTATGATTTACAAAATGAATTTGGCGATATGACCAATGCTTATCTTTCTTCTTGGCTTAGAGGAAACACCACTGGTGATTATGTTTTTGGTGATTCTGTCTCCTTATATTACACTACAAGTAAAAAATATAATGCTTCAGGATTATCTTATTATGATGAAAGACATAATGAATTATTTGATGAAGACGCAACTTTAACCAAAACATTCACCGTAACATTTAACAATCAAAGCGAATTATTTAAAAGTACTTATCAAACTTTTAGAAAATCAGCGCAAATAAACGATGCATCTAAAGAGAAAGCAATCAAAGCAATCGAAGAAGGGCTTATGAATAATGCTGTTACTCTATCTGGCTCTGATGCTCCAGAAGTGAATGATAATAATAAAGAAACAATTGCTAAAGATATCTATCAAGCTTGTACTATGAGATGCCAATATCTCGCTTTAAGCAAAGAAAACAAAGAAAATACATACGAAAAATACTTAACAGCCGCAAACGATTATTTCATGAAATTTTCCGGTACTGGAATCTATGAAGGCGAAGCAGCTGCATCATATATTTATAAGATGTTCACTTTGAAATACAATTTCCAAAGCGAAGTTGAAAAGGACATCCATAAGGTTCACGCTCAATATGGGAAAAACATTTTACAAATGTATACCAACGTCCTAATGATTAACAGATTTAATGATTTAGCTTATAACATCACTAGAGTGCTTGAATCTTATAAAGCAGCATCCGATTATCTTAGTAATAATACTTGGATTCAAGAATATAAAGGCGATATGAGCAAACTTCCAGAAGGAAAAAACACACATATTGATTATTGTTACGTCACTGATACTTGGGTTCGTATCGGCGTTATTGAAACTAGATTTGATATCACCATTGATAAGAAGAATTTTAAAGTGAATGGAACCTATGCTTATGAAGTTAATCTTGCCGATCCAAATTTCAAAGCTGACAAAAAACAATCTAACATGAAGAGTCTTGCTCAACTTTCTTCATACTTAGTCAACGCTGAAAACCTCCGTGTAATTTTGGAGAGAAAGAAGATGATTTCTACAGCTACTAATAATGAATATATATTGAAAAACAAGACATTATTCAATTGGGATCAATATGTGAAAAACTTCCAAAAACAAACAAGTGATAAAAAAGGCGCAATTGCAGGTGACACTATGAGCAATGGGAAGAAAATAGACATCAATTCTCCACGCTTTATTTATGCCTATAGCGGTGCTGAAGCAATTAATTCTGGAGATCCATCTACAGCGAATTTCAAAGGCATGGCTACGTTCCGTCCTTATGGTGGTGCTAACTATTTCACCTTTAATGGTATAACTGAAGCGTACGGTAAAGGTGCTAGACAAAAAGCAGAAAGTAAATATTGGGACGGATGGGTTATTAAAGGAGAAGTCGGAACATTAGATGACATTACATACTCTTCCCCTTCTAAAAATATTAATAGGTTAGCACATTATGATGAGAGACATGGTTATTGGATTAATGATGAGATTTGGGCCTTTGAAGAATTTTATCGTCCTTTCTCAACTTCCGATTGGGATGATAAAAAAGTAGCGTCCATGAATTTCGACCTTGCGATGATCATGGTCTTCTAACCTCAAAAAGAATTATCTAGATAAATACAATAATTAGCCATCCATTGTTTTGTTTGGGTGGCTTTTTTTATGCCTTCAGAGGATGAAGAAATTTGGACAACTCAGGACGGATTGGTTTAAACAATCACAACTGTCGTCGGCCAAACTCGTTTATTCGGTTTTGCACAAAACGACTTATCCAACATAGATGAGGCCTCTTAGCGTAAAATAAACGTTAGGAGGTTTTTTATTCACAATTTGGTTTTTCTTTATAAAAAATAAACTGCTTATACTTAAGTTGTGAAAAACCACTAGAAAACGCAATTTTTATTTATTGTAGGCATTTTGAATGCTACAATTCAGTTATAAGAAGAAAGGAAAATTCCTGTATGTATGAACCAAAAATGGAATTAACCTTGGAGCAAAGAAATATCCTTGAAGGGAAACAAGGACCAGTTATGGCAAAAATTATGGAAACAGTCGTCATGTTTGGTGATATTTTTGGTGCACCAAGATTAGTGAAAGTCACTCATGACGATGGTCATTTAGTAACTAGCTTTGGTATTAAGTTATTAAAACCATTATTTTCAACTATGGACCAACTCATCCAAGCTGGCATCACAACAAAAGGCAAATTCACTGTCGATCCTCGACCAATTGATTATGAAAATGTGAAATGTAATCTTCTTGAGAAACTCGTGTTTTCAAAAATTATGTACGCCAAACAAGCAATGTATGAAGAACAAATGCGAAAAGTTGGTCTTAAAGATTCTAATGCCTTCTCTTGTGCGGCCTATCTCCCTGAAATTGGTAACACTCCAAAAGAAGGAGACATCTTGTCTTGGGCTGAATCAAGCGCGGTTGTTTTTGCTAACTCAGTTTTAGGTGCAAGATGTAATCGTAATTCAGGGATGATTGAACTTTTTGGTTCTATTTTAGGATATGTCCCAGAATTTGGATTTATCACTGATGAAGGAAGAAAAGCCAAATGGAAAATTATCATTAAATGTAAAAAATTACCAGAAGCTCAAATCCTTGGATCTGCCATTGGCATGAAAGTCATGGAAGATGTTCCATATGTTATTGGTTTAGATAAATTCCTTGGTAACGAAATTAATGATGAAGTAGTGGGTTATTTAAAAGACTTTGGTGCTGCCACTGCCTCTAATGGTGCAGTTGGTTTATACCATATCGATGGCTTAACCCCAGAAGCAAAAAGACTTGGTGAAAAACTTGTCTTAAAAGATGCAATAGAATATGTCATTGATGATGAAGAAATCGAAAGAGTGTATCGCTCCTATCCAATTATGTGGAAAAGGCCAGAAAAGAAAGGAAATCTAGTCTTTATTGGTTGCCCACATTTAACATTTACTCAACTTAATAGTTGGACAGATAGAATCGTTCAAGGACTTAAAGAAACAGGAAAGAAGAAAGTCGTTGTTCGAACAATTATGACTACTGCTCCTGATATCGCCAATAAATTTAAAGCAACTCCAAAATATGAAGAATTGATGGCGACGGGTGTTAAATTAACCACTATATGTCCGCTTATGTATACGAATAATCCGTTAACGAAAGCACGTAGGATTTATACAAGTTCCAATAAACTTAGAACCTATTCATGTGCTAGATATGCTAAAGATCAAGAAATCTTAGACTTTGTTGTCGGAAAGGCTGGTAAATAAAATGAAAGAATTTAAAGGCCGTGTTATTGCTGGGGGAAACTGGGTTGGCGAAGCCGCTGTTTCTCATCAAGGTTTTAATACTCTAGCTTCCTTCCAAAAAAGCGCATTAAAGAATGCTAAAGAAGTCTATGTTTCCGATCAAAATAATAAAGACTTATTTGGTGTTAATATCACTAACAAAGCACTTTGCTTACCAATTACTATTGGTTCTACAACTGGTGGATTAGTTATTCAAACTGTTTGCCAAATGGGTATTGCGCCTGCTTGCTTCTTATTCTCTGAATCCATTGATTCTCTTGCAGCATCAGGTATTGTTTTAGCACGAATTTGGGAAGACTCCAAAGTTATCGCGATTGATAGACTTGGAAAAGAATTCTTAGATTTTGTAAAAACTGGTGACAAGATTGAAGTTAAAGAAGATGGCACAGTCATCGTTGGAGAATAGTTATGAGAAAAGAATTAGAACCATTGCTTACTCCTTGGAAAATAGGAAATTGCGAAATTAAAAATAGAATCGTTTTAACATCCATGGGTGGTACCGATCTTTTCGGTTGGATGGAAATTAACCACTTTGATAAAGATGGGGCAAAATTCATCATGGATGTCGCAAACAATAATTGTGGTTTACTCTTACCTGGCTGTCAACCTGTCTATAACCCAATGTTTGGTCAATGGTTATATAAGAACAAAAAGATGTTCAAAGACCTTAAAAAATGGATGCCTGAATTCCATAAAACTGGAGCGAAGCTATTCATTCAATTAACCGCAGGTTTTGGTAGAAGTTTCACTATCAGTAAAATGATGGAAACTCTCTACACTCATAAACCTTTAAGAGTCATTGCTAAACCGTTCATGAATCTTGAGAAGATTTGTGCTACTGCATCTCCATCTCCAAATAGATGGTCTGATAAAGTTCCATCTAGAGAAATGACTAAAAAAGAAATCGAATTCTTTATTCAAGCATTCGCTAAAAGTGCCAAGATGTGCAAAGATGCTGGTGTTGATGGAGTAGAAATCCACGCTGTTCATGAAGGTTATCTCTTAGACCAATTCACTTTAAAATATGTCAATAAACGTGAAGATGAATATGGTGGTTCATTAGAAAATAGATATCGCTTTGCCATTGAAATCGTTAAAGCAATTAAAAAAGAATGTGGGGATGATTTCCCAGTATCTTTAAGATATTCAGTTGTTAGTAAAACTAAAGGCTTTAGAGAAGGTGCTCTTCCAGGCGAAGAATATAAAGAAGTTGGTAGAGATTTTGACGAATCAATCAAAGCAGCCAAGCTTCTTCAAGAAGCTGGTTATGACATGCTTAACTGCGATAATGGCACATATGATGCTTGGTATTGGGCTCATCCACCAATCTATATGCCTGAAAATTGTAACTTAGAATATGTTGAAAAACTAAAACCATATGTTGATATTCCACTTGTTTGTGCTGGTAGAATGTCATTAGAAGCAGGCGCGAAAAGTATTAAAGAAGGTAAACTCGATGGTGTCGGTTTTGCTCGAAATTTCCTTGCAGACCCTGAATGGTTTACTAAAGTTATTAATGATGAGGAAAAAGAAATTAGACCATGTATCCTTTGCCATAATGGTTGTTTCAATATGTGCCACTATAAAGGTGTGCCAAATGATCAATCATTAGGTGATTCCCTCCATTTATCTAGATGCGCAGTTAATGCTGAAATGATGCAATGGAACAAACATAAAATCGTTCCAACCAAGAATGCCAAAACCATTCATATCATCGGTGGTGGAATAGGCGGTATGGAAGCTGCTCGAGTGTTAAAACTTAGAGGACATAATCCAATTATTCATGAAAAAACTGATAAGTTAGGCGGAATCTTTATTCCAGCCAGTAGTGAATCTTATAAAGGCAAACTTAGAGATTTACTTGCTTGGTATCGTTATCAAATGGAAAAGCTTCAAATTGAAGTGAAGTTTAACGATGAAATTAAAGATATTGCTCAATTTAAAGGTGAACCTATTGTTGTTGCAACTGGTAGTAAACCACGTATCTTAAATATCCCCGGTAAAGAAAAGATGGTTGAAGCTTGTGAATACCTTAATGGTAAGAAAGTCGGCGATGCTGTGGCAGTTATCGGTGGTGGTTTAACTGGTTCAGAAATCGCTTATGAACTTGAACTTCAAGGCAAACATCCTCTCATCGTTGAGATGAAAGACGATTTAGTATCTCAACCAGGTGTTTGTCTAGCAAACTCCTCCTATCTAAGAGAATATTTTGCTTGGAAGAAAGTTCCTGTTTATCTTGAATGCAAACTTAAAGAAGTTAAAGATGGTTCAATTATCGTCACCGATAAAGAAGGAAAAGATAACGAAATCAAATGTGATTCAGTTATTTCTTCTGTTGGTTATATCTCTACTCCACTTGTGGAGAAAGGAAATAATGTCTACCTTGTTGGTGACTGCTTACAAGTAGGTAATCTTAGAAGTGTAATTTGGAGAGCCTACGAGGTAGCGATGAAAATCTGAATTGTGATTAAGTAAAAAGGGGTGTCCTTTCACTCATTTTTCATTCATGAGTTTTCGAACACCCCCTTTTCTCATACATTTGATTGTATACATATCAATATTATGATAGAATATTATCACAAGGAGGATATGTTATGACAATTATGCCATCTACATCTTTAAGAAACCAATATAACGACATATCAGAAAAATGTAAAGCCACTGGTGAACCAATCTATTTAACAAAAAATGGCGAAGGTGATCTTGTTGTTATGTCCATTGAGGCTTTTGAAAAGAAACAGGCTCTTTTAGAATTAAAAGAAAGACTTCTTGATATTGAATTAGAACAAAAGAATGGCGCCAAATATTATAGTGTTGATGAACTTGATGCTGCTTTAAAAAGGATTTTAGGTCGTGAATAATTATTCTATTATCATTACTCAAAAAGCATATTCAAGCATCACAGAATGTGTTTTGTTTGTGAATAATGTATCTAGCGATGCCGCTAATCACCTTTATGAAGAAATGATAAATGCAATCAAATCCTTATCATCCTTTCTTAATAAATATCCTGAAGTACCAGGCCTTTTAATTAGAGATATTAAGGTAAGGAAAATGCCTATTCACGATGGAAGATATGTAATTCTTTGCAAAGTTGAAAATGATAATGTTGTTATTTATGACATTATTGACACAAGAAAAGATAGCATTTTAACGAAAATATTCTAATGAATAAAGTTCTAGTAGTTGGCCCAAGTGGTGCTGGTAAATCTAGTATGTCTTGCAAACTAAGAGATATTTTGAAGTTGCCTTTATACCATCTTGATAATATTTTTTGGAAAAAAGATAGAACACACATAACTCGTGAAGAGTTTGATACAAAACTCAGCGAACTACTTTCTAAAGATTCATGGATAATTGATGGTGATTATTCAAGAACATACGAGATAAGAATGCAAAGGGCTGATACAATAGTGTTCTTAGATTACCCTCTCGAAGTATGTCTAGAAGGTGCTGAATCTAGAATTGGAAAGTCCAGACCAGACATCCCTTGGAAAGAAGATGTATTTGATCCAAAATTTAAACAGTGGATTATTAATTGGTTCGAAAATACAAGGCCAAGAGTTTTATTGCTTTTAGAAAAATATAAAAGCGCTAAACTCGTAGTCATTCTCTCTAGTAGAAAAGAAGGAGACGAATTTATTAACTCCTTACAACAATTATTAACGTGAAAAAAATCGTGGCATATTTATAAAACACACTTTTTCATAAACATGTTTAGCGTGTTCGTTTCCCGGGGTGGCTTTTTTATTGCTTTTAGAGGAAAGCGAAAATTAGACAACTGAGGAAAAAGGAGTTTAGACAACTACAGCTACCCAAGTCCAAAACATAAGGATTTAGGTAAAAATATAGTAAAAACAAGCAGAAGAAGTCCTGAAAAATCAGGATTTTTCCTTATACATAAGTAGAATATATTTTTAAAATATGGTAGAATAGGATTGATAAAAAGAGAACCATTTTATGAATAAAATCACTGTTAAAAATATTGATATTAATGTCACAGGTATTGGGGATGATGATTATATTAGTCTTACTGATATTGCAAGAGCTAAAAACGCAAAAGAGCCTAAAGATGTTGTCAAAAACTGGATGAGACTTAGGTCATCCCTAGAGTTCCTTGGAATTTGGGAAACGCTGAATAATCCAAATTTTAACCGGGTCGAATTCGACCCCCTATTAGCGGAGTCTGGCAAGAATTCATTTACTATGTCACCAACTAGGTGGATTAATGAATTTAATGCAATTGGAATTAGGACAAAACCAACTAAAAATGGTGGTACTTTTGCCCATCACGATATTGCTCTTGAATTTGCGTCTTGGATTTCTGCAGAAGTAAAACTATACATCATCAAGGAGTTCCAAAGATTAAAAGTTCAAGAATCAGAACAACTTGAATGGAATGGTAAGAGATTATTAACAAAGTTAAATTATCTCATTCATACTGATGCTGTTAAGGAATATTTGGTTCCTGTTGAATTAACAAATGTACAAAAGAGTTTTATTTACGCTAGTGAAGCAGATTTATTAAATGTTGCGCTGTTTGGTAAAACCGCAAAAGAGTGGAGAGATATGAATCAAAATAAAGAAGGCAATATCAGAGATTACGCAAATACTATTGAGTTAGCGATTCTTAGCAACCTTGAGTATTTGAGCTCAATGTTAATTGCTCAAAAACTATCTCAGCAAGAAAGACTAGTTCTTCTTAATAAAGAAGCAAATAGAGAAAAAGAATTATTCAATAAGAATAATGTTAAATCATTAAAGAGGATTGAAAAGAAGTAAACTGGTCAATTTCGATGGGTTTAAGGGGTCGAATTCGATCAAATTAAAAAGGAGACATTTATGGCGTACAAAGTATTAGGAGATAGAATCAAAAAGATTCGTTTAGAAAACAATATGACTCAGCAAGAATTTGCAGAGGCTCTTGGTTACACTCATAAATCGATGATTAATAAGATAGAGACAGGCCAAACCGATATATCTTTTGATATTGTTCTTAAATTAATAATCATTTTCAAAGTTAATGCGAACGAATTTTTAGATTTATCAGATGCTGAAAGTGAAGAATTGATGATTAAAGCGGATAAAGCCGATAAACCAGATTGGAGAAAGATTCACCCATTAAAATCTCGTGATGAAAGTGTGGTGTATGTCAAACCAACAGTGATTGCTAACCCAAACATTACCGTTGGTGAGTATACTTATTTTGATGGAGAGAATTTCCAAAGACATGTCACTCATCATTATGATTTTATCGGTGATAAATTGATCATTGGCAAGTTTTGCCAAATAGGCAAAGGAGTAGAGTTCATTATGAACGGCGCAAATCATCAAATGAATTCGGTATCTACTTACCCTTTTTATATATTTAATGGTTGGAAACAAGATCCCCCCAAAAAAGAAGATTTGGCTTATAAGGGTGACACGGTTATTGGCAACGATGTTTGGATTGGGCAAAACGTCACATTCCTTCCAGGTGTGCATGTTGGGGACGGATGTATTATTGGGGCTAATGCAGTAGTGGCCTCTGATATTCCTCCATATTCAGTTGTGGTAGGCAATCCGGCAAGAGTTATTAGAAAAAGATTTGATGATGAAACGATTGAGCTTTTAGAGAAACTGCAGTGGTGGAATAAAACCGCAAACCAAATTCAAAAGATTATTCCATTATTATCTAATAGCGATATTGCATATGTAAAAGAAGAGTTGAAGTGTATTTTGGATGGAGATAATTCGCTATAGTATTTCTATGATAGTGTCAAGCAAAGTCTAATGTCCCTTTTTGCAATTATTATTGAATATTGATAATTAGAGACAAAAAAATAGAAATATACTAATAACTTAGTATAAAACGCCAATTATTTGACATTTCAATACATTAAATTGGTGTTTTGAAACATTAATAATAGTGGAACCTGAAATAAAAACGGGGAAATGAGTTATATTGTCCTGAAAATGTAAGAGGTAGCGGGTTATTATCGTAACACTTCAGATCCACCATAAATACCTGTTACTGTCGTAGTCCGAAGTCGTTGTTCCTCAGTTGGACAAAACGGATCGTCCTTGGCAGTTTGAATAGAAGTCGTCAGGAATGGCGGCTTTTTTGCTTTCAAACCCTGATTTCTTGTTAAAGTCCTAAAAAACTATTTATAATGAAGGCATGAAAACACAAGAAACCCCTAAAATCCATTTGGAATAGGTTACATGGGATAACTATTGGAGGGTCATCCACCTCCAAGTGAACAAAGAACAAAGAAATTTCATCGCGACCAATACGCTTAGTTTGGCCCATGCTTATCTCAACACCACGGAGAATGTTCCGACTTGGCCCTTTGCTATTTATTTCGGGAAGAAGATCGTCGGTTTTACCTTGCTTTGCTATTTTGGAGATCGCGATTCCTATTTAGAGGATAATCCGATTCCCTTCATCAAGTCTTCTTACCATATTGCGCGCCTTATGATTGACCGCCACCACCAAAGACGCGGCTATGGAAAAGAGGCATTACAACAAATCCTCGAATTCTTCCGTTCTCAGCCTGCCGGACCAGGGGCATATGTCACACTCTATTACGAGTTAGAGAACGAAGCGGCCAAGAACCTTTACGCATCCTTTGGTTTCGTTGAATATCCGGAAAGTTTCAAAGAAGGCGATGAGATGCCGGCTTACCTAAAATTGTAAAAACCCCTGCAAAACCCGGCTAGATGAATGAATTTTGAGTGGAAAAGTTCGGTTTTTTCTTGTTCGCGAATGCTTATAAACACGACATAATACGGATAGAGACTTTTGTGCAATTCTTGATAAATGAGTTTGTGTAACTACAGCTACTGCCGTTGTCCAAAGTCACTCATCCGGTTTTGCACAAAACGACTTATCCAACATAGATGAGGCCTCCGTGTGAGGTCTTTTCTTGTGGCACTTTTGTGACAACCGTAGTGATAAGATATAAATAAATAGGGAGTACATAACATGAAAAAAGAATTATTAAAAGGTTTAACTAACGAACAGATCGCCAAAGTTAAGGCATGTAAGAATCATGAAGAATTGTTGGCTTTAGCTAAACAAGAAGATTTGGAACTCACTAGCGAACAACTAGAAGCTGTTAATGGTGGAGCGTGTTCTAACACAGATAATTGTCCGCCATGCCCATCATGTGGAAGCACTAATGTTAAAAACAAATACTCTGGTAATAAAGTTAGCATCTTTAAGTGCAAAGATTGTGGTAGAGAATTTAATATTAAATCCACCGACTAAGTTATCTATTTTTAAATTTAATCAATTGAAAAGCCGAGTGAAATATCTCGGTTTTTGTTCGCGAATGAATCAAATCACGACATAATACGGATAGAGACTTTTGTGCAATTCTTGATAAGTGAGTTTGTGTAACTACAGCTACTGTCGTCGTCCAAAGTCACTTATCCGAAGTTGGACAAAACGACTTATCCAGTATAGATTAGGCATCTTACGAGGTCTTTTCTTGTGGCACTTTTGTGGCAACCATAGTGATAAGATATGTTTAGCAAAGGAGAACTTGAAAATGAAAAAAGAATTATTAAAAGGTTTAACCAGAGATCAAATTGCAAAAGTTAAAGCATGTAAAAATCACGAAGAACTTTTAAAACTTGCAAAAGAAGAAGATATCGAATTAACCGAAGAACAATTATCTGCCATTAGTGGTGGAGGTGCTTGTAGCGCTATTTCAGATTTTGGAGATTATATCAATCCATATGATTGTCCAAGATGTGGTAGTAATAATATTAAAGACAAAGGTACCTATTATATCTGTCAAAGCTGTGGATATAAAATTGAAAATTACAATTGAACAAACGAGTATAACCGGTCATTGCTCGGTTTTTTGTGGCACATTTGTGACAAACCCTGTGATAACATATAACCAACAAAGGAGAACTTTGATATGAAAAAGGAACTATTAAAAGGTTTAACTAAAGAACAAGTCGCTAAAGTTAAAGCTTGTAAGAATCAAGAAGAATTTTTGGCCTTAGTTAAACAAGAAGGTATTGAACTTACTGACGAACAACTTGAAGCTGTTAATGGTGGTGGATGTTTCTCAAGTTTTAAATGTCCAGCATGTGGTTCAAAAGATTATAGAAAATTGCCAATTTATCAAGTGAGTGGTTGCTCATCTTATAAATGTAATCAATGTGGTCACGAGTGGTCTTTATAATATAAACACGGACGTATTAGAATCGTACAAAAAGATTTATCTAACAAAATAAATTACTTCAAATAAAGGAGAACTAGAAAATGAAAAAAGAATTACTAAAAGGTTTAACCGAAGAACAAATCGCTAAAGTCAAAGCATGTAAGAATCAAGAAGAGTTATTGAACTTAGCCAAAGAAGAAGATATTAAACTCACCGAAGAACAACTTGAAGCTGTTAATGGTGGAATTTGCACAAGCACACCAACTTTTATCTGCCCAAAATGCGGTTCTCGCAGCATAAAAACCAAATATAATGAAAATTCTATTGCAGAATGGTGGAATAACACCTGTAAAGATTGTGGTTTTGTTTGGATTGTTAATAAATAATATCTGCACTAACTAAGTTTTTAATCAGAAAAAAATAAATTACTTTACAAAATTAAACAGAATGAAATATCTCGGTTTATTGTGGCACATTTGTGACAAACCCTGTGATAACATATAACTAATAAAGGAGAACTTGAAAATGGAAAAAGAATTACTAAAAGGTTTAACTGAAGAACAAATCGCTAAAGTAAAAGAGTGCAAAAATCATGAAGAACTTTTAGCATTAGCAAAAGAAGAAGGCGTTGAACTTACTGATGAACAACTAAAAGTTGTCGCTGGCGGAGGCGCATGTAGCGTTATTTCCGATATTGGCGATAAAGTCAATCCGTTTGATTGCCCAAAATGTGGTAGTAACAATGTTGTAAAAGACGGCAATATATCCACTTGTAAAAGTTGTGGCCACAAATGGGGAGATAATTACTGCCCACATTAATACTTTAATTATTTAATCATGACCGAGTGTAAAATCTCGGTTTTTTATTTGCGAACAGGCGAGAAAACGACAAAGTATGTAGAGATTATGTCTTAGCCTTTATTAATGACTTTTTTATAGGTTTATTAACAGCCCCTTCTTTTAGTTACTTCGAATCAGTTGATAATATTTTTGCTTCTAATGTAGAAAACGAATATAGAGAATATAGGAGTAAAGACATTTCTTATAAAAGATAATATAAGATAGTTTATACGTACTTTTCTTCCTAAATAAATTTAATGTGATAGAATAATCAACTTTAAAAAGACAGGGAGAAGAAAATGGAAGAAAAACTAAACAAACTTAAAGAAACATTAAAATTAGCAAAGTTATATAGACACGCTTTAGGTATCATCTATTTTGATTTTGAAACTATTGTTCCTGAAAAAGGTAGAGAAGAAGAAAGCGATGTTCTAAATTTTCTCGATAATGAACTATTTAAAATTCTTAATAACGAAGAAACTAAAAAACTCATTGTAGATCTTAATAATCATAAAGAAGAACTCAAAAACCCTGCAGATCAGGCCTTAATTGATAAACTTTACAAGAAATATCTTAAAGAAAAGAATATAACTCCTGAATTTAATTTAAAGAGATCTGCAATCTTTTCTAAGGCATATAGCGACTGGTTTGATGCTAAAAACAGCAGTGATTTCTCTTTATTTAAAGATTCCTTAAAGAAAATAATTTCTATTCAAAAGGAAGAAGTTTCTTATAGAGAAAATAAATTTGATGATTATTATGATTCTCTTCTAGATGACCATGAAGAAGGTTTGCTTCAAGAAGATTTAGATCCATTTTTTGCTGAACTTAAAGAAGGTTTATTAGAATTACTAAATAAGATAAAAAATTCTAAGCATGTAATTAGAGAAGATTTCTTGGATAGACATGTTCCAGTTCATAAGCAAGAAGCATTTTCACGTTATTTATTAGAACTTAACGGATATGACTTTTCTCGAGGGGCCTTAACTACAACTGAACATCCTTTTACTATGGATGTAGCGAAAAATGACGCTAGAGTCACAACTCATTATTATGAAAATCAGTTTGTTTCTTCTATTTTCTCTACTATTCACGAAGGTGGGCATGCGATATTTATGCAAAATGAAAGAGATGAAGATTATGAACATTTCATTAACGATTACATAACTAGTGGAATGCACGAATCTGTTTCTAGATTTTATGAAAATGTAATCGGTAGAAGTAGAGAATACATCCATCTTATTTATCCAAAATTTAAAGAAATTTTTAAAGAAGAATTCCCTGATGTAAGTGAGGAAGAACTTTATGAAGCAGTAAATATAGTTAAACCTTCTTTAATTAGAACCGAAGCTGATGAAGTTACTTATGCTTTACACATTATAATTCGTTATGAAATCGAAAAGCTTATATGTCATAACCAAGTTAAATTAGATGATATTCCCGCTAAATGGAACTCTTTATATAAAGAATATTTAGGTGTAGATGTTCCTAATGATTCAGTAGGAGTATTGCAAGATGTTCACTGGTCAAGCGGATTTGGCTATTTCCCTTCTTATTCGCTAGGTAACTGTTATAACGCAATGTATTTACAAACCATGAAGAAAGAAATTCCATTTAATAAATACGTAGAAGAAGGTAATTTTGCCGCAATTAAAGATTGGCTAAAAAATCATGTATTCATTCATGCAAATCTTCTTACACCAAAAGAATGGTTAAAAGAAATTACAGGAGAAGACCTTTCACCTAAAGCCTTCCTAGAATATCTAAATAACAAATATTCAAAGATTTATAGATTCTAAACAAGGCAAAAATAATTTTTATTAATAAAATTATTGATAAGTAGAGAAAAAATATGAAAGCATTCAATGAAAATTCATTAGTAAATCTATCTAACTCCATACTTAAATGTTTTGGAGTAGAAACCTTTCATGATTCCATTCCTGAAGTAGATAAATTATTAAAAGGCCATAAAAAGGTTGTTGCCGTTCTATTTGATGGAATGGGACAAAACATTACAAGAATGCATCTTAAAGAAGATTCTTTTATTAGAAAGAACTACGTAACAACTATAAATTCAACTTTTCCGCCGACAACCGCAGCTGCCACAACAGCTTTCTTAACTGGAAAATATCCCATAGAAACGGGCTGGATTGCTTGGGACACATACTTTAAAGATTATGATAAAAATGTTATTTTGTTTATGAGTAGAGACTACAATACTCACGAATCTCTTCTTAAAGAAGGAGAACAAAGTATTGCGGATAGATATTTTCCTACTAGAAAAATAGGTGAATTAATCGAAGAAAATAAAGTTACTAAATCTTATTATTTAATGAGATATCCTATTACAGGCGATGGACCTAAAACATTACTTCATCAAGGAAGGAAAAAGCTAAATAAAATCTTGAAAGAAAATGATAACTGTTTTGTTTATTTTTATTGGGATTCTCCTGATAGAGAAATGCATAGATTTGGTATAGATTCTTGTATTTCTCGTTATCAAGTTCATAAATCAGAGAAGTTTTTAAGAAAGGTTGTTAAAGATAATCCTGACACAGTATTTATATTTTTAGCAGATCATGGACATATAAACTATAAGCGCTTTGATATATGCGAACATGAAGACTTGTATTCTCTATTAGATAAGGCGATTTCCATGGAAAAAAGAGCTTCGTCATTTTTCGTAAAACGAGGAAAAGAAGCGGAATTTGCGGAGTTATTTAACAAATACTACGGAAATTACTTTGAATTATTAAGTAAAAAAGAAGTGTTAGATTTAAAGCTTTTTGGAGAAGGGGAACCAGCTAAAGGAGTTCTTGATACTTTTGGAGATTATCTTGCTATAGCTGTAAAAGAATACGGAATTTATGCTTCTAAAGAGTTCACTTACAAAGAACATTTTAAAGGGCATCATGCCGGTGGGACTGAAGCTGAACGACTAATTGATATATCTTTATTTAATATATAAATATATGTAAATAATCTTTTAATTAAATTGCTAGATTTTTATTTTCTTGGTGTTAAATTATTCCAGGAGTATATATGTCTACATCTTTTAAAAATGATTATAGCGTTCTAGCGCACCCAAGAATTATCGAAGCAATTAGTCGTTTTCATTATGAAAACAATGAAGTCTATGGTCTTGATTACCATAGCGATAAGGCCAAGAAATATATTAAGGAAATTTTTGGAGTTCCTGATGCTGAGGTTGTCTTTTTAACTACAGGCACTCAGACTAATATGGTGTTTCTTTCTTCTGCTTTAAGGCACTATGAAGGAGTGATATGTGCTGATAGTGCTCATATCAATGTTCACGAAACTGGTGCGATTTCGGGGAGCGGTTTTTCATTACTCCTTTTGACTAATTCAAATGGAAAGATTTTACCTGCTCAAGTTGAGGAAGCGGTTAATAAACAATGTGATGAACATATGGTCAAACCCAAAGTAGTTTATATTTCTAATTCAACTGAGTACGGAACGATTTACAAAAAAGAAGAATTAAAAGCTCTCTATGATACTTGTAAGAGACTTGGATTATACCTCTATATAGATGGCGCTAGATTAGGGAATGCACTAACTTCTGCAGAAAATGACATTAAACCGCAGGAATTAGCATCTTTGTGCGACGCCTTTTATGTTGGAGGAGCTAAAAACGGTTTAATGATTGGAGAAGCTTTAGTTGTTATAAACAAGGATCTTCAGAAAGACTATAGATATCACATAAAGAATAAAGGAGCTATGCTTTCTAAAGGATATTTAATTGGGATTGAGTTTGAAGAAGCTTTTAAAGATGGATTATATTTCGAATTAGCCAAACATTCGAACGAGATGGCTGATCTTGTTAAACAAGGTTTTAAAGAATTAGGAATCAAAACTCTAGAATCTCCAACTAATCAAATTTTCGTTTCTCTTCCCAAAGAAGAAGCTCTTATATATATAAACAAGTATGGATGCGAGAAGTGGAGCGAAGAAAAAGAAGCAACGACAATAAGATTTGTAACTTCTTTTGTTACAACGGAAGAAGAAGTCAAAGAATTATTGGAATTTGTAAAAGATACGCACAAATAAGAGCTAGATTAGAATATGAATAATTTTGTTTATTACACACCAACCAAAGTATTTTTTGGGAAAGACGAAGAAAAGAAAATTGGGAAAATTTTAAAAGATTATGAGCCACATAAAGTCATGATTGTTTATGGTGGGGGTTCAATTAAAAAAATAGGATTATACGATTTGGTTATAAATTCTCTAAAAGAAGAAGGAATAAACTTTGTTGAATTATATGGAGTCAAGGCGAACCCTGATATTGAATTAGTCTATCAAGGAATTAAATTAGGAATTAAAGAAGAAGTTGATTTTATTTTGGCTATTGGGGGAGGATCTGTATTAGATACTGCTAAAGATATTGCCCATGGCATAGCTGAACCCGGTGTTGATGTTTGGGATTTCCATAGATATATCAAAAAGCCCGTTAGAACATTAAGAAAAGGAGCAATACTTACTATTTCAGCAGCCGGAAGTGAGATGTCTAATTCTTGTGTCATTTCAAATTTGAAAACTAAAGAGAAAAAAGGATTTGCAAGTGACTTTAATAGATTTGATTTTGCAATTGAAAATCCTGAGCTTACTTATAGTGTTTCCCCTTATCAAACTTCTTGTGGAATAGTTGATATTGCGATGCACACAATTGAAAGATTTTTTTCTCCCGGGGAATGCTATTTAACTGATGAAATTGCATTAAGCGTAATCAAATCTACGTTTAAATTTGGTAAAAAAGCCCGCAAATCCCCAATGGATTATGAATCTAGAGCTGAATTAATGTGGGCTTCTAGTCTTGCTCATAATGGATTAACTCATGCCGGAAGAGAAATGATTATGGCGGTTCATCAACTCGAGCATGAGTTAAGTGCCCTTGATCCTAATATAGCTCATGGAGCTGGTTTAGCAGCTTTATGGTGCTCTTGGGCAAGATATGTTTATAAATATGCAAGAGAAAGATTTATAAAATACGTAAATGAAATTTGGGATATAGAAGGAAATGATGATAAAGCTATCTTAGAAGGAATTAAAAAACAAGAAGAATATTATCAGAGTATAGGAATGCCAACCTCATTAGAAGAACTAGGAATTAAAGAACCAGATCTACTTTATCTAGCTGAGCGTTGTTCTTTAAATAAAACTAAGACTATATCTGGATATAAGTCTCTTTCCTATGAAGATATGCTAGAAATATACCGTCTTGCGTTACACAAGAGATGAAATATTGAATCAAGAAGGTTTTACATTTTTGCGTTATGCCATCTCTATTGATATTAATATAGAACGCTTGAATTTTAATCAAATAATTGGTTCTTAGTTAATCACTTAGCAGTCAAATAATTTGGGCGCCTTTTTTATATGTTTTCAGAAAAATTTCTAAATCGGAAATATTCTATTTGTCTCAAATTCATCCGTGAAATACAATTAAAATGCAAAAAAAGAGGCAGCTATTATGAAAAGAAATAAATTATTACCTATTATTCTTGTTTCTCTAATTTTACCTTTAGTAGCGTGTTCTTCTCCTAGCTCCAAATCATCTTCTAGCGAAGTTAGCTCACTTCATGAACATACATATAGTAAAGAGTGGAGTCATGATGAGATTTATCATTATCATAAAGCAACTTGTGGATGTGATGTAGTAAGTGATAAAGGAGAACATATTTTTATTGATGAAGTAACTCCTCCTACTTATGAGCATGACGGATATACAACTCATACTTGCAAAGTTTGTTCATATTCATATAAAGACAATCAAACTCGTAGATTAATTAAATTATCTAATCCAGATAGTAAATATTATATGAGGAGTTTAAGTGATAAAGATTCAATAGCCTCCTTAAGAACTTATCTTCATAAAGATTATGACGATGTTCCTTATATAGACATGAATGAATTTCATTATGCGATTAAACCTTATATTGAAAGGAATAGAAAATTCATTGAAGGAGAAGAGGAAAATGAATTTATTTATTCCAGAATTGAAGATAACGGAAAAATGGTGTTTAACGCGGATGAAAATACGATTTCTATTGTAAATCCCACTTCTTTTTATGGAGATACGATAGGAACTAATAATGGAATTGATGGAGATATAACAAATAATAACATCAAAATCTACCAAGGTTCTGAGAAGACTAAAGTACTTGAAAAAGGTAAAGACATTACAATAGATTTAGATGACTATAACATGGATATTGTGAGCCAAGATCATCATTTATATATTCCAATTAATGTTGCTAATACTCTTATAATGGGTCCAGTAAATGCTGGAGTTTGCTATAACGGGGTCGATTATTTTTCTGATGCAGCGATGAGAAATATGTACACTTCAATTTATGCTAGAAGTGGAGATTATAATTCTTCATGGATGTTTACAGTTAGTGAAGCTCCTACTCCGTTAAAGAAAGTAGAAAATGTATTAAGTGATGAAATATATCGCTTCCAAGGGGCTCTTTCTAGTTCAACTAAAGAAAATCAAATAGTCGTAACGCTATCTTTATTTAATGATAAAAAAGGGACGATGAATGCGAAAAATGGTATGCATTATGCCTTCTCTTGGAATGAAGATGAAAAAGTTATAAATCTTACTGGAGCCCAAACTTTCACAGAAAGTAGAGATCTGGAAGACGCAATAAGCGATACTTTCTTTACAATGATTAATAAAAGAAAAACTAATTATGGCTTAGGTAAAAGAAGTTTAGCTGTTGCAAAGATAGGTTATGATGAACTTAGACTTAGCTTTGATTATACATATGGATTAAAAGAAAAACTCGATGTAAATAAGTTAATTAATGAGAATGAGGAGCTTAAAAGCGGTTTACTTTCTCTAGATGTTATGGAATATGAAAATGCCTTCGATAAACTTATAAATTTCTACATAGATGACATACATTCCTCAATGAATGGAGGAGAATCTGTTTATTCTTCTTCTCCAATTTCCTCTTATATTTTAGAAAAAAATAAGGAATATCAAGGAAAACGTAATAAGGATTATTATGATGAAGTTTCTAGACTCGGAAATATGAAATCAACTTCTGGAAATCTAAATGCTTATGCAATTAGTGGAGAAACAGCCTATATTAGATTCCATCTATTTATTCATAGTACAGGCTCTAAATTCCCAGTTGAAGGATATAATAGCGCAGTTTATAAAACAGAAACATATGAAGAAGCTCAAGCAAAAGTCATGGGAGCGTTAAATGATTGCCCATATTATGCATTCTGCGTGGCTTTTAATGATATTAAAAAACACCAAGAAATAAAGAATATTGTTATAGATTTAACAGGAAATATAGGCGGAGAAGTTAGATGTATTCCTTATCTAGCTGCCTTTATGACTTTAGATCCATGTATAACTTATAGAAATACAATGGATGGATCTTTATTAGATTTCCACTATAAAGTAGATTTAAATGGAGATGGCACTTATGGAGGAGATGGGGATTCTTTCCAAGGAAAATATAATTTCTACCTTCTTTGTGGTGCAAATTTCTCTGCTGGAAATGAATTTGCTGCACTAGCAAAAAATAACGGATACGCAAAGATAATAGGGGAGAAATCTGCTGGAGGAAGTTGTGCAGTCGCTAATAGAGTTGATTCTTCAGGATTAACTTATAAATTATCTTCCCCAATAAATCTTCAACTTAAACAGGGAGATAAATATATTTCTAATGATGAAGGAGTTGAAATTGATTATTCCCTTCCTTTTGAAAATTGGTTTGAATTAGATAAATTAGATGCTTATTTAAAAACTATCCAATAAATTAAGATAACTATCTTTATTCTATTGTATATAGAAATGAAAACTATAGTCTCTTAAGGGATTTATACCTAATTTAATAAGTTAGATATATAATACGTTTATAATTTTATTGTAGATAGATATGGAAAAAGGTGTAACTTATACGAGAAATGTTCCTCATTATCTAGGTTTAATGTTTGGAATATTTGCAATTGCTGTTTGTATAACTACGATTGCTTTATCGGTGTCTGATACTTCTGCTTGTATTTATACTCTAGCTACTTCGATTGTTTGTTTAGGAATTAACCGTATTTTCATGCATATAAATAACTATAAAAAGAATATGTTTGAGAATATATTCATGACTTGTTTTATCTTTGTTTTAGCTTTCTTAGTATCTTTAACTAAAATCAATATCTATTTCTTAATTTCTTCAATGTTTGGATATTCTTTAACTATTATTGTGCGTTGTTTGTTAAAGCTTAGAGGAGAGAAATCTGCTCAGATGATAATCTTAAATATTGAAGAAATAGTTCTCGCGTTTTTGTTCTCTTTTGTCTTCTTTTTCCCCGCAATCTATGCAAAACACGCCACAACTGTCAGTAATTCGAATTTTATAGTTTTATGTTTTACTGCAATGATCTTAGTTGCAACAAATAAAAATATCTTATTTCCTTATTCAAAAAAGCTTAAAGCTGATGTTATTAGTGATGTCATTAGAAAGTCTTTGGTTAAAGAAATTTTCTCTGCTTTATTAATTTTAATCATACTTTGTTCTTTATATTTCACCTTAATTGAACCTAAGATGAAAAGCTATGTAGATGGTTTATGGTACTCATTCTCAGTTATAACTACTATAGGATTTGGAGATGTTTCTGTTGTAACAACTTTAGGAAGAATTCTTTCTGTTATATTAGGAATAAGCGGGATTGCTGTTGTAGCAGTATTTACTTCTTTAATTGTTAACTTCTATAACGAAATGAGTAAGAAAAGAGACGAGAAAACTCTTAAAAAGCTAACTAAAGAAGTTAAAGAAATAGAAGAATCTATAGAAGAGAATAAAAAAGAAAAAGACGAATAGTATTCTCCTTTAACAAATTTGGAAAGTCATGTTTTATAGACGACTGGTGCAAACTTTTTATTCACTACTATAAAGTTACTTGGAGCTGTTAATTACTTTATAAAAACAAGCCGAAATAAGTTCTACATAACTTGGGAGTGTTAAAATGCCTTTTATTTTTTGGCGGTTTTAGAAGAATAAAAATTGTTTCTTTGATAAAATAAAAAAGAACATGAGAAGATATTATTTTGATTGGGCTATTGCAGTATTTGGCATATTTGGAACTATTTATGGTGGATATATGCTTGTTTATCATCTAGATAAGAACAATAAAGTATCCGCTTTAGCTCTAACTTTACTTATCCTAGGAGTCCTATGTTTAATCTTTTCTATTGCTTTATATACTGCTAGATATTTTGCAAAAAAGAAAAGAAATTCTCAGGTGATTACAGAAGAAATCAATAATAAGGGCGAAGAACATATTAAAGAAACTCCTAAAGAGAATGTTAAAGAGACCCCAATAGAAGTTAAACTAGAAGAGAAAAAACCAGTTAAAGATAAAGTTGAATACGTTTCTAGATCTTCTTTATCTAATAGATCATCTTCCATTTACGATGTCTCTACAGTTTATGTAAAACAAGTTGGCTATGGACCATTACTTAGAGTTGATGAAAATCGTATTTATGACATGCGAAACAATGTTTACTATAGGATTGAAGGTAATCTAGTTAAGTTAGAAGGATCTGGCCCTGTCTATGAAATAAGAGGGAATCAAATTAAAAATGCTTTTGGTGGATATCTTTATGAATTAAGTGGAAGCAATATAAACAAAGTATTTGGCGGTTTTTATGCTTCAATTAGCGGAAATTATATAACTCTTTATGATTTATCTGTTAAATATGAAATGACTGGAAGTCTCTCAAGATCTCAGATTTTGGCAGTTTCTGCTTTACTATTTGGCAAAAATTAAAAATTCATTTTTAAAGAATTTGAATATACGGGTCGCCTCCTTTTGCAAAAACTGGCTTTTTTTATCTATTTTTAAATTTTAAGTTCTCTTGTAAAGATAGTTGAGAATGGTATAATGCAGGACATGTTTTTTAAAGGAAAAGATTATTTATAATCTATTTCTTTATATAAGCTATTTTAGAAAGGAGAAGCTATGTTTAAACTACTCTTCAAAAACTTGAAGGTTAAAGATTGGCTATGTGTATTTTTCATATTGCTTTTAACTTTAGCTGAAGTTTTCTTCATGATGCAAATTGTTACTAACATCAGTTTGCTCACAGCAGCAGTTCAAGCTAGCAAAACTAAAGGCGTTGATATGATTTGGCGTTATGGTTTCTATATGATCCTTTGCGCTGTCTTAATGGCGTTAGTCCAAATCGTTATTCGTTTTGTAGCTAGTGCAACTGCTAGTAGTACAGTAACAGCTCTTAGAGAAAAGCTCTATAAAAGAGTTAATGAATTTGCTCTTTCTGATTTTGCTTCCTTCTCTACAGAATCTTTGATTACTAGAACTACAAACGACATTCAAAATGTCCACCTTGCTTGGCTTACATTCTTAAAGACTGCATTCTTAGCACCTGTTACTATGGTCTGGTCTGTTATTCTTTTAGTTCAAAATGCCAACGCTTCTTTAACAATAGTAACTGCTATTTGGTTAGTTATTCTTGTTGCTTCCGTCGTTATCTTATTAATGATGGTTACCCCAAAATATAAGATCGTTCAGAGACTAACTGACCTTCTTAACGTTTCTTCTAGAGAAAATTTAACTGGTGTTAGAGTCGTTAGAGCATTTAACGCCGAAACTTATCAAGAAGAAAAATTCGAGCAAGTTAACGTTTCATTTACCAAAGTTCAAATCTTTACAGGTAGAGTAATTTCTGTATTTACCCCACTCGTTATGTTAGTTATGATGGGTCTTTCACTCTCTATCTTATGGGTAAGTGCCTATGTAATTAACGGATTAGATGCTTCAAAAGCTAGTGAAGCATTCTCTCAAACAAACGGATTTGTTATGTTAGCTAACCAAATCGTTATGTCCTTCATCCTTATTGTTACTCTTATCGTCATTTGGCCAAGAGCTATAGTTTGTGCAAGACGTATCGATGAAGTTATCGTTCATGAAGTTTCCATTCTTGATACAGACAAACCTGTTGAATTTAAAGAAAAAGGTACAATCGAATTCAAAAACGTTGGTTTTGCCTATCCTGGATCTGAAAAAGAAGCTGTTTCCAATATTTCCTTTAAGGTCAAACAAGGAGAAACAATTGCCTTTATCGGTGCCACAGGTAGTGGAAAAACCACAATTATCAATATGATTCCTCGTATGGCAGACTGCACAAGTGGTGAAGTTCTTGTCGACGGAGTTAATGTTAAAGATGTTTTACAAAAAGATTTAAGAGATCGTATTGGATATGCTCCTCAAAGAGGATTCCTCTTTAAAGGAAATATTAAAGAGAATATCGCTTTAAAAGATTCTAATATGTCTCTCCAAGATGTCAGATGGGCAGCAGAAATTGCTGATGCTGATGGCTTTGTTATGAATAAGAGAAATGGATATGATTCCGAAGTTGCTCAAGGAGGAACTAACTTCTCTGGTGGACAAAAACAAAGATTATGTATCGCCCGTGCTGTTGCAACAAAACCTGAAATCTTAATCTTTGATGACTCTTTCTCAGCTCTTGACTATAGAACTGATAAAGTCGTTAGAGGTCGTATTGCTGAAAAGCTTCCAGATACAACTAGAGTAATTATTGCTCAAAGAGTTGGAACAATCATGGATGCTGATCAAATCGTTGTCTTGGATCACGGACAAATGGTCGGTATTGGTAAACACTACGATTTAGTTAGAAATTGCCCAGTTTATCAAGAAATCGCATTATCACAATTAAGTAAGGAGGAATTAGGCTTATGAGTAACAAAGTAAACGCAGCTCCAAAAGAGAAAAGCAAAATGGGAAGCCTTGTAAAAGCATTCCGTAGATACTATATTCCTTTCCTCGTTTCTATCCTTTTACTTATTGCTTCCGTCGTCTTTACAATTCTTACTCCAGGAACAATTCGTAGATTAACTAACGAACTTATTCCTCCAACTAATTTTACTGGAGTATTCCACGTCAATTTAGATAACGTAACTCGCTACGGCATTACTTTAGTTATCTATATTGGTGTAGCTTTCTTAACTGGATTTATCTCTGGTTTTATTCTTAACACAATCATCCAAAAGTTCTCTAAAGATTTAAGAAGAGAGATCTCTTGTAAGATCAATAAGATGCCTTTAGATTACTTTGATACAACCCAAACCGGTGACATTCTCTCCATTATGACTAACGATGTAGATACTTTATCTATCTCCTTACAAAACTCTGTAAGTATGTTAGTCCAATCTGGTGTAATGCTTATTGGTGTTCTTATCGCCATGTTCCTTGCTTGCTGGCAAATGGCTTTAGTTGTCCTCTGTTCTCTTCCAATCATGTTAGTTATCATTTTTATTACATTCAAGAAATCACTACCTTTATTTGATCAAACTCAAGAAATCCTCGGTGAAGTTAACTCTACAGTTGAAGAAAACTATTCAGGACAACTCGTTATCAAAGCATTTAATGCTGAAAGCAAGAAAATTGCTGAATTCAAAGAGAAAAATAACCTTCTTGGTTCCGCTTTATATAAGTCCCAAGCTATTGGTGGACTTATCGAACCAGCTATGTCATTTGTCTCTTATTTAACTTATGGTGCTGTTTTAATTTGCGCAGGATTATTATTCGCTAACGGATCAATTAATGACGTTGGTGTTATCACCGGATTCATTATTTATGTCTCCTTATTCCAAGAACCTCTTGCTCAAATCGGTCAAGCTTCTTCTACAATCCAACTTGGAAGTGCTGCATGTAACAGAGTCTTCAACTTCCTTGAAAAGGAAGAACTCGATGATGATAGTGCTAAGCCAGTTCTCCTTGATCATAGCCATATCCGCGGCGAAGTAGAATTCAAAGATGTCTGCTTTGGATATGATCCAAGAAAACTCACAATTAGAAACTTCTCAGGTAAGATTAAACCTGGTATGAAAGTTGCTATTATCGGTCCTACTGGTGCAGGTAAAACTACATTAGTTAACCTTCTTATGAGATTCTACGAGCTTACAAGTGGTGATATCTTAGTTGATGGCGTTTCTATTAAAGATATGTCTAGAAGCGAACTTAGAGACATCTTTGGTATGATTCTCCAAGAAACTTGGGTAATTAACGGAACTTTAAGAGAAAACATTGTTTATAACTTAAAGAACGTTGATGAAAATAGATTACAAGAAATCCTTGTAGAAACTAACTTAAAACACTACGTAGATACTCTTCCAAACGGATTAGACACAGTTATTCAAAAAGAAAGTGCCTTATCTGCAGGACAAAAACAACTTGTTACTATTGCTAGAGCAATGACTGAAAATGCTCCAATGTTAATTCTTGATGAAGCTACTAGTAACGTTGATACTAGAACTGAAATCTTAATTCAAAAGGCAATGGATTCCTTAACAAAAGGAAGAACAAGCTTCGTTATTGCACATAGACTTTCTACAATTAAGAATGCTGATCTCATCTTTGTTATGAAAGATGGTAACATCGTAGAAACTGGAAACCATGATTCCTTAATGAAACTTGGTGGACTCTACTGCGAGATCTACAATTCTCAATTTAATTAATTAAGATTAAGTTAATTAAAGATTAGCTGCCTTCGGGTGGCTTTTCTTTATGTCTAACTAGTATGAATAGAAATTATTGGATTTATGAAAATCTAGGTTTATTTTTAGTTAAATAAAAGATTTCTAATTGTTTTATATTTTATAAATGGTATAAATGTGTTGGAGGCATAATTATGAATAAATTCAAAAGCACATGTGTTTTAGTCTTAGGTGTACTTCTTTCTTTAGCTTCTTGCGGAGGCGGAGGATCTTCTGGTGGAGGCGGAGGAGCGTCAACTAAATATCAAAAAGTAGATAAAGCTTTTAAAGGAGTTGAAGCTTCTTTATCTAATATTTCTCATGGTAGAAGAAATTTAGTAAATCCTAAAAAATCTATCGATATTGATGAAGATATGTCCGTTTTGCAGCCTTTTTTCGTTGGAGCACAAGAAGATGAAAGAATAGAAGATCAAATAGATTTTGATACTCCTCCTCTAATTCAATTTAAATATCTTAAGGCGATTTATGAGAATATTGGTGCTTCATATTCTTTTGGAACTAAATATGCTCACAATATAGTTGGTGCTGTTTATATCGATATAGAAACTGGAAAAAAAGATGAAACTCAATCTGAAGCAAATAAACTTCAATATAACTTCAATTTTTCAGTTTGTGTAAATATTGATGATAATGATTTAATTAGCGCTAATGTAGGAATGAATGTTGTCCTTAATAAAGGAAGCGATTCATATAAATATACAAAATATGCCTACATGCTATTAGATTATGATTTCTCTAAGAATGATAATAACTTTAAACTCGCTTTATATGATTATGGAGAAGAAACTGAATTAAGTTATCTCCATTCAGGCATTAGTTATGAATATAACTACGCAGAAGTAGGCAATAGTAACCTAGTTGAATGGAGAAAATGCCGTTACGAAGCAAGTAGAAAAGTATATAAAGATGCATCTCATCCTACTTTAGATTCTTATATAAATGAAGGAGTAGACATATATAGAGACAACCAAAGATGGTATAAGAATAATGTATTAAAAAGAGTTGATGGTTCAACTCAACAATCTTTAGAAATAGCTAAGCTTCTTTTTAAAGACTTTGGTTTAAATAATACAGATCTTAATCCAGAAGGATATTTCTCTGCTCCATTTACTGATTCTAGCGTAATTGAATCTATTTATAGACAAGCTAGCTCTGTCTACGGCGATGAGTTAATGTATCACTTACTCAGTGGAGGAGATAGTGGAGAAGAGGAAGAAGATAAACACGAGTGGCCTTATCACGACATTAAAAATATTACAGGATTTGATTGGATTGTCTTCTCTAATAAAGAAGATATTACATATGAAAGTAATAGAAGTGACGTAGAAGGACAATATAAAAGTGTAAATATTAAGATTACCGGAGCAAGTAATGCTGATTACGATGCTTTTGTTCAATTACTTATTGATAATGGCCTTGTTTCTAATGAAAGTCAGCAAGGCGTAGAAGTCTATACCATGATGTTAATTGATAATTCTATGATATTTATTTCTATTTCTAGAAGCACTAATCAAATAGTTATTGGATGCACCGTTCCTGCAGAACCTTCTAAATATAACAAAATCATAGTTGATAATGGAATTGATTTTGACTTACCTTATTCTTCTTTAAATGCAAACTTTAATCCTGGAGAAAAAGACGTTTTAGAAGTTCTTAGTCATGTTTTAAAAGAAAATGATCCTGGTAAATATTTCAGCGGTAAGACAGCTTTAGATATAAATAGAGGATATATTCTAGGATATAACGATAAGATAATTGAAGATGTTGAAGGAGCAAAAACACTAGAAGAAGCCATTCTTTCTATAAAGAAAACATACATGTCTTATTATGCAGAAGCATGGACTTTTACATCAAATAACAATGTATTTGTTCATAAAATAGACGATCGAGCGGAAGATGCAATTATCTTTGATGATTCTTCTTTATCTTCATATCAACTTACTTTCTACATTCTTAGATTTACTGATTCAGCTTTATCTAAATATCTTAATGGTGAACTTTCAACAATTCCTGTTCCGGTTTACTGCCATGACATATCCGAGGTTTATTTATGGGGAACATATGAGGCTAATGAAGGCGATAATATCCATAGTTATCTTGATGACGATAAGAAATTCTATCTAGATTTTGATATGAGCATCCCACTAACTGATGAGAATTGTTTTGTATATAAAGGCATGGAACTTCATTTCTCTAATGTTCCTCAAGAATATGAACCAATTACTGTTCTCGGTGGAGTAGATTATGAATTACCTTATTCTAATTATGGAGCCGAATATATAAGTGATAAAAATACAGCTATTGATGCGGTTTGTAATCTTTTAGGAGATCTTTCTATTGCGGATTATATTTCTAATAATATTGATGTTAGAAGTAAAACCTGCGCTAGATACTTTATTGAAATAGGACCAGAAATCGCTCAGCAATTAGGATATGAATCTATATCTGAAGGCGCTTCTTATTTATACGACCAATACTTAAATTGTTATTCTTCCTGGACTAAAGGAACTAGAGCAAGCGTAGACTATTATTTCCTAGATACTGATGGAGTTGATGAATTAGTTATATTTGATGCTCGTACAATTGAAGTTGGGCAAATTAGCTTCTTACATGTCCGCTTAAAACCATCTGTTATGCAAGATTACGAAAATAATGTCGAGCCTAACTATAACTAAGATTTACGTAATTCTTAGATTTATATAAAGGATTTGCGGAGATTTTAGTTTCTATTTACCTTAAAATTTATTATGAATAAAGAAAGCGTTAATAAGAAACTAGTGGAGTTTTGGGATAACGCTTTTCTTATGTCTAAGGAAGATAAAGAAGAATTAGATAATTTAAAAGAACAAGACTATAAGGAATTAGCTCCTTCTAAAAAGCTTTATGAAGCTGTAGCTTCTTTAAAGGACTGCAACAAGGTTTTAGATTATGGCTGCGGAAGCGCTTGGGGAGCAATAATAGCTTCTAAAGAAGGAGCAAAAATCGTTACAGCTGTTGATTTAGGAGAAAATATAATTAATAGAGTCAATCTCTATAAAGATAAATTTAGGGCAGACATACATGCGTTTTCAATAGAAGAAGATTGGTTGAACACTGTAGAAAATGAAGCTTATGAAGCAATCATTTGCTCTAATGTTCTTGATGTTCTTCCTTTAGAAACTAGTGAATATATTCTTAAAGAATTTTCTAGGATTATCAAAAAGGGAGGAAGGCTTGTAATTGGTCTAAATTACTTTTTAAGTAAAGAGAAAGCTAAAGAAAGAAACTTAAATTTAGAAGAAGATAAATATTTATATTTAGATGGAGTTCTTAGATTAACCTCATTAAGCGATAATCAGTGGATCTCTTTATTTAATAAAAATAATCTAGATGTTGAGAGCCTAGATTATTTTGCCTGGCCACGAGAAACTAAAGAAACTAGACGCTTATTTATTTTAAGGAAGAAATAATGTTTGATTCTAGACACTGCAAAAAGAAAGATTTAAAAGCGCTTAATAAAGAATATATGAAGATTTTTAAAGCGATTTCTAATCAAAATAGTGGGGATTTACATGTATTTCTTCTTTTTATTGATAGATTTGATAAGCAGATTGCTGAGAGAATGAGATCTCAAATTCAAGAAAATGGGAATAATTATAAAAAGATTAAAGAGATCATCATAGAGAATATTGAAGAACTTAAACAAAACGTAATTGTAGATATATATGAACATGAAAATGAATAAAGAAGTAAAATATAGATTATGAAAAAAGGTGCAATTAAGTTTTTAAATAGATTTAACTTTAAAGATGTTAAAGATAAAACAATCCTTATTACTGGAGGCAATTCAGGAGTTGGATTTGAGTCTGCTAGATACTGCTTATATTTAGGTATGAAAGTTATTTTATGTGCAAGAAATATAAAAAGAGGTGAGGATGCTATCAATAAATTAAGAATTGAGTTCCCTTCCTCATCTATTTCTTTAATGATAATTGACCTAAGTGAAGAAGAATCTATAAAGAAATTTGCTAAAGAAATAATTGATAAACAGATTGATATAGATGTCTTTTATCATAATGCTGGAGTCTATAGACTCCCTTATCAAGTAAAAGAAGGCAGAGAACTAGTTATTTCTACTAACTATTTCGGTCCTTATATGCTTACATGTCTTCTTTTAGATTATCTTCATAGCCTTAATCACGAAGTTAAAATGGTTATAACTTCTTCTGTAGCAGCTTCCTGGGCGAAAAATGATATAAATATGCTTACTCCTAATGAAGAAGTTTCTAGAATGACTAGATATTCTAATTCAAAGCTACTAGATGCTTATTTATTTAAATATTTATTAGATAATGATGAATCCAATATTAAATATTATTTAGTTCATCCAGGAGTTACTTGGACAGGATTATTCTATAAAACATATAAAAGTAAGATATTCATTAAAATGGTGAATATATTCATGAAATTATATGGAAATTCTTTATGGAAGAGCGCTTTATCTATTTGTAGAGTTCTAGATAAAAATGCTAAAGAAGGAGCTTTCTATGGACCAAGAAGATTCTTCTCTTTTAAAGGATATCCAAAAGAAAATAAGTTCTTAGATAAGCAATATTTATGTGTAGATGAAGTTATTAAAAAGAGCGAAGAACTTCTAGGATATAAACTTATTAAATAGATTAGTTATTTATTTTTCTAATTTCTCTAGCTGGATTCCCTACTGCTAGAGAGTTTTCTGAAATTGATTTAGTTACTACTGATCCAGCCCCAATTACGCAACCACTTCCTATAGTTACTCCAGGAAGAATAGTTACATTAGAGCCTATCCAGCAGTTATCTTCTATAGTTACAGGTTTCCCATATTCTTTATTAGTTAATTTTCCTTCTTCATTAAAATAGGCATTTCTTTCTTTATATTCTAATGGATGAAGAGGAGTAAGAATGGAGACTCCGCTTCCTATAAAGACGTTATTTCCTATTTTTACTGGACAGACATCTAATATAGTTAGATTAAAGTTAGCATAAGAATAATCTCCAATAGAGGTAAAGCATCCATAATCAAAATATATAGGACCTCTTAGGAAGACATTCTTACCTAATTTAATTCCTAATTCTTTTAATATTTCTTCTCTTCTAGGGTTTCCTTCAGGAAGAGAATTATATTCTAAACATAATCTATTTGATTTGATTCTTAGTTCTGTGAGTTCTTTATCTAGAGAATCATAGAACTCACCTTTTAACATTTTTTCTTTCATATTTTTATTATCTCTTAATTTGGTTATTTTTTATATATTTTTGATTTTCATCCGTGAATTACCGCGATATTTGAATTTTATATAAGGAGGATAACTATTTGTAGGCTGATTAAGAGGTTTATAGTCCTTGCTTTAATTATCCTTCTTTATATAATAAAGAACGTTAAACCTCTTTAAGGAAGTCTCTTCCCTGGTCAAGAAGAGAAAGAATATAAAGAGTTTAGCGATAGGAAATATCTAATAAAAAAGAACAAAAGTGCACATTGGTCTTTAGTTAGAAGATATCTCCTAGAAAAGTCACTAATAATTATTTTGACCATGGGGATCAAGAGAGTTCTTAGTGATTAACAACTTTGACTTAGCTTGTTTTTGTTAGCGTAAGTTAAGAAATACAAGATTAGGTTAAACATGTTGTTCATATTCTTTTTTGTCACTTGGACAAGAAAGAACAAAAGAAAGGAGAAAAAATATGAACAAATTTTTTACGAGGATTGTCGGCGCAGCGTTAGGTCTCGCTATGGCAATCGGCGTAGGTGTTGCTGTTAGTTCTAACAAAGGTGTAATTCCGACTTTTGCTTTAGATAAAACATACACAAAAGTTTCATCAATTGATGATTTATCAACAGGGGACAACGTAATATTGGCACAAATGTCAAGTTCTAATCCATCTGTTGGTGTTAGCAGTACTTCTAGTGTGGCAACTTCTTCAACAGAAGCAGACTGGGTTATCTATAAAGTAACTAAATCCGGAACCACATTCACATTGCTTAATGAGGCTTCAAATAAATATGTTACCGCAACAGGTACAAATGGAGCTACATTTGGTCATGGTGCTTCTGGCTCAACTTTACATGTGGGGGATGGTGCAGGTAGTACAACCGGAGTTTTATACAATACTAATAATAGATTTTTAGGCCAAAATGGTGCTAACACCAAATTTTATGCATCTTCCAATTTATCAAATTATCCAAACTACTATGTTTGGAAAGTTGCTGCATCAAAAACCCCTTCGTCTGTTGACGTTCAAACGCAGCCAACTAAGTTAGAATATAAAATAGGAGAAGCTTTTGATCCGAGCGGTCTTGTTGTAAGAGTAACCTATACTGACGAAACATATGATGATGTTACTTATTCATCATCAAATTCTTCCAAGTTTGAGTTTGCAGGCTTCAATTCTTCTTCTGCTGTTGACAATCAACAAGTAACTGTTAAATATACTCCGGCCGCAGTTCAGTTTACTTGTTCCACAAAAGTTAATGTCAGCATTATCGAGGTTAATCCTAACGCTATCTTAGTTGATGCAAGCAGTATTAAAAAGGATTACCGAGTTGGTCAAACATTAGATTTAACCGATCTAGTTATCACTGTTGGTTTTGATGACGATTCCGATGAAACATATACAATTGAGTCAAATGCTGACTTTATTTCTAAAGGATTTAGTCTAAAGTTATCTGAATCGAACTTTGATTTATCAACAGCCTTAACTATGTCACATAATGGTGCTTCATTCGTGGTTTATTTTGGTGAACTGAATGATTCATCTGATACAATAGATATTACTGTTGAAAATGTCGCTACAATAACTTTATCAGATGCCAGCACATCAACTTTCTGGTCAAGCGGTTCTAATAATTCATATGAGAATGAAAGAGCTGGTGTTGTAGGTAATGGTACTCAATTCCAAGCTTTCGAAGGAAAATGGTATATCAACGGTGGATTCCAAATGAATGCTCTTGATAAGAATTCATATATTTCCAATATTACAGCCTTAGGAACAATTAAGACAATTGTGATTTCTGCAAACAGCGGTAATGCAACATACTTTAGTATGTATTATGGTTCCTCTGTTAATCCAAATGTAAATAAAGTTACTGCTTCTGTTTCAAGCAATACATGGACCTACGATTTTACAAATAAAAATGCAACATTTTTTAAATTAGCCAAGGATGTTACAAAAGGTAGCGTAGTAATGACTAGTATTGCAATTACTTACACTGTTAACGATTCATTAGATAGAACTCAACCTGGAGCCTTTTCACAATATTTCTTAGATATTACTTCAAATCTTTGTGACGCAAATGGCGTTAACAATGGAGTGGCAGATGTTTGGGACAAGATTAGCGGCGTTTACGCTTTATTACTAGACTCTACAAAGGCTGCATTAAAAGCAAAAGCTCAAGCTTCTGGAGGTTTTTCTGATGGTACAACTGTCGGTAATGCAATGGCTAGGTACTACTGGGCAGTCAATAATCATGGAGCAAACACTGATTTTATTGGGGATGTTTCAAACGGTGCTAAATTAGTTAACGGATTAAACGATAAAGACAACTCTACAGTAATAATTGTTACTATTATAATGGCGAGCTGTTTAGTAATTGTTTCTGGATGTTTCTTCATTAGACGTAGAAAACAAAGATAATCATTAGATAATCATTTATAGGAACCCTAAAGGCGTTGACCAACCCAAAAGGGTTCCTTTCTTTATATAAAGAAATAAAAACAAATACTTACTTAAGAAAATATTTGATATGATAATACTCGTATGGAAACTGCAAAAGTAGTTATTGAGCTTCTTGTAGGCTTAGTTGTCTTTGTTACTGGTATGAATATGATGTCTACCGGACTAAAGACTACAGCTGGAAGATCTATAAGAAGATTATTTAAGAAAATACAAAATAATAGGATAGCTGCAGTTGGCATTGGGGCGGGAACTACCGCAATAATTCAATCTAGTGGTGCAACAACAGTTATGGTTGTTGGTTTCCTTACTGCTGGAGCTATGACTTTTGCTCAAGGCTTCTCTGTTATGCTAGGAGCCTTCTTAGGGACAACTGTTACTGGATTAATGGTGTCTCTATCTTCATTTAGTTTTTCTATGTTCCTTATGGCACTAGCTTTTGTAGGCTTCGTCATGGGATTTTTTAAATCTCCTACAGTAAAAAGCGTAGGAGAAATCTTAATTGGGTTTGGTATTCTCTTCTTTGGTCTAGAGGCTATGAAAAATGCATTTAATAATGTAGAGATTAAAAATGCTGTTGTAACGCTTCTTTCTAATATTAACTTCCCATTATTATTAATGCTTTTTGGAGCACTTTTAACTGCTATAACTCAATCTTCTAGTGCTACTAACGGTATTGTTATCGTTATGGTTGAAGCTAACCCAAGCTTACTTTCTAGTGGATTCTATTTAGTTTTAGGAGCTACTATTGGAGCTATGATGCCTACTATATTAGCGGCATTAAAAGGAAATGTGCTTTCTAAACGAGTTACATATTCGACGTTTATTTGTCGTATTTTAGGAGCCTTGATTGCTACTTGTGTAGTTTGGGGAGTTTCTGCTCCGTTATTTGATTGGTTAAATTCTTTCCCTACAGAAAATGTAGGTATGATGCTCGCTATATTCACCATTATATATAATGTAGTTTATATAGCGATCTTGCTTCCTTTAATTAATCCAATAGAGAAATTATCAATTAAATTAATTAAAGATAAAGAAGAAGAGAGAAAGATGAAATCTCTTCATCATATTAACAATAACTTATTAAATACCCCGTCAATCGCGATTATTCAGGTTAAAGAAGAGATTAATTCTATGCTTATGCTAGCGAAAGAAAACTTCTTCTTAGGCTTCTCTTTTGTAATTAATAATCAAGATTTATCTAGAGGAAAAGAACTTGAAGAAAGAGAAGAAAATATAGACTTTATAAATGGAGCTATCTCAGATTATTTAATTAGATTATCAACTAAAGCTGGACTTCATGATGAAGAGAAGATTGGTGGATATTATCACGTTATTAACGACATTGAGCGTATTGGAGACCACGCTTATAACTTCTTACAAACAGCAAGAAAGATGAAAGAAGAGGATCTAGATTTCTCTGAAACTGCCAAAAAAGAATTTGGAGAAATGGAAGAACTTCTTAAACAGATGTTTGATTTATCCCAAAAAGTCTTTATGGATAGAAAGAAATCTGATTTACGTAAACTTCATGATGTTGAAGTTAAAGCTGATGCCCTTAAAGACCAACTTGCTAACGCTCACTTCCTTAGAATTAAGAATAATCAATGTAAAAATGAGCTCTCCCCATTCCATTCAACTTTCTTAGCTGAATTAGAGAGAGTCGCTGATCACTTAGTTAATATTGGATACTCTATTGAGAATCCAGTTGGTGATGAATTAAAACACTAAAAACAGCGATTTTAAGAATTTTAACCGGGATTTACCGGTTTTTTATTTTAAATAGTGCTAGATTCCTTTTCTTCTTGAATAAGTTTTCTCATTATAGAAAGACTTTTTTCATAGTTTGACCTTGTATCATAATTGATACTTTCCATCATTCTTTCGGCCATGTCAACAGGATCAAAAGTGTGTCCTATGTTATAAAACTTAACTATATCTTCAGCGTTAAATAGATGATAGACAACTTTACTTCTTAAATTGTATTTAATTGAAATGCATCTATAAATATAGCCAATCCAGAACATTTGATCTGCTGTGTATTTAGTTTTTCCATAGGAAGTTTTGCCAAACTCCATGTCAATCATATCAAAGCAATCTTCAAAAGATATGGTTTGGAATAAAAAACTTTTGTTGTCAAAAGAATTAGCAACAGTGGATAACATAAAACGTCTTATAAAAACAGGGGAGCTATATGGAGTTTTATTTACTGACGCTTCAAAAAGTTTTCCTTGTAATTGACATAATTTAATTTCTAAAGAATCTAATTGTTTCATTTAAAAAGCTCCTCAATATATTTTCCTTTATTTTTATACTCAATTCTAGCCATACGGACTTTCTGTAGGCCGTTGTTGGTCAATGATATTCTTTGCATTGTGCAGTTGTCTTTTTCCTTTTTACAGACATACATTTTTCTCAATAATTCCGTTTGTTCTACAGCTTTATCAGTTTTTAATACATATTGAAAACCTAAATTTGTTGCTGCTAGAGCATGTTTACACTGTTCATCGGTGATTGTGTTCTCGACAAATTCGTTAATGATATCAAACATTCGATTATCGGCAATTGGAGCAACTATAACATCAGAATTTTCTATTTTGCGTATTATTTTTTTAAGCAATGATTTATTTTTATATTCATCAATCCAACCTCTATAATAAGCAATTTCAAGCATCCATTCATTATTAACATCAAATTTTGTTATTTTCAAATTCTTTGTGTTGAGTGCAAAAGCATAAACATCATTTATATCAAGATAAGAAATATAGTTTGCAGCCTGTTCAAATGATGATCCTAAATAGAATCCTACTCCAAAATCATTCCTTTCTTTTGAATTTTCTTTGATGTTGATGGGCAGAGAAAAAGGCTTTTTCGCACCATGAAATAAGACTATTTTATCGGCCTCTGTATATTCTTCGACGAGTAATTGCTCAAAAATTAAATTGAATTTAATACCCTTTGAATATGCATAGGAATAAAAATTCTCTAAATTTGTAGGATCTATATCCTTTCTATTATTTTTCCAGTTATTTATTGTTTCAAAAGAAACACCTATTTCATTACCGAGTTCTTTTTCAGTTAGATTCAGTGTTTGACACAAAACAAGTATTTCTTTTTTCAAATCCATATACTATCCCCTTATTACAACTATATTATGCACCAGTTCATAAACAAGTTAAACACTTAATTAATAAATAGTTCATAAATAAGTTTGAATTTTGATTAATTTAAAGAAGCACAAAAAGCATCAATAGGGCTATCGAGATAGTCGGAATTGAAATTATAGTTCCATATTTAATGAAGTTAGAGAAAGAGAATTTGACATCATGTTCATTTAAAAGAGAAGTAAACATAATTCCTGCTAGAGCTCCCATAGGAGTTAAGAAAGCTCCGATATTACTTCCAACTATAGAAGCATATGTTGCTTTTATATAATTTGTTCCAGTGAACGAAGAAGAGATAGAAGAATAAAGGATGCTCATTGGGATATTATTTATTAAGTTAGAAGCAATAAATGAAGAATATCCGTATATCCAAATAACGTTGTTGGTTCCAAAGAAAGAGGCTATCTTGGATGAAATTCCTTGATAATTAAAGGCTACAACAATTACAAACATAGAAAGGAAAAACGGAATAAGAGGATAAGGAAGTCTTTTAGCTGCTCCAAGAAAATAATGTTGGCTCTTCTTCATAAAGAAAGAAATAAATATAGTGCAAACTAGTAAAGAGAGGGCGCATATAGCTGAAATTAGCCACATTTCCATCTTTATATATGAAGAAATAACTAAGAAAACTAAACAAACTAGAAGATGAATTATGCCAGTAACCAAAAGAACTTTATTCTCAATTAATATCTTTTCTGGATGATCTACGCTTATCTTCTCTTTTAGTTTCTTTCTAAAAAGAATAAATATCAAACCTAATTCAACTATTCCTGCACAAAGAGTAGGTAAAGCCATAACTTTAACATATTCAATAAAATCTATATTTGCTGAAGTTGCTAGAAAAATATTTGTTGGATTTCCTATTATTAGCATTAATGACCAAGTGTTAGCTGCGGTAAATTCAGCTATTAGATAAGGAAGAGGATTTAGATGACCTCTTTTGCAGAAAAAGCATATAAAGGGAGTGAAAGTTAGAATTACTATATCGTTAGAAGTAAATATAGTAAGTAAAGCAACTAAACCATAAAAAGCAAAGAAAAGAATATATTGATTACCTTTTGCTTTTCTTACAGTTAGTTCAGCTAAAGCATTAAATAAACCAAATTCATCTAGGAAAATCGATATTAAAGTCATCGAGAAGAATAAAACCAATATCTTTAAAGGATTAATTTTAGTATCTGCAATTAACTGTTTAAATACTTCTTCTATAGGAGCCAAAGAGCAAGAAAGAAGAATTATTGCTCCAATTAACGCTATTACCCAGTAAGTTGAAATGCTTATTCTTCCTATTTTTAACTTAGGAAAAAAGAATAAAGAAGCTAATATAGCTACAAATGTAATTATTGAAATAATTAATGTAGGAATCATAAGCAAACTTGAAACGAGCAGTATTATGTTCCTTTTGTTATTCTTTGTTAAACATTTTCTTCCTTGTTTTTTCTATATTTTTTCTTCTTATTAAAGTAGAATTATTTCGATTAAGAAATAAAGGAGTTTATTTCTATTATGGTTAAAAGAAATATATTGTTAAATCCAGGACCTTCAACAACGACGGATTCTGTTAAACTTGCTCAGGTTGTTCCTGATATTTGTCCTAGAGAAAAAGAATTTGCTGGACTTATGAAAGGATTAAGAAAAGATATCACCCGTATAGTTCATGGAGATCTAGAAAAATATACAACTGTTTTATTCTGCGGATCTGGAACTATTAATATTGATATTGTTTTAAATTCATTATTACCTGAAGGCAAAAAAGTTTTAGTTGTAAATAATGGAGCTTACTCAAATAGAGCTGTTCAAATTTGCGAATATTATGGTTTATCCCATATAAATTTAAAATTCCCTATTGATCAGCAACCTGATTTAGCTCTTGTTGAAGAAACATTAAAGAATAATCCTGATATTTATATAGTTCATACAACTCATAATGAAACTGGAACAGGGTTACTTAATCCAATTAGAAAATTAGGTGAACTCGCTCATAAATACGGAGCTATATTTACTGTAGATACAACTTCATCTTTAGCAATGATTCCTATTGATATAGAAAAAGATAACATCGATTTCTGTATGGCTAGCGCTCAAAAAGGAATCATGGCTATGACAGGATTATCTTTCATTATTGGAAATAGAAAAGAAATAGAAAAGAGCAAAGATTATCCAAAAAGAAGTTATTATTGCAACCTTTTTAGACAATATGACTACTTTGAAAAGACTGGAGAAATGAACTTTACTCCTCCAGTTCAAACTATCTACGCTGCTATTCAAGGATTAAAAGAATATTATGAAGAAGGCGAAGAAGCGAAGTGGGCTAGACATACTAGAGTCTTTAATGAAATTCATAAAGGTTTAGATAGACTTGGATTTAAAGATTTTATTAGAAGAGACCTACAATCTGGACTAGTTGTCGCTGCGCTTTATCCTGACGATCCAAATTGGGATTTCATGAAGGTTCATGACTATTGTTATGAAAGAGGATTTACTATTTATCCTGGAAAAGTTGAAAAGCAAGGTATGTTTAGATTATGTGCTTTAGGAGCAATAGATGAACAAGATATAAAAGACTTCTTTGTTGTTTTTGAAGAAGCTTTAAGAGCAAATAACGTGCAAATCCCGGTTATTTATAAGGAGAATTAATATTTATGGCTAAAACTATTTACACTTGTTTTGTTACTGATGTCATTCATGATGGACATCTTAATATCGTTAATCAAGCTAAAAAATATGGTGATGTTATTGTTGGAGCTCTTTCTGATGAAGCTTCTATTAGATATAACAAATTCCCTACAATTTCTTTAGAAGAACGTATTAAATTGTATGAAGCTATCCCTGGAGTAAGTAAAGTTGTAGTTCAAAAGAATATGCACTATGACAACATAATCAATGAACTTCATCCTGATTATGTAATCCATGGAGATAACTGGAAAGAAGGTCCAGAAAGTGTATTAAGAGAGCATTTAATTAAACTTCTTTCTAGCTATGGAGGAGAACTTATTGAAGTTCCTTATACAAGAAATGAAGAAGTAAAGAAAGTTGATGCTATTTTAAAAGAAAAACTTTCCATGCCTGAATATAGAAGAAAAAGACTTAAACAGTTAATTAGGATTTGTCCTTTTGTTAAAGCTATTGAAGCTCATTCAGGATTAACTGGATTAATTGCTGAAAAGACTGTTGTAGATACAGGAAACGGAAAATTAGATCAATTTGATGCTATGTGGGTTTCTTCTTTATGTGATTCTACAGCTAAAGGAAAGCCAGATATTGAACTCGTAGATATGACTTCTAGATTTAGAACAATCGACGATATAATGGAAGTTACAACTAAACCAATTATCTTTGATGGAGATACAGGCGGATTAACTGAACACTTTGTTTACACAGTTCGTTCTTTAGAAAGAATGGGTGTTTCCGCAATTATCATTGAAGATAAAACAGGTTTAAAGAAGAATTCATTATTTGGAACCGAAGTCAAACAAACTCAAGATTCTATCGAAAATTTCTGCGCTAAGATTTCAGCTGGAAAGAAAGTTAAATTAACTGATGAATTCATGATTATTGCTCGTATAGAATCTTTAATTCTTGAAGTAGGAATGGAAGATGCTCTTAAGAGAGCTTTTGCTTATGTAGAAGCTGGGGCAGATGGAATTATGATTCATTCGAGAAAAAAAGATCCTGCTGAAATTCTTGAGTTCTGCGATAAATTTAGAGAAAAAGATAAACTTACTCCTATTGTAGTTGTTCCTTCTTCATTTAATACAATTACCAATGAAGAATTAGCTGCTCACGGAGTAAATATTATTATTTACGCTAATCAACTTACTAGAAGTGCTTTCCCAGCAATGAAAGAAACAGCTGAAGATATTTTAAAATATCATAGAGCTAAAGAAGTTGATGATAGATTAATGCCTATTAAACAAATTATTACTCTTATTGACGAATTATAAAATGAAGAACGAAATAGCTATTCTTATGGCTGCTGGTCTAGGAACCAGAATGAAACCATTAACTAACTATGTTCCAAAACCTCTAGTTAAAGTTTTTGGTGTTCCTATGATTGAAACTGTTATCAAAGGTCTTCTTCTTAGAGAAGTAGAACATATTTATGTTGTAGTTGGATATAAGGGAGAACAGTTTAAATATTTAGAGACGAAATACCCTAATTTGACTTTAATAGAAAACAAAGAATATCAACAAATTAACAATATTTCGTCAATTCATGCAGCAATTCCATTTATTGGAAATAAGAATTGCTTTATTTGTGAAGCTGATTTATGTATTTCAGATCCTTCCATATTTTTAGCTAAGTTAGAAAAATCCTGTTATTATGGGAAGTTTGTTGAAGGACTTAGTGAAGATTGGGTATTTGAGCAAGATGAAAATGGAAGAATAATTCGAGTTGGTAAAGTAGGTAGAAATTGCTTCAATATGTGCGGAGTTGCATATTTTTACAATAAAGATATGAAAATTATTTCTGACGCAATTATGGAAGCTTATAAAAAGCCAGGGACTTATGAGGACTTATTCTGGGATGATATAGTGAATCAAGAAATCAAAAATGTCGATTTAGAAGTACATGAAGTTTCTTCTAAGCAGATTGTTGAGATTGATTCTGTAGAAGAACTTGAAGTAATAGATAAGAATTACAAGGAGTATAACAACTATGAATGTTAAGGATTTTGTAGAGATTTTAGGTGCTGATTTTTATACTGGAGTTCCAGATAGCCAACTTAAAGCTTTATGCAATTATTTAATTTCCACTTATGGAGTAAATGGAAAAAATCATATTATTGCGGCTAATGAAGGTAACGCAGTTGGACTAGCCGCTGGATATCATCTAGCAACTGGAAAAACTCCTGTTGTCTATATGCAAAATAGTGGAGAAGGTAACGTAATTAACCCTGTAGCCTCTTTAATGAATGATAAAGTATATGGAATCCCATGTATTTTTGTAATTGGTTGGAGAGGGGAACCTGGAGTTCATGATGAACCTCAACATATTTTCCAAGGTGAAATAACTTGTAAGTTATTAGACACTATGGATATTCCTTACATGATTATTTCTAAAGAAACAACTTTAGAAGAAGTTAAAGCTAAGATGGAAGAATTCCTTCCTTTATTAAAAGAAGGCAAGCAAGTCGGCTTTGTAGTTAGAAAAGGCGCTTTAGAATTCGAAGGAAAAGTTAAATATGCAAACAACTACAATATGCTTAGAGAAGAGATTATTAAACATATTGTGAAAGTTTCTAAAGAAGATCCAATTGTTTCTACAACAGGAAAAGCTTCTAGAGAACTTTTTGAAATTAGAGAAGCTAATAAACAAGGACACGAGCATGATTTCCTTACTGTAGGTTCTATGGGACATTCTTCAAGTATTGCTTTAGCTGTCGCATTACAGAAACCAGAAAAGAAGATTTGGATAATTGACGGCGATGGTGCAGCTTTAATGCATTTAGGCTCTATGGCAGTATTAGGCGCTTATGCTCCAAAAAACATAGTTCATATTGTTATCAATAATGAAGCTCATGAAACAGTTGGCGGTCAACCAACTGTCATGAATTCAGTAGTTTTAACCGATATTGCTAAAGGATGTGGATATCCTAATATTGTTAAAGTAGATTCTTTCGAAGAACTTGATAAAGCTTTAGAAGCAGCTAAAGAAAGAAATGAACTCTCGTTTATTGAAGTTAAATGTGCAATAGGAGCAAGAGAAGATTTAGGAAGACCTACAACAACTGCTAAAGAGAACAAAATGTTCTTCATGAAAGGTTTATCTAAATAATCTAAAATTCTCAAATATTAATATACGGGTGCCTTGTTTTTATAATAACGCACCTTTTTTGATTTAAAAAACCGCTAATCTTCATTAATTAGCGGCTAAATTTATAAATGTAAGGTATAGGAATTAGTTATTAGCTTCTTTGTCATATAAATCAGAGTCTTTTTTTGCCTTAATGACTTTAGGAACAACATATCCAACGATTCCTAAAGCTACACATCCAGCTAAAGAAATGAAGAATAGTGGAACGCTAGCTCTATATGATTTCATTCCTACATAATGGAGATATACGTTGTAATCTCCTTTCTTTCCGCTGAAGGCAAGTAATCCATCCATATAGATTGGTTTAACAGAATATGAAGGATCTGTGGAGTTTTTGCCAATAAAATCGACTTGATACCCATCATAATAGAATTGAGGAACTTGGATTAAAGCTGTTTCTGAAGTGATTGTAATATCATATGTTGCGTTTGGTGTATCAAGAGCAGTAACGTTAGATGTACCAGTTCCTTCAAGGAAAACAGGTGCTTTATATTCTTCAAGGGTATATGTCCACTTTGTTTGGCCTTTTACTTGTCTTCTAACGTGATAATAAAGAGAATTTGTATATTCACTTCTATATTTAGAATCGTTAAATACTTGAGGTACGTATTCGTTCATAACACCAATCTTGGATCTAGATGTGGCGTAAGAATATAGTTTGTTATCGTAATAGAAGACACCGCCATTATGTAGAGCAATACGTTTATCAGCTGGTCCCATTGCAATGCACATTAAGAAGCAAGTAGAGACTAAGGCTGCTCCCTTGAACCATTGAGATTTGTAGAATGGCTTACAGATAAGAACAAGGGCAAATAAAGCAACAAATCCAAATATGCCCCAGAATCTGAATGGGAATTGAGCTTGTCTAAATACAGCTGGAGTTATCTTCCAAATTGCTTCGTTATATAACCAGAATAAGTCTAGAACTAACATGAAGATAACAGCATATAATTCAGGGTTTTTAAATATAGAAACTACGTCTTTTTTATTAAATAAGTCGGGTTCTGCAGGCTTTTCAAAGAAAACGAAGGCTGCCATACCTAAAATCATTGCGAACATAGCCATCATAACTTCTTCTCTTCTAGAGAATAAAAGAATAGCTAGAACAGAGATTAATCCAGCACAAATTCCGATTGCTGTTTTATTCTTCTTATGGAAGAAAATCAGTAGGGCCATTCCAATAGAGGAGAAGGATGGGAATACAAATAAATCAATTGCCCAAGAAGAAGTGCTATCTCCGTATAAGGTCTTTGGCCAAGTTTTTAGCCAATCAAAGTTTATAAATCCCGAGAATTTACCCGTTTTTGATAAATCCGCAATTAGGTGTTCGACATTGGTCCACATCGTTACTTCATTCGTTAAGTTGTAGTAACCAGTAGATCTTGCTTTATACATTGGAAGAAGGTACCAAGCAACTAATCCAAAGATTAAACAAATAGAAACAAATATTGAAATAAGGTGGAATTTATCGGTGAATATACGTTTAAATTGGAGGACATTAACTAAGATAATAATTCCAGCACCAAGGCCTGCAACTAAAGCAGTGAATGGGTGAGATAAAATAAGTAAAGAAGAACCAAAGATAATACAAAGATAGTTAGATACTTTATATTTCTTGTCATGCATTACTCCGTATACGCCAAGCCATAAAAGTGGGATAAATCCTTCAGCAAATCCTTCATTATAGGCCATTCTATAAAAGAAATTCCATAATCTATAAGGCTGGAATATATAAGCTATCCCGACTATTAAAGCGATGAATTTATTTCCTTTTGTCATCTTCATCACAAGTAGATAAGTGAAGATTCCAGAAAGATATACGGAAAGAACGGCAACAAACTTCATTGTCCCAGTGATTGTTGCCCCAACTCCTTTAAAGCCTTCATATAAATAAGCAACGATTAAATGAGGGACAGAAGCATAGAACAGATAAGTGTTATGAGCAACTGTTCCTAATAAAAGATGGTTTGGCCCAATTCCATTAAATCCATTTTCTAGGCCATACGTGTAGTCATAAATATAAACTAAATGCCAGATAATATCGTCTCCGCCGGTAATTCCTGATGATTTAAAGAAGACGGAGAAAGGTAAACATGAAACAATGAGCAAAATAAGAAAAGGCACACTTCCTCTTAAGAAAGTAAACATATGGTCTTTGGTAAATATTCTTTTTGGTAATGCCATTATTGCTTTCATAGGCAAAAATTATATTCAATTTATAAGTTATTTCAATTGAAATAAATTTTTATCGTTTTATAGTGTATGATAATCTTACGGCGAGGGTTGTTTATGGTTAAAAAATTATTGATATTAGCTAGTGCATGTTTATTAGCTTCTTGTGGGGGCGGAGGCGGAAATCCAGCTCCAGCAACATCTGAAGAAAGCTTAACTTCTGCTTTTTCTAGTGCAGAAACTTCGGTTTCTTCTCATTCGAGTGAAGTTCTTTCTTCAAGTGAACAAACTCAAAGTTCTTCAAGTGAAAAAGTCCAAAGTTCATCAAGTGAACAAACTCAGAGTTCATCAAGCGAGCAAGTTGAAAGTTCTTCCGCAGATCAAAGAGTTTCCAAAGAAGAAGGAATACGTGTTTTAAAGTCAGCTATTGAGAAGAATAAAGCCTTAGATAAGATCAAAGTCGACACCACTGGTGCGATGGATTTAGATATCGATAAAAAATCCGGACAAAGTTATGTTGATTTTATTAACCTAGAAATTCCTGAAATTGTAGCTAGTTATGCTGGAGAAGGTTTATCAATTTTCAATAATGAAAATATTAAAGCTGAAGATCTTAAGCAGCTTAAATTAGCAGCTAAAGCAGACTCAGAAAACGTTAAATTCAACCTTAAAAGAGAAAATAAAGAAGGCCTTATAATTGAACCAGATGGAAAGTTTGGCTATGCAACTTACGTAAAAGATGGAGTTGTCTATATTAATTCAGAAAATCTTCAAATAGACTACATACTTTCCGAGATTTTCCCAGAAAGCGAAGATGTTTCTTTAATAGCTGGATTATTTAGAAAGATCAAGATTGATCCCGATACAATTCAAATAAAAGATAAATCCCTTTCTGAAGTAATAGGGTCATTTGATTTTGGAATGCTCAATCTATTTAGTGGTGACTATAGTTCAATGAGTGATCTTCTTAGTGGAGATTTCTATGATGAACTTAGTGAATATATGGACTTCGTTTTAGAAGGTTCGAAATATGTTGGGAGTGTAGCAATTAATTATGACAATCTTGCTAAAATGACTTTTGTTGATTGCCCTTGTGAAACTTTAGAAGAGCACAAACAAGAGATAATGGAAAAGATAGATTTAGATGAAAACTCTGCAATTTCCGTCTCTTTTGATGAAAATAACATATTTGATTCATTTTTTAAGATTAAAGCAGCCTCAAAAATTGACATAGATGACTCAGTAATTGAAGGGGCTAAAAAGGATATTAGCGGGCTTCCTACAGACTTAGATTTTGATATAAGTTTCGAGCCAGTAAAAATTGGAGTAGATGTTAATCTTAAAAATACATATTCTTTAGGTGAGGAAGTTAAATTCCCAAGAAATTTAGGAACATATACAGATATAACAACATTTGTTGATGCTGTAACAGAAATATTAGGGAATTTAAATAAATAGTGGAATTTGTAGGATTTGAAAAACTATCCTTAGTTGATTATGACTCTGTAATTGGAGCTACTTTATTCACATGTAGGTGCCAATTTAGATGTCCTTTTTGTCATAATTCTTCTTTAGTTGTTCATCCAAAAGAGGCTAAAGAAATTCCTTTTGAAGATATTTTAAGTTATTTAGAAAAAAGAAAAGGCATTCTTGAAGGAGTAACTATAACTGGAGGAGAGCCAACTCTTTTAGATGATTTAGAAGAAAAGATTAAAGCAATAAAAGCTTTAGGATATAAAGTTAAATTAGATACAAATGGATATAATCCTAAAATTCTTAAAGACTTAGTTAATAAGAAGTTAGTAGATTATGTCGCTATGGATATAAAGAATTCTAAGAAGAATTACACTCAAACAGTAGGTTTAGATTTTGTTGATCTTACGCGAATAGATGAATCGGTTTCTTTTCTAAAAGAAGGACACGTTCCTTATGAATTTAGAACAACTTTAATTGAAGAATTCCATTCTTTTAGTGATATAAAAGATATTGCAGAGTGGCTTGAAGGAAGTGAGAAATATTTCTTACAAAAATTTATTGATCGAAACACTATTAAAGAAGGATTACATGAAGTTGATTTAAAAAAAGCAAAGGAATTCCTTGATATAGTGAATCCCTTTGTTAAATATGCTTCTTTAAGAGGCTACGATAATTAATTTAATTTATTAATTATAGATAGCGCTGCGATAGCTCCGTCATTAGTTGCAGTTATTACTTGTCTAACGTTTTTAACTCTGCAATCTCCTACAGCATAGATTTTTGGAGTAGAAGTTTCCATTTGCTCGTTAGTTACAATAAATCCTTTTTCTAGTTCAACAAACTTAGAGAAGATTTCGTTGCAAGGAATTTGTCCGATGGCAACAAAAGCTCCTTCACAAGGAATTGTCTTTATTTCATTAGTTTGAGTATTTCTAAATGTAACGGATTCCAATGCGTTTTCTCCGTTAAAAGAAATAGAATTCATGTTATGAGAAACAAATACGTTAGGAAGATTTTTAATTCTATCAACAAGAATTTGATCAGCAAAGAATTTATCAAATAAGGTGATTAAATAAACGTTTTTGCTAGTTTCTGCTAAAGAAATAGCGTATTGGCAGGCAGTATTTGCATCTCCAATAAGAACTACATCTTTATCTTTATAGAAAGCTCCATCACAAACAGCACAGTAGGAAACTCCTTTTCCAGCAAGTCTATCTTCGCCTTCAATTCCTAGTTTTCTATGTTTGCAGCCAGTAGCAATTACGATGGTTTTAGATTCAAATCTGCCATATTTGGTAATAACAGTGAAGCTATCATTATTTTTATTTACTTCTTTAACTTCGTCAATTTCTAATTCGGCTCCTAAGTTCATGATTTGCTCAAATAAATTATTAGCAAAATCCATGCCTGAGATAGAAGAGATTGAAGGGAAGTTTTCTAATCTAGGAGATTCGGCAATTTGTCCTCCAATAGCGTCTTTTTCGATAATTAAAACTGTTTTATTTGCTCTTCTTAAATATAAAGCTGCGGTCATTCCTGCGGGGCCACCACCTATAACAATTGTATCGTACATAGTTAACTCCTTTAGTAAAAAAGAGCCTTGTCACCAAGGCTTTAGTTTAATTTGTTTCTTTTTTCTTCTTCGATATATCCTCTAATTAAAGAAGCATTATCGAAGGATTCATATGAACCATTCTTTGGAACAAGAAGAGTTGGAGCTTGCTTGATGTTGAATATTTCAGCAAGTTCTTTATTGGTTGTAGCATCGATGTTGTGATATTTAATTCCTTCTTTATCAAGAAGCATTTTTGCCATCTTGCAGTTTGGACAAGTTGGGGAAGTAAATAAGACAATTTCATCCAAAATCGGTGCAGAAACCGCTTCTTTTACTTCAATTTTGCAATTATCGCCTTCTTGAACGTTGATGGAATTATGGTTTTCAACGTCATATGTTTTTCTTTGTTTGAACTCTTGGACTTTACCAGAATTCCAGTTTTTGACTGGTCTATAGTATCCGGTGATTCTAGAATAGACTTCTGTTTCTTTTCCACAATGTGGGCACTTATATTGTTCACCAGTGATATATCCATGATCGGCACAGATAGAATAAGTTGGGGACATTGTGTAATATGGAAGTTTATAGTTTTCAGCAATCTTTCTGACTAATTTCATACAAGACTTGTAATCTGGTAATTTTTGTCCTAAGAAAGCATGGAAAACAGTTCCAGATGTATAAAGAGTTTGGAATCTATCTTCAATATCTAAAGCAGAGAAGATATCATCGGTATAGCCAACTGGGAGATGGCTTGAATTTGTATAGTAAGGAGTTTCTCCTTCCATAGAAGCAGTGATGATATCTGGATATCTCTTCTTATCATGTTTAGCTAATCTATAAGCTGTAGATTCGGCTGGAGTTGCTTCTAGATTATAGAGATCGCCATATTGTTCTTGATAATCAGATAATCTTTCTCTCATATGATTTAAAACTTCTTCAGTGAAGGCTTGAGCCTCAGAAGTTGTTAAATCAGCTTTAATCCATCTAGCATTTAAGCAAGCTTCGTTCATACCAACTAAACCAATAGTGGAGAAGTGGTTATTGAAAGCTCCTAAATAGTGCTTTGTATATGGATATAATCCAGCTTCGAGAAGTTTAGAGACTGTTTCTCTTTTAATGTGTAAGCTTCTTGCAGCAACATCCATTAATCTATCAAGTTTTGCGTAGAAGTCAGTTTTATCTACTGATAAATAAGCAATTCTTGGCATATTGATAGTAACAACACCAATAGAACCTGTAGATTCTCCAGAACCAAAGAATCCACCGGATTTCTTTCTTAATTCTCTTAAGTCGAGTCTTAATCTACAACACATAGATCTGACATCACTTGGTTTCATATCAGAATTGATGTAGTTAGAGAAATAAGGGGTTCCGTATTTAGCGGTCATTTCGAAGAGAAGACGGTTGTTTTCTGTGTCAGACCAATCGAATTCTCTTGTGATTGAATAAGTTGGGATAGGATATTGGAATCCTCTTCCGTTAGCATCACCTTCAATCATACATTCGATGAATGCTTTATTAACCATAGCCATTTCTTCTTTACAATCAGCATATGTGAAGGCCATTTCTTTTCCACCAACAATAGCTGGTAAATTTGCCATGTCATCAGGAACAGTCCAGTCTAATGTAATATTAGTAAATGGAGCTTGAGTCCCCCATCTAGAAGGAGTGTTAACACCGAAAATAAAGGATTGAATACATTGTTTAACCTCTCTATAAGAAAGATGATCAGCTTTAACAAATGGAGCTAAGTAAGTATCAAAAGAGGAGAATGCTTGAGCGCCAGCCCATTCATTTTGCATAATTCCTAAGAAGTTAACCATTTGGTTACATAAGGTCATTAAGTGCTTTGCTGGAGCAGATGTAATCTTTCCAGGAACACCGCCTAATCCTTGTTGAATAAGTTGTTTTAATGACCAACCTGCGCAGTAACCTGTAAGCATGGATAAATCATGAATATGAATGTCTGCATTACGGTGTGCATCAGCAATTTCCTTATCATAGATTTCAGAAAGCCAATAATTAGCTGTAACAGCGCCAGAATTGGATAAAATTAATCCACCAACGGAATAAGTAACAGTAGAATTTTCTTTAACTCTCCAGTCGGCGACTTTTAAGTAAGAATCAACGACTTTTTTGAAGTCTAAATCTGTGGATTTTACGTTTCTAATTGCTGTTCTTTTGCCTCTATAATCCATATAGGATCTAGCGACATCAACATAGCCTGATTGAATTAAGACAACTTCGACTGCATCTTGGATATCTTCAACTCCAATAGTTTCATTAGAAACTTTCTTATTAAATTCAGCAGTAACCCTTAAAGCTAATAATTCAATAACATCATGGTTTACTGTCTTGTGTTCAGCAAAAAATGCTTTTTGAATTGCACTCTCAATTTTCTTAATGTCGAAATCGGCAAATGTTCCATCTCTTTTAATAACTTTTAACATAACTCTTCTCTCCCTTTGGGGTATTAAAAAAACAAGGAATAACCTAGTTTGTTTATACCCGCTTTATTTTCGAGTGGGGTAAATATATCACTATTAAAATAAAAATCAAATGAAATACTTTACCCGTTTTTTACCCCCTTATTTATTAATAAATAATTGATTTTTCACTCGTTTAATGGGGTTTTACCGACCTTTTGGATTTTTTTAGTAGTTTTTTGGTTTAAATATAAGGTGTCAATATAAAAAAATATGTGGGGAATTTTTATAACACGATACAAAAAAATACGTTTTCAATCGATTAAAAGCCCATTTTATTTTTATAAAAACGTGTGAATAAATTTTAAAACCTAAAAAAGAGGGCATACGTGTAATGGTTTTATTTAAAATTGGAAAAAGTAAAAAAAATTTTCAATTAAAGTGGATTTACGTTAGGTAGTGTTTTCAGTACTAAATTTAACCTTTTATATATATAAATATGTATAGGAAATATATGCTTCGATTTATTGAATTTTGAGATGTTTGTGCTATGATTTTTCAGGAGGTTAAATTATGGCAAAAGAAAAGAAAGAAAAGGGTGCCAAGAAGATTGGCAACAAAGCCGTAAACTCAACAAAGAATTTCTGGAAAGATTTTGGAAAATTCATTTCTAGAGGAAATGTTGTCGATATGGCAGTTGGTGTCGTAATCGGCGGAGCTTTCTCAGCAATCGTTACAGCTGTTGTCAGCATCTTACTTGCTGTTTGTACATGGCAAATTCCTGGTGGAATTAAAGGTTGGGTAACTGTATTACCAGCTGCAAATTCTGCTCAAGCAGGCGTTGCTGGTGTTGGACAAGTATTTACAACTGATCAATTAACAGCAGTCGTAATTAGATTTGCCGCAAGTCAAGGAAGTAATGTTGGTACAATCAACCCTGATGGAACAGCCGTTATCACTGATACCGCAGGATATGGCTCAATGCAAACTGCTTTACTTGGAAAATACACACTTCATGGTGGTAAATACGTTTACAACAATGCCGCAATCCTTGATTGGGGAACATTAGTTAACGCAATTATTTCCTTCTTAGTAATCGCATTTGTCTTATTCTTAATCATTAGAACTATTGCTAGAGTACAAGCTAAGAATGCTGCACTTAAGGAAAGAGCTAAAGAAGAATATTACAAGAAGCATCCAGAAGAGAGACCAGTTGAACCAGAACCAGAGGCTCCAAAGCCAACAACTGAAGAATTGTTAACTCAAATTCTTGCTGAACTTAAAAAAGGCGAAGTAAAAAAATAAAAAATCAAGAATTCATTTTTTAAGAGGGTTATCCCTCTTTTTTTGATATAATCTCCCTATGCGTAGTTATAACTTTGAACAAATTGAAAACTTTAGAGACTTAGGAGGATATGAGTGCTCCTATGGAACAGCTCAATTCGGAGTCATTTATAGATCTGCTACTTTAGCTTATGCAACTGAAAATGATATAAAGAAAATAGAAGACTTAGAAATTAAATCTGTCATAGATTTGCGCGAAGATGAAGTAAAGGAAAAATTACCAAACCCTTTCAAAAACTCCGCAAAAATCAGCTATGTTTCATTAAAAGTGAATGGTAATGGCAGAATTCCAACTTCTCATAATGATGGAATTGAATCCTATTTTGAGATGTTAGAAGATCCTTATTCAGCAAGAAAAATACTTAAGGCAATTGTTACTTCTCCAAAGCCTTTAGTAATACACTGCAATGCTGGGAAAGATAGAACAGGAGTTTTCTCTTTCCTTTTATTACTTCTTAACGGAGTTAGTTTTAATGATATAAACGCTGATTACATGCTTTCTTTCCCATATCTATTTAATATGACTATAGATACAAGAAAGAATAGACCTGAGGTTCCTGAATTTTTATTAACGCCAAATATTTTTTATCTTAGAGAGTTCTATGATGCGTTTTTAAATAGATACGGCACAGCGGAGGAATATTGTGAATCTATCGGACTAAATGACGAAGAGATTAATACTTTATGCAATATTTTTGGAAAGAAAGATCTTTCTATCGGTGGTGTGATCATCAATGATGAATTCAAAATATTAATCGAACATATGGCTGGTGGTCACTATGCTTTGCCTAAAGGTCATAGGGAAGAAAATGATGAATCAGAAAAAGAATCATTAAAAAGAGAAGTGTTTGAAGAAACCGGAATTCGCATACACGTCCTCGATATTTTCATGAAATCAGTTTATTTTTCACCTGAAAAAGGCATTTTAAAAGAAGTTAAGTATTTTGTTGGACAAAGTAATCAAAGACCTACAAAGATACAAAAAGAAGAGGTACAAGATGCCTTCTATCTAAATATAGAAGATGCAATCAGAACCCTCTCCTATCAATCCGATAAAGATTTATTAATTGAAGCTTATAAGGCTTATTTAAATTACGTAAGTTAATCTTTTTCAAACATATTTTGTCTATAGTTAGAGAAGAATTTTCTAACTAAGACCATGAATCTTTGGGGTTGTTCAAACATGCATGAATGACCACAATTTTCGAAAGTTACAAACTTATGATCTGGAGCATTAATTTCGTTTTTAACATACGATTTCGATAAAGATATCGGGGTTGTGAAGTCTTTTTCACCACTTAGGGCATAAAATGGACATTCAAATTTAAGCCCGAAATTTCTAACTGAATAGCATTGATAACCCATTGCTTTATGATAAAGATCTCTTCCAAATTTGATTTGTCTTTTTTCTTTTCTAGTAAATTCCCATGTTTTTCTTAGCGGTTTAACAACAGCTTTCTTCCATTGATCTTGTCTACCGTAATCAAGAATCTTATATAGATAAGAAATAAATTTATTACATTGTTCTTCGTTCCAGGTAATTTTATTTGTTAATTCTGGAAGTGTATTTAAGAAATCTAAAACATAGCCATCTCTATTTTTTTCACATTCTTCTTTAAGAAGGCGATATTGTTCTTTTAGCATCTCGATTGTGTCAGTATATTGACCAACACCAATGTATCCAGAGAAAAGTTGAGGTGCTTTAGTTAAAGCTCCTACGGAGATTAAAGATCCAAATGATTCTCCAATTAAATAGATTTTATCGGTGGCAGAAGTTTTGAGGAAATATTCTGCAAGTCTAACTAAGTCACTAATTAACTTATCTAAAGTCAGATCTTCTTGCTTCATAGAAGAAGAATATGAACCAGCTGTGCCTCTTTGGTCATAACAAACTAAAGTATATTTATCAGTTAAATCTTTAAAATTCTTTTTTATTTTATGTCTAATTGGAAGGCCAGGGCCGCCATGAACAAAAATAATGATAGGGTTTGTCTCGTCTTGACCCCAAATATGGTATTTGCAATTAAATCCATTGATGGAGATAATCTTTTTACTATTTATTCTCATTAGAAATAACCTCTATGATGTAGTCAACTATCTTTCTAGCGACGTTGATGTTTGTTGCCTGTTCAAAGCCTCTAAAGAATGCGTTTGAATTAACTTCGCAAACTAAAGGAGAACCATCTTCATCTACAAGTAAGTCAACCCCACAATAATCTAAATTAAGAATTTTAGAAACTTTAATTGCCAAAGCAGTAAATTCTTTTGGTAGCTCAACTTGAGAAGCTTGACCTCCTGTAGAAAGGTTCGATCTAAAATCTTTGGGGGATTCTCTTTTTATACAACCTACAACTTTATGCCCTAAAATAAGAACTCTATAGTCAACGCCTTTAGAAGATTTAATAAATTTCTGGAAGATATGCTTTGAATTAACAATTTCTTGCTCCTTTTCGGCAAATTCTTTCATGTTATTAACTAAATAAACTTTCTTTCCTAAGGATCCATGGACTTCTTTTATGACTAATGGAAATCCAAAATATTCTTTAATTTTGTACAAAATTGCATCATTTAACAGATTTGAGTAATTTAATGGACTCAACATTGTATCTGGTTGAGGTATTTTATGAGCCTTCAAAACTTTATAAGTTGTGTATTTGTCATCACACTCTTCAATGGATTTCGAAGGATTAAAAACTCTTACGCCTTTACTTTCTAATAAAGAACAAACTTCAGTTTCTTTATCATAAAAAAGAGCAAAGTCATATTTGCCAAATCTGTTTTCTCTAATTTCGACTAAAATGTCGAAAGTTGTTTTGATTTCTATTTCTAAATCACTTTTCCTAAATTCATAAATTATTCTATCTATACAGTATTGAATAGGTGGAATAACTTGGAAAGAGTTAACTACTATAAATCCGCGCATGCATATAATATATAGGATTTAAATAAATTTTCCAAATATCTACAAAAAAATTTCAAAGTGAGTAAAATATTGACCGAGGTAAAAAATTATGGCAACAAAAGTTTATCACGTTTCAAAAAGAGCCAAAGATGGCAAATGGACAATCAAATTTGCTGGCGGTGACAAAGTAATCAAACTCTTTGACACAAAAGAACAAGCTATGGAATATGCTAACACTCTTTCTGAAAACCAAGAAGGTACAGTTTTAGTACACGCTTCTAAAGGAAAGAATGCTGGAAAGATCCATGCATCTTCAACCGCAGCTTCTAAAAAAAAAGTAGCGAAAAAATAACCCCAGTTTCAGAAGAAGTCGAGGAAGAACCAACGGTTGAAACTGAAGAAAAGCAAGAAGTAATCGAAGAACCTGAATCCAAAGAACCAGTAAAGAAAGTTAAGGACAAAGATTCTAATCTTTTTGCTGAAATTATTAGATTCGTTATTATTGGAGTCTATGGAACAATAATTGATTTAGCTGTCGAAGGATGGCTAACATCAATGGCATCTAATAAAGCGGCAGAGTTTAACAACCATATCATTGCATTTATGATTATGTTTGTTATTTCTATTGTCGGTTTTATTATAGCTACCCCAGCCACATGGTCTTTATCTACAATTTGGGGCTTTAGAAATGTCCAAGAAGAGAGTGAAAAGAAGGCAAGATCTTTAAAAGGAAGCCTTATATTTACTGGTTTTGCGTTCTTAGGTTTACTAGTTGGCGCTGTCATACAGTTCATCGGCTACATGTTCTGTATTGAATGGACATCTTTAAATATTGATATTTTAGGTGGATTTAACTTCGAAAAAATGTTCGGAGCTAACGGCCAAATCAAGACATTTATCGCTTGGATTGTTATCTTAGGTATTAGAACAATTGTTACAATGACATTCAACTATTTAACAAGAAAGTTCATTATCTACAAAGCGCCTAAGACAAAAGAGTAAGATTTTACTCCCAAAATTGTTTCGATAAATTCGATACTTTAAAAAATATTTTCAAAAAACAGTTGTAAAAATAGCTTTACCGGTGGAAAATACGGATGTTTTCTTTTTGTAGGAGCAAAATTATGGCAAAATACACAAAACTTCAAATAATGAAGATGGCTAAGGAAGAAAAAGTTGGCTATATTCGTTTACAATTTACGGACATTTTAGGCACAATCAAAGCCGTAGAAATTTCTGTTAGTCAATTAGAAGATGCATTAGACAATAAGATAATGTTTGATGGTTCTTCAATTGAAGGATTCGTGAGAATTAAAGAAGCCGATATGTTCTTAAGACCAGATTTAGATACATGGTTAATTCTTGATTTCGAAGATCAAACATATGGAAAAGTCGCTAGATTAATTTGCGATGTTTACACAAGTTATGGAAAACCATTTGCTGGAGATCCCAGATATATACTTAAGAAACAAGTAAAAGAAATGCAAAAGATGGGATTTACAGCTTTAAATGTTGGATTTGAACCTGAATTCTTCTTATTTAAGATGGATAAAGATGGAAAACCAATGGTTGAGCCTGTAGATAATGGATCTTATTTCGATTTAAGTCCAATTGATGGTGCTGAATATGTTAGAAGAGATATTGCTCTAGAATTAGAAAGATTGGGATTTGTAATTCAAACAGCTCACCATGAAGTTTCTCCTGGCCAAGAAGAAATTAACTTCAGGTTTGCTAGCGTAATTGAAGCTTGTGATAATGTCCAAACATTTAAACAAGTTGTTAAATTTGTTGCTAGAAAACACGGCTACTTTGCTACATTTATGCCAAAGCCAATCGCTGGAATCAATGGTTCAGGTATGCATACAAACTGTTCTTTATGTGATAAAGATGGAAGAAATGTATTCTACGATGAAAAAGATCCAATGAAATTATCCTTGACTGCTAGAAAGTGGATTAGTGGAATTCTTAAACATTCGAGAAGCATGGCAGCCATTACCAATCCTTCTGTTAACTCCTATAAGAGAATTATTCCTGGTTATGAAGCCCCTTGTTATATTTGCTGGTCTGATTCAAATAGATCTTCAATGATTAGAATTCCAGCCGCTAGAGGAAACGCAACTCGTACAGAATTAAGACAAGTTGATGGAACAGCAAACCCATATTTAGCTCTTGCGGTTATTCTTGGTGCAGGACTTGAGGGAATTAAGAAAAATACTGAAAAAACCTGCATTCCTCCAGTATATGACAACATTTTCGCTTTAACTAGAGAGCAAAGAGAAGCAATGGGTATCATGAATTTACCAGAAAATCTTAAAGACGCCCTAAAGGAAATGAGAGCAGATCCATTGATATTTGATGTCTTAGGAGAACATACATTCACTAAGTATGTTACAGCCAAAGATATTGAATGGGAAAAGTATCGTATGCTAATTACTCCTTGGGAGTTAGATACCTATTTATCAAAGTAATAATTAAAAGTAAAATATATTCATGTGTAAAAGAATTGTTGTTATTGGCGGTTCAGCATCAGGGATATATTTTTCTTTATTGTTAAAAAGAAAACATCCTGAATACGATATTCTTCTTTTAGAAAAAGAAGCAAAGGTTGGAAAAAAGCTTCTCGCAACAGGTAATGGACATTGCAATTGTTTGAATGCCAATCTAGATAAAGAGTGTTTTAATAATTCTTCTTGGATAGAAAAATATATTAAAAAATATCCTGTTTCTAAATTAAATGAATTCCTAACTTCTCTTGGAATTTTAGTCCATTTTAATGAGGAAGGATTAGGATACCCGGTATCAAATTCAGCTGCATCATTTGTTAATATTTTATGCTCAAATTTGAAAAAAGAGGGGATACGTGTATTAATAAACGCTAAATTTCTTGACTATAATAAAGATGAAATTATCTATGAACATGAAGGAAAAACAATAAAAACGTCATATGATTATTTAGTCTTTGCTGCTGGAGGAAAATCCGGAAAGAATCTTGGCAGTGATGGATATTGTTTAGACTTGGTTAAAAGAAAAGGCATTGATGTAAAACCTCTTTTACCTGTTTTGTGTCCTATAAAGACATTTGAGCAAGCTCCAGAGCTTGATGGATGCCGACTAAAAGCTAATGTTAGAGCATTTGTTGATAATAAACCTGTCTTTTGTGAAGATGGAGAGGTTTTGTTCAAGAAAGACGGGCTAAGCGGAATGGTTATTTTTAATCTTTCTAGGATTTTAGTTAGAGAAAATAAGAGAGCTGAAATATTTATTTATCCTAAGTTTTTAGAAGAAAAAATTGATGGTTTTAGTGGAACATCATCTATAGATAAAGTTACAAATTATGAATCGTTATTTGAGCCTAAAATTGCTGGATTTTTAAGCAAAATCACTGCAAAACCCACTTATTTACACGAAAAATCACTATTTAATAGCCATAATTGTTCTTTCAAATTTACTTATAAATCTAATTATGATTTTATCGATAGCCATGTCTCCTCGGGTGGTGTGGAAATTTCTGAAATGGAAGACGATCTTAAGCTTAAAAAAGACCACTCCGTTATACTTTTAGGAGAAATCATTGATATAGATGGTAAGTGCGGTGGTTACAATCTTTCTTGGACACTTATTTCCGCAATGGCGGCTGTAGAAAATCTTTAAAAAAATAAAAAGAAAGTTGACTATCTTTTAAAGATAGTTTTAAATATTTGAGCGCTAAATTTTAGGCGGTTTTTCTATTAAAAGAAAAGAGGTAGAACAAATGAAGTATTCATCGACTGTTAGATTAATTAATGTTGTCTTATTTTTAATGCTAAGTGCTGGATTTATTTTCTTAGGCGTTTGGGCCGGATTAGTTGTTTCTCCATCCATGATTGCCCAAGAAGGTGGAATGGGAGTTTCCTATGCATTATTTATGGAATTAGGTGTTCTCGGCTTAGCTGCTGGCTTAGTTTCATTAGTTGGATTACTTTTCTCAATCCTTTCAAACTTTAAGTCTGATGATAGATTAGTAGTCAGAAGTTTCTCTTGCTACGTTGCTTTAGGATTTGTATTAGCAATCTTTGCTTTCTTAAATGCAATTTGGTTATATCGTTTAACTTCATCTAATTTCTCTCCTTCTGTTAACACAGGTTTTGTTATTACAGTATTTGCTATTGTTGGTGTTGTCATCACAATTGCTACCTGTATTCCGTTTGTTCGTCTTTTCCAAGAAGAAAGAACTCAAGCAAAGTCTTTAAAGATTCTTTCTGGTGTTTTACTTGCTGTTGACCTTTCTTTATTATTAGTTCAAGGACTTGGATATTTAGTCACAAAAGGACAAGCTAACTTCAATGCCGAAGCAAAGAATATCTATGTTAGCAAACTTGCTTACTTATCTTTAATCGCTATTATTTGTACAGTTGTTTCCTGTCTTGCTTACTTATTAGCAAACAGAGCTGATAAGAAAGCTTCTTCTGATAGACCAGCTTCATTTGGATATATTGCTGCTTTAGGTCTTAACGGATTAGCAATTGTATTTGCTGGATTACTCGGAATCTACTGGTACAACGGATCAAGTGCTCTTAAAGGACCAACCAATTCTTTATTAGGACAAAAGATTACTACAACTCTTAGTGTTAACTATGCTGACTGGAGAGAATTCGCTATCACTGGTTATGTCTTAGGTGGAATTGTTCTCTTAGTTGCTTGCATCTTCTTATACTACACATTATTCCCAAGCAGAGTTAAGAAAGTATCTGAAGAAAGATAATTAATATTTGCAAAATAAAAAAATTAATCGGCGATTTGCCGATTATTTTTTTAAACTTTCTGAAATAAACGATTGTCCGATTACTCGATATTCATCATATAAATCTATGATTTCCTTAGTAGGCTCTTCAAATTCTTTGTGAAGCATTTCCATTGCATAGAGAGGAACGATTTTTCCCTCAGGCCTAAGGTTATTTTGAAGTAAACAAATATCGTAAGGTATATTAAATAATACAAGGATGTGCTTATCAAATAGTGGTGTGTTATCGTGATAGAATTTTCTATATTGATTTTGTAAATTGGTTGAATCCGCGATAACCGTCACATCATCGTATTTTTCCGCATATTCATTAATTCTTTGAAGATAAAGTTTCCAGACCATATCTTCTTTTGAAAAGGATTGAGCTTTTCCTGTGAGTTCTAAACGTATCTCATCAGAAGAAACGATAAAAACATTCTGGTGCTCGTTTTGATATTGCTTAGCCCAGGTAGATTTTCCTGATCCAGGTACTGCTGAAAGAAGAATCAATGTTTTCATATGCTTTAGTTTACTTATTAGACTGTCTCATTTCTATATAAAAAAATAAAAAAATATCTCTTTTTTATTAAAATATGATTAAAATATATGATTTTGTATGATTTACTAAGCCTCTATTTTTTGATAATATTTAAGTATGGTAGGGGAATCACTAATAATAAAAAACAAAAAATTCGTTATTACAGAGACAAAAGCTGTACACGAAGATCATGTCACTTATATCGCAACTTGGTCTGAACGAGTTTATTTAATTCGTGTTTATAACGAAGGCTTTAAGGAAGCTATGAACAATTATAAGGTGTTGAAACATGCTGGAATTAACATGGCTAAGATTTGTTTTCACGATGATGAAGCAAAGATTATTGTTTTCGATTATTTCCCAGAAGATGATGTTCTAACTGTTCTTTCTAGAGGACCTTTAGACGACATCTATTTTGAAAGTCTATTCGCTTTATATAGATTTGCTAGATTCTCTAAAGTTGCTCTTGATTGGGAACCTCAAAACTTTATGTTAAGAGGAAATCAAATGTTCTACTTACCAACTAAGTGGGCTCCTTTAACTGACGCAAACAAGCTTGAAACAACTGGATTGCGTTATTGGTATAGAGGAAAAGAAGGTTTGGCGATACTTAAGAAAAAGAATTTTGACGTAAAAGGAATTACTCCTCTTCCAGATAATGTTGTTAATAAGGACATGGTTCTAAAAGTCCTTAAATTTATGTATTAGCCCGCAAATCCCCGTTATTTTTTGAGAAATTGATATATTTCTTATCTAAAAAAGTGGTTGTTCTAAACCATTTTTTAATTTACTAAGTTCATTTTTAGGTGCGTTTAGTATCACTTTCCACTAAAATTTATTTATGGATAAATTTTATTTAGAAATACTTCATAAAGATGAAAATTCAAACGCTAGAGTTGGCATTCTTCATACCCCTCATGGAGATGTAGAAACCCCCATGTTTATGCCAGTAGGGACTAACGCAACAGTTAAAACATTAACTCCTGAACAAGTTAAGGCATGCAATTCTGGGGTTGTTTTAGCAAATACATATCATCTTCACTTAAGACCTGGTGAAGAAATAGTTAAAGAGGCTGGTGGTCTTCATAAATTCATGAATTATGATGGTCCAATCCTGACTGATTCTGGAGGATTCCAAGTTTTTTCTTTGGCATCAAGAAGAAAAATAACCGAGGATGGTGTTGAATTTCGTAACGAATTAGATGGCGGGAAAGAATTTTTCTCTCCTGAAATTGCTATAAAGATTCAAGAAGATTTAGGGGCAGATATTATAATGTCTTTCGATGAATGTATTCCTTATCCTGCTAAGAAAGAATACGTTTTAAAATCAACAGAGAGAACTTTACGTTGGGCAAAAAGAGGATTAGAAGCTCATAAAACAGATCAAGCTTTATTTGGAATTGTTCAAGGCGGAGAATTTACTGATTTAAGAGAATACGCCGCAAAAGAATTAGCGAAAATGGATTTCCCTGGTTATTCAATCGGAGGAACTTCTATTGGAGAGCCTAAAGAAGTTTGCTACAAGATGATTCAAGATGCCGTTAGATATCTTCCTTTTGATAAGCCAAGATATTTAATGGGCGTAGGATCAATTGACTATATCTTAGAAGGTATTGAAAATGGAATTGATATGTTTGACTGCGTCTTACCCACTAGATTAGCTCGTCACGGAACTTTAATGACTTCTAAAGGAAGAATCAATATTCAAAGGGCTGAATTTAAAAAAGACTTCCATCCTCTAGATGATGAATGTGATTGTTATACTTGCAAACATTATTCTCGTGCTTATTTACATCATTTATATAAGGTACACGAAGATTTAGGGAAAACCCTTAATTCAATTCATAACATTCGTTTCCTTATTTCCTTAGTTGAGAAAGCTAGAGAAGCTATTAAAGAAAATAAATTTAAAGAATTTAAAGAAGAAGTTTACAAGAAGTATAACGACCCAAGAGGTTTTTAATATGGATATAAATTTGTTTGATTATTATCTTCCAGAAGAGCTAATCGCTCAATTTCCTCTTAAAAAAAGAGATCAATGTAAACTATTAAAAGTTGACGTTTCTGCACATTCTTACAGAGATTTACACTTTTTTGATATTTTAGAATTCATAAAACCAGGAGATGTTTTAGTTAGAAATAACACAAAAGTCATTCCGGCTAGACTTATAGGAATAAAAACAGCAACTAAAGGAAGAGTTGAACTTATTCTTCTTAAACAACTTAAAGGAGATAATAACTGGGAATGTTTAGTTGGAGGAGCAAAAGCTGTTAAAGAAGGCAGTGAATGCTCTTTTGGAGAAGGAAAGCTAATCGCAACATGCACTAAAGTATTTCCAGAAGGAATTAGACATTTTCATTTTTCTTGCAACGGAATCTTTTTAGAAGTTCTTGAAGAACTGGGAAGCATGCCTTTACCTCCTTATATAAAAAAGAAGTGTGAAGACAATAATGACTATCAAACTGTTTATGCAAAAGTTCCTGGCTCTGCAGCGGCGCCAACAGCAGGTTTTCATTTTACGGAAGACCTATTTAATAAGATTATAGAAAAAGGTGCAGAAGTAGTTGATGTTACTTTAAATATCGGCTTAGGGACATTTAGACCTGTAAAAGTTACCGATACTAAAGATCACGTAATGCATAGCGAAGAATATGAAATAAGTAAGGAAGCTGCAGAACAACTTAATAAAGCTAAAGCAGAAGGCAGAAGAATTATTGCTATTGGAACAACTTCAGTCAGAACTTTAGAATCTAATATTTCAAAATTTGGAGTTTTTAAGGAAGAAAAATCCTCAACTTCAATCTTTATTAGTCCTGGATATGAATTTAAAGCCATCGATGCTTTAGTCACAAATTTCCACCTTCCAAAGTCGACTTTAATCATGTTAATTTCTGCTATGGTTGGACGTCAATTTACTCTAGAATTATATGAGCACGCAGTTAAAGAAAAATATAGATTTTTCTCCTTTGGAGACGCAATGTTTATAGAAGGAAAGTGTGATCCTAAAACAAGTATAAATTAAGAAAATTTTAAATGGAAAAGGTCAATTATTATTTAAAATCTTTAGAAGAAATAAAGAAGATTTCTTCCGATAAAAAGCCAACTTTACTTCTTCATGCTTGCTGTGGGCCTTGCTCTTGTTTTCCTATAGTTTTTCTTTGTCCACATTTTGATGTAACTATTTATTATAACAACTCAAATATCTATCCTAGCGAGGAATATCAACGTAGATTAGAAGAGCTTAAAAAGCTTTTAACTTACATCCAAAAAGACTATGGATATTTTGTCAATTTAATCGTTCCTAGTTACGACAACGAAGAATACACAAAAAGAGTTTTAGAACCTTTAAAAGAGTATCCGGAAGGAAGTTTAAGATGTTTTGCTTGCTATGAAGAAAGAATGAGTAATGCTTACGATTACGCAGAACAACATAACTTTGATTATTTCACTACGGTTATGTCCATCTCTAGACAGAAATCTTCTCAAAAAATGAACGAGATCGGAGCGAAACTTGAAGCTAACCATAGTCATACAAAATATTTCTATAGCGATTTTAAAAAGAATAAGGGAATAGATGAAGGAAGAGAGATGAAAAACCATTATGGTTTATATTCACAGACATATTGCGGCTGTATCTATTCATATAACTCACGTTTAGAATACGATAGAAAAAAAAGCTTTAGAAGGTAAAAAATAACTCATTTTTGTGCATGAAGCATAAAAATTCAATAAATAGTGGCAAATTCGCCATTATTTTTATTTAAAGTTTAAAGAAATTGCAAAAATATAGATTTTATCGAATAAATTTTTGTAAATTTTTTCTTGACACCTCGCACGTATATGCGTATATTTTATTTCGCTGGCGCTTACGAGGAAGCGAGAGGTTGCCGATACACCAACAGGCGTTGTCATGAAAAGGTGTTCGGGGAATTCGCGCAGAGTAGACTCCAGAAGCCTGAAAGTATTACAAAGGAGGAAAATTCATGGCAAAAGAAAAAGCGATCCGTGTTCGTTTGATGGCTTACGATCACAAGATTCTTGAAGTTGCAGTAGAGAAAATTGTTGAAGTAGCAAAAAAAACCGGCGCTAAAGTTAAGGGTCCAATCCCACTACCTACTGAGAAACAGGTATATACAATTCTCCGTGCAACCTTCAAATATAAGGATGCCCGTGAACAATTCGAAATCCGTACCCACAAGAGACTTGTCTATCTTGAGGGAGCAGGAAAGGAAACATTCGATCAATTAAGAAGATTAAATCTTCCAAATGGTGTCGAAATCGATATTAAGTTATAAGGAGGCCTCGAATTATGAAATCTTTATTAGGAAGAAAAGTAGGAATGACTGAGGTCTTTGCACCAGACGGAACAATGTATCCAGTCACAGTAATCGAAGTCTTACCAAACGTTGTCCTTGATAAAAGAACAATCGAAAAGAATGGTTATGAAGCTCTAGTCATCGGTTACGAAGATAAGAAAGAATCTAGAGCAAACAAAGCCGAACTTGGCGCATTCAAGAAAGCTAACGTTTCACCAAAAGCTCACATCTGTGAATTAAAAGGTGATGAAATCTATTCCAAGAACGTTGGTGAAACCCTTGACGCCTCATTATTCCAAACCGGTGAAGTCATCGACTTAGTCGGAACTCACAAAGGTCACGGATATACTGGTGTCATCAAGAGATATCATTACCACATTGGTCCAAAAGGTCATGGTAGTGGATATCATAGAGGAATCGGTTCCTTAGCCAACAACGGTAGAGATAACAACCGTGTTATCCCAGGAAAGAAGATGGGCGGACACTGGGGTCCAGCTCAAGCAACAGTTATGAACGTCACAATTGTTGAATCTAACCCAGCCGAAGGATACATCCTTGTTAAGGGTGGTGTCCCAGGACCAAAGAAATCACTTGTTGTTCTTCGCTCTCCAAAGAAGACTCAATTCAAAAAACCAGAAGTTAAAGAATTAGTCTCCTATAGGAAAGAAGAAGAAAAGAAAGGAGAATAATCATGGCTGAAAAGAAAATTAGCTTAAAAGTTCTCACTCTCGAAGGTGCTGAAGCCGGAACAGTTGATGTCTCTGCTGCAGTATTCGGAGTTAAAGCAAATGATCAAGTTATCCATGATGCTGTTACTGTCTACTTAGCAAATTGCCGTCAAGATACAGCAAAAGCCAAAAAGAGACACGAAGTTCATGGAACTAATAAGAAACCATGGAGACAAAAAGGAACCGGTAGAGCAAGATCCGGTGATTGCAAATCTCCAGTTTGGGTCGGTGGTGGAATCGTCTGGGGACCAGATGGAAGACAAAACCACAAATTATCCCAAAACAAGAAAGAACACGCCCTTGCATTAAAAGGAGTTCTCTCTGAAAAAGCTAAAAAAGGAATCGTCGTCGTTGATTCCCTTAAATTAGATAAGATTTCTACTAAAGAATTCGTCGCTAAACTCGACAAATTAGGATTAAAGGATAAGAAAGTTCTCTTAGTCACTGACGAAGAAAACGAAAACTTAATCCTCTCTGCAAGAAATGTTCCAGAACTTGCTTTAGTAGAAGAAAACAACATTGCTGTCTACGATGTTCTCAAATATGAATTCATCCTCATCAGCAAAGAATCCATTAAGAAAGTAGAGGAGGCTTTAAAGTAATATGGCTGACGAAAAAGAAGTTGTAGCCCCAGTTGAAGAAGCTCCAAAGAAAACTAGAGCTCCTAAAAAGGCTAAAAAAGAAGTAGTCGAAGAAGTTAAGAAAGCCTTCGCTGCTCCAGTTGCTCATGATTTCGAAGTTATTCGCGAACCATTGATCACTGAAAAAACTATGGCTTTAATGCAAAATGCAAACAAAGTAACAATCAAAGTTGCTGACAAAGCCAACAAAATTGAAATCAAAGATGCCTTCGAGCGCATCTTCCAAGTCAAAGTAGTCGACGTCAAAGTCGTTCACAAAAGAGCTAAGCTAACTACTAGAGGCGGACGTTACCAAGGAACAATCCCTGGATTCAAGAAAGCAATCGTTACTCTTGAAGAAGGTACCGCACTTGACTTATTTGCAGAGTAAGGAATCACCCTTCTATATATATAAGATATAGATAAAGCATCCAATATAGGAGATAAAAGAAAATGGCTATTAAAACATACCGTCCTTATACTCCTTCTCGCCGTCAAATGGTGAGCTCAGCGTATGAGGAAATCACAAAATCTACTCCTGAAAAGTCCCTTCTCGCCCCTAAAAAGAAAACAGGCGGTCGTAACAACCAAGGAGTAATCACCTGCCGTCATATCGGTGGAGGAAATAAAAACCGTTATCGTATAATCGATTTCAAAAGACGTAAAGATGGAATTCCAGCTACAGTCAAAGCAATCGAATACGATCCAAATAGAAATGCAAACATTGCTCTTCTATTCTACGCAGACGGAGTTAAAACCTACATCATCCATCCAAAGGGATTAAAAGTAGGAGATGTAATCTTCTCTGGTGAGAAAACCGATATCAAAGTCGGAAACTGCCTTGAATTAGGAAACATCCCAGAAGGTACATTCATTCACAACCTTGAACTTCAACCAGGTAAAGGTGCTCAACTTTGTAGAGCTGCCGGAACCAGCGCTCAAGTCCTCGGTGCTGAAGGAAACTATGTATTAGTTAGATTAGCTTCTTCAGAAGTTAGAAAATTATTAAAGAATTGCCGTGCTACAATCGGAATTGTCGGAAATGAAGATTGGAACTTAATTAACTTAGGTAAAGCAGGTAAAACTAGACATAAAGGAATCAGACCTACCGTTAGAGGTAGCGCCATGAACCCAAATGACCACCCACATGGTGGTGGTGAAGGTAAGTGTCCTGTCGGAAGAGATGCTCCAAGATCTCCTTGGGGTAAGAGAACTCAAGGCGTCAAGACACGTCACAACAAGAAGAATTCCACACGTCTCATCGTTAGACGTAAGTGTGATAACAAGTAAGGAAAGGAGAATTAGATATGTCACGTTCATCTAAAAAAGGCCCATTTGTCGATGAATATTTACTTAAGAAAGTAGAAGCATTAGACAAAGCCAAAAAGAAAGAAATCATTAAGACTTGGTCTCGTAGATCGACAATCTATCCTGCCTTCGTCGAACACACATTCGCCGTTTATAACGGAAAAGAACACATCACCGTCTATGTCACCGAAGATATGGTCGGACATAAATTAGGAGAATTCGCCCCAACAAGACATTTCCCTGGTCATAAAGGAAATAACTTAAACGATAAGGGCGGAAAGAAATAAGGAGAAGAACCATGGCTGAAGAAAAAGAAAAGAAAACCGTGAAGAAAGCCTCCACAAAAGCTGCTCCTAAAAAAGCAGAAGAAAAACCTGCTAAAGAAAAGAAAGCAAAGAAAGAAGAAAAGGTTGTCGAAGCTCCTAAGAAAGTTGTCGAAGAAGCCTCTTGCTTCGTAAGAGATATCCGCATCACTCCTAGAAAAGTTAGATTAGTTGCTGATGTAGTTAGAGGAAAAGACGTCTCTGTAGCTCTTGGAATCTTAGCTAGAACAAATAAGATTGCTGCCAAACCAGTTGCTAAAGCAATTGCTTCTGCAGCAGCCAATGCAACAAATAACTTCGAAATGGATGCATCTAGACTCTATGTCGCATCTATCCAAGTTAGTGATGGATTAAAGATCAAAAGATACATTCCACGTGCAAAAGGTAGCGCATCTGGAATCGTTAAGAGAAATGCTAATCTTAGAGTTAGCGTGAAGGAAAGAAAATAAGGAGGGCAAGGCTAAACAATGGGACAAAAAGTAAATGCAGTCGGAATGCGTGTTGGCATTAATAAAGACTGGAACTCAAAGTGGTTTGCTTCTAAAAATGAATACGGAAACTTCCTCGTTGAAGATATCAAAGTTAGAAGATTCCTCGAAGCTGAACTTAAAAATGCAATGCTCTCTCATATAAATATAGGAAGAGTAAAAACCGATAAGGGATACAAAGTTACTATCGTTTGCTATGTTGGTAAACTCGGTGAAGCCCTTGGAAGTGAAGGAGCAAACGTTACTAGACTTACAAAAGTCTTAGAAAAAATGCTCAAACCAGCTGCTGTTAGATTAACAATGGCTGATGTCAAAAATCCTGACTTAGATGCTACCTTAGTTGCTAAATGGATTGCTAACGAACTCGAAAACAGAGCTGCATTCCGTTCAACAATGAAAAAAGCTATTGCTAGAATGAAAAAAGCCGGTGCAAAAGGTTGTAGAACAGTTTGCTCTGGTAGACTTGGCGGAGCTGAAATTGCTAGAGCAGAAGGATATAAAGAAGGTGTCGTTCCTCTACACACATTAAGAGCCGATATCGATTACGCCTCAGTTCCAGCAAATACAACTTACGGAAATATTGGTGTTAAAGTATGGATCTGTCGTTCTTTAAGCAAGACCACTAAGGAAGAAGTTGAAGAAGAAGCTCCAAGAAAAGAAGAAAAAAGAGAAGCTAGACCTTCTCATGTCAATAAAGGAGGAGAGAAATAATGCTACAACCAAAACGCGTTAAGTATCGTCGTCCACACGGTCTCTCCTACGAAGGAAAGGCCAAAGGTCAAACTAAAGTTGACTTTGGAGATTACGGACTTGTTGCTCTAGAAGGAGCATACATTACCGATCATCAAATCGAATCTGCTCGTATCGTCTTATCTAGATATACAGATAGAGCAGGTCAAGTCTGGATCAGAATCTTCCCACATATGGCTTATACAAAGAAGCCAGCCGAAGTTCGTATGGGTAGTGGTAAAGGTTCCCCAGAAGGCTGGGTTTGCCCAGTTAAAAAAGGAACAGTTATGTTCGAAGTTGGCGGAATTTCCGCTAGCATTGCTAAAGAAGCTCTTAGACTTGCTGGGTATAAACTCCCAATTAAGACTAAAGTTATAGGTAAAGAAAAGGAGGAAGCTAAATAATGGAACTCAATGAAATTAGAGAACTCTCTCCTAATGAATTAGAAAAGAAAATCTACGATTTAAGAGTTGAATTATTCACTCTTCGTAGAAAAAAAGCTGTAGGAAACCTTGAACACGGTGAACAACTTAGAGCCGTCAGAAAAGATTTAGCTAGAGCCTTAACAGTCAAGCGCGAAAGAGAGCTTGAAATTAAAAGATAAGGAGGAAAGACATAATGGAAAGAAATGCTCGTAGTAAACTTCAAGGTGTTGTTACTGCAAATAAAAACAATAAAACCATCTGTGTAACAGTTTCCACCAAGAGAAACGATCCTCTTTATACAAAAAGAGTCGGATATTCTAAGAAATATTATGCTCACGATGAAAATAACGAAGCAAAAGTTGGAGATTTAGTAACAATTATGCATTGTAGACCATTATCAAAAACAAAACGCTTCCGTTTAGTTTCCATCGATAAGAAAGCTAGTGAACTTCTTAAAGCTAACGTAGCTGAAGAAGCATTAGAAGAAAAGGAGGCTGAATAATGGTCCAGAATGAGACAAATCTAGTCGTCGCTGATAACTCAGGTGCTAGAAGTGTAAGAGTCTTCCGTCTTTACGGAGGTTCTCGTAGAAAAGTCTCTTCCATCGGAGACATCGTCTTATGTTCCGTTAAGGAAGCCATCCCTAATGGTAAAGTTAAAAAATCTGATGTAGTTAAAGGTGTTATCGTTAGAGTTAAACACCCATTACTCAGAAAAGATGGATCAACAATTTCCTTCGATGATAACGCTATTGTTCTCATTGATAACGACGGAAATCCAATCGGAACTCGTGTCTTTGGACCAGTCGCAAGAGAATTAAGAGATAAGGGATATATGAAAATTGTATCTCTCGCAGTCGAAGTTTTATAAGGAGAGTCAGTTATGAAAATCAAAAAAGGTGATAAAGTTAGAGTCATCGCTGGCTCTGATAAAGGAAAAGAAGGTATCGTTCAAAGAGTCTATCCTAAATTAAATAAGGTAGTCGTTGAAGGAGTCAATGTTCATAAGAAACATAAAAAACCAACTCAATCTGCTCCAGAAGGATCAGTTGTTGAAATGTATGTTCCATTCGACGCTTCTAACGTTGCTCTTATCGATCCAAAAACAAAGAAAGTTACCCGCGTTCATTATAGCGAAGACAAGAAAACCGGTAAAAAGGTTAGACTTGCCGCTAGCGGAGAAAAATTAGACTAGGAAAGGAGAGGGTATGGCAGAAGTTAAAAAACCAGCAGCTAAAGTTGAAAAAGAAGTCAAAGCTGAAGTAAAAGAAGAAAAAGTTGCTCCAGTTAAAGAAGTCAAACTCAATCGTTTAGCTAAGAAATATAAAGAAGAAATTGTTCCTGCTTTAATTAAGGAATTCAATTACACAACTCCTATGCAAGCTCCTAAACTAGAAAAAATCGTAGTTAACATGGGTGTTGGAGATGCTACACAAAATTCTAAATTATTAGATGATGCTGTCGCAGATCTTACAACTGTAACTGGTCAAAAACCAATTATTACAAAAGCTAAAAAGTCCATCGCAACCTTCAAAGTTAGAGAAGGACAACAAATTGGATGTAAAGTTACCTTAAGAGGAACTAGAATGTACGAATTCCTCGATAAATTAATCTCTATTTCTCTCCCGCGTGTAAGAGACTTTAGAGGAATTAGCAAAAATTCCTTCGATGGTCACGGAAATTACACTCTCGGAGTTAAGGAACAATTAATATTCCCTGAGATTAATTATGATAAGGTTGGAAAAATTAGAGGTATGGACATCGTAATCGTCACAACCGCTAATTCTGATGCAGAAGCCGCTGCATTACTTGAAAAAATGGGAATGCCATTTAGGAGATAAGCGTTATGGCCAAGAAAAGTTTAGTAGTTAAGGCATCTAGACCAGCAAAATTCTCTACTAGAGAATATACTAGATGCAAAAGATGCGGAAGACCTCACGGAGTCATTAGACGCTTTGGATTATGCCGTATTTGCCTTAGAGAACTTGCCTACAAAGGTGAGATCCCAGGTATGAAGAAGGCATCTTGGTAGAAAGGAGTATTTATGTCAGATCCTATTAGTGATATGTTAACAAGAATTCGTAATGCTAATAAATTACGTTACGAATCAGTCTCTATGCCAAATTCTAAAATGAAAGAAGGCATTGCCAAGATTTTGAAAAAAGAAGGCTTCATTTCCGAATATTCTGTTGAAGAAGTTGAAGGAAAGAAAAATCTCCTTATCACCCTCAAATATGGTGAAAACGGAGAAAGAGTCATCACAAATTTAAAGAGAATTTCTAAGCCAGGTCTTAGAGTCTACGTTGAAGCAAATAAAATTCCTTCCGTCTTAAAAGGACTTGGAATCGCCATTGTTTCAACTCCAAATGGTCTCTTAACTGATGCTCAAGCTAGAAAAGCTAACGTCGGTGGAGAAATCATTTGCTACGTATGGTAAAAAATTGGAGGAAGAAATTATATGTCTAGAATCGGATTAAAACCCGTCGTTCTTCCTGAAGGAGTAAAGGTTGAAATTAAACCAAATCTCCTTTCCGTCACTGGAGCCAAAGGCGAATTAAGCGTAAGATTCCCATCTTGCGTCAGCGTCGAGGAAAAGGACGGAGCAGTCCATGTTAACAGAGTTAACGATTCAAAAGAAGCTGCTGCAAATCACGGAACTGTCAGAGCAAACATTGCTAATGCCGTCAAAGGAGTTAGCGAAGGTTTCCGCAAAGAACTTGAAATTAGCGGTATTGGTTATAGAGCCGCAATGAGAGGAACAAGTGTTGTTCTTAACGTTGGATTCTCTCACGAAGTAGTTATCACACCTGTTGAAGGAGTTAAGATCTCTACTGAAAAAGATACAGTCGTTATCGTCGAAGGTATCGATAAACAAAAAGTCGGACAAATAGCCGCACTTATTCACGATACAAAACGTCCTGAACCTTATGGAGGTAAAGGAATTAAATATAAAGGTGAGCACATTATTAGAAAAGAAGGTAAGCGTGCTGCCGGTGGTAAGAAGTAGAAAGGAGAAAAGCTATGATAGTAAAACAATCTAGAGCATCGATTCGTAGACGTAGACATCTTAGAGTCAGAGCTAAAGTAGTTGGAAGCGCAGAAAAACCACGTTTATGCATCTTCCGTTCAAACAAGCACATCGAAGCTCAAATTATCGATGATAGCAAAGGAATTACATTAGTCTCATCTTCTTCTGCTTCCCTTCATTTAGCTAATGGAGGTAATTGTGAAGCCGCAAAAAAAGTTGGTGAAGACCTCGCAAAGAAAGCTCTCGCAAAGAAAATTGAAAGTGTTGCATTTGATAGAGCCGGATATCTCTACCACGGTAGAGTCGCCGCTTTAGCCGATGCAGCAAGAGAAGCTGGACTTAAATTTTAAGGAGAATATTCATGGAAGAAGAAAAGAAAGTTGTAGCAGAAGAAGCAGTTGCTGAACCTGTTAAAGAAGAAAAAACTGAAGCTCCTAGAAGAGGTGGATATGAACCTCACGGATCCGTATCTGCTCCACGTCCAGGTGATCGTAAATATGGTGACCACAAAGGTAAACCATCTGAAAGAAGAAACGGTAGAGGAGGATTTAAACTAGATAAAGATGATTATCTAGAAAGAGTCGTCGCTATCAATAGAATTTCCAAAACAGTTACTGGTGGAAAACACATGCGTTTCTCCGCTTTAGCCGTTGTTGGAGATGGAAAAGGAAAATATGGATTTGCAAACTGCAAGTCTGGTGAAGTTCCTGATGCAATTAAAAAAGCTTTAGATAAAGCTAGAAAACACATGTTATCAATCACATTAGTTAAGGGAACAATCTCTCACGATGTCGTTGGTAAATTTGGTTCAACTAAGGTCGTCTTAAAACCAGCAAAACCTGGTACAGGTATTGTTGCTGGAGGACCAGTTAGAGCAATTGTCGAACTTGCTGGAATCAAAAACGTTGTTTCTAAAGTTTATGGTTCAAGAGCTCCAATCAACATTATTAGAGCTGTCTCCAACGGACTTCAATCCTTAAAGAACTATGAAACAGTCATGGTTTTAAGAGGAAAGAAAACCGCTGAAGAAATCAAAGCCATTAAAGAAAAAGAAGCTCCAAAAGCTGCCAAAAAGGTAGTCAAGGAAGAAAAAGTTGAGAAAGGAGAAAATAAATAATGTCCTCTTTACATCAATTAAAAAACGCAGAAGGAGCTAAAACTGAAGCATTCCGTAAAGGTAGAGGCAGAGGATCTGGAAACGGAAAAACTGCCGGAAAAGGAATGAAAGGTCAAGGTGCTCACTCTCATACCAAGAAAAACGGATATGAAGGTGGACAAACTCCTATCGCAAGAAGACTTCCAAAATTTGGTGTTAGAAAAACCCATAAAGGAAGAAAAACAGTCTATGCAACCGTCAATTTATCTACATTAAATAGATTTAAAGATGGTGAAACAGTTACCGAAACTCTCTTAGTTGAAAAAGAAATCGTTAAGGTTCTTCATGACGGAGTCAAAGTCTTAGGTAACGGCAAACTTGAAAAGAAAGTTAACGTTGAAGTCAGTGCTATTTCTGAAAGTGCTAAAAAAGCAATTGAAGAAAAAGGTGGAAGTGTTAAGGTTATAGAATAATGAAAAAGTTTGTCGCCATTTTCAAGAATAAAGAGATCGTAAATCGTATTTTCTTCACGATTATGATTCTCTTCGTCATCAGAATTGGGGCGGCTATTACAGTTCCAGGAGTTAGAGCAGAACCAGCATTAACTGATGCTATGAATTCAGGAAATGCTCTCGCTATGATGAACATCCTCGGTGGAGGTGCCTTATCTAACTTCTCTGTCTTCGCTCTTGGAGTTTCCCCGTATATTACTTCTCAAATTATTGTTCAATTGCTGTCTAAAGATGTCTTGCCAGCGTTGACGGAGTTATCTAAACAAGGTCAATACGGTAGGAAGAAAATCGAGATGGCAACTCGATATTTGACGTTATTGCTGGGAGCTGTTCAAGGTTATGGTATTATCAAAACCATGCAGAATACATCCTATATTACGCTGACTATGGGCGATTCGTTCTGGACGTATGCGTATGTAGTTACGGTCTTATTAGCTGGAGCTATGCTCACGATGTGGCTAGGAGACCAGATAACAGAAAAAGGCTTAGGAAATGGTATTTCAGTTATCATTTTCGCAGGATGTGTAAGAAGCCTTCCAATTCAACTTTCAACAGCTTGGACGAAGTGGGTAACTACTTCTTCAACACATGGAGCAAACGAACTTATCAAAGGTTCAGCCCTATTTGCTCTCTATGTAATCGTATTATTATTAGTTGTTGCCGGAGTCGTCTTCTTCGAACTTGCAAGAAGAAAGATTCCTGTCCAACACGCGGGCAAAGGAGGAGCATCGCCATCGATGGCAAAGGCCAGCTTCTTACCAATTAAGGTAAATAGCGCCGGAGTTATTCCAGTCATCTTTGCTTCCTCAATCATGATGGCACCTGCAGTTATCGCAAGTTTCATCTCTGCAGAAGCAGGGCAAGCTGAATGGCTTGGTATCTTCAATTATTCAACTATGTTTAAGATGAACGGTATCAACGGTTCAACTTGGTACATGCCTTGGGGCTTGATAATCTATTTAGTCTTAATCATCGCATTTACATTCTTCTATTCAGAAATGCAAATCGATCCAGAAGACTTAGCGGATAATTTCCAAAAGAATGGTTCATACATTCCAGGAATTAGACCAGGTAAAGAAACTGCTAGATATGTAGGTAAAGTATTAAATAGAGTTACATGCATTGGAGCTATCGCTCTTGCAGTAATATCTGCTCTTCCTGTAATACTTACTCTTTCTGGAGTATTTGGAAACGACACTTCCTTAGCTATAGGTGGAACAGGAATGATCATCGTTGTCGGTGTCGCACTTGAAATTAATTCTCAAATCGATGGTCTATTAGCTGGTAAATCATTCGAAGAAGTTCAAGGAGGAATGCAATAATTATGTTAAATATCATCTTAATGGGTCCTCCAGGAGCTGGAAAAGGTACCCAAGCTAAGAAAATTGTTGATAAATATAATCTCCCACATATTTCTACTGGAGATATGTTTAGAGAAGCTATCAGCAACAAAACTCCTCTTGGATTACAAGCCAAAGCCATTATTGAGCGCGGAGATCTAGTCCCAGATGAGCTTACAATTGAGTTAGTTAAGGAAAGACTTTCTAGAAGTGACTGCGCAAATGGCTACCTTCTAGATGGCTTCCCTAGAACTATAAAACAAGCTGAAGCTCTTTCTAGCTTCGGCAAAGAAATAAATAGAGAAGTGAGTTTAGTAATCGATATCTCTTGCTCTGAAAACGAACTCATCCGCAGAATTGTTGGTCGTAGAGTCTGTCCTAAATGCGGTGCTTCTTACCATATTCATGATATGAAACCTGTTAAAGAAGGAACCTGTGATCGCTGCGGAAATGAACTTGTTCAAAGAAAAGATGATAACGCAGAATCTTTCAAAGTTAGATTAGATAATTACTATTCTCAAACTCTTCCTCTCATCGATTTCTATAAAAATGTTGGTTTATATCATCATTTTGCAGGAGAGATGGGACATGTGCTTCTATTTAAAGAGTTAACAGCTCTTTTAGAGGAACATAAATAACATGATAATCATTAAATCACCTCGAGAAGTTTCTCTTATTAGAGAAGCTGCTCGAGTGGTTGCGATGGTTTTCGATGAAGTAGAACCTCTAATTAAACCGGGAGTTTCTACTGCTTATCTTAACGAAGTCGCAGATAAAATTATCCGTAGAGAAGGAGCGATTCCTTCTGAACTAGGATATTATGGCTATCCAGCTAGTATCTGTGCTTCAGTTAATGAAGTCATCTTACATGGCATCCCGAGTGAAAAAAAGATTCTTAGGGATGGCGATATAATCTCTTTAGACCTCTGCGCAACTAAAAATGGGTACGTAGGGGACGCTTGTAGAACTTTCCCAGTTGGGATTTGTTCTCCTAGAGCGTTAAAAATGATTGATATTGCTAAGGAAGCTTTCGAAGCTGCAGTAAGTGTAGTTAAAGAAGGCGCTAGGGTAGGAGATATATCAGCAATGATAGAAAAAGTGGCTAGATCCTATGGCTGCACCGTACCTAGAGATTACACTGGCCATGGCATCGGTAGAGAAATGCATGAAGATCCTTACATTCCTTGTTATGGAACTGCAGGGACCGGTCCTGTACTTAAAGCAGGCATGACAATTTGCATCGAACCGATGATATTGGAAGGAAAAAATGATGTCCGAGTCCTTAAAGATGGATGGACAGTCGTCGCTAAAGATGGCAAACTTACAAGCCATTATGAGAATACCGTATTGGTCACTAAGACAGGATACGAAATTCTCTCAAAACTTTAAGGTAAAGGAGAAAAAATCTTGAGTAAAGAAGATTGTATTGAAGTAGAAGCAACGGTTCTTGAATGTTTACCGAATGCAAACTTCAAGGTGAAATTGGCAAATGGAGCTGTGGTTCAGGCCTGCGTTTCTGGAAAAATCCGCATGAATTTCATACGTATTCTTCCGGGTGATCGAGTCACTGTCCAATTCTCGCCTTATGATTTAACACGTGGGCGTATAAGTTTTAGATTTAAAAACTAAAGGAGTAAACAAAATGAAAGTTAGACCTTCTGTTAAACCAATCTGCGATAAATGTAGAGTTATTCGTAGACATGGTAAAGTAATGGTTATTTGCTCCAATCCTAAACACAAACAAAGACAAGGATAGGAGTAGAAAGGATTAGACATTATGGCACGTATTGTCGGGGTAGATATCCCAAATGAAAAGCGTATTGTAGTTTCTCTTACCTATATTTATGGTATTGGAGATACAACTGCAAAAAAGATTTGTGAAGCAGCTAAAGTTAGTGAAGACATCAGAACAAAGAATTTAACTGATGAACAATTAACAGCTTTAAGAGCTGAAGTTGCTAAACTCAAAACTGAGGGTGATTTAAGAAGAGAAGTCGCTCTCAACATCAAAAGATTAACTGAAATCGGATGCTATAGAGGTATCCGTCATAAAAGAGGGCTTCCTGTTAGAGGTCAAAGAACTCGTACCAATGCTAGAACTAGAAAAGGTAAGAGAAAGACTATTGCTAACAAGAAAGAAGCAAGTAAGTAATAGGAGGTAGATGACAATGGCTGAAAAAGGCAAAGGAAAAAAGAATTCATCCGTCCGTAAAAAGAAAATAAAACGTAATTATACGAAGGGCGTTGCTCACATTCATAGCACATTTAACAATACTATCATCACAATTACTGATGTTTCTGGTAACGTTATCGCATGGTCTAGCGCTGGTGCATTAGGCTATAAAGGTGCTAAAAAAGCTACCCCATTTGCTGCTCAACTCGCTGCTGAAGCAGCTGGTAAGACAGCTTTCGATCAAGGTTTAAGACAAGTTGATTGTGAAGTTAAAGGACCTGGTGCAGGTAGAGAAAGTGCTGTTAGAGCTCTTACAACTGTCGGATTACAAGTTTTATCTATCGAAGATACAACTCCAATCCCACATAACGGATGCCGCCCACCAAAGCGTCCTCGTGGTTAGTATATCTCCCACATCCAAAAGATTTACAAACTTAATTAACAAATAAATATATTTATATATTGCTAACCATAGGAGGAATTATTAATGGCAAATATTGATATCGCCGATTCCATCATGAATGATAAGGTTACAATTCCTGATCCATTCGAAAATTTCAACATTACTACTGATGTTGATGACCCAGTTGAACATTATTCTAAATTTGTTATTACTCCTCTTGAAAGAGGATACGGACTTACCTTGGGTAATGCTTTAAGAAGAGTACTTCTTTCTTCTCTTCCAGGCGCTAGCGTTTGCGGAGTTGAAATTGAGGGAGTCAGACATGAATTCTCTACAATTCCAGGTGTTGAAGAAGACGTTACTGCAATTATCTTAAATCTCAAAGACTTGGTCTTAAAAATTGAAACTGAATCTAATGAACTTCAAAGAATTGAAGTTGATGTAAATGGTAAAGATACTCCAGTCCTTAGAGGATCTGACTTAGAATTACCAGCATTAGTCTCTATTGTTAACCCAGAATTTGAAATTGCTCATCTTAATCCAAATGGACATTTAAAGATGACAATCTTCGCTGGAAAAGGTAGAGGATATGTAACTAGTGAAGTTAATAAAGTTGAAAGAAAAGGATTAGATAAAGTTGGTGCAATTGCTACTGATTCTAACTATTCCCCAGTTCTAAAAGTTGCTTATTCCGTAGATGCAACTCGTGTAGGACATGATTCTTCATATGACAAACTGACATTAGAAGTTACAACAAATGGTTCTATGAAACCATATGAAGCTGTCGCTTTAGCAGCTCAATTAATCTCAATGCACTTAAAAGCATTCGTTAATTTACAAGAAACTGTTAAAGAAATTAATTTAGTTAAAGAAGAAGTCAAACAAGAAGAGAATAAGTTCCAAAATATGCTTATTGAAGAACTCGATCTCTCTGTTAGATCTAATAATTGCCTTAAACGTGCAGGAATCGCTTCAGTTCTAGAATTAACTCAAAAGAGCGAAGATGAAATGATGAAAGTACGTAACTTAGGTAAGAAATCACTTAAAGAAGTCAAAGAAAAGTTAGCCGGCATGGGCTTACATTTCCGCGACTATGTAGGAGAATAATTTATGGCTGCAAACGGTAGAAAAAATGTACACGGTAAAACCGGTGTAAGATTCAAGGCTCCATATACTGCTTCAAAGAAGAAATCTCAATTACGTAATAACGTAACTGCTCTCATCATCAATGGTGAAGTCAAGGTTACTTCTGGAGTCACAAAAGATTTAAAAGCTTTAGCTGACAGAATGGTTACCTATGCTAAAAAAGGTGATCTTCACGCAAGAAGACTTGCTGCTAGAGTAGTTAGAGAAGAAGTTACAAGAAAAGATGGCAAATCTGCTCTTGTAATCCTCTTTGAAGAAATTGGACCAAAGATGGCTGCTAGAAAAGGCGGCTATACAAAAGCATTTAAATTAGGCGAGAGAAGAGGAGATGGCGCTGAAGTCACTCTTGTTCGCTGGTCTGAATAATTTAAATCATACGTATAATCAAATCCCTCCTAATGAGAGGGATTTTTGATTATTACGGTGAAACTGGCCTGAATTTATGGAATTAGTTATTAAAATGAGACGATGTATGAGAATTTTATTGATGAGGTATTGCTTTAAAAAAGCGATTAAAGATAAATACATCCGCAAGAAAAACTTGCTACCGTTCGGGCGGGAAATTGTCCCTAGGCTAAATTTGTGCCACAAGAGATCTCACTAGAATTAAGTGAGATTTTTTAATTACTAAACTTTCCTATATTTAAAATTCATTTGATACGTATATTCAAATTCATTTTTAAACAATATATCCTTCATAATACGGTGAAACGGCCACCAATTTTAGATTATTGCCATGAAACCCGCTTCTTTTTTGACCTAGTATTCTTTATAAAGGAATTATTAAGAAATATCCAAAAATCACTTCTACAAGTCTATAATAAACAAAGAAATATGAACGCAGAATTTGATGTAACTGGAGTAGTTATAGAAACTCCTAGACTTATCTTAAGAGAATGGAATCTAAATGATTTAGATGACTTTTTTGAATATTGTAAAGAAGAAGGAGTAGGAGAAAGAGCAGGATGGAGACATCACGCAAATAAAGAAGAATCCCTGCAAATCCTCACTAAATTTATAAAAGATAAACGAACATTTGCTTTAGTTTATAAAGAAAATAATAAGGTTATAGGTTCTCTAGGTGT
>JAXFZD010000017.1:0-71113 GCA_034185265.1 Bacilli bacterium | reverse complement strand
GAAATCCATACAGAAAGCTATTTAATGGCTATTGGTCAAATTTCGAAATCATTAATGAAGAAAAAGAAATAACTCAATTCTCAACTTCATTCTACAAAAATAATAAAAAATCTTTATAATAACGAAGTTATGCCATTTGATCAGTCGAAAATTAGAAACTTTTCTATCATAGCTCATATTGATCACGGAAAATCAACATTGGCTGATAGAATTTTAGAATTGACTGGAACAGTAGATAAAAGACTCATGAAGTCTCAACTTTTAGATTCTATGGATCTAGAAAGAGAAAGAGGTATAACTATAAAATTAAATGCTGTTACTGTTTCTTATACTGCAAAAAATGGGGAAAAATATATTTACAATTTAATCGACACTCCAGGGCATGTCGATTTTACATACGAGGTTTCTCGTTCATTAGCAGCTTGCGAAGGAGCTTTACTCGTTGTTGATGCTACTCAAGGTGTTCAGGCACAAACCTTAGCTAATGTCTATCTGGCTGTTGATAACGATTTAACGATTTTACCTGTTATAAATAAAATAGATCTACCATCATCTCAACCTGACTTCGTCAAAGATGAAATAGAAAATAGAATTGGAATTGATTGTAGTAATGCATCTTTAGTTTCAGCAAAAACAGGAATTGGAGTAGAAGATGTTCTTGAAAAAATAGCAACTGAAATTCCAGCTCCAAGTGGAGACATCAATAAACCATTACAAGCGCTTATCTTTGATTCTTATTATGATTCGTATCGTGGCGTTGTAGTTTTAATTAGAGTTGTTAATGGATGTGTAAAAGTTGGAGATAGAATCCACTTGATGCAAGCAAATAAGAATTATCTAGTAACGGAAGTTGGCATTAGAGTTCCAGATGAACTTTCCACTGGTGAACTTGATTGCGGTGAAGTCGGCTATTTAACAGCACAAATTAAAGATATTCATGATGTTTTCCCTGGTGAAACAATTACATTAGAAAATAATCAAGCTTCCGAAGCTTTACCAGGATATAGGAGGATTGCTCCTATGGTTTATTGCGGTCTTTATCCAGTAGATAGCCAAGATTACTTAGATTTAAAAGAAGCCCTAGAAAAATTATCTTTAAACGATTCTTCTTTAATATTTGAACCAGAAACTTCTAAAGCGTTAGGATTTGGCTTCAGATGCGGCTTTTTGGGTCTTTTACATATGGATGTTGTCCAAGAAAGACTTGAAAGAGAATATAATCTTAACCTCATATTAACTGCACCTAGCGTTGTTTATAAGATTGTTCAAAGTGGTCATAGAGAGATTTTTATAGATAATCCTTCTGATATGCCTGATCCATCGACAATTGTTGCGATAGAAGAACCTTATGTTGATACTTCAATAATGTCCCCAAAAGAGTTTGTCGGGCCAATTATGGAACTATGTCAAAATAGAAGAGGAATCTATGTTGATATGGAGTATTTTGACGATACTCGTGTCATATTAAAATACGATCTTCCATTATCGGAAATTATCTTCAACTTCTTTGATAAATTAAAATCTTACACTAAGGGTTATGCATCCTTAGATTATGAATTTAAAGATTATAAAAAATCTGATCTTTGTAAGATGGATATAATGTTAAATGGCGATCCAATCGATGCTTTAAGTTGCATTGTCTATAGACCTGATGCTTATAAAAGGGGTTTGGCAATCGTTCAAAAATTAAAACAAATTATTCCTCGTCAACAATTTGAAGTCCCTGTTCAAGCTGCTGTTGGAGGCAAAGTTATTGCTCGTACAGATATCAAATCTGTAAGAAAAGATGTCCTTGCCAAGTGTTATGGCGGTGACATCTCTAGAAAGAAGAAACTTTTAGAGAAACAAAAAGAAGGTAAAAAGAGAATGAAAGCTGTTGGCTCTGTAGAAGTGCCGCAAGAAGCTTTCATGGCTGTTTTAACTATTGAAAATAACTAAACAATTCCTCAAGATTAGTAGTTTTTTAGTTGAATTGATACCGCTGTTCTATATAATATTTTCAAAGGAGAAAAAATGGCCACTGAAAATTTTAGTATTAAGTTTACAGACGAGACTTATGCAAGTAAAACTGACATAAAGACTATTTTAAAAACTAGTCTAATTTATAAGATTTTTACTGATGTTTCCGCTTATAGAAAAAAATTCAGCGTTGATACTCGTTTAATTGCTTATAACTCTAGAAATTTCAGCATTACAATGACTCCTAAACTTAGAGATATTTTTGCTAGATTTGAAACAAGTTTATCTTCTTTAACAAATAGCTTTTTTGCTGAAAAATTAAATGAAAACAGTAAAAATTCCTTCAAGAATTATTGCTTAAACAACTGTTTGAATGCTTTAAATACAATCTCTAACCTAAATACAAATGAATTAACTATTAAAGCCATTGTAACTGGTGCATATAGAGAAAATAATCCAAAACATAATATTTTTATCCAATATAAGAAAGCTTTATTATGGATTGAGGAAAATTATGGTTCGACAATTGATGAAAATATAGTCGCTAATCTATATTCGATTCTCTCCAATACAAACGAATTAACCGAATTCTATAGAGTTACCGAGACTGTAAATAGAAATACAACCTCCTTAATAGGAACTAAATATAATCAAGCTCCTGTTATTCTTATTGATTCAATGATGAATAATTTCTTCGAATTCATCAAAGATCCTAACATAAAGCCTTTTATTAAAGCTTTAGTAACTCTCTATTACATTAACTATGTTAAACCATTTGTTAATTACAACGAGGAAATGTCCTTGCTTATTGCTAAATTAATTTTAGCTCATGAACAAATTTCTTCGTTTGCTCCATATTTCTGCTTAGAGAATGTTCTTATTAAGACAAACATGCTTGATGACTACATTTTATCTATTTCTGACGAGTACGATTTAACTTATATAATTACTTACGGAATCAATATTCTTTCACCTCTTATCAAATTAAATTCTGATGATATTATCAGAATGAGAAGTTCGGCAATTAGAGAAGAAAATTATGTTGTCGATAATATCGATAGAGGAGAAGAATTTGTTCCAAAAGAGCAAGTAAAAGAAGAGCAAACTCAATTAGTCAAAAAAGCTCCATCTTCTTTAAGAAAGAAGGATATGAATAATTTAATTAGAGCTGAATATGAGAAAGAAGTTGTCTTTGCTATCAAGCCTAAACAAGAAGTTATCTCAGAAAAGGATATCAAAGATATTGCAAAATATATCCTTGAAATCAATCCAAATGTTAAGAAAATGCAAGCATTCTTCTTTGCATCTCACTGTACTATTGGAAGATATTATTCAATTCAAGATTATAAAAAATATGCCAGGTGTGCATATGAAACTGCTAGAACTTCTATGGAAAATCTAGTATCACAGGGATTTTATGAAAAAGTCCAAGTTCAAAATAAATTTTTCTACACACCTATTAAACAAGGAGATTCAAAATGATTTTAGCAACAAATTTAACACCTATTCTTACACCTGTAATCTTAGTCGGAGTATTCGGATTAATTGTTTTAATTGTTTACTTAATTAGAAAGAAATCCAAATTCTTCAAAGATGACGAAAAACCAAAGACAGATAAAGAAATTGCTAAAGAAGAATTAGATCGTCTTCTTCAACCTATTGAAGAAGAGTTACAACCTTTAGAAGAAGAAAAATCTGAGAAGGTTGAAACTGAAGAGCCAAAAGAAAAAGAATAATAAATGAGTGCCAAATCTCTTTATGTTCATATACCTTTTTGTAATGTAATTTGTTCATATTGTGATTTCACTAAACTCTATTATAAAAAAGACTGGGCGGAAAAATATATTTCCGCTCTTTTATATGAAATTTCTTCACTAAAAAAAGAAAAAATGAACACCATCTATATTGGTGGAGGTACTCCGAGTAGTCTTGATATTATCGAATTAAACAAGTTACTTGTATCTCTTGATGTATTCGTTGGGGAAAACACAGAATTTACCTTTGAAGCTAACCCAGAAAGCCTAGATGAAGAAAAGATAAAACTCTTAAAAAAGCATTGCGTAAATAGAGTTTCTTTAGGTGTTCAAAGTTCTAACGAAAAGTATCTAAAATTACTGAATCGAAATCATTCATTCGGACTTGTAAAAGAAAAAATAAATCTATTGAGAAGACATGGAATTAGTAACATTAATGTCGACTTAATTTATGCTTTGCCAGAACAATCTATAACTGATCTTGAAGAAGATCTAGAGAACTTTATTTCCTTAGATGTTCCTCACATTTCTACATATTCACTTATTTTAGAAAAAAGTACTGTTTTCTTTAATCAAGGAATCAAGGAGGCTAGCGAAGATACACAAGCAGATTTCTATAACCTAATAGTGGAGAAGCTTAGAGCCAAAGGCTATATAAGATATGAAGTTTCAAATTTTGCTAAAGATAATTATTTTTCAAAACATAATCTCACTTATTGGCATAACGAAGAATATTACGGGGTTGGGTTAGGCGCGAGCGGATATTTAAATAATATTAGATACACAAATTCAAAAAACCTCCACAAATATTTAGACCATGAATTTGTTGATTATAAGGAAGTCGTTAATAAAGACGATCTTTTCAAATATTTTTTACTGACTAATTTAAGACTTAGTGAGGGATTTAATTTAGATAAATTCAAAGAGATATTCAAATTTGATTTCCTTGAAAAATATAAAGATAAGATATCAGACCTTGAAAAATACGACCTTGTTTTAGTAAAAAACGGTAATTTTATGTGCTCTGATAAGGGGATTCTTGTTCTAGATAAAATTTTATTAAATTTTTTCTAATTTTTTAGCAGTTTCCTATTGACAGTGCTAACTATATTCTTATAATTACACTAGCACTCAAAAGTTTTGACTGCTAGGAGATTAATCTATGACAAGAAGAAACCAAATTCTTAAATTGATTGTAGAACACTTCATAAAGACTGCTGAACCAGTAGGAAGCCAAACATTGCTTGACCAATATGGTTTAGATTGTTCATCTGCGACAATCAGAGCTGAAATGAATGCTTTGGAAAAAGAAGGTTTGATCGAAAAAACTCATATATCTTCGGGAAGAATTCCTTCAACAGAAGGTTATAAGTATTACGTTGAAAATCTTCGTAATGAAAGAGTTGATAACTCAATCAAGTTTGCTCTTCAAACTGTTTTAGAAAAAAGAACTCAATCCGTCGAAGAAATTATTAAGCAATCATGTGAAATTTTATCAAACATGACCAATCTTGCTTCAGTTGTTCTTGGACCTAAAGTAAATGAAGAAAAACTTGTCTCAGTTCAAATCATTCCAATTTCAGATAAGGCAGCAACAGCAGTATTTGTTACTGACCAAGGATATGTAGAGAATAAAACATTCCTCATTGAAGAAGATATCAAGATTGATGATATCTCAAAAACTGTAGTTCTTCTTAATGAAAGATTAAAAGGAACTCCAATTTCCATGATAGTTAATAAGATGGAAGCAATGAAACCCGCAATTACTGATTATTTAGTTGGAAAAGATGTTATCTATCAAGCATTATTAGAAGCATTCCTTAGATTTGCTGGAGAAAGAATGGATCTCTACGGAAAAGATAATCTTCTTGATCAGCCAGAATTTGCTGACGATGCAAGAAAACTTAGAAAGCTTATGGGTCTATTAGATGATCCTCAAGCATTCAGAAGTGCGATGGAAGAAGCAGTGCTTACTGATGAAAAGGGAGTAAACATTAGATTCGGTAATCCAGGAGAAGACAATGATTTATCGATTATATCGACAAACATTGAGATTCCAGGAGGACAAAATGCTGTTATCTCTCTTCTAGGTCCAACAAGAATGGATTATGAAAGAGCACTTGCAATGTTGAAATATGTTACTGAAACATTAGATGAATACTTCCAAGAGAAAAAAGGAGGTAAAAATTAATGAACGACGAAAAAGAAAATGTTGAGTCGGTCGAAGAAGAAAAAGAAATCGAAGAAGAATTAATAGATAAGAAAAAAGATAAAAAGATTTCTAGAGAGAAATTTGAAGCTTTAAAGAAAGAATACGAAAAAGCAATAGCTGATAAGAATTATTGGAAAAATCAATATTACATGGAATTTGCTGACTTGCAAAATCTACGTAAATCAATTGAAGAAGATAAACGTCAAGCTATCAGATATCGCAGCGAAGGATTCTTAGCAAATTTACTTCCTGCTCTAAATTCATTCCATTCAGCACTCGAATCTTCCCCAAGCAATCCAGAAATTAAAAATTATCTAATAGGTTTCCAATATATCTACAATTCAATCGTTAAAGTCCTTAATGATGAAGGAATCAGTGAAATCTCTCCTAAAGAAGGAGATAAATTCGATCCAGCAATCATGGAAGCAATCGACGTTGAAATTAGAGATGATATCGAACCAAATATAATAACTAAGGTTTGTGCTAAAGGCTATAAATTACATGACAGATTAGTACAACCTGCAAAAGTATATGTTTCCAAGAAGACCGAAGAAGAAAAAATTGAGAAGCCTTCTGAAGAAATAGAAAATGATGATCACACAAATGCTAATGAAGCATAGAAGGAGATAAAAATTATGGCAAAAGAAATTATTGTTGGGATTGACTTAGGAACTACAAATTCAGTCATTTCCTATATGCAAAACGATGGTAAAGTCAAAGTTATTCCTAATCCAGAAGGAACAAATACAACTCCATCAGTAGTCGCTTTTAAGGCTAGTGGTGAAGAAATTGTTGGTAACGCAGCAAAAAGGCAAGCCGTTACCAATATGGATACAGTTTCTTCTGCAAAAAGATATATGGGTGCATCCCACAAGTTCCACATTAACTGCTTAAATAAGGATTTCACACCACAAGAAATTTCTTCAAAAGTTCTTTCTTACATGAAATCTTATGCAGAAAAGAATTTAGGACAACCAATTAGCAAAGCTGTTATTACAGTTCCAGCTTACTTCAACGATGCTCAAAGACAAGCTACTAAAGATGCTGGAACAATCGCCGGCTTAGACGTTGTTAGAATTATTAACGAACCAACAGCTGCATGTTTAGCTTATGGCTTAGAGTCCAAAAAGTCCGAAAAAGTCTTAGTATTTGACTTAGGTGGCGGAACATTAGATGTTTCCATCCTTGATATTGGTGATGGAACTTTCCAAGTTTTATCTACAAACGGAGATACAAATTTAGGTGGTGATGACTGGGATCACGTCGTCGCTGATTGGATTGCTTCTGAAATCAAGATTCAAACTGGTGCAAATTTAACAGATAAGATGGCAAAGCAAAGATTCTTAGATGCTGCTGAAAGAGCAAAAATCGAACTTTCTTCCTCTGTTGAAACTGTTATCTCTCTTCCATTCATTGGAATGGGCCCAAACGGGCCAATCAACTTTGAAGCAACTTTAACTAGAGCTAAATTCCAAGACTTAACCCGTCATTTACTTGAAAGATGTAAAGTTCCTATGGAAAAAGCTCTTAAAGATAGCGGATTATCCTATGCTGAAATCGGAGATATCTTAATGGTTGGTGGATCTACAAGAATGCCAGCTGTCCAAGAAATGGTTAAGAGTGTTACTGGTAAGAACATTAACCTATCTATTAACCCAGATGAAGCCGTTTCTATCGGTGCTGCCTTACAAGGTGCTGTCATCGCTGGTGATGTTAAAGATATCGTTCTTCTCGATGTCACTCCATTAACTTTAGGTATTGAAACTTTAGGCGGAATCATGACCCCACTTATCAATAGAAATACAACCATTCCTACAACAAAGTCTCAAATCTTCTCTACTGCTGAAGATAATCAACCTGCTGTAGATATCATGGTTTACCAAGGTGAAAGACCTATGGCTCATGACAATAAATTATTAGGTCACTTCACATTAAGTGGAATTAAACCAGCAAGAAGAGGAACTCCAAGAATCGAAGTTTCCTTCTCAATCGATGTTAACGGTATCGTTAAAGTTACTGCTAAAGATTTAGATACTCAACAAGAAGCTGATATCACAATTCAAAATTCTAACGGATTATCTAAAGAAGATATCGATAGAATGGTTAAAGAAGCTGAAGAAAATAAAGAAGCTGATGAAAAGAGAAAAGGCGATATTGAAGTTAAGAATAAAGCCCAAACTTATATTGATGAGATCAACAATCAATTAACAAATAATGGTGATAAGATGGATGATGCTCAAAAACAACAATTAACTCAAATTAGAGATGAAGCACAAGCTGCTATTGCCTCTAATGATATTGAAAAGTTAAGAGAAATTGTTGGAAGATTAGAAGATGCTGCTTCTATGGCTGCTCAAGCCCAAGCTGGCGGAGCCAATTCAGGAGCAAACGAAAATCCTAACGATGTAAATCCATCAGCTGATGATGTTGTTGATGCGGATTTCACCGATAAAAACTAATTAATTATCAACTTGTTCTAGCGTCACTTCACTCGGAGTGGCGCTAGAAAAATGAAGAAAGGAGATCAAAATGGCTGAAAAAAGAGATTACTATGAAGTGCTTGGCATTAGTAAAAGTGCTAGTAAAGATGAAATTACTTCTGCCTATAGAAAATTAGCCAAAAAATATCATCCTGATATTAACAAAGACCCAAACGCACCTAAGCAATTCGAAGAAGTTCAAGAAGCTTATGATGTATTAAAAGATGACCAAAAAAGAGCTGCTTATGATAGATTTGGTCATGCAGCATTTACTCAAGGATCATCTACTGGTGGAAATGGAAATCCATTCGGACAAGGTTTTACTAATGCAGGATTCGGTGGTATTGATTTAGATGATATCTTTTCTTCATTTTTTGGCGGAGGCCCAAGAAATGCTGGTCGAACTCAAACTGGACCAACTAAAGGTGATGACACCTTAGTTAGAGTTAAAATTTCCTTCATGGATTCTATTAACGGCTGTCACGTTAAAGTTCCTGTAACTTATGATGAAATGTGCGAACATTGTCACGGAAGCGGAGCTTCTTCTGCTTCAGGAATAGAAAATTGTAAGCACTGTGGTGGCAAAGGCTATACAACTATTCAAAAGCAAACAATTTTTGGAGCAATGAATCAAAATATTTCATGTTCTTATTGCGGAGGCAAAGGGAAAGTAATTAAAGATCCATGCCCATCTTGCCAAGGCAAAGGATATACAAGAGTTCATAAAGATTTAAATGTAAATATTCCTGCTGGAATTAATTCTGGACAACAAATTAGAGTTCAAGGAAAAGGCATGAGAGGCCAAAATGGTGGACCAAATGGGGATTTATACGTTGAAGTTGTTGTAAATCCACATCCAGAATTCAAACGTGATGGAAACGATATCCACGTAGAAGTTCCATTATCTTTCGTAGACTGTGCTTTAGGAATTACTGTTGATATTCCTACTGTTTATGGAGAAGTTAACGTAACAATCCCAGAAGGAACTCAACCTGATCAAGTCTTAAAAATTAAAGATAGAGGTGTTAAGGACTTAAGAACTGGTAAACCAGGAAATCAATACATCCATATTTCTGTAAAAACACCTACTAAATTAAATAAGAATCAAAAAGATTTACTTAAAGAATTCCAGTCTCAATCCGATAAAAAAGATTCTGCATTTGCAAAATGGAAAGCTAAATTCTAATTATGGCTAAATGTAAATATTGTGATGCAACCATTTCTCGTCTAGATACGGATATCTGCCCTTTTTGCGGACATAAAGATCCTATTTCTATTTCGTATGAGACAATGGATATGACGGATATAGAGCAGCAAAAGAAGATAGGAAATCTTGCTTTTAATTCTGCCAAGAAGAAAAAAGTCTATCTCCTTCTTTTGTTATTCTGTGGCCTATTTGGATTACATAATTTTTATCTAGGAAAATCTAAAAGGGCAGCAGCTAATATAATTTCGACGATTTTGGTTTATTTAGCAATTGCTTTACCTTTATTCTTTACTGTTTATAAGTCATTTTTAGCTTTTATTTTCCCTTTGATAGGAATTTATTGTGTTTATATTCTTAATGGAATACTTTCAATAAATAAATCCATAAAAGATAAAGACGGAGTTTATATTAGATAATGCAGCATTATTTTGGTGAAATTAATAATGGATTTGTAACTCTAAGTAAAGATGATTTACATCATCTAATTAATGTTAAAAGAGTAAATATAGGCGAAGAAATCGAGATTTCTTTTAATGGAAAGCTTTTTACATGCATTGTTAGTAAGATTAAACCACTTGAAATAAAAGTTGTTAGCGAGCTTTCTAGTGATAGAGAATTACCTCTAGAACTAGATTTAGCTTTTTCTAATTTAAAATCATCCTCTTATAATGAACTTATTGTCATGAAAGGGTGTGAAGTCGGAGTTAAAAAATTCCTTGTAGTAAATTCTGATCGGAGTGTTGCTAAAATAACTAAAGATGATAATAAATTTATTAGATTAGAGAAAATTGCTAAGGAAGCTTGCGAACAATGTAGAAGAAGTTTAATACCTTCAATTGATGTTTTTTCATCTTTATCTAAAATTGATTTCTCTTTTTACGATAAAATCTTTTTTGCTTATGAAGGTGATTTTGGCAAATCTAATACTTTATTAAGCGAGTTAAAAAATATTGAAAAATCCGATAAAATCTTAATTATTATTGGACCTGAGGGAGGATTTTCTGATAAAGAGATTTCTTTAGCTAGGGAAAATAATTTCATTTTTGTAAGTTTAGGTAAAAGAATTTTAAGAGCAGAAACCGCTGCGCTTTATTCTTGTAGTATAATATCTTCATATATAGAGGAAAAATTCTAATGGATCTATTTGAAACACTAGCAAAAAGACAAAGACATACCCCATTTTCTAATTCTGAACAAATGAGATATTTTTTAGGAAATGCAATTTTGTTAAACGATGTACCTTATTTTTCTATTTTTCAAAAAGCAGTAGAGCCATTTGATGTTATTAGAGCGAATATCATAATAAAATCCTTAATTAATAAGAAAACATTTGAAAAGTTTTATTTCCGTGAAAGAAAAGAAGTGGAAAAAGTAGGATCTAAAGTTGATCCAGAAAAGCTTCAAGCCTTAGTAAAAGAAAAATGTGCTAATCTTCCTCACATTGAAGAGAAAGAATCTAATATTTTCCTTCCTATTTTTTCTAGAACAATTAATCAAATTTATAATAATAGATTAGAATTATTAACTAATAATCCTTATAAGATTCTTTTAAAATACTTTGAAAGTGCGGTCGTAGATCCTTTTGATACTTACGGAGTTGATGTTTTCGATTCTTCATTTACAAATCTCATTTTATTAAAAAGAGTAGGAGATGAAGCAGCGTTTTATGATAAAGATTCTTTGTCAATTTTCTTTGTTAATAATCAAGGACGTCTAAATGCAAGAGTTGCCTTATTTGATAAAGATTGCCATCATCCTAATTATGAAAATATCAGAGAAAGAACTGCTCCAGTTGTTGATGCTTTCTTTGATAATGATAGAGAAAGATTTATAAAGGCATTAGTTGATAATAAGTTTATTTCTAGTAGATTTTTGAGTATAAATACATCCGATAATATCTCTATTGACAGGAGATTTACCAAACATGTTAAGAAATAATTTTTCATATTATTTATTTTCGCTTGGATGCAAAGTAAATACATATGAAACTTTTTCAATTGGCCAAGAACTTCTTTCTCTTGGAGGCAAGGAAACTAAAGATATTAAGGAAGCCGATGTAATTATTTTAAATACTTGTTCAGTGACCGGAATGGCGGATAAAAAATCTCGTCAACATATACGTTCTTTCAGACAAAATAATTCTCATGCAATATTAGTCGCAATGGGTTGCTATACTCAAAAAAATGGTGAAGAAGCAATAGAATGTGGGGCAGATATTGTCATTGGAACAACAAGACGAAAAAAGATTATTCCTTACATAAAGTCTTTTTCAGTGGATAAAAAACCTATTTTAGATATAAAAGTTAACATTCAATCAGAAAGTTATGAAGATTTAGTTAATAGTAACTATAAAGAAAGAGTTAGAGCCTATGTAAAAGTCCAAGATGGATGTAATCATTTTTGCTCTTATTGCTTAATTCCTTTTGTTAGAGGAGTTTCTAGATCTAGAAAAAAAGAACTTGTCCTAGAAGAAGTTAAAAACTTAGTTCAATCTGACTTCAAAGAAATTGTTATTACCGGAATTGATATAGGAAGTTATGGAAAAGATCTTTATGGAGATTCTTATGGACTTTCTAACTTATTAGAAGAAATGATTTTGGCTAATCCAGAGTTAAAAAGAATAAGGATTTCATCAATAGATTTTACAGAAACTGATGAATATTTTTTATCTTTACTTAAAAAATATCCTCAGATTGTTTCTCATCTTCATATTTCATTGCAATCGGGCTCATCGTCAGTTTTAGGTAGAATGAAACGCAATTATGACGTTGAAACTTTTAGGGAGAAGGTAAATAAAATAAGAGAAATCCGACCAGATATTGCGATTACAACTGATATAATAGTTGGATTTCCTTTAGAAACTGAGCAAGAATGGAAAGAAACAGTAGAATTATGTAAGGATATTAAATTCGCTGAAATTCATGTATTTCCTTTTTCCAGTAGAGAAGGAACAGCTGCTTCCAGAATGAAAGACGTGAATTCGCAAACTAAAAAACGTCGCGTAAATGAACTTCTAGCTTTATCTAAATCTTTAAGAAATGACTATAAATCCTCTTTTTATAATAAGGATATGGAAGTTTTATTTGAAAAGTATGACAAAGAAAAGAAAATTTGTTATGGTCATACGAGCAACTATCTTCTTGTTGGCGTGAATTCTAATGAAGATTTAACAAATAAATTTGGTATAGTCAATTATAATTCATCCGTTGCAATCGACTAATTTTGGTAGATTTTTAACATCGTCTAAAAAAACTAATTGACACCTGAAACATCTTTTATATAATAATCCAGGTTTTAAAGGAGAAGATTTATGGCAGTCCCACAGAGAAGAACTAGTAAAACACGTAAAAGACTTCGTAGAACACATTTCAAATTAGAAGTAACTGGCTTAGTAGCATGTCCACATTGCGGTGAAATGATTCGCTCACATAGAGTTTGCCCAAAATGTGGATATTACAATGGTAAACCAGTCGTTCAAAAGAAAGTTGAAGAAGAATAATTCCCGTTTTAACGGGTTTTTTTCTTGTTAAAGGAGCATAAATCATGAAATTTAATAAATTATTCGATCATACAAATCTTAAACCAGATGCAAAAAAAGAAGATATAGTAAAGCTTTGTAATGAGGCAAAAAAATATGACTTCGCTTCGGTTTGTGTAAATCCCGGCTTTATTCCTCTTGCTTCCGAATGTCTTAAAGGCAGTGATGTAAAAGTTTGTACTGTTATAGGATTCCCTTTAGGAGCTAATTCTACTGAAACTAAAGTTTTTGAAGCTGTTGATGCTAAAAAAGCCGGTGCAGAAGAAGTTGACATGGTAATTAATATTTCTAGAGCCAAAGATCATGACTATTTATATATAAAGGAAGAGATTGCTGCTATTAAAAAAGCAATCGGAGATACTTTGCTTAAAGTTATTATCGAAACATGCTTATTAACTGATGAAGAAAAAGTTGAAGTTTGTAAAGTAGCTAAAGAAGCTAAAGCTGATTATGTAAAAACTTCTACTGGATTCTCTAAAGCTGGGGCTAATCCTCGCGACATCGCTTTAATGAGAAAAACTGTGGGTTCTGAACTTGGCGTCAAGGCCTCTGGTGGAGTCCATTATTTATCTGAAGTTAATGATTTAGTTGCTGCAGGGGCTTCTAGAATCGGCGCTTCAGCTAGCGTTGCTATAATGGAAGAATACGTAAAGTAAAATTTACTTGCTTTAAGAATTAAATACCTGTAATATTTCCCAGTTAGAAAGGAAGTGATGATAAGTGTCTATTAAAGTAGTTCTACGTGAAGGTGAATCTTTAGATGATGGCTTAAGACGTTTCAAAAGAGGCGTTAATAAGTCTGGAATCTTACTTGAATGTAGAAAAAGAGAGGCTTATTTAAAACCTGGATTAAAGAGAAAAATGAAATCCAAGTTAGCTAGAAGAAAAAAATTCTAGTTGTAAAATCACTTGTAATCGTCGAAAGTATCGGCGATTTTTTATTTTATGTATAAAATTTAATTTAAACTTTTTTGCGTTTTCTCCTAACTATATAGCATGAGGCGGGAATTTGCTTTTCAATCTTCGCGAAATGGTTGCGGGTATGCTTCGGTTAAAAACGCAATATATTTTACTGTGCTTAATCGAAGAGATATCTTATTTGCCCCTGAACCGAAAATTGAAGGCAACCGTTCGCCTTCACTAGAAGATATTATCAACTATGGAAAATCTTTAGGGTGTTCTTTAGGGGCTAGTAGGCTTTTAGATAAAAATGACATTGCTTTGAACAAGGAATTTCCTTTACTAGGTGTCGTGAATGTTAATCGTAGTCTCCATCTTTTGCTCGTACTACGTAAAAAAAGAGGTAAGTTTATCTTAATCGATCCAGAACTTGGTAGGTATTCTATCCATCTTGACGAATTTATTTCTATATTCACTGGCATTATCCTTAGAGTAGAGGAATACCAAGATTTAGGAATCCGTTATTCTCATGAGAAAATCTTGCCTTTATCAAGACAATTCATAATGGCTGGCTTATCCATCCTACCAATTATAAGCTTGGCTTGCGGTGTCTATTTATTATCAAATGAGGAGGTGCCTGCATTTATTTCCGTAAGCCTTTTCTTTTTGTTTCTTATCTTTTCTTTAGTTGACCTTAATGGTAAAAGCCTATTTCTAAAGAATTTTGATAAGAAATATCTTAAGTGTGTGGACTCTGAGAATGTGTTAGAAAGAAAAGAGAATCTCGAACATTACAATTTCCTCAAAGGTAGTCTTTTTTCCACAATACCTATATTTCTTTGTAATGTTTTAACCAATGCTTTCTTCTCAATATTTCTTTTCCTAGAAGACATGTTTTTTGGAGCCTGCATACTTATAATGTATGCATTTATGCTTGTAAATTTCTTGTTTATAGAACCTTCTTTTTCTAAGCAAGAAAGAAAAATTTCTTCGATGGAATCAACTTATGTAGGTACTAACGACTTATCTAAAGAAGAAAGAATTGCCTTATTAGAAGAAATGAATAGTAAAGCAATGAAATACAGCAGAAGCGTTATTCTAAATCAATCAATTATCTATGTTTTTTCTTTAGGAATTTTGTTTTTATTCTCATTTGTCTTTTATCAGAAACTAAATCCTTCTTATTTAATTATGAAAAGTCTAACTTTGCTTTTTTTACAAAGTATGTTCTTAAAAGTTTTAACGGAAGAAAAAAATATAAAGAAAAGAAGGAAAGAAGAATTCTATTTTAGACAACATTTATTATAAAAAAATGTATTTTTAATCAGCAGGATGGTAAACTTACTTTATGGAACTTGTTTTCAATAACGAACTTGACGAAATCTATGATTTTTACGAGGAAAAGTTTTTAAAATTATTAGAAATTACCTTCAATCATTTATCCATTAAGACAAATTACGAAGTAGATGTAAATTTAGTTGATAGAGAAAAAATCCACGAAATCAATAGGGAATATCGAAAGATTGATAGAGAAACAGATGTTATTTCTTTTGCTTTTTTGGATGATAAATCTGATATAGGACATATTAACTCAAAAGATATTCCAGTTCTTTTAGGGGAAATATTTATTTGTTTGGATGTTGCCCAAGAACAAGCCAAAAATATTGGAAATAGCTTAAATAGAGAAGTTTGTTTCCTATTTATTCATGGTTTATTACATCTTCTAGGCTATGATCATATGAAAGAAGATGATGAAAAGGTTATGTTTCCGTTACAAGAAGAAATTTTAAATATCTATTTAAAGGGAGAAGAAAATGGATTTTAAGAAATTATTAGAAGAAGCAAAATTAGCTAGAAAGAATTCTTATTCACCTTATTCTAAATTTGCTGTTGGCGCAGCTTTAGAAACTAAAGATGGAAAAGTTTTCCATGGATGTAATGTAGAAAATTCTTCTTATCCTTTATGTATGTGTGCAGAAAGAAATGCAATTTATAATGCAATGAATCACGGCTATAAAAAAGAAGATTTTGTTGCTTTAGCAATAATAGGAAAAACAAAAGAACCTATTTCTCCTTGTGGAGCATGTAGACAAGTTATTCATGAACTCTGTCCTTTAGATATGCCGATTTGTCTTTCTAATTTAGAAGGGGATATTAAAGAAACAACTCCAAGAGAATTACTTCCATATGCTTTTACAGGAGAAGATTTATGAAAGTAGGCTTTGTAGCCATTTTAGGGAAACCTAATGTAGGAAAATCTACGTTACTTAATGCTTTAATAAGCAAAAAAGTTTCGATTGTATCTCCTAAAGCTCAGACGACTAGAGATTCTATTTCTGGGATTTATAACGATTCTAAAAGACAAATTGTCTTTATAGATACTCCAGGTATTTTTTCTAGTTCGGTAAAAATTGATAGATATATGCGCAAAGTTGCATTTGAATCTAGTGATGATGTTAATGCAATCGTCTATGTTTTAGATGCTTCCGCAAAATCTTTAGATGAAGACTTTGCAACTATAGATTCTATTAAATCAAATGCACCTAAGATTTTTGTTTTGAATAAAATTGATTTAGTTAGACCTGCTGTTGGAAAGAAAATCTTAGAGCAAATGAAAGAAAGATATCCTGAAGATGATATCATCGAAGCTTGTTTTATCGAAAATTTTGGCTTGAAGGAGCTTAAAAACCTTTTAGACCAATATTTAGAAGAAGGAAATCCTTATTATCAAGAAGGATATTACACAGATAAAGATCTTGCTTTCCAAGCTAAAGAAGTTATTAGAGAAAAACTTCTCCATTTCTTAAAGCAAGAGATTCCTCATCAAAGTGCTGTATTAATCGAGAAATTTGAAGAAAAAGATGGGGCTTATGTTATAAAAGCTAAACTCATTGTAAATAGGGAATCTCATAAAGGAATTGTCATAGGAAAAAATGGCGAAATGATTAAGAAGATCTCTATGGCTGCTAGACATGAATTAGAAAGAATGTGGCATACCCATATTGCAAGTTTAGAAATTGAAGTTGAAGCTGTTCCTGATTGGAGAAACAATTCAAAGATCCTAAATAGTCTAGGATATGAAATATAAACAAAATGTTATAAATAAAGAAGGCATCATAATTTCTTTAACTGAATATAAAGAAAAAGATGCCATTGTAACTTGTATAAATAAGGATGAAGTATTTTCTTTTTATGCTAAATCCATTTTTACTAAGTCTTCTAAAAATAAAAATAGTCTAAACGAATTATATAGATGTTCTTTTTCTCTAGTTCTTTATGAAAACGGAAACTTATTCTTGCAGGAAGTTAGTCTTAAAGAACAATTGATTTCTTTAGAATCAATCGAGGTTTTATCATGCTTGCAGTTTATTAAAGATGTAACTTCAACATTTATAAAAGAATCTAGCGATGCTAGAGAAATTTATCCTATATTCTATAAAATTCTTTGCCAAATAAAGGAAAACAAAGCTGATTCTTTAACTCTTTCATTAATCTATTTTGCAAAAGTTCTTGATGTTTGCGGATATAGACTAGAAGTTAATAAATGTGTTAGATGTGGAAGTAAGCAAAATATATGTGCCATTTCTTTTAAAGATGGTGGCTTTATTTGCAGAGATTGCTATGATGAAAGATTCCATATGCCTTTAAAGAAAGATTCCATGATATATCTAAGATATTTATTTATGGTTAGCGAAGAAAATTTTGGACAAATTAAAATTGATAATAACGTAGCAAAAGATCTTCTTTATATTTTTAAACTTTATATAAAAGATATAGAAAACGTGACTTTAAAATCCCTAGAATTCCTGATAAAACTTTAATTATTATCTTATAGTGGGTTGACAAAGAGATACCAGAAAAGTATAGTATCACGCGATATACGAAAGGCTTTTTTTATGGCAACAAAATATTCATTTGACAAAATAGTTACTCATTTAATTGATTCGGGATTTTATTTCCAAGGGTCTGAAATTTATGGCGGACTTTCTAATACATGGGATTATGGACCTTTAGGTGCGTTAATTAAACAAAACGTTAAGGATTTCTGGTGGAAGAAATTTGTCACCGAATCTCCTACAAATGTTGGCATTGATGCAGCTATTTTAATGAATCCAAAAGTTTGGGAAGCGACCGGACATGTTTCTACATTTAATGATCCAATGGTAGACTGTAAAGCTTGTAAAGCTAGACATAGAGCCGATAATCTTATTCATTCAGCTTATCCTGATGTAAGCGTAGAAGGGATGGATTATAAAGAAATGGACGAATTTATCGCAAGTCACGATATTGTTTGTCCAGTTTGTGGCAAAAAAGATTTTACGCCAATAAGAAAATTCAACATGATGTTCAAAACTCATATTGGTGTAACTGATGATTCTTCTTCAGTAGTTTATTTACGTCCAGAAACTGCACAAGGCGTTTTCACAAACTTCAAGAGTGTTCAAAGAGTTTGTAGAAAGAAATTACCATTTGGTATTTGTAACGCTGGTAAATCTTTTAGAAATGAGATTACTCCAGGGAATTTTACCTTTAGAACAAGAGAGTTTGATCAATTAGAATGTGAATTCTTCTGTAAACCTGGAACCGATCTAGAATGGTTCGCTTATTGGAAAGATTATTCAATTTCTTTTGTTAAACAGCTTGGAATTAGAGATGACTTCTTAAGATTTAGAGATCATGATCCAAAAGAATTAGCTTTCTATTCTAAAGCAACTACCGATGTAGAATACGATTTCCCTAATTTAGGTTGGGGAGAAATTCTTGGAGTCGCAGATAGAACAGATTATGACTTAAAGCGTCATCAAGAATATTCAAAACAAGATTTAACATACTTTGATCAAGAAACAAATTCTCGTTTCTTACCATATTGTATCGAGCCATCTATGGGATTAGATAGACTTGTTTTAATGACAGTGGTAGATGCTTATGATGAAGAAGCTTTAGAAAATGAAGAAACTCGTATCGTAATGCATCTTTCACCAAACGTCGCTCCTTATAAAGTTGCGGTTCTTCCTTTATTTAAGAAGTTAAACGAAAAAGCTTTAGAAGTGCTCAATGTTTTAAATAAACATTTCTCTGTTGCCTATGATGAAACTGGATCTATCGGTAAAAGATATCGTAGACAAGATGAGATCGGTACTTGTTTATGCTTAACTGTTGATTTTGATACAGCAGAAGATAATCAAGTTACTTTAAGAGATAGAGATTCTATGGAACAAGTTAGAGTTCCTTTAGATAATATCGTAGAAACAATTAAGGAGAAGTTAAAACTCTTATAATAGTTAATTACTAGGAAATAATAAGTAAGAAACTAGTAGATTTTATATAGATATATTCGAAACAATGTACTCAGAAGACTTAATTAGTGATATTTTAGCTAAATCTGATATTGTTGAAGTAGTTTCTGCCTATATTGAGGTAAAAAAGAAAGGAAAGAACTATGTGGCAATATGTCCTTTTCATAATGACACAAATCCTTCTCTTTCTATCTCAAAAGATAAGCAAATATTTAAATGTTTCGTTTGTGGGACAGGTGGGAATGCATTCACATTCGTTCAAAAATATGAACACTGCGATTTTATAACTGCGGTGAGAAAAGTCGCTGAGATCTGTGGCATAAAAGATCCTCGTCTTGATGAAAATATGCCTAAAAAGAGAGTTGATGAAACTAAAGAACCTCTCTATAAATGTATAAATGACCTTCAACAGTTCTACAAATATTCTTTATCAATTGAAGAAGCTAGCAAAGCTAGAGAATATTTAAAGAATCGTAATATTTCAGTAGAACAAATTCAAAAATATGGAATTGGCTATTCTCCTTTAGATGGAGAAAAAACAATTTCCTATCTTCAAGCCAAAAAACATTCTTTAAAAACCATCGAGGACATCGGCATTTGTTATATAGGTGCAAACAAAATCTTGGATACAAATTTCGGAAGAATAATATTCCCTTTATGCGATAGTCAAGGACAAGTCGTAGGGTTTTCAGCTAGACAAATTGAAAAAGATGGAACTGAGAAATATAGAAACTCTCCAGAAACACCTATTTTTATAAAAGGAAATATTCTTTATAACTACCATAATGCTAAAAATAGCGCTCATCATGACGGATATTGTTATCTTTTAGAAGGATTTATGGATGTCATGGCTTTAGATAAAGCCGGAATTAAAAGTGCTGTTGCAATAATGGGAACAGCTTTAACTAACAATCAAATAGATTTATTAAGGAAATTGCGCTGCGAAATTCGTTTATGTTTAGACGGAGACGAAGCCGGACAAAAAGGAATGATGAAAATAATAGGGCAATTCCAACAAGCGAAAATTCCTTTCCGAATAGTGGATTATCAGGATGATCTAAGGGATCCTGATGACATATTGCAGCAAGAAGGAGCTGAAGCGTTAGTTAAAAAAATGAACAATTTGTTCGATGCCTTGCCGTTCCAACTCCATTTCTACCAGAAAATTTATAGAGTTGAAACTCTAGATCAAAGAAAAGCAATTCTAAACAACTTTATTCCTAAATTAGTTGCTTTAGGGCCTGGATTAGAGCAAGAAGATTATATTTATAAGTTAGCTGATGCGACTGGATTCCACGATAAAGCAATTAGAGAGATGATTAAGGAATATAAATTTGAAGAAACTGCGCTTAATGAAGAAACAGTGGATATATCTAATAAGAAAAATGATCTCCTGTTTGCTTCAGAAAACTTAAATAGGCTCCTAAATGCGGAGAAAACCATTCTCTACTATATGTTAAGCGAGAAGGGTGCAGTGGAATTCTACGAAAAGAACATCAAGAGTTTCTACAATTCATCATTTGATGAAATCGCTAATTACATTATTGATTATAAAAATAATCATGATGAAATCGAACTTAACGGAATATTGTTAGAGATTGATCAATCAGAAAGCGAATCTGGTGAAAGATTAAAAGGAATTATTACTGAAATCGCTATGTCAGACAATTTTGTTCCTTTTAAGGAAGAAACGATAAAAGCCTGTGGCGAAATAATTGTGGAAGAAAAAGAAAGATTGCGATATAAGCAGTCAATCGAGAAAAAATCCGATGAAAAGGACACTTCAGCTGCTTCTCTAGCTGAATATGCAAAAAAAAGAAGAGAAAAACTAAGTAAGAAGTAGAGGAAATACTTATGGCAAAAGAAAAGAAAGCAAAAAAAGGCGCGAAAGCCGCAAAAGATGAAAAAGATATTATCAACAACGAAGGTCTAGATGCTCTAGTTGATGACATTATCAACGTTGATGATGAAGATGAAAAACTTCCTTCTTTTGAAGAAGTTAAGGAAAAACTTTTAAAAACAGCTAAAGAAGATGGCTTTATTGATACAGGAACAATCTTCGATGCAATCGAACCTTTTGATTTGACTGATGATGATATTTCTAACTTAATTAATTTCTTCAAGAGTCAAAATATCAAGGTTGAAAGCGAAGAAGAAGATGAAGAACCTGAACCAGATTTCTCCGATACTATGTCTTTAGAAGATATGGAAAGAGATCTTGAACAAGAAGAACTCGATAATGTTGATGATCTTGATGAAAGTGAAATAGAAGATGTTAATGAAGTAACTAACTTAGCTTTAACCGGAATTGGCGATGTAAAAGTTAATGATTCCGTTAAGATGTATCTTAAAGAAATCGGAAAAGTTCCTTTACTTAACCCCGCTGAAGAACCTGAACTCGCAAAAAGAATTGCTTTGGGAGCTGAAGCTCAAGAAAAGTTAGACAAAATTAAAGATGATCCTAACGCTTCTGCTCAAGAAATTAGAGATTTAAAGTACACAATCGAAGATGCTAAACTTGCTAAAGATAAATTAATTACTGCAAACTTAAGACTTGTTATTTCTATTGCAAAACACTACGTCGGTAGAGGAATGCATTTCCTTGATTTAATCCAAGAAGGTAATATGGGTTTAATCAAAGCAGTAGAAAAGTTCGATTACACCAAAGGTTTTAAGTTCTCTACATATGCAACTTGGTGGATTAGACAAGCCATTACTAGAGCTATCGCAGACCAAGCTAGAACAATTAGAATTCCTGTTCATATGGTTGAAACCATTAACAAGATGACTAGAGTTCAAAGACAATTAGTTCAAGAATTAGGAAGAGATCCTTCTGCAGAAGAAATTTCTGAAAAGCTTGATGGAGCTCTTTCTCCAGAAAAAATTAGAGAAATTCAACGTATTGCTCTTGAACCAGTCTCTTTAGAGACTCCAATCGGTGAAGAAGATGATTCACATTTAGGAGATTTTATTGAAGATAAAGAAGTTCAATCTCCAGAAGATTACACAACTAAGATGCTTCTTAAAGAAGAACTTTATGAAATCATGAAGGATCTTACTGATAGAGAAGAAAAAGTCTTAAGACTTCGTTATGGACTTGACGATAATAGACCAAGAACTCTTGAAGAAGTCGGAAGAGAATTCGGAGTTACTAGAGAAAGAATTAGACAAATTGAAGCTAAAGCTATTAGAAAACTTCGTCATCCAACTAGAGCGAAGAAACTTGGAGATTATCGCGAAATAACCTTACCAACAATTCCACCAGATAAAGATGATTAAAATTAAATCCAAAAGATTAATAGCAATTGCTTCTTTAGTTGATAAAGATGTTTACTTGGCTGATATAGGCTCAGACCATGCTCTTTTGCCTATATATTTATTCGAAAAAGGGCAAATTAAGTGGTGCCAAGCTGTTGAAAATAAAAGTGGACCTTATCTAAGGATGAAAGCCGCGATTAAAGAAGCTGGATTCGATTCATATGTAGATTGTTCTCTTTCTGATGGACTTGATGAACTAAATGACGATGTAAATTCTATAGTCATTGCGGGTATAGGAGGACTAAAAACTATCGAAATACTCGAGAAAAATAAAGATAAATTGTTCCATGTAGACTCAATAATAGTTGACCCTCATAGAGATATAGCAAAGGTAAGAAAACATATTACAGCTCTAGGCTATCATATAGAAGAAGAAAAAATCTTACTTGAAGATAGAATTTATTATTCAATCATTAAATTTAGAAAAGGTAAACCAGAGAAGCCATATAAAGAAGAAGATTATTTATTTGGACCAATAAATTTAGCAAAAAGAGAAGAAATTTTTATCGATTGGCTTAATTTACAAAAAAAGAAAGTTAATTCTATTCTAAATGGTCCAGTTTTAGATAAAGAAAAAAGAGAATATTATCTTCAACTTTATCGTTATATCGCTAAAGCACTCAAAGATTAAATCTCTTTTAAATAATTATAGACTTCATTAAAAGTTGCTTGAGAAGTGGAAGCCCCGCTTGTTAGAGCAATCTTTTTATTTTTATCAAATTTTATTTTCTTAACTTCTTCTAGATTTAAGCAAATGTAAGCTTCAAATCCTAAAGAAAGAGCAAGAGAATATAGTGCTAGAGAATTAGAAGAAAGTTTTGACCCTAAAACAAGCACATAATCAACACTTTTTCTATCTAAGTTCTTTATGGCATCTTGTCTAAGTTTAGTTGAAAAACATCTTTCTTTTCCTTTTATTGGGTTAGGAAAAATCGAATAAATTTCTTTTTCTCCTTCTTCAATTTCTTTTTCTGTTAAAGTTGTCTGAGAGATAATCAAAGGATCTTTTATGCCCTCTTTTAATACTAATTTTTTAGAATTAACATCATAAAAAGAAGAAGGATAGTTAGCTAAAAAAGCCATAGTTTCTAGGTGAGTAGCTTTCCCAATATAGATAACATCTTTATTTTCTTTAATTGCATAAAGAAGATTTTCATTTACGAATTTGCAAGTTGTATCAACTATTTTCAAATTTCGTCTTTTTGCTATTTCTTCATATTTTTTTGGGTGTCCATGAGCCGAAAAAATAACAGTGGATCCTTCTTTAATTTCTTCCAGAGCTTTTTCTAAATCAATAGTTTTTTCATCGATTAAATGTATGTTTTTTTCTTTTAAAGTATTCACAACTTCTTCGTTATGAACTGGTAAACCTAGTAGAAAAATCTCATCATTAGGATGTTCTTCTTTTTCTTTTAAAATTAAAGAAATTGCATTAGAAACTCCAACGCAGTATCCAAAAGGTTTTAAAGAAATAATTTCCATGATCTTATTTTGCCCTTAATAAATAGAAAAGGGAAATCTTTTCTATTATAATTGTCGCATATGGATAGTTTTAGCTCATTCAATTTATCTAAAGAGATTGTAAATGCTTTAAAAAAAGAAGGTTATTTAAATCCATCTCCTGTTCAATCTAGAGTTATTCCTAAAGCTCTTAGCGGGAATTCTTTACTTTGCCAAAGTGAGACTGGATCGGGAAAAACTCATTCTTATTTGGTCCCGATTATTGATCAAAGTGATTTTAGATTAGATAAATTACAATCAATTATTATTTGTCCTAGCAGGGAATTGGCTAGACAAGTTTATGATTTTGCTGTTGTCTTCAAAAAATATTTCCCTTTATTTAGAGTTAGACTATTTACTTCTGAAAGCGATACTTCTTCTAATATAGAAGGAACAAGTAAATCTCCTCATATGGTTATAGGAACTCCAGGAAGACTAAAAGATTTACTCTCAAGTTCATATATCTTAAATCTTCATTCAGTTAAATTCTTTGTTTTGGATGAAGCTGACATGCTTATGGAGAACGGATATTTTGAAGATATCGATGAAATTTATTCTCTATTAGATAAAAAAGTTCAAACTATGGTTTTTAGTGCTACATTAACTTTATCTTTAAAGCAACATTTAGAGAAATATATTGAATCTTCTTTCCTCTATGAAGGAGAGAAAAATAAGACCGCTGGAAAAGTTAAACATTATTTCGTTAATGTTAAACATATAGGAAAATTAGAAGCTTTACACCTCTTCTTAAAGGAAAAAAGCCCGTATTTATGCTTAGTTTTTGCTTCTAAAAAGGAAGATGTAAATAAGGCTTATGCTTATTTAAGAGATCTAGATTATCAAGTTACTAAATTTTCTGGAGAACTAGAAACTAGAGAAAGAAAAAAGATAATTAGATTAATAAAAGAAAATAGATTCCAAGTCATAGTTTGTTCAGATTTACTTAGTAGAGGAATCGATATTGAAGATGTAAGCGATGTAATTTCTTTAGATTTGCCTTCTGACCTTTCCTATTATTATCACCGAGCTGGAAGAACAGGAAGATTTGGAAAAGAAGGCAATTCTTATGTTTTTTATAACATAGATGAAACCAAAAAAGTTAAATCTCTTCTAGAAAATGGGCTTAGCGTTTCCTATTTAACCTTAAAAGGAGGAAAATTCGTCGATGATCCTTTAGGATTAAAAGAAAAATATACCTCCCCAAGAAAAAAAGCTTTCTCTGAAGAAGAAGCTAAAGAAGTTAAAATAGCAAAAGCTAGAACTTCTTCTAATGTAGTTAAACCTGGTTATAAAAAGAAACAAAAGAAGGCTATTGATCGAGTAAAAAATAAATATCGTAGAAAAGCTATCTCAAAATCTATAAATAAACATCGTAAGAAAGAAGACTAATTATGAGCGAAAATGTGTTTTTAGGATGTCATGTAGGATTATCTTCTCCTGAATATTATTTAGGAACAGTTAAAGAAGCTCTTTCTTATAAAGCTAATACTTTTATGTTTTATACAGGAGCTCCGCAAAATACTTTTAGAAAACCTGTAAGTGAGCTTAATGTAGAAAAAGGAAGGCAAGCTATAAAAGAAGCAGGGTTAGATGAAAGTAAAATTGTTGTTCATGCTCCTTATATAATTAATTTAGGAAACAAATTAAATGGTCCAACATACGAATTAGCTCGTTCATTTTTAGCTCAAGAGATTTCTAGAGTTGCTGCTTTTGGACTTTCTTTACTCGTTCTTCATCCAGGATCTCATGTAAAAATGGGGGAAGAAGTTGGATTTGAATCTTTAGTCGAAGGACTAAATGAAGTTTTAGATAACGATGATTCAAATGTCATAATTTGTTTAGAAACTATGGCAGGAAAAGGAAGCGAACTAGGAACTAATTTTGAATTTCTCTCTAGAGTTATAAAAGCTATTCATAAGCAAGATAGAATTGGAATTACACTAGATACATGTCATATTTCTGATGCGGGATATGATTTAACTAAACCTAAAGAAATTATCGATGAATTCGATAGAATTATCGGTTTAGATAAATTAAAAGTTATTCATTTAAACGACTCTAAAAATCCTATGGGAGCTCATAAAGATAGACATGAAAATATCGGATATGGATTTATTGAATTCTCTTCTTTACTTGAATTTGTCTACGATCCTAGATTAAAAGACATTCCTAAGATATTAGAAACTCCATATGTAGATGGAAAACCTCCTTATAAGAAGGAAATTGAAATTATAAGAAATAAGAAAATGGAATTAGATTGGAAGAATAACTTATAGAAGATTAATTTCTTTAATCATTTCTTGAATTATTTCTTCATCTTTAACTTGGCGTATAACAACGCCTTTTTTAAATATTGCCCAGACTCCTTTACCTCCGGCAGCACCTAAATCGCAGTGCTTAGCTTCTCCGGGTCCATTAACTATGCAGCCCATGACGGCAACAGATTTATTTATTCTATGTTCTTCAAGATATTTTTGAATTTCGCTAGCAACTTTAATTAAGGAGACTTGAGTTCTTCCACAGGTTGGGCAAGAAATAAAAGTTGGATAATCTTTTAATAAGCCTAAATCATGAAGAAGTCTACATTCTGCTTTGATTTCTTCTTTTGGATCATCAGAAAGAGAAATTCTAATTGTATCTCCAATTCCTTCTAGTAGAAGCGGAGCTAGAGCAGCGGAAGAGCGGATAAGTCCAATATCTTTTGGTCCTGCTTCAGTTACTCCTAAATGAAGTGGATAAGGGAAGACCTTAGCTGCTTCTTTATATGCTTCAATAGTTTCGATTACATCGGAACCTTTTAAGGAAATAACAATGTCGTAAAAGCCATGATCTTCAAGTATTTTTACATGTTTTTTAGCTGATTCTACAAGGAATTTACCTCTAATTTTTTCATTTCCCTCGTAAATAGTTTTATCTAAAGAGCCGCTATTGACTCCAATTCTAATTGGAGCGTGATGAGCTTTTGCACATTCAATAACTCTTTTAATTTTATCTTCGTTTCCAATATTTCCTGGGTTGATTCTAATTGCGTCAACTCCGCTTTCTAAAGCTATAATCGCTAATTCAGCATCGAAATGAATATCAGCAACTAAAGGAATGGAAACTCTTTTCTTAATTTCTTTAAAAGCGTAGGCATCTTCTTTATCTAAGCAGGATAGTCGCATAATATCAGCTCCAAGAGCAGCACATTCATTAATTTGTTTCGATACTTCCTCGACTTTTGAGGTTTTAATATTACACATTGATTGAAGAATTATTCTGTCTTGTCCACCAAGAAAAATATTTCCAATTTTAATTTGTTTTGTTTCGTTTCTTTTTCTCATAGTTCAATTTTATTGATTTTTATTATTTTTCTCAATTCTTTGTATAGATTTATTATTTTAATTGTGGTAAATTATACCGGCTTGGAGGGAATAAGATGGCTGGAAAACGTGAACAAGTTATATTAAAATGCAGCGTCTGTGGTGAAGAAAATTATTTATCTACAAGAAATAAGAGAACTCATCCTGATAAAATGCTTATTAACAAATTCTGTCCAAAGTGCAGAAAACAAACTCAACATAAGGAAAAAAAGTAAGGCTAGGCCTTCTTTTTTATTTATATAATGAAAGTTACGAAACTAAATTATTCTCCTGAAATCGGAAATATCTATGTAGTTGGAGAAGAGGGAGAACCAGCGATTATTATTGATTTTGGTTATAACAATAATGACTGTTTGGTTAACTATGTTAGAAAACATCATAATGGATGTCTTGCGATTCTTTTAACTCATGGGCATTTTGATCATATTGCTGGATTAGAAACGTTAAATAAGGAAAATTCTCCCCTAATTTGTGTTTCTGAGAAAGAATTTGATTATCTTTTTGATGATTCACTTAATTTAGGAAGTTCATTTTTTGGAAAAGTTCTCCAAATAAAAGAAGATCTTAAATTTTATAAATTTGAAGACGAAGACATTCTTGTTTTTAAGTACGTTGATAAAGAAAATAAGGATAGAAAATACAAAATTCGTGTAATTGAAACTCCATTTCACACAAGCGGATCTACATGTTTTTATTTTGAAGAAGATGGACTTCTTTTTACCGGGGACACTTTATTTAAGCTTTCTATTGGAAGAAGTGATTTAAAAGGAAGCTGCCCAAGATTTATGGTTTCTTCTCTTTCAAAGTTATTCTCTTTACCTCCAGAAACAAAAATCTATCCAGGGCACGGAGAGACCACCTCTTTAGAATACGAAATTAAATTTAATCCGTATCTAAGAAAAATTTAGTAGATTTTATCGAGTTTTTTGTTCGATTTTAATATGAAAAATTACGTCTTTTTATCTATGATAAATGAGAGTATAATTTTAACGTTTTTAAAGGAGATTTATTACAATGATTAATGTTACAGAATTAAGACCTGGAAATTACTTCATCGATGAAGGTAATTTATATCAAGTTTTAGACATCTTACTTAACAAGACCGCCATGAGAAAAATGGTCGCTAAAGTAAAAGTTAAAAATATGAGAAGCGGTGCTATTATCGAATTAGCTCGTAACTCTGGCTATGGAGTCGAAGATGTCCACGTTGAAAAGAAAGTTATGACCTATCTTTATGATGCTGGAGAAACTCTTGCTTTCATGGATCCAAAGACCTACGAACAACTTGAACTTCCAAAGTCAAGATTAGAAAGAGAACTTCCATACTTAACTCCAAATAGTGAAGTCACAATCGTCACTTTTGAAGATGAAGTTCTTGGCGTTGCTCTTCCAGCAAAAGCTGTTTTAACTGTTACTGAATGTGAACCAGGAGTTAGAGGAGATACAGTCTCTAATGGTGGAAGTAAAGATGCCTTACTTGAAACTGGTATCACAATTAGAGTTCCTTTATTCATTGAACAAGGTGAACAAATCTTAGTTGATACCACAACTGGTAAATACGACGGGAGAGCCTAATTATGAATTTAAGTTTATTAATGGGCTGGGATGGCGGATGGTTTGGATGCGTCATCGCCGCTTTATTTGCTGGATTAATCATCGGATTCTTCTTAACAAGATTCTTATTTAAGAGACAAATGGAAAAGAATCCTCCAATCAACGAAAACATGATCAGAGCTATGTTTATGCAAATGGGAAGAAAACCATCTGAAGCACAAATCAGAGCTGTCATGAATTCTATGAAGAAAAATAACAATATGTAGGGGTAAATAAAAATGGGAAGAAAATTTGCAATTTTAATTGATTCAACTGGTGAATTAAATAAAGAATTTAGAACAAAATACGATATTGACTATTGCCCAATGCAATTAGCATTCGAAGGTAAAGAATATCTTGCTTCATTAGATTATGATTCAGGATACACTCCTCATGAAATTTATCAAAAAGAAGCTCAAGGTGTTAGAGTTACAACTTCTCAAGTTACAAATGAAACTTATTTAAATAAGTTCAAGAAATATCTTGATGAAGGTAAAGATATTCTTTATATCGCTTGTTCTTCAGCTCTTTCTGCTTCTGTAAATGCTGCTAAATTAGTCGCAAAAGAATTAGAAAAAGAATATAAAGGTGCCAAAATTATTTGTTTTGACTCCTTAATCACAGGTTATGCTCAAGCCGATATGGCTCTTAGAGCTTCCAAAATGAGAGAAGAAGGCAAATCTTTAGACGAAGTTTTTGCTTGGTTAGATGCTAACAAATTACGTTTCAATCAATTTGCCACAACTCCAACTTTAACTTATTTAGCTAGAGCTGGTAGAGTTAAAGGATCCAAGGCTTTCTTAGGAAATTTATTCGGTGTTAAGCCAATTATTATCTCTGATATCAAAGGAAACAACTTTGCATATAAGAAAGTTAAAGGTAGAAAACCATCTTTAATTGAAATTGCTAAGAGTGCTGTTGAAGCTGCTGAAGATATCGAACATCAAGTTATCTATATTGGACATTGTGATGATGAAGAAGCTGCTTTATTCGTTAAAGAAGAAATCTTAGCCATGGCTAAGCCATTAGATATTTATATTGGACCTATCGGACCTATCGTCGGTGCTTCTTGTGGTCCAGGAATGATCGCAACATACTCTTTCGGTAAAGAAGTTACTATTCTAGGGGAATAACTACGATGAATATCGTAGACTCGATTACATTTAAAAGCATGATCGAAAATGGTTGTCGTGCGCTAAAATCGCGTTACGAAACCATTAATGATTTAAATGTTTTCCCTGTACCTGATGGAGATACAGGAACTAATATGACTGCTACTTTAACTAGTGGAGTTGCCTCCATGAATAAAGTAGAAGTTAATCATTTAGGAAAAACAGCTCAAGCTCTTGCTAAAGGTATGCTTTTAGGCGCTAGAGGTAATTCTGGAGTTATTCTTTCTCAATTTTTCGCTGGCGTTTCCGCTGCTTTAGAAGGATTAGAAGTTGCTAATGTTGAACAATTTTCCGCTGCTTTAGTTAGTGGAACCAATAGAGCTTATACTGCTGTAGTTAAACCTGTTGAAGGTACAATTTTAACTGTTGCTAATGTAGGAACTCGTTATATTGCTTCTCATATAGGTGAAATTGAAACTTTTGAGGAATTATTTAAAACCTTATTAGATCAAATGAGAATCGCTCTTTCTCATACTCCTGAGCTTCTTCCAGTTTTAAAAGAAGCAGGGGTTATTGATTCTGGCGGCGCTGGATTAGTTGCTGTAATCGAAGGAATGTGTAAAAAGATTCTTGGAGAAGAAATCGAAGACACAATCTTTAACGGTCCAGTAAGTTCTATCGATGCCACCGAGGAAATTCCTTTTGATGAGAATAGCGAACTTGAATACGGCTATTGTACAGAATTTATTCTCCAACTCCTTAATAGCAAGAATGGACCAGAAAAATTTGATTTAGATGAAGCAATTGCTTTCCTAGAAAAAATTGGAGATTCTATCGTTGCTGTTAGAGATGGAACAATAGTTAAAATCCATGTTCATACTAAAACTCCATACATTGCAATGGAATATGCCCAAAAATTCGGTGAATTCATTACATTTAAGATGGAAAACATGTCAATTCAACATAATGAAGTTCTTTTAAAAGAAATGCCTATTGAATCTGAACAAGAAAACGCAATTATTTGCGTTGCTTCTAGCGATGGATTAGCTGAATTATTCACTAATATGGGCTGTTCTTATATCATTAAGGGCGGACAAACCATGAATCCATCTGCTGAAGACTTTATTAAAGGATTCAAAGAAGTTCATGCTAAGAACATCATTGTTTTCCCAAATAACGGAAATGTTATCTTAACAGCTAAACAAGCTGCTGAGATGTATCCTAAAGCTAATATAGTTGTCATAGAGTCTAAATCTATGATTGATGCTTACGTTGCTTTACCAATGATAGACTTTGCCATGAACGACATGGAAACTAATATCCAAGTTATTAATGAAACTATGTCCAACGTTATTTCCGCAAGTATTTCTACAGCTGTAAGAGATTCTAAGAATAACGGATTAGAAATTAAACAAGGAAATTATCTTGGAATCTGTGGTGGAGAAGTTAGATCTACTTCTGATTCGTTGATTGAATGTACAAAGCGTTTATTCGAATCCATTGACGATATTGAAGATCGCTCATTAATTACTGTTTTCTATGGTCAAGATGTCACTGAAGAAGATAAAGAGAACTTTAGAAACTTTGTCTCTAGTGAATATAGACTTATGGATTTAGAAGAGATTGTCTCTAATCAATCAATCTATCAATTACTCTTTGCAATAGAGTAAAAATAATACTTTAAATTATTAAAACTTTGTCAGTACTAATGGCAAAGTTTTTTTAATGCCTTTTTCTAACTACAACTTTAGTTATTTACTATTTTTGTCAATTTAAAAGTAGCTTGTAATCGAAAAAAAATCGATTTTTCAATCGATTTAATTTTGTTTTACCACTTACTAAAAAACTACTAAAAATTAACTATTTATTTTCTAATTTGTCAGTTGTTTTTCTTTCAGTTCCGTTTCTTAAACGAATGATATTTTCTTTATGTCTTAAGAAGACTAAGACAGCAATTATTGTATTGATGGCAGCGTATTCAAAACCAAATTTTAATCCGTTAGGGAAATTCATTGTCCACATCATCCAATACAAATCTGTCTTAGCGCAAATTTGAACGATGGCAATTGTCCAAGCGACAACACAACCGATTACTGCAGCACTTAAAGAAGAAAGGGAAACGTATTTTGTTTTCTTTAAGATGATTAAATAACCAAATCCAGCACAGACGAATTCGATCCAACTTGTAAAAGCGTTGACTCCCATAAAGCAAGCAACGGCTTTTCCGCCTTTAAACTTAAGATAAATAGGCCAGCAGTGACCGATTGCACCAGCTAAACCAGCAAGCCAATACCATAGAGGAGCAGGATTATAACCATTTTCCCAAATTAAATTGTCTCTAATTGCTGGAATGTAGGTAACTATTGCCCAAGTAACATAAATAGTTAAACATGTTTTAAGCATGTCTAAGAAAATTACTAAGACACCTATTTTCTTTCCTAAAACTCTTCCAGTGTTAGTTCCACCAGAGTTATGAGAATAAAAATCTCTAGGATCTTTTCCAAAGAAAACTTTTCCAATAACAACTCCAGTTGGTATAGCTCCGAATAAGTAACCAAGAATTATTGCAAGAGCTCCGACTGCAACATTAACCCAAATGACCATAAATAATTCCTTTGCTAATAAATAAGCCTACAATATTATAAATATTGAGATTTATTTTCCAAAATAAATTTATTATAATAATGAAGTAATCGAAGGTTTTTTTATATTTCATGGACGATTTTTTAAAAGATGAAATGAATTATAACGCTTCTAATATTGAGATTCTCTCAGAAATCGAAGGTATTAGAAAACGTCCTGGAGTCTATATTGGAACAACAAATTCCAATGGACTTCATCATTTAATTTGGGAAATTGTTGATAATGGTGTTGATGAAGCTGTCAATGGCCATGGAAATAAGATTTTTGTCACCTTACATAAAGATGGATCAGTAACTGTTGAAGATGAAGGAAGAGGTATTCCTGTAGATATTCATAAAAAAACTGGAATTCCTGCTGTTCAACTTGTTTATACAACTCTTCATTCTGGAGGAAAATTCTCAAATAAAGCCTATTCGACTTCTTCTGGTTTGCACGGAATGGGTGCATGCGTTACAAATGCTTTATCAGATTATTGCGATATTATCGTAAATAGAGGTGGCATTTCTTATCATATTAGATTTGAAGATGGTGGAAAGCTCGTTACTCCTTTAGAAGAACTTGGTCCAACTAGAAAACATGGAACAATTGTAAGATTCAAACCTGATAAACGCATGTTTACTACTGTAGATTTTAAGTGGGAAACAGTTTACGATCATTTGCAAGAGCAAGCATTTTTACTTAAAAAAGTTCATTTTTATTTAAAAGATGAAAGAAGCGGACAATCTCATGAATTCTTCTTTCAAAATGGTTTACAAGAATATGTAAATTTAATTAATCAAAATAAGAGTCCTTTAGGAGAGATTCTATATTTTGACGACGAAGATAGATTAATTAAGATTGAAGCTGCCTTGCAGTGGTGTTTAAAAGATTATAACGAGAATATTTATTCTTATGCTAACTCTGTTAGAACTCATGACGGTGGAACTCATGAAACTGGATTAAAAATTGGTATAACTAAAGCAATTAATGACTGGGCGATACAAAATGGAATTATAAAAGAGAGCGGAAAACTCGACGGAATCGATATTAGAGAAGGCTTAACTGCAGTTATTTCTTTAAAGATTCCTGAAGATATTGCTCAATATGACGGACAAACTAAGGCAAAATTAGGAACTCCTCAAGCCTTTGGAGAAGTTTCTGATTTTATATATGATAATTTAGTTCATTATCTTGCCGAACATAAAGAATTCGCAATTGATTTGATTAAGAAAGTTCAAGCAGCGAAAAATGCTAGAGATGCTGCTAGAAAAGCTAAAGAAGCCGCTAGAGGAAATAAGAAAAAATCAGTTGAGATGGTAATTTCTGATAAACTAGCCTCTGCTCAAAGTAAAGATTATAAGAACAATGAATTATTTATCGTTGAGGGAGATTCTGCAGGAGGAAGCGCTAAATCAGGTAGAGATAGACTTCATCAAGCAATTCTTCCTTTAAGAGGTAAACCACTAAATACTGATGGAATAAGTATTGAAAAAATGAAGGCTAATCAAGAATTTGCCACAATTATTCAAACTATTGGAGCTGGAGTTGGTCCAGATTTTGATGTTGAAGATTCTAGATATGGCAAAATCATAATCATGACTGATGCTGATACTGACGGCGCTCATATCCAAATTCTTCTTTTAACCTTCTTCTACAATTTCATGAAACCATTAATTACTAATGGAATGGTTTATATTGCCTGCCCGCCTTTATATAAAGTTTATAAAAAGAGCGAACCTAACAAGAAATTCCTTTATGCTTGGGATGATGCTTCGTTAGAAGATGCTAAAGCTAAGATTGGCCCAGGGTATGGAATTAACAGATATAAAGGTTTAGGTGAGATGAACGCTGATCAACTCGCTGTAACTACAATGAATAAAGCAACTCGTAGACTTCTTAGAGTCTCTATTAACGATCCTTTAGTCGTAGAAAAACGTATTTCAACTTTAATGGGAAATGATGCAAGTAAACGTAGAGAATGGATTGAAGAAAACATTTCCTTTAACGAAGAAGACTCCTTTATCAAGGAGGTAACTAAGTAATGAAGAAAGAAAAAGACGTAATTAGCCCAATTATTGAGCAAATTAATGTTTCTCCTTTAGATGAATTAATGGGAGATCGTTTTGATATTTACGCTAAAGATGTTATTCAAGATAGAGCAATTCCTGATGCTAGAGATGGCCTTAAACCAGTTCAAAGAAGAATTATCTACGCAATGTATAAAACAGGAAATACAATAGATAAGCCAACTAAAAAATGTGCTCACATAGTTGGTGAAGTTATGGGTAAATATCATCCTCACGGAGATTCTTCTATTTATGAAGCTTTAGTTAGAATGAGTCAAACTTGGAAGATTAGACTTCCTTTAATTGATTTCCAAGGAAATAACGGCTCGATGGATGGAGATGGACCTGCAGCTTATAGATATACTGAAGCCAGACTTAGCGCTTTATCAAAAGAATTAATTAGAGATTTAGATAAAAATAGTGTCGATATGGTGCTTACTTTTGACGACACTGAATTTGAACCAGCAGTTTTACCATCTCGTTTCCCTAATTTATTATTAAATGGAACTAGTGGAATTGCTGTAGGTATTGCAACAGAAATTGCTCCTCATAACTTAAAAGAACTTATTGGAGCAATAATTCACCGAATTGAGCATCCTTCTTGTCCAATTGAATCCTTAATGAATTATATTCCTGGACCAGATTTCCCTACTGGAGGAATTATTTATCAATCTCAAGGATTAAAAGACATTTATCTTACGGGTAGAGGAAGAATCGATGTAGTTTCTAGAACTTCCATAGAGAATAATAAAGGTGTTAGACAAATTATCATTTCAGAGATTCCTTATGGAATAGTTAAATCAGACTTAGTTAAAGCAATAGATAAACTTAGATTTGATAAAGTTCTCCCTGGAATTGAAGAAGTTAGAGATGAAACCGATAAAACTGGTATAAGAATTGCAATTGATTTAAAGAAAGAAGCAAACGAAAACGCTATTTTATCCTATTTAATGAATAAAACAGCTTTGAAATCTTCTTTCTCAATGAATATGGTCGCTATAGTTAATGGACGTCCTCAAACTTTAAATTTATTAACTTATTGTGATACATATATTGCTCATCAAGAAGATGTAATAGAAAGAAAATCTAGATTTGATCTAAATAAAAATAAGTCTAGACTAGAAATTGTTGAAGGATTAATCCGCGTAACCTCGATTATTGATCAAGTAATCGCAATTATTAGAGCAAGTAAAGATAAAGCAGATTCTAAATTAAATTTACAAAAAGAATTTGGATTTAGCGAAGAACAAAGCGAAGCAATCACGATGATGCCTTTATATAAGCTTTCTCATGCTGACGTAGTTGCTTTAGAAAATGAAGCTGCTTCCTTAAAAGAAAACATTATTTACTTAGAAGACATCCTCAATAATAGAGATTCTTTACATAAACTTTTAATCTCTGATTTACGCACTATAGCAAAGACTTATGGAGATGAAAGAAGAACTGAAATTAAAGAAGAATCTTATGAAGCTAAGTCTATTGATACTAGAGATTTAATTTCTAAAGAAGAAGTTATGGTTGTTGTAACTAAAGATGGCTACATCAAACGTTCTTCTATAGCTTCTTATAAAGGAAGTAACGGACATAATGGGGCTTTCCCTGGTCTAAAAGACGGAGATACATTAGTTTATTCTGGATTAGCTTTAACTACAGATTACCTTGTTATGTTCACTTCTAAAGGAAATTATTTATATGTTCCTGTTCATCTTCTTAAAGTTAGTAAGTGGCTTGATGAAGGATTACATGTTAATTATGCGATTTCTTTAGATGCGGATGATAAGATAGTTAAAGCATTTATCGTTAGAAAGTTTAGAGATGATCTATATTTTGTCTTAGCTAGTAGAAAAGGAATGATTAAACGTATAAAAGTCTCTTCAATTCCGGTTTCTAGATACAATAGACCAATTAGAGCAATGAAACTTCTTGCTGATGATGAAGTAGTTGGTGCAATTCAAACTAGCGGAGATACATATTGTTTAGTTTTAGCTAATAACGGCTTAGCTACTTTATATAATGAGAATTTAATCGCCGTAACTTCAACTTCTTCTTCAGGAGTTAAAGCCGGTAGCTTTAAAGGTGGCAGTGTGGCTTCTTTAATCCCAATTGACTTAGATGAGGGAAATAAGAAAATTATATTAGTTACTGATGGAGGACATCTAAGAGTTTTCTCCACGATGAATATTTCTCCATCGGAGAGACTTTCTAAAGCTACAACGCTATTTAAATGCTTTAAAAACGATCCTAATAATCTTGTATTTGCCTATAAAGTTAACGATAAGAACGAAGTTTATAGATTCTTTGCTACTTTAACCAATGGACAAAGAATTGAATTTACTGTTCCTGATTTATATTTAACTCCAATGGATAAATATGCTAAGTCAGGGGATATAGCGTTACCTAAGAAGACATTAATTAAGTATATTAACTTATTTGATGATGAAGTAATTAATGAAAATACAAAAGCTGTAACTCCTTCTATTATAAATAATGATAATGAAGTCTCTGAAGAATCTAATAATAGTGATCAAGAAACTTCTCAACCTCAAATAAAAGAAATAATGCCAAGCGATTCTGACTTTGGAAAAGAAAAATTTGAACAAATTTCTATATTTGGAGATGATGACTTCTAATAGTAAATATATAGTTTATTGTTAGTTATAAATTAGTAGATTTTATATCGATATATACAGAATAAATTGCAATTATGCTAAAATAGTATGATTGCATTTTTTTATCAATGAAATTAGTGCGGATTATTTCGTAAAATATTAAAAATTATCGTTCTTTAATCCTCCAAAAATGACTTTTAAACCTAAAGATAAATATTTATCTTTGTCCTAGAAAGATGATATTCCTTATTGTAAAATATCGGCATGAATAAAAAGTTTATTCCTTATGCTTATGCGAATAACATTTTTGATGTAGACGTAAACTTTTTCAAAAATAACGGATTCAAAGTCTTACTTTTTGATTTGGATAATACTTTGCTTCCTTATTCGAAAAAAGTAATTGAAGGAAGAACTGTTGAATTAATAAATATTCTCAAGAAAGAAGGCTTAACAATTTACATTTGTTCGAATAACAAAGGAAAAAGAGTTAAAAAAATAGCCGAAGTTCTTGGGGTAAATTGCTCTTGTTTAATGAGAAAACCTTTCTCTGGTCCTCTAAAAAGACTTATTAAAAGAGAAAATTGGTCTAAAGATGAAGTAATTCTAATTGGAGATCAGATTCAAACTGATATCATAGCTGGAAATAAAGCTGGAATTAGAACCCTTCTTCTAGAACCTCTTGATCCATCTATTGAACCCCCATGGACTAAATTCAATAGACATTTCGATAGACCAAAAAGAGAAAAAATGAGAAAAGAAAATTTATTAATAGATTATAAGGAGAGAATGTATGTCTAAATTCAATCTTGTTCGTCGCTGCTATAACTGTAGAGAAGTTCTCCAAACAGAAAATCCTGGAGAAATCGGTTATATTAAGCCAGAAGTAGTCGAAAAAGCTAGACCCGAATCTATTTTATTCTGTGATAAATGCTACGAAGCTCAGAAATATAACTTTGTTCAAGCAACTCCTGCAGTTTCTGATGACTATTTATCAATGCTTAAAGATGCTGAAGCTAGCGATGCTTTAATTGTTTATGTTGTAGACTTGTTCTCTTTTGAAACTACTTTTAATGCAGATATTTCTTGGATTCTCCGTAATAATCATCTTTTAATCATTGCAAATAAAAGAGATTTACTACCTGCTAAAGTTAAAGATAAAGATTTAAAAGAATATGTTGCTCATAGATTTAGAGTTGCTGGACTTCCAGCAAAAAGCGAAGATGTTTTCTTAGCTTCTCTTTCTAGCGGAAGCGATACAACTTTAATTGGTAAAGAAATAGAAAAAAGAAGAGCTAGACATGATGTTTATATTATTGGTGGAAGAGGAGCTGGAAAAACTTTATTCCTTTCTGCAATGTTAAAACATTATCAAAATTCTTCAGGAAGAAAGATTTTAACAACAAATTATCCAGGAACATCTATTAAAGTTATGCAAATTCCTCTAGATTCTTCTTCCTACGTATTCGATACTCCAGGTATTGCAATAGATAATTCAATCCTAATTAAGTTAAATCAAAGAGATGTTTTAGATTTAACTGATATGGAAACCTTAAAGAAGAGAAAAATGGTTTTATCTAAAGAAACTCACATTATGTTTGGAAGATTAGTTAGATTAGATCTTCTTTCAGATGAAAAAGTCGCTTTAGACTGCTATTTCCCTTCTTCAGTAACTGTTGAAAGATTCTCAGATAAAGAAATTAAGAGATTATTTGATAATTTAGAAGCAAATAAAGATCTTTTACCTGCTTCTAACGAAGTAACTTCTAAAAATGACTTTGATATCTTTGATTTAGAAATTGAAGAAAAAGGTAGAAGAGATATTGGAATTGCAGGACTAGGCTGGTTTTCTTTTGAAGGACAAAATCAAAGATATAGAATCTATGTTCCTAAAGGAGTTGCTCTATACGCTTCTAGAGCCAAGATTTTGTAATATATGCTAAGTAAAAATCAAGTTAAGTATCTTAAAAGATTAGGAAATACGATTACTTCTCGCTATAGCATAGGGAAAAATGGAGTTCATGAAAATTTCATAGAACTTCTAGATAAAGGTATTAGAGCGAATGAATTAATTAAAGTTAATCTTCTTAGTGCTTCTATAGATGAAGTTAAAGAAGTTTCTTTAGATATAGCTAATAAACTTAATGCAGAAATAGTTAGTAGAGTTGGGCATACAATTCTTTTATATAGAAGAAATGAGAAAAATCCTCGAATAGTGCTACCTAGAGATTAAGATGAATCATAAGAATTTATATTTATATTATTCTAGTTTTGATCCATTTAACGAAAATCAGTTTAATGTTTTTAGCTATCTTTCTTCGTTAAAAGATTCGTTAGTTTATTTTGTTATATCTAAAGACGGATATGTATCTAAAGAGCATAGAAAGAATTTAATTAAGATTTTCCTAGATGAATATGAGATTAAAGAAGATTCTTATAGAATAGTATTTGAAGAAGATTTCTCTAAAGAAGATTTATCTATCTATGAGAATAAATATTTTATTGGAGCATTTATAGATTATAAAAGACCTATTTTTAAAGGATTTATTTATTTAAAACCATTTAAAAATGAAGAAGAAACAAATAAATTAACTCTTCCTTTTGAAAGAGTTGACTTAAAAGAAATAACTTCTTATATAAATAGATTAGAAAAACTCTATCTTTTATCTTCCAAAGAAATTACTTATTTAGAAGAGAATAAGCTTTATTTCTTAGAGAAAATCGCTAAAAAATTAACTCCTCATAGATATTCTCATTCTCTTTCTGTAGCTCATTTAGCTGCGGAAATTACACTTTCTAACGGATATTATTATCCTTTAGTAGCATATAAAGCAGGGATAATTCACGATATTGCGAAGTCTCTTCCTAAGGAAGAAGCTTATAGATTAATGAGAGAACTTCATCCTGAATATTTAGACTTTCCTTCCTGGACTTATCATCAATTTTTAGCTATAGATATTGCTAGAAAATATTTTAAACTAGATAAAACTCTAGAAGCGGGGATTAAATATCATTCTACAGGTAAAGCTAGAATGTCTTTATTAGGTAAGATTATTTATGCTTCAGATAAAATTGAACCTACTAGAGATTATGATTCTTCTGAGATGATTAATGCATGCTTAAAAGATTTTAAGTCTGGATGGAAACTCGTAGTCTATGAAGTTAAGAAGTTTTTATTAGAAAAAGGTTTTTCAATTGATAATAAATTATCTAAAGATTTTTTTGAATATTATTTAAAGGAGAAAATTTAATGGTTAATGTTGCAAAAAAAGAAGCTGAACTAATTAAACAGGTATTAGAAGATCATAAAGTAGAGGATGTATCTTTGATTGACGTTTCAAAGATGTCTCCATTCGCCTCTTATTACGTTCTAGCAACTTGTATAAACGTAACATCTCTAGATGCGATTCCTGATATCTTAGAAGAAGAGCTTGAAAAGGAAAATTTACATGTCTCTTTAAGACAAGGAAACGCAAATTCAGGTTGGGTTATCGTTCAGGTTGAAGATGTCCTAGTTCACTTATTCTTAGCAGCAAATAGAAGAGAAATTAACCTAGAAGAACTTATAACAAAATATGTCAATTTATTAAAGTAAATTTGACTATAAAGACCACCGAAGAGCAGTAGCGGTGGTTTTATTTTGCTTTTTTCTCATGAATATTTTGTTTTCTTTTATAACTTCGCATAATAGTTATTATGTTAACAAAATATAAAATTCTCTCGATGAATACTGAAGAATTTAATATACACATAAGATATATAATTTTATATATGATTCAAACAATCTTTAGGAAAAGTCAAACTTATCCACAGAATTAGTAAATTTATAAAACTACTAATTTTCTACTAATATAAATATACCCTCTTAGTTATTCAAAAAAGGATTACTCATTATTTTTTGTCAGTTTATATAAAAATGTATTGATAATTTTGCACATTGAAACTTTAGATAAGATTAAAAATAAAGATCAAACAATCTGGTCAATTTTATTTTTAATCAATTGCTTTAATTTTATTTTCATCAAACAAAATAATTAAAGTTTTAGAACCTAAGAAATGATGGCTGAAAGAATATAATATTTCCTATAAACTATTTTATATATAAAGGCAAAATAGGTTTTTCATTGACAAAATCATAACTTGATAATTTTATGTTCTTCTCGTTTTATTATTTTATCTTTTTCTAGCTTTGTAAGCATTCTTGAAAGACTTTCTCTTTGAACGTTGAGCTCTTCTGCTAGAGATTTTACTGATTTATAAGTTATTTCATTCTCATGAAGGAATAAATAATATAAAAATCTTTCTTCTATCTTATTAAAAGAAAGATATTTGATCTTAGAATTTAGAGATAACCCTAAATTAGCTTCATATTCTAAAAAAGACTCAAGAAATTCTTTATTTGATGAAAGCAAATCTAATAAAGATGTCTTATCTATTAAATATATTTCACTTGTTTTACTTCCAATTATATTTCCTCTATAAATAGGATTAAGTGAAAATAAGAGATTATTTCCAAACATTTCACCGACTTTTATGTTGTTATAAACAATCTCATTTCCATCAAAAGAGTACGATGAAATCTTAACTTCCCCTGTTTTTATTATTCCTACATGCATGCATACATCATTCTCTCTAAATAAGATTCCTTCTTTTTCCAATTTAACTAATTTGAAGTTATTTAGATCTTCAATGTTTAAGGTATTTAAAATATTTTTCATAGTGTGATTATAATCACGATTTATATTAATTAAAAGATATAAAATCTTTTGTGCAAAATTAAAGGAACCTATTTTATGAAAAAAATTAACTCATACTTATTAATCTTAAGCTCAATTGCTTTACTTGCTTCTTGCTCTCAGAAAAAGTCTTCTTCGACTAGTTCATCAGTAGAATCCTCTGTTTCTAGCGAATCTTTAGTTATTTCAGAATCTTTTGAATCTTCTGAATCCGAACCTGAAGTTTCAGAAACTGAAGAATCCGAGACTAAATCAGCTATTTCTGAGACTGAAGAAGAATCTGAAACTCACGAAACTGAATTATCTATAGAAGAATCTAGTGAAAAACTTTCTTCTACTGAAGGATCTTCTTTACCAAAAGAAAACCTCGAAGTTACTGTAGCTTCTCCTAAAGGAGCTCCAGCGGTAGGCTTATATAATCACGTTTTTGAAGATAATGTTGAAGTTAACGATCCAACTAACGTTCAAGCCTGGCTTTTAGCTGGAAATAAAGATGTGGTTATCGCTCCAACCAATGCTGGATGTAACTTAATTTCCAAGAAAAATGTTTCATATAAGCTAGCTGCAATCTTAACTTTTGGTAATTTCTATTTAGTTTCTACAGGAAACGATGAAAACGATACTTTAGACGCTGATGACCCAATATTTATCTTCCAAACAGCAACTGATATACCAGCTAAATTATTTAGTTATGTCTATTCAGAGATGAATTTTACAAATATTTATTACGGCGGAGATAATTCTAATGCGGCTAGAAATCTAATCTTAGGTTATGATGAACTTGACGAAGATAATGCTCCTCTAGATTATGTTTTAGTCGCTGAACCAGCGTTATCTAATGCTCTAAGTAAAAACAAAAACGCCAAAGTAGTCGGGAATATCCAAGAATTATATAAAACAAAAAGTGGCGGTAAGATGATTACTCAAGCTTCTGTCTTTGTTCATAAAGATTTAGAAAAAGAAAAAGCGGATAAATTCCTTTCTACCTTAGAATTTGAAGTAAATTATCTTTTAGATAATCCATTAATTATCGATGAAATATTCACTTCTTATGAGGATCTTCAAGTTGCAGCTAAACTTGGAGCGAATAAAGAATTACTTAAAACAGTCTTAAAAGAAAATTCTTTAGGTTTAGGATTTAAAAATGCTAAAGAAAATAAAGAATCAGTCGATTCTTTCTTAGAAACAATAGGATTTAGTGCAACTAGTGAAGAAATTTATTATTAATAACGGAACCCCTATTGCCTTAGGAATAATATTTATATTTGTTCTTTGGTACATCTTTTCAGCTTCGATTGGAAAAGGTAATTTAGTTTTCCCTTCGATAAATGAAACTTTTTTTGAGATGGGAAATACTCTTAATTCAAAATATTTCTACGCAAGCTTAGGGATGACTTTATATAGAACTTTTTTAGGATTTATAATTTCTTTTGCTATAGCCCTAGTTTTAGGATTATTTGCTGGATCAATTAAATTTATCTATAAATTCCTAATTCCTTTAATGAGCGTATTAAAATCAATTCCTACAGCGACTTTAGTTTTCTTTATTATTGCTTTATCTAAAGTAAAATACGCTCCAATTTATATAGTTGTATTGCTTGCAACGCCTATTTTATATGAAGCGATTTCTGCTGGAATTGGTTCAACAGAAAAAGAAGTTCTAGATGCTTCTAAAGTAGACGGAGCCTCATATCTAGATATTTTATTTAGAATTAGACTTCCTTTATCTCTTCCTTATATAGGAATAGGATTGCTTTCTTCTTTTGCTTTATCGCTAAAAACTGAGATTATGGCTGAAATAATTTCAGGAAATACTGGTGATGGTCTAGGATGCATGATAAGCGCAGTAAGAAACACCGATCCAGGAAACCTAGCGGTTATATTTGCTATCGCTGTAATTTGTGTAATTATTGTTTTAGTTATTTCTGCGCTAGCTTATCTAGCAAAGAAAATAATTTATAGATTTATTTAAGAGAGAACTTCTTCTATAGGAGAGCCTAAATCTAAAGAAGAATGGTCTAAATGGAAATTCTTTAATATAGTTGCCCCTATATCGGCAAAAGTTGGTCTCTCTTCTAGATATTTTCCGTTTGTTATTGATTTAGAATAGATAAGTAGCGGGACTTTTTCTCTTGTATGGTCTGTTCCTTTATATATTGGATCGTTTCCATGATCTGCACTAATCATAATTAAATCATCATCTTTAATTACTTTTAGAAGTTCTCCAAGCTTTTCATCAAATTCTTCTAAAGCTCTTGCATACCCTACAGGATTTCTTCTATGTCCATATTCAGAATCGAATTCTACTAAATTAATAAAGCATAATCCTTTATAATCTTCTTCTTTAACTTGACGGATAGTTTCATCCATACCCTCTACATTTTTAGCTGTATGAATTGTTCTCGTAATTCCTACTCCGTTAAAGATATCATTAATTTTCCCTACCCCAGAGACTTCTAACCCATTATCTTTTAAGATTTCTAAAGCTGTAAGAGCTGTTGGAGAAACTGTGTAATCATGTCTAGCAGCGCCATCTCTAACAAAGTTAGACGCGTTTGTTCCTCTAAAGGGTCTAGCGATAACTCTGCCTACAAAATATTTAGGTTCCATGCAAACTTCTCTAGCAATTTCACAGCATCTATAAAGTTCATTTAGTCCTAAAACATCTTCATTAGCAGCGATTTGAAGAACAGAATCTGAAGAAGTATAAACAATTAAAGAATTATCTCTCATACTTTCTTCGCCAAGTTGCTTAATAATTTCAGTTCCACTAGCTGAGATATTTCCGATTATCCTATGTCCCATAAGTTTCTCTAATTTATCGATCAGTTCTTGTGGGAATCCTGTATCTGTGAATGTTTGGAAAGGTTTTTTAGTATTTATGCCCATCATTTCCCAGTGACCAGTCATTGTATCTTTTCCTAGAGAAGTTTCTCTGAGTCTAAGAGAAAAACTATGAGGATGATCTTTAACTACTTTTACTCCCATGATATCATCTAGTTCACCTAAACCCATAGATTCCATATAAGGAACGTTAAGTCCATTAATAGATTCAGCTGCGTGAGCAAAAGTATTTGTTCCTACATCATCAAAAAGCGCTGCATCAGGTTCTTCTCCAACTCCAGCACTATCTAATATAATCAAGAAAACGCGGTTAAATTTGTAATTTGACATAGTTATTACCTCAAAGATGCTTTTATTATACATTATTTAATAAATAATGTTTGTTTAATGATACTTATTTTTTAGAGAATTTATCGTAAGCTTGAAGAATTCTTTGAGAGGATAAATGAGTATAAATTTGAGTAGTTTCTAAAGAAGAATGTCCAAGCATTCTAGAAACTAAAAGTAAATCAGCACCGTTTTCTATTAGATGAGTTGCAAAGCAGTGTCTTAATGTATGAGGAGAAATGCTTTTATTTATATTTGCTTCGGCAGCATATTTTTTAACTTGCTTAAAGAAATAATTTCTTGAGACAGGTTTGCCATCTCTATTTAAGAAAATATAAGGAGAATTCTTTCCTTTATTTGAGCGTCTATATCCTTGAATATATTGCTCTAGATAATCTAAAGCAAATTTAGAAACAGGAATATTTCGATCTTTCCTTCCTTTTCCTTCCTTAATAGAAATTATTTGTTTATCAAAATGGACGTCTCTCATTTTTAAAGCAACTAGTTCTGAGACTCTTAAACCTGAACAATACATAATTTCTAACATTGCTTTATCTCTTTGTCCGCTTTCTTTTTCAATGTTTGGTGCATTTAGAAGATCTTCAACTTCTTCAACGGTTAAAATAGAAGGAAATCTTTCAGGAAGTGACGGTCTATCTATCTTTTCTTTAGAAAATTCCATTAATTCATGATTAGAAAGATAAACGAAGAAGTTATATAAAGAAGAAAGTCGTCTAGAAATCGTTGAAGGAGAAAGTCCATCTTCAGCAGAAAGATTCGCAAAGTCTTCTAAATCATAGTCGCTAAGCTGATTTGTTAGCTTTTTATCAGGAAAATAAGCTAAAAAACGTTTGATATCATCTTCATAAGCTTTAACGGAGTTTTTTGTTAGTCCTTTAGAAGAATAAAGATAATCAACATAGTTGTCTAAAGCTTCATGTATTTCGAGTTCTTTCATTTTTTAATCTCACTCGCTCTTTTTAATGAATTCTTCTTTAATTTCTTGTTTAAAGAATTAATCAGAATATTTGTTTTATCTTTCTTTTCATATTCTTCATAATTCCAGATAGACATTTGGGCTTCTTCTTTATTTATATTTTCAAGTCTTTCTAGGGTTATTCCGATTAATCTAATCTCTTGTCCTTCAAAATATTGTCTATATATCGAGGAGGCTTTAGAGAAAATAGTCGAGAAATCGTTAGTTGGAGAAAGTAAGCTAACGTTTTTTGAATGAAGATGGAAAGATGTATCTTTAACTACAACTGAAAGAGTTTTTCCTACTTTTTTAGAAGACTTAGCTCTAGAAGAAACTTCTTCAGCAAGTCTATATAAAGTCTCTTCTATTTGATCAAAAGTTGTAGAATTTTCCATCAAAGTTTCTTGATTTCCAATAGATTTAGGGTCAAAAGGTTCCTTATTTATTTGGTCTTCTCCATATCCTTTAATCCATTCTCTGACTGTAAAATAAAATTTACCTAATAAATTAGAGACTAAAGGATCATTTTGTTCTATTGCAGTAGCTAACTCTCCGATTGTGTTTATTCCATAGTTTCTGAGTTTAGGAGAAGTTTTCTTTCCTATTCCCCAGAAAGATTCTATTGGGAGCGGATAAATAATATTAGGAATATCTTTTCTTCTACAAATTGTGATTCCCATTGGCTTTTTTATTTCAGAAGACATTTTGGCTAGCCATTTAGTTGGAGCAACCCCTATTGAACATTTTAAAGAAGTTAATTCGAATAGTTTTTTCTGTAATGAAGAAAGAAATTCCATGGGAGATTTATGATTATAAAGTAAAGAAGTTACGTCACAAAAGCATTCATCTATCGAAACTTTTTCTATTTCTTTTGTAAAAGAAGATATAAATTTAAAGAATTTATCAGACATTTTCTTATAAAAAGAAAAATCTGGAGGAACTAAAACTAAAGAAGGACAATTTCTATCTGCTAAAAATGTTGGTTGACCTGATCTAACTCCATATTTTCTAGCTTCATAGTTGCTAGTTGAAATAATCCCGCTTCTTCCTCTAGTTCCAATTGCTAAAGGAACCTTTTCATAAGAAGGATTTTTAATTTCTTCGCATCTAGCAAAAAAGGCATCCAAATCAATATGCATGATTATTCTAGTCATACAATATTATGTTAACAAAAATAAAAAATATTTCGATAATTATTTAACTTTTTTGGTATTTTCTAATATTTCTTTAGCTTTAACTAAGATTTGTTCTGGGCGTAATCCGAATTCTTGTTCTTGTTCAACTATAGTTCCTTGAGAAACAAACATATTTGGGATTGCTCTAACAAAAACACTTCCTTTATAAGAAAGAAGCATTAATTCAGATAAAATTGATTCAGCAAAGCCGTTTTTAGTTGCATAAGCATCATAAATAAGGATGTTTTTATAAGAAAGTAAGAGAATTAAATTGTCTTTTAAAATTGGGAAAATATAGACTGGATCGATAACTTCAGCTTCAACTCCCTCTTTTCTTAATAGTTTTTCTAGTTCATTTGCATGAGGACCAACTGAAATGATTGCTAAATCTTTTTTCTTAGTAATATTCGCCCATCTCCATCTTAAATAAGGTAAAGGAATTGGGTGATAATCTTCTCTTTCTTGGACAAAATCTCTTGGGAATCTAATAGCGAATATTCCATGATGAGCAAAAGATTGTTGGTACAATGAATAAGCAATTTCTTTAGTCGAAGGCATAGTTAAAATGATATTTGGAATAGATTTTAAGTAAGCTTCATCATAAATTCCTTGATGAGTTTCTCCATCTCCCCCAACGAGTCCAGCTCTTTCTATTAAAATTGTCATGCTGACATCCATTCTAGCGCAGTCATGAGAAAGTTCGTCGTATGCTCTTTGTAAAAATGTCGAATATATCGAAACAATTGGGTGCATATTGTTCAAAGCAATAGCGCCAGCAAGAGTAAGAGCGTGTTCTTCAGAAATGCCTACATCAATACATCTTTCTGGGAATTCTTGTAAACATTGACCTAGTCCAGCTCCTTTTTGGGTTGCAGGAACAATTAAGAAAGAATTTTGATGTTCTTTCATCATTAATCTAGTTAGATCAGAAATGTAATGACTCCAAGAAATTAAACCTGGATGGTATTTCTTTGGTCTACCAGTTTCAATATCAAAAGGAGTTACCCCGTGCCAATATCCTGCTGTATCAAGTTCAGCGTATTTATAACCTTTTCCTTTTATTGTCTTAACATGAATAATTGTGGATTTATCGTATGTTTTTGCTTTTTTAAAGACTTTTTCAAGAGCTTTTATATCGTGTCCATCAATTGGGCCTAAATATGTATAACCCATGTTATCAAACATGGTAACAGGAACTAATCTACGCTTTAATGCGTTCTTAAATGAAGATGTAAAATCGACAAATTTCTTTCCCAAAGTTCCTCTATAGAGAACTCTTTTGTATCCTTTTTTAAATTTTCTATAGGCTTTATCTAGGGAAACTTTTCTAAAGAACTTTCCAATTCCTCCAACAGGTTTAGAGATGCTCATTCCGTTGTCATTAAGGACAATTATTACTTTAGAATGTGTTTCTGTAATGGAATTCAAAGCTTCAAAAGCTAAACCGTTAACTATGGAAGAATCCCCAATAAGTGCGATTACATCGAAGTTTTCTTTCTTTAAATCTCTAACTAAGGCAAATCCTTGAGCGGCAGAAATTGAAGTTGAAGAATGCCCTGCTTCATAAGGATCATAAATAGATTCACTGCGTTTTTGGAATCCAGAAATATAACCTCTTTGCTTTATTTTTGTTAAAGAGCGACCTGTTAAAATCTTATGAACATAAGATTGGTGGCCAACATCAAAGATTAATTTATCTTTGTTAAAGTCAAAAACTCTATGTAAGGCAACAGTTAATTCAACTACGCCTAAGTTACTAGAAAGATGTCCGCCATATTGGCTGCAAGCATCAATTATTTCATGTCTAATGTCATGACAAAGAAGCTTAATTGATGGATAAGAGAGCGTTTTTAAAAATGTCGGGTTCTCAATCTCTTTTACATTAATTCTTTTGATTTTATCGGACATTTTTCGACTAACTTTCTACTAATATTTTACTTTATTCTTACTATTCGATATCTTTTTCTTCTTTAATTGTCTTAATTTTAATTTCAGCTTTTTTAAGTTCTTCTTCAAGTTCTTTAAGAAGCTTTTGCCCTTCTTCAAATAACGAAACAGACTCGTTTAAAGGAAGAGTTTCGTTTTCCATTTTATCAACGATCTCTTTAACTCTTTCAATTTTGTTTTCAAAAGAAATATTAGATGTATCTGCCATTATTTGGACTCCTTTTTACTAACTCTAGAATAAATTATACCATTATGAAGATGTGTTTTCACTTCTTCCCCTACATTAATTTCTTCAATAGAAGAAATAATCTTACCATCTTCATTTTCTAAAAGCGAATAACCTCTATTTAAAACATTATATGGAGAAAGAGTATTTAACTTCTCTTTATATAGATTAAATGAGGAAATTTTTTCGTTAAAATAAGATGAGAAAACGTTTAAAAAGTTAGATTTAATCGAATCTAATGCATCTTTTCCTACAGTAAGTTGATGATCATATCGACTTAAGCATGGACGAGATTTAAAACTATTGAGTTGCTCACTAAGATTAGATAAATGCTTACCAATTAAATAATTTAATCTTTGAGAATATTCGTCAAAGCTAGAGAATAGTTCATTTTGATCTATTGTTACTAAAACTGCGGCTGCTGTTGGGGTTGAAACTCTTTTAGAAGCGACTAAATCACATAATGTCGTATCAATTTCGTGTCCTACAGCAGAAACTATAGGAAGTTTACTAGCCGCAAGAGCTCTAACTAAAGTTTCATCGTTAAATGCAGATAAATCTTCATTACTTCCTCCGCCTCTTCCTATAATTAGAACATCTAAAGAACATTTTTTAGCAAATTCTAAGGCTCTAAGAAGATCTTTAGGGGCATTCACTCCTTGGACTAAAGAAGGAAAAACAAAAAGCTCTACCAAAGGATTTCTTAAAGAAATATTGTGAACAATATCCTTCATTCCAGCGCTATTTTCTCCAGCTATTACGCCAATTCTTCTAGGAAAAGATGGGATTGGAAGCTTATTTTCTTCATCAAACAGTCCTTCAGCTTTAAGCTTTTCATATAAAGCTTTTAAAGCTTCTAGCTGATCTCCTTTTCCAGCAAGTTCCATCGAAAAGATATTAAATTGATAAGTTCCTTTATTTTGAAAAACGCTTATTCCTCCGTAAACTATAACTTCATCTCCAATTTTAGGGACAAACTTTAGTCTAGAAGAATAAGAAGACCAAAATACAGCATTTATCGAAGAAGTTGCATCTTTTATCGAGAGATAAATATTCCCATTAGGATATGCTTTAAAAGAAGAAATCTCTCCTTTTAAGGAGATTCCTTGAAAAAGAGAGTTCGATTCGATTTCTAGTTTTAAAAGAGAGTTTAAAGTAGAGACAGTAAATAATTTGTCTTTGTTCATTCTTTTACCTAACTAAAACTTTATCTAAGACAGCGTTAATGTATTTATAGTCGTTGGCATCTAAATATAATTTAGCAAATTTAACAGCAATATTTATAACAATTCTCTTGTTTACATCTTCTTCTACATAGAAAAAATGAGTAAAAGAAAGAAGTAAAATAGCTTGAGCTAGTCTATTTAGTCTAAAAAATGACCATTTAGTCAAGAATGGTTCAATAGTTTTTATTTCATATTCAAAATGTTTTAAAGCGTTAATTACGATACTTTTTACAAAAATAGGAGCCTCATCATAGCCACATTCGCACAAAGAAGAGATGATGTCAACTACATCAATTTCTTTATCTACTTCTTTATAAACCAAAATATCGTATAAGCAAAACAACGCTATTTTCTGTAAAGAATTACGTGAAGATAATTCGTTTTCTAGTTCGTTTTCAATGTTGTTTTGCATAAAGATCAATTTTTTTAAGTGTTTTTAAGTTAAATTTAGCTGATGTCAACTAAATGATTTTATCTACGTGAACTTTTATTTCACATGGGATTGTATCGCACATGTAGAGAAGATTATTGGAAATCTCTTTTTGAATATTTAAGCATGTATCAGATACATTATTTCCAGCAAAGATAGAAACATTTAATTTAATTAAAAGTTTTCCTTCTGCTGTAAAAACTACTTTTGCTGGGTCATTTAAAGAGAATCTATCTAATGGAGAAGGAACTCTTTTCTTTTTCTTTTCAGTAAGAACAGCGCCTTCCATTGACTTGATTGACTTTTCAACAATCGTAGTTAAAGCAGTTCTAGAAATAGCTAAAGTTCCTAGACCTGTGTAGTTATTAATTATCATGTAATTTTTTAATGACATAAAGTTATTATACCCAATTATTTTAATAATTGAACAATCTCTTGCTCAAATCTTCTCTTAAAAGAGAAAAAAGTTAGATTTGTTCTTCTCTTTTTACTAAAAGAATTCTATATGGTTTCTTTTCTTTCTTTTCTTCTTTAAGAGGTTTTTCTTCAACTTTAGCAGTTTCTAAAGGCTTTTCTTCTTTCTTAGATTCAACTTTTGCTGGTTTAATTTCTTCATTATCGTGATCAATTATGTCAAGTAACTTCTTCGTAGTTCCATCTAGATCAAATCCGAAATATTTAAGAACATCTTTTTCTTTTCCACTAGCGCCGAAAGAATTGATTCCTAAATTAAATTTAGCATATCTTTCCCAGCCAAAAGTTGCGGCCATTTCTAAAGAAATTGTCTTTTCTCTAGGTAAAGAAAGAACAAGCTTCTTATATTCTTCGCTTTGCTTTTCAAATAAATTCATAGAAGGCATAGAAACTACTCCAACATGGATATTTCTTTCTTCTTCTATTCTTTTTGCAGCTTCTAAAGCTAAGTTAACTTCGCTTCCTGTAGCGATAATTAAATATTTATCATCTTTATGTTCCCTAACTTTATAAGCGCCAAATTGAACTTTCTTTTCATCGGTTTCATCTAATAAAGGAAGTTTTTGTCTAGAAAGAATAAGACCAATCGGGGACTTTTTCTCTTTTAAAGCTAATTTATAAGCTCCGATAGTTTCTTTATTATCTGCTGGACGAATATCAATAAAGTTAGGAATTGAACGTAAAGAAGCAATTTGCTCGATTGGTTCATGAGTTAAGCCATCTTCTCCTACTGAAATCGAATCGTGAGTAAATACATAAATTGCAGGAAGATCTTCTATTGCGCCCATTCTTATAGCTGGTTTCATATAATCAGCGAAAATTAAAAATAATCCTTCATAGGTAACTAATCCGCCGTGGAGAAGAATTCCATTATTGGCAGCAGCCATAACAAATTCTCTAATTCCCCAGTTCATGTTGTTTCCTTCTGGAGTTAAAGAAGAGAAATCTTTAAGACCTTTTACATTAGTCTTTGTTGAAGAAGCCACATCAGCGCTTCCTCCAAACATAAATGGAACATTTTTAGTTAAAGCTTCTAACATTCTTCCACTAGATTCTCTACTTGCTTCATCTTTAAGCTCAATAGAGATATTTTCTAAGTAAGGATCAACGTTCCTATCAAAAGAATCCATGAAAACTTTATATTCAGAAGGATGAGAGTTTCTATATTTATTTAATTCAACAATATGAGCTTTATAAGCCTCTTCTCCTCTAGCGATAAATGTTTGTTTAAATTCTTCATAAACTTCAGCAGGAACAGTGAATTTAGGATGATTATATCCATAAACTTCTTTTGCTTTTGCTCCATTTTCTTCTCCTAAAGGAGACCCGTGTACTTTATTAGAGCCTTCTAAGACAGTTCCATATCCAATCTTAGTTTTAACAATAATTAATGTTGGATAAGCTGATTTCTTAGCTTTTTTAATAGCTCTAGAGATTTCATTTATGTTATTTCCATCTTTAACTTTGATAGTTAACCATTCAGAAGCTAAGAATCTAAGCTCCATGTTTTCAGTTAAAGAATTTGAAGTTGGTCCATCTAAAGTTGAGCCATTTTCATCATAAATAAGAATGAATTTATTTAATCTAAGATGTCCTGCAAGAGAAATTGCTTCTTGAGAAATACCTTCTTCAAGGCAACCATCCCCACATATACAGTAGGTATAATGGTTCATTATCTTCTTTCCTTCAGGATATTTAGCTTCTAAATGCTTTTCAGCGATTGCCATTCCTAAAGCTTGAGCAATTCCTTGACCTAATGGTCCGCTAGAAGCATCAATTCCTTTAGTTAAAGAGATTTCTGGGTGTCCTGGAGTCTTACTTCCTAGTTGTCTAAATGATTTTAGGTCATCCATGCTTAATTCATATCCGCATAAATGAAGCATTGCGTAGACTAAAGCAGATGTATGACCGCAAGAATAAACAAGTCTATCTCTATTTATCCATTCTGGATGACTTGGAGATGCAACTAAGTGATCTCTATATAAGGCATATAAGATATTTGCGGAATCTAAAGCCATTCCTGGGTGTCCAGAGTTTGCTTGATTAGTCTGATCAATAACTAAACTTCTTATTGCTCCTGAAACTAATTTTTCTTTTTCTTTTTTACTCATCTGTTTGCTCATATAGTAATCTCCTAGTAATTATAAAGTATATTTTTAGTAGTTATTATATCGATAGATACTAACTTTCTTGCTTAACTTGTATATTAAGCACATCAAGTTGGTCTTGGTCAACTGGAGTTGGAGCTTTTGACATTGGATCGCTTGCTTGAAGATTTTTAGGGAATGCTTCAACGTCTTTGATGTTGTCACTGCCGACTAAAATCATAGCAAGTCTATCTAATCCAAAAGCGATTCCTCCATGAGGTGGCGCGCCATAATTAAATGCATTGATGAACCAGCCAAATTTTCTTTCAACGTCTTCATCAGATAATCCTAGAAGTTTGAAAATCTTCCATTGAGTATCATGATCATAAATACGTAGAGTTCCTCCACCTGCTTCATATCCATTAATAATAATGTCGTAAGCGTAAGCTAAAACTTCTTCTGGATTAGTGTCTAATAAATGTAAATCTTCATCTCTAGGTCTAGTAAATGGATGATGTTCAGCAGCATAGATGCCCTTTTCTTCATCTACTAAGTCAAACATTGGGAAATCAATAACCCACAATAAGTCATATGTACCTTTTTTAATTAATTCTAATTTCTTAGCGTACATAGTTCTTATTGCGCCTAGTCCAAAGTCAATATCTCTTCTAGAAGAAGATGAAGAGAATAACACTAAGTCGTTATCGGATAAATTAAGTTTCTTAATAAGTTCAGCAATTATTTCTTCATTTAAGAATTTAGTGAATGAACCTTCCAAAGTATTATTCAAATATTTAAGAGCTGTGACGCCTTTTAATTTAAATTTCTTTCCTTCAGCAACTACTTCATCAACGTTCTTTCTGCTTGTTTGAGAAGCCATATTAGGAACAACGATAGCCTTAATATATTTAGCTTCAGCAAAGCCTTCAAAAGTCGATTTCTTCATTATTTCAGTTATATCAACTAAAGTAAGTCCATATCTAGTATCAGGTTTATCTGATCCATAAATGTCCATTGCATCCCAATATTTCATTCTTCTTAAAGGTAATTGAACATCATATCCAACTATTTCTTTAAATATTCTCGCTAAGAATCCTTCTTGAAGAGAAAGAATTTCATCTTGAGACATGAAAGATACTTCTAAATCAAGTTGAGTAAATTCAGGTTGCCTATCTGCACGTAAATCTTCGTCTCTAAAGCATTTTGCAACTTGATAATATCTTTCAATTCCACCAACCATAAGTAATTGTTTCCATAATTGAGGAGATTGAGGTAAAGCGTAGAAGCTTCCTGGATGAACCCTAGAAGGAACTAAATAATCTCTTGCTCCTTCTGGAGAAGAAAGATTAAGAATTGGAGTTTCAACTTCAATAAATCCCTTAGAATCTAAGTATTCATGCCAGATTTTTACGATTTTTGCTCTAGTTTTAAGATTATTTAGCAAAACTGGTCTTCTTAAATCAAGATATCTATAAGGAAGTCTAGTTTCTTCTAACGCATCTGATTTATCTGCAATTATGAAAGGAGTTGGCATGGACTTGTTGATTACTCTAAGTTCAGTAATTTCTACTTCAATTTCTCCAGTAGCTAAATTCTTATTAGGAACTTCTTTCTTTCTAACAATTCCTTTAACTCCGATTACATATTCGTTTTTAATTTCTGGAAGAGAATCTGGAGAAGAAGAAACAAGCTGGACGATTCCACTATAATCTCTTAAATCAATAAAAAGTAACGATCCAAGGTTTCTTCTATTAGCAACCCAGCCGACAAGTTCAACATGTTTTCCTTCATCAGCTGCTCTTAAATTTCCATTAAAATCAGTTCTGTTCATAATTATCTCCTATTCGTGATGATGTTCATCTTTTTCCATGAATTCTTCATCTAAAGCTTTATCTAATTCATCTATAGAAACTTCTTTTTGTTCTTGAGTTTCTAGATTTTTAAGTTGAACAACATTCTTTTCTAGTTCATCAGCTCCTAGAATAATTGCAAATTTTGCATTATGTTTCATGGCTTTTTTGAAATATGTCCCTATTTTCTTAGAAGGAACAAAAGGCATTTCCACGCTATATCCTAAAGAACGGATAGATTCACTTAATCTAAATGCATCATCAAGAACTTCTTCTCCTAAAGGCATTAAATAAATATCTAAAGAAGACTTAAGTTCATCTGTAATTAAATCATTGTCTTTCATTAAAGAATAAAGTCTTTCTACTCCTATAGCAAAACCAACTCCATAGTCTATTTCTTTAGGTCCATTAAAAGTAGATAAAATTCCTTGATAATGTCCACCTCCTAAAAGAGCTCCATAATCATTTCCATTTGGAGAAAGAGCATGTACTTCAAAAACAACTTCTCCATAATAATCTAATCCTCTAACTAAAGTTTCATCAACTTCATAATCAATTCCCATATCATTAAGAATTGATAAAGTTAAACCAAATCTTTGGCTAGAAGCTAAAGAAAGATAATCACTAATTTTTGGCGCTCCATCGATATATTTTCTATCATTTTCGACTTTGCAATCTAAAATTCTTAGTGGATTTAATTCAATTCTTTGGTGACAATCTTCACACATATCATCGATATGCTTACCAAAATATTCTTTTAAAGCAGCTTTATAATTTGCTCTAGATTCTTCATCTCCTAAAGTATTTATTTTAAGTTTAAGATTCTTAAATCCTAAATAACAAAGGAATTGAATTGCTAAACAAATTGTTTCGGCATCAAGTCTAGGAGAATCTACGCCAATTGCTTCAACTCCAGCTTGGAAAAATTGTCTATATCTGCCAAGTTGAGGTCTTTCATATCTAAAAACAGGTCCAAAATAGAATGTTTTTAAAGGCAAATCATTATCTATATATAATTTCTTTTCAACTACGCTTCTAATTACTCCAGCCGTTCCTTCAGGTCTAAGAGTTACACTTCTATTTCCTTTATCTAGGAATGTGTACATTTCTTTTCTAACAACATCGCTAGATTCATCGCTAGATCTATCAAAAACATTTGTGTATTCTAAAATTGGGGTAACAATTTCTTTATACCCGTAAAGTTCACAAACTCCTCTAAAGACATTTTGGATATAGTTATAAGCTTCCGCTTCATCACCAAAAATATCGTGAGTTCCTTTTACACCTATATACGCCATCAAAAAACCTCCTTAAATTTAAGGTTAATTTATCATAGACTAACTTTATCTAATAAACAATTTAATTAATGTAAATATTAATTAACTATAGCTTTTTCTAGTGAATAACTCTATTTACAGAATAGATTCCTTTAATTCCTAAAAGTAAAGCAAAGGCATCGGAAAGATCTTTTGATCCAGGAACAGTGACAGTTAAATTAACAACTGTATTCATATTTTCTTTGATTAAATGTGCATTTAAATCCGTAATTCCTATTCCTTTACTAGCAAGAGTAGCGAGAATATCAGCGACTAAATTTGTTCTATCGTTAGCATAGATTTCTATATCTACGTTATAAGAAGACATTCCCAAATTGTCTTTCCAGTGGACATCAATAAGTCTTCTAGATTGATTTGCTACATTTGGACAAGACTTTCTATGAACTGTAATGCCTTTTCCTTTAGTTATATATCCAGTTATATCATCTCCTGGAATTGGACAGCAGCACTGCGCTAAAGAAATAGCTAAACCTGTAACACCTCCATTAACATAGACAGGAAGCGAGCTATCATCGAAACTTTTTTGGTTTTTATTCTTTCTTTTAGCATTTTCAAATATATCAATTCTTCTTTTAATTCTTAAAAATTCTAAAACTGCAGCTGGCGCAGGATTTCTACTATTTATCATGACATAGAAATCTTCTAAATCATCAAAATGGAATTCATTTCTAAGTTTATTTTCGTTTGTGGAAAGTATCTTATCTATTTCTTCTTCTGAAGTATATCCTTGGAGTCTAAAAGCATCTAGAAGGGACTGTCTTCCATTTTTAGATCTTTCTTCCTTCATAATTTCTGCATCTTTTTTCTGTAAAGCTTTTCTAATATGAGCTTTAGCGGAGGCAGTTTTTGCTATATCTAGCCATGAAGAATTAGGACCAGACGATGTTTTTGAAGTTCTAATTTCACAGATATCTCCGGTTTTTAAGATTGTATTAAGTGGGACACCAACTCCATTTACGATTGCGCCAATTGCATTATCACCAACTTTAGTATGAATTTTATAAGCAAAATCAAGCGTAGTAGCACCGCTAGGAATCTCAATAACTTTACCTAAAGGAGTAAAAACATAAACATTTGCTCCGAAAATATCGTTAGTTAGAGATTTAATATAATCTTTTGCCGAATCATCTTTGCTTTCGCCTGAAAGAGAGACAAAATCTCTGAACCAGTGAAGCTTTTCTTCAATTTCTTTTTGTTCTTCTTTTGCAGATTTATTTGCTGTTTCTTTATATTTCCAGTGAGCTGCAACGCCTGTTTCTGCAACTTGATCCATTTCTTCAGTTCTAATTTGAACTTCAAAAGCATTGCCATCACCAGCAATAATTGAAGTATGTAAAGATTGATACATGTTAGGTTTAGGCATTGCAATGTAATCTTTAAATCTTCCAGGAATTGGAGAATAAGATTGATGGATTAAACCTAATATTTCGTAGCAGTTAACAACAGTTTTTGTAATAACTCTAATAGCTAAAACATCGTATATATCATCAAAAGAATGCCCTTTTAAGTACATTTTCTTATAAATTGAGTAGATAGATTTGACTCTAGATTCAATTTTAAATGGTATTTTTTCTGCGTAGATGCTGTCAGCAATTCTTTTCTTTAATGATTCTAAAGAAGATTTACGGTTTTCATATTTCTCATTAACTAAACCTAATATTTCATTATATTTAGCTGGTTCAAGATATTTTAAGGAAAGATCTTCCATCTCAGATTGAACAGTATATATACCTAATCTATGAGCGATTGGAGTAAACACATCTAAAGTTTCTCTAGAAATTGCAAGTTGTCTTTCTTTAGATAAGGAATCTAGAGTTCTTAAGTTATGAAGTCTATCAGCGAGTTTGACAATGATAACTCTGACGTCTTGTGCCATTCCAAGGAAGATTTTTCTATGATCTTCTGCTTCAAAATCTTCTGCAGTCATATGAGAAAGCTTCATTCTTTGAATTTTAGTTAAAGCATTAACTATTTTTCCTACATCTTCGCCAAAAAGCTCGATAATTACTTCAAGTTTTGTATCTGTATCTTCAACTACATCGTGAAGTAAAGCAGAAATAATTGTGGCTGGACCAGATTGAAGTTGAGCACAAATATAAGCTACTTCGATAGGGTGTTGAATATAAGCTTCTCCGCTTTTTCTAAATATTCCTGCGTGCTTTTCAGAGGCGAAAGCATATGCTTTTTTAATTAATTCATTAGATTTAACATCGCGAATATAGACAGCATAAAGAGCTCGAAGATCTTCGAAGGTATGCATTGGATATCCACCGTTTGGTTTTAATTTCTTTTCTTCCATTGTTAGTTACCTAGATAAGAGAATATCAATCGTGAATTTTCCTCTATATTCGTTCAAAGTAAATTTTACTATAAATGTTTCCGCTTGTTTATTAATGAGTTCTCTTTTACCTAAGGAAAACGAGAATAATCTTACATCGTTATCAAGATATGTTAAGACATATTTTTCATCTTTTGAAAATCTTAAGTAAGAAATCGGCATATCAACTATTCTAAAAGTTGGTTCTTTATAGCCAAATCCAAATGGGCCAAATTTTCTTAAAGTATGATAAGAAGATGAAGTTAGTTCATTCATGGATAGATCAAGATAATTCTTTTCTTCATCATCAAGAGGATATTTTTTGCATAATTCCATGAATTCTTCTCTGAAATATGGATAATCACTCTTTTTTATGGATATTCCTGCAGCTAATTCATGTCCTCCACTTCTTAAGATATAATGAGATAATTTATCAAATGCTATAAAGCAAGAAAATGATTTTTTACTTCTCATGGACCCTACGAGAATTTCTGGATCTATTTTAGAAGGAGAAAATACGATTGTAGCTTTATTATTTTCTGTCATTAATCTATTGGAAAGAATTCCATTTAATCCTTCTATAAGTGAAGAAATTATGCAAATTCCTGGCTCAAATGGATCCAAAATAACTTTATCGTAGGCTATTTTAGTTATTTCTTTTCTTTCATCATTATTTTTTTTCATCCAAGAAGAATATTTTTGTTTTTCGCTTTCACTAGAAGAAGCAAAATAGTAAACAAGAACTCTAATTTTATGTTCAAGGTCCATTCTTCCAATTGAATTAATGCAAGGAATAACTTCACTATTTAAAACGTTTTCATCAATGAATGTTTTTGAAGTTAAATACATTATTTCTTTATATTTATATAGGTTAAGATTTTTTAAGGCTAAACGAACAATTTCGCGGTTATATTCTTTTAATGTCATTAGATCAGAAAGAGTCGAAAGTCCTCCTAAAGTAAGAAGATAATCATCAACTTTTTCTAATAACATTGTCGAGAACATAAAAGATAGATAACCAGCAGAAACGTTGTATATTAAGTCTTTATATTTTGTTGTTAGAGGGTGAATAATTATGCAATTTTGCGGTAAATCTCCGTTATTTTCATGATGATCGATGATAATTACGTCAATTTTTGCATCAGTCAAAACCTTAACTTGCTCGTTAGCTGAAATCCCGTTATCAACTAAAATTACAAGCTTATAACCCGCTTTAGAAATCTTAGTTGCGTTCTCAGTATTGATTCCATATCCATCTATATATCTAGAAGGAATGAAAATTGATGAACTTCCTCCTAAAGAAATAATTGATTTAAAAATAATTGAAGAAGACATGATTCCATCACAATCATAGTCTCCGTAAATTAAAATCTTTTCTTTATTTTTTATCGCTTGCTTTATTCTAAGTTTAGCTATAATAGCTTGTTCTTCATCTTCAAGCGTAGGTAAATAAGAAAAAGAGGGTTCACGAAACAAATCGTTTGCCTCTTCTTTTGAAAAGCCGTAGTAATCAATTATTTTATCTTGGAAAGATGACATAATTAATCATTAATTCCGATAAATATTGCCTCTTCTGGCTCTGCACCTTTCTTTTTCTTCATTAAATCTCCACCTTTTCTCTTAGCTTTTTTCTTCTTTAAAGGTTTGAATTTGATCTTAGCTAGATATTTTGCGATGAAGATTGACATTGGAGTCATGCAGACAAGGATTAAAGATACACCGAATAATCCACCAATTATTAAGGAGAGATATACATAGGAGTATTCAATTGTTCCAAGTCCAAAGAGAATAATTCCAATATAGAAGATTAATAATGTGAAGAATAAATATGGAGCTGCAGCGGTTGAATTAGCTCTAATTAAGTTTTCACTTCTTCTAGAGAAGGATGTCTTATCTCTTTCATGAGATTCTTTGAATAATTCTTTCTCTTCGTTCAGGATATAAATTGAAGCAACTAATGTTAATAATGCAGCTGCAATCGCACCAATTGGGAAGATTGGAGTAACACTAATTCTAGTAATAACAAAGAATGCCATACCAGTAAAACCAGCAACAAATGAGAGTAATGAAGCAGTTAATCCTCTTGAAAGTCTATATCTTAACATCATATAAACAGCAGCAACTGCTAAGCCAATTGATAATCCAATTGCTAAGTCTTTAAGATATGGAGCACCAACTTTTGGATTAATTGTAGCAAATTCAACTGCATAAGCTGTTGAATCTCCATAGACATCTTCTAAGAAGATATTTTCAAATGCATCGTCTAACGATCCAATTAAATGTTTGTTATATTGACCATCTGAACCATAATCAAATTTGTAGTCATTCTTATTTAAATCGTAAGATTTCTTTAAAGTGATGCTGTAATAGAAATAATAGTAAGTTGTACCATTTTCACCATCACTTGAATCAAATACTGGGTGAGAAAGTTCGGATAACGTGATTTCTTTTACATTATCAGCGAAGACTTTGTCGTTAACTTTGATATTATGGAAAATATCGGAATAGTCACCTTGGCTATTTAATAATTTATCTTCAGATTCAAATTGTTGGATAGAAATCTTGCCTTGTTCAGTAGATTTGACATCAAGTCTTAAAACTGTAGAAGTTTGTTTTAAAGCAGCGTCGTTATATGGATCTCCACCATTTTTAGCGCCAAATACCGCTAAACAAACGATTCCAGCAATCATTACGGCACCAGTAAAGACACCAAGAATCTTCTTTCCTTTTTGGAAGTTCTTACCTTCATAAGGTCCGAAATACGTTTGCTTTTCATCTTTTAATAAGTTTGGAATCTTCTCTTTATTAATATTTAAGTAAGAAGCGAATTTATTATTAACTGTGTTATCGTTGCAGACTAACCAGCCTAGCATTCTTGTAATAATGAGGTTCCAAAGGATGGAAATTGCTCCACCAATAATCATCATTAATCCTAATTTAGAGACGATATCTCCAGTAAATGCATAAATGAAGATACCAACTAAAATAGAAACGATACCAGCGTCAACAATCGGTAACATTGAACGTCTAGAAGCTTCAATATGAGCTTTCTTTAATGTTCTTCCTTTATAAATTTCATTCTTTAATTTATGTGAATAAAGAATTGAACCAAATGCCCCTAAAATTCCAGCAACAGCTACACCTAATAAAGTAGCAATATTAAATTGAGCACCGAAACATGTAAATAATAATAATGATAAGAAGGCAACTCCAGTTACTGCGGTAAGTTCAGCAACACCAAGCAATCTATCAAATAAGCAAAGAATCAAAGCAATTAAAGCAAATACAACGATTGTTGAAATTAATGTCTTTGACATTGATAAAGTTAATATTGAAGTTGTTGAAATTAATTTTTCTACGCTAGCTGGCGCATCCATTGTATAGGTGTAATTCAACATAAATTGTTGTTTTTCACTATTTCCTAATCTAGATGCATTGATCATATTACGTAGGAAAACAGCAGCTTCATAAGCTTCTTTTCCTTTAGAAGGATCATATCCATTTGCAGTTAAAGCAGATGATTCTGGAACTAATTGTAAATGTGGAGAAGATTTTTCTTCTTTTTCTTTAGCAGTTCTATACCAAACAGCATTATCATTTGCAGTTGTTTGAATCTTTAAAACTCTGGATGCAACGTTAGCATCTTTAGAAGCTTGTTCATAAGTATCATCTGGTGCTCTATTTGCCCAAACAACAATATTTGTTGATTTTCCTGGTTCACCAGTCTCTTGATTTTCTTCAGTTGTATGTTCGTCGCAATATTTAACAAGTTCAAGGAAATCGGAAACGCATTCGCTATTAACACCGATAACAACGACAGGAATTGAATAACCGGATTGTTCAATATATTCGATAGCTGCTTCATTTCCATCAATCATTGTTTTCCATGTTTCTTTGGTTGGATCGTTATCTTTATCAGCGATTGCTGTAACGTCTAATTCATAATCTTGGCCTGAGAATGAAAGATATTTCTCTAAATATTCATAAGTGATAGCAGAATTGTTAGCTGCTCTTAAAGTAACTTTAATTGTATCGTAACCTTCAATTTCAACCTTATACTCAGACATCTTCCAAGTATTAAGTCTTGATGTAACGACATCAGATAAATATTCGATAGCAAGTTGACCATTATCGGTATAGTCATATTCAGTTAAGAAATCAGTATAACCACCAACGCAAGTTTCTTCTTGCTTTGTAACATCATAAGAAGATGCTTTGAAATAAAGGGTTTTACCATCTGAATATGCAACGTCAGTGTTCATGGAAGTAACAACTGGTTTAACAGAAATGCCGACTCCAAGAAGCATTACGCCACATAAGGCCAAATATGATACGAAACGACGCATAAATTTCCTCCCGTAAGAAAATACAATCAGGCTCTAGCCTGGATACGTGGAAAAGAATACTCTAAAAGAGTATATAAAGCAAATATAAATATTTGGAAAAAAAGAAAAATTTTTAATTTTTTATATCTAAAGACTATAACTGTTAATCCTATGAAGAAAAAATAAGTGGGTTTTACAGTAAAAAACTCTGCAAATCCCCGCTATCTCCCTTTTTCATCAGGATTTTTTAATCCAAAATGTTCATATGCTAAAGTAGTAGCAAGACGACCTCTAGGACCTCTAATAATAAGCCTTTGTCTAAGTAAAAATGGTTCTACGATTTCAATCAGATTAGTCTCTTCTTGATTAAGTCTAGAAGCTAATGTTGATACTCCAACTGGTCCTCCTTTATATTCACTTATTAAAGTTAAAAGATATTTTCGATCTAGTTCTTCAAGCCCTAAAGAATCGATAGAAAACAAATCCAGGGCAGACAGGGTATCGTTTTTGTTAATTTTCTTTAATCCTTTATACAAATAATAATCTCTTATTTTTTTTAAAATTTTATTCGCAACTCTTGGAGTTTCTCTACTTCTTTGAGCGATGAGTTTGCAAGATTCTTCATCGATCTCCATCTTAAAAATTCTGGCTGTTCTTTTTAAGATGAGACAGATTTCTTGTTGAGAATAATATTCAAAATTTAATACAAGAGTAAATCTGTCATAGAAAGAATGTGATAAAGAGCCCATCTTGGTTGTCGCTCCAATTAAAGTAAATGGCGGAAGTTTCATGATTAAAGGCTTACTAACTCCATTATTATTAACTGTGATCGAAACTTTATAGTCTTCGATTGCACTATATAAAAGTTCTTCAATAGATTTATTTAATCTATGAATTTCATCTATAAATAAGACGTCTCCTGGGTTAAGTAAAGAAAGAAGTCCTGCCAAATCTCCATTTTTTTCTAGACTAGGCGCACTTGTCGCTATTATTTTTCCGCCAAGTTCATTAGCTATAATATTTGCTAGAGTAGTTTTTCCTAGTCCAGCTTGTCCAACAAGTAAAACGTGCTCTAAGGACTCTTTCCTTTTTGCAGAAGAAAAAATAGTAACTTCAAGCATCTTTTTTATCTTCTCTTGACCTATAAAATCTGAAAAAGAGGCGGGACGTATATTAATATTCTCTATTTTTTCCATCTAATCCCCTCCTATTTTTCTTTGCTAATTTTTCTAGTATTGATTTAAGAATATTTTCACTAGAATCTTCATCAGCTGTTGTTAAATACATCATGAATTCATTTTCTTTATAGCCTAAAGAAACTAACGCCTTCTTAACTTCTTCTTTATTGTTAGAAAGCTTTTCTTTACTATGTCTAGATATCAAAAACGGGTAAGAGCCAACTAAAATCGCTGCAGAAGTCCGTCCAATTCCCTGAATTGACACTAATTTTGATATTTCTTGGTTCTCTAATATTGAGATTAGTTCATCTAAAGGATAACTAGTAAATAAAGCTAAAGCAGTCTTTATACCAATCCCTTTTATAGATATAAGTAAGATAAATAATTGTTTTTCTTTCGTAGATGAAAAACCAACAAGATAATGTTCGTTCTCATTATTCTCTTCATGAATAAAAACTAATTTTTCCTCCTCTAAAGATAAAGGAATAAAAGAACAATAAAGAAATTCATAACATACATCATGAACATCTATAACTGTATTATGTTGATTCTTCTCTACGATTTTACCTCGTAAAGAATAAATCATATTAATTAATTAAAAAATAAACTCCTATAAAAATAAATATTGTTAAAGAAGCTAAACATGTAATAAAGATTGATAACCACTTATCTTTATTCATAATAATCAAATTCAAAGTCAGATAGCATTACACTATCTCCATTTTGTGCTCCTGCTTCTCTTAAAGCATCATCAACACCTATTTTACTTAAATAAGTAATAAGTTGTTCAATACCTTCTCTAGTTGATAAATTTATACTTCTATATTTCTCAATTACTTTCTTTCCTTCTATGACAAATAAATGAGCGGATGGATGGGTGATTTCAAAGTCTATAATTTGATCATCTTTAGATGCATCATAGATTCTGATTCCGCCTTCTTCACTTTCTTCTGCTTTCATCTCTATTTCTGGTGTTTTTGAGACAATTTCATATATCTTTTTCATTAAATATGAAACATTTTCGTTAGTTAAAGCTGAAATTCCTATAGATTCAAAGCCTAATTTCTTATCAAAAGCAGCTTTTCTTTCTTCAGCTCCTTCTTCGTCCATTTTAGTTGAGACAACTAAAAAAGGTCTCTCAAGAAGGTCTTTTCCATATTTTTCAAGTTCTTTTCTTATAATTAAATAATCGTCATAAGGATCTCTTCCTTCTTCCATAGAAACGCAGTGAACTAAAACTTTGCATCTTTCTATATGTCTAAGGAAAGTAATTCCTAATCCTTTTCCTTCACTAGCTCCTTCAATTAATCCAGGCATATCCGCTAAAACAAAGTGAGTATAGCCGTCATCAAGAGTTACAACTCCTAAATTAGGTGAAAGGGTTGTAAAAGGATAATCAGCTGTAGGAACATTAGCTTTTGAAACAATATTTAATAAAGTTGACTTTCCAACGCTAGGAAATCCAATTAATCCTGCATCAGCAACGATTTTAAGCTCTAAGATAATACGTTTAGTTACTCCAGCTCTGCCATTTTCAGCAATTCTAGGTATTCTATTTCTTGAAGATTTAAAAGCAGCATTTCCTCTGCCGCCTCTTCCTCCTTTAGCAACTAAACATGTATCTCCTTCATGCTTTAAATCAGCAATAAATATGTTATTTTCTTCTTCATATATGATTGTTCCTACAGGAACATCAACATAAACATCTTCTGCATTGGCTCCAAAACGAAGCTTTTTATCGCCATTTTCTCCATCAGAAGCTTCAATTACTCTAGAATGACGAAAAGAAAGAAGAGTATTTAGGTTTTTCTTAGCTACTAAATAAATAGAGCCACCTCTTCCTCCATTTCCTCCATCAGGACCACCTTTAGGCATGTTTTTTTCACGTAAAAAGGAAATGGCACCATCTCCGCCCTTTCCACTTCTTACTTCAACTACACACCTATCGATAAGCATCTATATCTTTTCTTCCTCTTTAAGAATATAGTTCTTCTTATTTTTCTTAATTAATTTAAGCTGTTTAACAAATCTTTTTGCTTCATTAATTCCATTAGAAATTGTAGAAGCTGGATTATCTTTCCAAATAACAGGATATTCTTTGATTGTGTATCCATTTAGCGATAAGAAATATAAATATTCTACATCGAAAGCAAATCCATCGATTGTTTGTTTAGTTATCATGAGTTTTGCTACATCAGATTTAAACATTTTAAAGCCACACTGTGTATCTCTAACTCCTTTAAGATGGAACTTATATCTAATAAGTTTTCTAGATACAAAATGCATCATTTGTCTCATTAAGGTTTGTTTTTTCTCATAAATAGACCCTTTTTGGTTTCTTGATCCAATATAGCAAGTATATTTTCCAATATCTTTAGTCATCAATGGGAAAACGCTAAGGTCTGTAGCCATATCAGCATCCATAAATAGACAATAATCTCCATTACAGCATTCAATTAATCTATTTACGTTATGACCTTTACCTTTTTTGTCCATATAAGGAGTTAAGATGATTTCTTTAGGTAAGGCTTTAACTCCATCATTAAAGATTTGAAGTTGTTCTTTTGAGGAACCATCTAGACAAACTAAAATTTCATAATCAATATTTTGTTCGTCAAAAAAAGGAATTACAACATCCTTTAAATTTTTAAGAATCAATTCACTTTGATCTTTTACTGGGAATAAGATTGAATATTTCATGGGCTTATTATAGTCTTTTTTTCTACTTTTAGAATATCTCTATTTTATATAAATAGAAAATAGGTCTAGGAACTAACCTAGACCTATGAATTAGAGAGGCAATTTAGTTATTATTTTGCTTTTCTCTTCTTGGAGATGACAATGAATGTTGCAGAAGCAATAGCAATTGCACCGATTACAGCAAGTGTAATGATTAATGTTCTGTTAGAATCATTCATTCCGAGAGTCTTATATAGGCTTCCTTCACCACCGTTAACAATGTGGGAATTAATCATGTTGATGATAGCAGATCCGGTAACATCAATCTTTTCTTCAGTTTTTTCAGAATTGATTGTGTAGAATGTGGAATCTTCAAATGCTGCTTTTTGACCTTCACCAAGTTTGTCATAATCTTGAACTAATGTTTTTGCTTTATTAGTTTCGATATTACAGACAGATTCGCCAGTTGCAGCTTTGATAGCGGCATCAACATCAAATGCTAAGGCAGCTGGAGCGCCTAATGATTTATCTTCATCAATTTCTCCTTTATTGTTAATGCCATAGAAGGAACCATCTAAATATTCGAGGTCTTTTGTTTTGACAACTTCACCTTCAGTTGAGAGGATGAAGTGATCTCCACCAGCAAGAGCTGCTGCAGGAATCTTAATTAAGGCACCATAGACTCCATGGAAGTTAAGTCCGTTAGTTCCAGCAACACCTTCAATTTCAGAAAGTTTTGTTCCTGGCCATTCACCTAATTTTTCACTCTTTCCTTCTTCCTTCCAAGAATAGAGATAGAAGTCAGCCAATGGAGCTCCGCCAGCTCCTGGAGCAAAGAAGATTTCACCAGAGATATCGGCATCTGGAGAAGCACCATTAATATAGATTTCACCTTCTTTATTAAGGAAAATATTGTAATTACCAGTTGTCTTGACAACGATATTGTCGTAAGCATCTTCTTCAAAGCAGACCTTTGCTAAGGAATCAGCAACTTTAGAGAAGCCAACGTATCCTTGACCTTCAGCAGCTTGTCCAAGTCTTAATTTGAAGACATCATGTTCAGTTAAGTGTAGATTAAATAATTGTCCTAAATCATCACTTTCAAGTGTCTTTGTCATCATGACACCAGCTTTATAAGACCATGGATGATCTTTATATGTATCGTTTAAGAATGAACCATCACCGATTAAGTAATAGAATCCTTCTTCAGATTCATCAACAAATGGTTCTTCGGCTTCATATCCAGTTGCCCAGAATGAATAGGTTCCATCTTTCCACTTCATGAGATAGAAATCAACATCAGCTTCATTATGAATTAAATATTCTTCATGAGCTTCATCATCTTTATTTTTAATATTATTTTTGTTTTCTTCATCTTCTGGTGCGGAGAAAAGACTAATTTTTTCTTCAGCAACATAGAAGCTGACAACATCATCTTCTAATACGTGATTAGAAACTTTCCATCTTGCTACTTGATTTGCATATTCTAATGCAACAGGTTCCATTGGGATAAGATTTTCATTAATCTTAATGGATGCTGCTAATGGAGCAGGTTCTTCACTTGCGGATTCGGAAACAGATTCAGAAACTGATTCAGAAGAAGTTTCTTCGCCGACTTCTTCAATTTTTAAGAATGCATGAACTTCAGCATCATAATGTAAGTAAACATTATATGTGCCGGAAGAAGTTATTTTGACATTTCCACCTTCTAATACGGTTGCAAATGAATATTCTTCATCTAATGCAGCTGTTACCCATTTGGTATCTTCGTTGCCATAGTAATATCTAACCTTAAACTCAGCATTTTCATCAATTTCAAGATTTTCCCAATATGCTGGATATCCTTCTGCGCAGCCAGTCATTAAATAACCACTTTCGAAGTCCCATTGAGCTTCTTTCTTTGTAAAGATGCTATTACCAACTAAATAATGTCCATGCGTAACTGTTGGTTCTTCATATACGCTCCAAGTGCCTGGGACACCAGGATCCCCCCAAACTGGATCCTCAGATGCAAGTGTATATAAATTTTTATCATCTGTTGGTACAGTTAAATCAGCAGTTTTGGCACCCCAGTCTGAAATGTCTCCGTTTCCGTTAACTCTGGTAAAAATAACTCTGTCATATCCTGCTGGAATTTCAAATTTCCAAACGTCAGTATCTAAAACTACAGAAGACATTCTTGTTCCTGGCCATTTTTTTCCATCGTGATCACTCTCATCAGCGCTCTTCCAATAATAAGCACCAACTGCGGCACCGCCATCTTTCCACCAGCCTTCTTCTACTTTGCAGTAAAGGGTCTTAGGGTTTTCATAAGCAGCGTGAATAGCTTCTTTAGCAACACGGGTACCGATGACTCCAGCGGCTGCAGCAAAAGCTAAGGCTGTAACACTAAGGCCGATAATTTTGTTTTTCTTCATCGAAAAATCTCCTTTTGTATTTAACGCCATAATTTAAGCGCTCTATTATGTAGATAAGTCTATCACAAATATATTCTCATGCAAGAGAAAAATGTAAGGGCTTACAATTTTTAACCAAAAATCTAATATATTCGATTAAATCTATATTTTTATATATAAGAATTCGGATATTAAAAACCTAGGGATTTTTAAGTCCCTAGGCTATAAAGAGGAATAAAATAAAGTGCAATTTAATTATGCTTTATTTATGTGGGCCAATATAAACTCTATCAGCTTCCCACTTTAATTGGATATAGATGTCATATTCACCATCTTCTGTACAATAGACTTCATCACCAACTTGAGCAAAACCTGTTGAATAGGTATTCATTGTAACGTTAGACCATTCAACATCGGTCGAGCTATCGTATAAAGATAAGAGATCACCTTCATGAGCAGTAACACCAAATGCTACATATTCATCGTAACCTTCCCAGTTTTCTCCTTGGTGAACAGTGTCATAGCAAACGCCATCAATAACTACACCATATTTTTCAGTGATGTCATATTTCTTGCCACTTGCTTCAGAACTTTCTTGAGAAGATTCTTCTTCACCAGCAACATAACCAGTGACCCAGAATGTATAATTTCCGCTTTCAATCCAATGGTTGAAGTAGAAAACTGCTTCAGCATCATTATGAATTTCATATTCAGTTTTAGCCTCATCACGGCTGCCACTGATATTATTAATGTTCTTTGCATCTTCTGGATTACTCCATGCTGCGACAGCAACACCATTAACTAAGAATGAGAATTTGTCGCCAGCTTTAACAGATGCAGCATAGCTCATTGCTAAATCTTGAGTTTCAGGATAATCAATTGTTCCTTCAGCCATTTCATAAGCAACGCCATTGATTTCGACTTGATAAACAGCTTCGACTGGTTCTTCAGAATCAGTAACTACTGGAACTTCAGAAGATTGTTGTTCTTCACCAGAAGCATATCCGATGTAGAGTTTATCATTACCCATAGAGAGTTGAATATACATATCGTATTT